>NZ_JBFBJX010000005.1:65113-151381 GCF_040686295.1 Streptomyces sp. NPDC085944 | reverse complement strand
GCGCGGGCGCCCCGTGTCCGGGCCGGGCGGCTCGTCCAGGCCGGGCGCGCGTCCGGGCCGAGGCGGACGAAAGGACCGGACCGGGCGGCGTGGAGGCAGCGGCGCGTCGGTCCCGCCGGGCCGTCCCGGTGGGCGGCGGCACCGGCGGGCAGAGCGCGCCTCGGCCGACGGCGCTCAGGCGCTCAGGCGCTCAGGTCACTCGTCGCTCGCCGCCGCGGGCAGTGCGGCGGCGGCCCGTACCCAGCCCCTTGAGCCGCGGGCGAGCAGCCAGGCGGTGGTCTCCTCCGGGGGCATCGCGGCCGCGACCAGCCAGCCCTGTACGGCGTCGCAGCGCAGGTCCCGCAGCCGCTCCCAGGTCTCGTCGTCCTCCACTCCCTCGGCGACGACGAGCAGGCCGAGGGAGTGGGCGAGGTCGACGGTGCAGCGCACGATCTCGGCGTCCTCGTTGTCGATGGCCAGCCGGGCCACGAACGAGCGGTCGATCTTCAGCTCGCTGACGGGGAGCCTGCGCAGGTGGACGAGGGAGGAGTAGCCGGTGCCGAAGTCGTCGAGGGACATCTTGACGCCGTGCCCGGTCAGCGCGTTGAGGGTGTCGGCCGCGCGCTGCGGGTCCTCGAGCAGGACGTGTTCCGTGATCTCGAGTTGGAGCGCTCCCGCGGGAACGCCGTGCCGGGCGAGCCGGGCGGCCACCGAGCCCGCGAAACCGGGGGTGTGCACGTCGCGCGGGGAGACGTTGACCGCGACCGGCACGAAGAGCCCCTGGGCGCGCCAGCGGGCGACCTGCCCGAGCGCCGTCTCCAGTACGTACTCGGTGAGGTGGGGCATGAGCCCGGAGGACTCGGCGATGGCTATGAACTCGTCCGGCGGCACCTTGCCGCGCTCGGGGTGCACCCAGCGCACCAGGGCCTCCAGGCCCGCCACCTGTCCGTCGAAGCGGACCTTGGGCTGGTAGTGCAGCTCGACCTCGTGGGCGTCCAGGGCCCGGCGCAGGTCGCCGAGGAGGCCGAGCCGGTCCGGCGTGTTGGAGTCCCGCTTGGACTCGTAGACCTCCACGCCGGTGCGGTCCCGCTTCGCCTGGTACATCGCCACGTCCGCGCGGCGCAGCAGTCCTTCGGCGTCCAGCGCGTGGTCGGGGAAGACGGCGACGCCGGCGCTGGCTTCCAGGACCAGGGTGAGTCCGTCCAGGTCCATCGGTGAACTGAGCTCGGACACGAGGCTCCGGGCGACCCGGGTCGCCGACGTGGTGGAGTCGGCGACCGGCAGTAAGACGGCGAACTCGTCGCCGCCGAGCCGCGCGGCCTCCGCCCCGCGGGGCAGGGCCTGCCGCAGCCGGTCGGCGGTCTGCAGCAGCAGCCGGTCGCCCGCGAGGTGTCCGAGTGTGTCGTTGACCGACCGGAAACGGTCGAGGTCGATCAGCATCAGGGCGGCTCGGGCGCCGATGCGTTCGGCGTCGTCCAGCGCGCTCCAGGTGCGCTCCAGCAGCCACTGCCGGTTGGGCAGGCCGGTGAGCGGGTCGCGCAGTTGCTCCTCGGCGCGGGCGCGGGCGATCCACAGCGTGGAGTCGAGGGCGATGAGCGGGATGGCGAACAGCGGCAGCAGCAGCGGCTTGGCGACGGCGACGACGCAGACCAGCGGAGCGATGCCGAGCAGGGCGACGGCGAGCAGGCCCTGTCGGACCAGGGCGGTACGGGCGGCGGTGGGCAGACCGGGGCGCGGGGTCTGCAGGTACCACAGCAGGGCGCGGGTGACGGCGAGGTAGGCGACGGCGACGAGCACCACCTTGGGCGCTGCGTACACCCCCCAGGTGCCGGGGCCCCAGGGGTGCTCGACGGACGGTACGGAGCCGCAGACGCCGAGGAGCAGGGCACCCGCCGCGATGCCGAGGATGTCCACCGCGCCGTGCAGGACGCCCTGCCGCCAGCGGCCCCGGCGGGCGATGCCGACCAGGACGACGACGGTGAGGCTGACCATGCCGGCCGGAATCCAGCCGTACAGCAGCAGGACGGCGAGGGTGAGGGCGGCGCCCGAGCCGGTGCCGCCCCACCAGCGGGAGCGGCCGAGCATGACCAGGTGGCCGACGACGATGCCGGACAGCACGGCCAGCGACCAGCCGACGGTGCCGGACGGGAAGAGGGCGTGGCCGTCGCTGAACGCCCGGTAGAAACCGGCGCCCAGGACGAAGGCGGCGGTCGCGACGATCGCCGCGGGCAACGCGGGCCAGGCCAGGTGCCGTTCGGCGTCCGCGTCGGCCGGGCCGTGGAGGTGCCCCGTGGTGTGGCCGGTGGCCTGGGGCACCCGGGTGCCCGTCGTGGGAGGCGGGGCGCCGCCATCGCGTTGCCCGAGCCACCGGCTCACGTGCGACGCGCCCACCATGCGACGCAGGCGCAGCCGTGAGCCCGCGGCGGCGCTCTCGGTCGGTTCCATTCCCGTCCCTCTCACAGCCGGCGGTGCCCACGCCACGCGGCCCCCGCCTCGACCACCTTCAACGGCTCCGCCTGGGAGACCCCTTCCCCTGTCACTCGGGGCAGGGTGCCCCGACCGCAGCTGGGCACGGCGGGCGCACACCTCAACAGTAGGCCGCGGAAGGCTTCCAGGGGCACTGGTCGTCGACGGTTGCCCGAATGCCACCCCGCCACCCGTATGCAACTGATATGCGCCGATCGGGTGGCCTTCAACCGCTATTCCTCAGCCGAAAGCGCGACATCCGCCGCCGCTTCGGCCCCTTGTTCGAGCAGCACGGCGAAACCGTCCTCGTCCAGAACCGGAACCTTCAGTTGCATCGCCTTGTCGTACTTCGAACCGGGGTTGTCACCGACCACGACGAACGACGTCTTCTTGGACACGGATCCGGTCACTTTCGCGCCCCTGTTCTGGAGGGCCTCCTTGGCCGCGTCCCGGGTGAAGTTCTCCAGGGTGCCGGTGACGACGACGGTGAGGCCTTCGAGCGGGCGCGGGCCCTCGTCCTCCCCCGTGGACCGGTCCTCCAGCGGAACGCCGGCCGCCTTCCACTTGCGGACGATCTCGCGGTGCCAGTCCACGGCGAACCACTCCTTGACCGCGGCGGCGATGATGTCGCCGACCCCGTCCGGGCGCGCCAGCTCCTCCTCGGTGGCCTGCTCGATGCGGTCGATGGAGCGGAACTCGCGGGCGAGGGCCTGGGCGGCGACCGGCCCGACGTACCGGATGGAGAGGCCGTTGATGAAGCGGGCCAGCGGGCGGGTCTTGGCCTCCTCGATGTGCTGGAGCAGCGCGAGGGTGTTCTTCTTCGGCTCGCCCTCCTTGTTGGCGAAGACCGTGGCGATCTTCTCCTCGCCGGTCCTGGGGTCGCGCTTGGGCAGCCCGCTGTCCGGGTCGAGGACGTACGCCTTGATGGGCAGCAGCTTCTCGAGGGTGAGGTCGAAGAGGTCGCCCTCGTCCACCAGCGGGGGCTCGGACGGCTCCAGCGGCCCGGTCAGCGCGGCCGCGACGACCCCGCCGAAGTGCTCGATGTCCAGGCACTCCCGGCCGGCGAGGTAGGCGACGCGCTCGCGCAACTGGGCCGGGCAGGCGCGGGCGTTGGGGCAGCGGAGATCGATGTCGCCCTCCTTCATGGCGCGCAGCGGCGTCCCGCACTCGGGGCACTTCGCCGGCATCACGAACTCCCGCTCGCTGCCGTCCCTGAGGTCGGCGACCGGCCCGAGGATCTCGGGGATGACGTCACCGGCCTTGCGCAGCACCACGGTGTCGCCGATGAGCACGCCCTTGGCCTTGACGACCTCCTGGTTGTGCAGCGTGGCGAACTCCACCTCGCTGCCGGCCACCGTCACCGGCTCGACCTGCGCGTACGGCGTCACACGGCCGGTGCGGCCGACGCCCACCTTGATGTCGACGAGCTTGGTGTTGACCTCCTCCGGCGCGTACTTGTAGGCGATGGCCCAGCGGGGTGCGCGGGCCGTGGAGCCGAGCCGGCCCTGGAGGCGGATCTCGTCGAGCTTGACGACGACACCGTCGATCTCGTGCGCGACGGAGTGCCGGTTCTCGCCGTAGTACGCGATGAAGTCCCGTACGCCGTCCAGGCCGTCGACCACCCTGTTGTGCGGGGAGGTGGGCAGACCCCAGGTCTTGAGCAGGTCGTACGCCTGGGAGAGGCGGGTCATGCCCTGGTAGCCCTCCAGGATGCCGATGCCGTGGACCACCATGTGCAGCGGGCGGGAGGCGGTGACGCGGGGGTCCTTCTGACGCAGCGAACCGGCCGCCGCGTTGCGCGCGTTGGCGAAGGGTTTGTCCCCCGCCTCGTTCAGCCGGGTGTTGAGCTCCTGGAACTTCTCCATCGGGAAGTAGACCTCGCCGCGGATCTCCACCAGGTCGGGGACCTTGTCGCCGGCCAGGCGCTCGGGGATCTCGGCGATGGTGCGGACGTTGGGCGTGATGTCCTCGCCGGTGCGTCCGTCGCCGCGGGTGGCGGCGCGGACCAGACGGCCGCGCTCGTAGGTGAGGTTGACGGCGAGTCCGTCGACCTTCGGCTCGCACAGGAAGTGGTACTCCTGCTCGCCCAGCTCCCGGGCGATGCGGTCGAACCAGGCGGCCAGCTCGTCGTCGTTGAAGGTGTTGTCCAGGGAGAGCATCCGTGTGGGGTGCTGCACGGCCGTGAACTCGGTCTCGTAGGAACCGGCGACCTTCTGGGTCGGGGACTCGGGGGTGCGCAGCTCCGGGTGCCGCTCCTCCAGCTCCTCCAGGGTGCGCAGCAGCCGGTCGAACTCCGCGTCGCTGACGACGGGTGCGTCGTTCACGTAGTACCGGAAGCGGTGCTCCTCGATCTGCTCGGCGAGCCGCGCGTGCTGCTCCCGCGCCTCGGCGGGCACGCTCGTCGTCTCCGCCTGCTTGTCGCCCTGCTTGTCGCCGGCCACCGTGTGTCCTCCCGTTACTCTGGGTTGTCCGCGAGAGATTGTGCCGCCCGGACGCAGTGGGCGAGCGCGCGCCGGGCGTAGTCCGGGGAGGCACCCGCGAGTCCGCACGCCGGAGTGACGGTGACCGTCTCCGCCAGCAGCTCCGGACGCAGCCCCAGCCTGCGCCACAGCGTTCTGACACCCATGACGCTACCGGCAGGGTCTGACAAAGCACTGTCCGTGCCCGGCACGACACCGGCGAACAGCCGGGTGCCGCCCTCGACGGCCTCACCGATCGCGTCGTCGTCACGCTCGGTGAGCAGCGAGAAGTCGAAGGAGACGCCGGCGACGCCCGCCCGGCGCAGCAGGGCGAACGGCACGTCCGGTGCGCAGGAGTGGACCACGACCGGGTCCCCGTCCTGCGCCGCGGCGACCTCGCGGAGGGTCGCCTCCACCACCTGGCGGTCGACGGCGCGGTGGGTGCGGTAGCCGCTGGCGGTGCGGATCTGTCCACGCAGGACGGCGGTGAGGGACGGCTCGTCGAGTTGGAGGACGGGGCGGGCCCCCGGGACGCGGCGCCGGATCTCCGCCAGGTGCAGGCGCAGGCCCTCGGCGAGCGAGGCGGCGAGGTCGCGGCAGGCGCCGGGGTCGGAGAGGACCGCCTCGCCGCCCCGCAGCTCCAGGGCGGCGGCGAGGGTCCACGGGCCGACGGCCTGGACCTTGAGCGGGCCTTCGTAGCCCTGGGTGAACTCCTCCAGGGCGTCGAGGTCCTCGCCCAGCCAGGCGCGGGCGCGCTTGGTGTCCCGGCCCGGGCGGTCGCCGAGTCGCCAGCCGCTGGGCTCCACGCGCGCGTACAGCTCGACGAGCATCCCGGCGCTACGGCCGATCATGTCGGCGCCGGGGCCGCGGGCGGGCAGCTCGGGGAGGAAGGGGAAGTCCTCGAAGCTGCCGGTGGCGGTCTTGGCGGCCTCTCGCGCGTCGTGGCCCGGGAGGCTGCCGATGCCGGTGGCGGGGGCGAAGATGTCGTTCACGGGGCAAGCGTACGCAGGGGTGCGGGGCTTGTTCTCGCCCCCGCCGCCCCTTCCCTTTCCCGTCCCTGGGGGCCGCGCCCGCAGACCCCCGCTTTCGGCCTGGACGGCCTCGTCCTCAAACGCCGGACGGGCTGGACTACCTTCCCGGGCGCACCGTCAGGTCGTTGACCTCCGCGTCCCTCGGGAGGTCCAGGGCCATCAGGATCGTGGTGGCGACGGACTCGGGGTCGATCCACTTCGCGGGGTCGTACTCCTTGCCCTCCTGCTGGTGGACCTTGGCCTGCATGGGGCTGGCGGTGCGGCCGGGGTAGACCGAGGTGACGCGGACGCCGTTCGCGTGCTCCTCCTGGCGCAGGGCGTCGGCCAGGGCCTTCAGGCCGTGCTTGGAGGCGCCGTACGCGGCCCAACCGGCGTGGGCGGTGAGGCCCGAGCCGGAGTTGACGAAGAGCACATGGCCCTGGGCGGCCCGGAGCTGGGGCAGGAGGAGGCGGGTCAGCTCGGCCGGGGCGACCAGGTTGACGTTCAGTTGGTTGAGCCAGGTCTTCGGGGTGAGGTCGCCGACCGGACCGAGGTCGACGACGCCCGCGACGTGCAGCAGCGAGTCCACCCGGTCGGGCAGCGACTGGTGCGAGAGGGCCCAGGACAGCTTGGCCGGGTCGGCGAGGTCGCCGACCAGGGTCTTCGCGCCGGGGAGCGCGGCGGCCAGTTCCTTCGCGCGGCCCGCGTCGCGCGCGTGCAGCACGATCTCGTCGCCTCGCTCGTGCAGGCGGCGGGCGACGGCCGCGCCGATGCCGGAGCCCGCTCCGGTGATCACATGTGTAGCCATGCCCGCCATGCTCGCACCACCGGCGTCCTACTCGATGCCCTGGCTCTCCTCCAGGTAGGCGAGCGCGCCGACCGGCTCCTCGGCGAAGAACACCAGCTCGGTGAGGGGCCGGGGCAGGAAGCCCTCGTCCTCCATGCGGCGGAACTGCTCCTTGAGTCCGTCGTAGAAGCCCGCGGTGTTGAGCAGGACGACCGGCTTGTCGGTGTGCCCGTGCTTCTTCAGCTCCAGGATCTCGGTGGCCTCGTCGAGGGTGCCGGTGCCGCCCACCATGATGACCACGGCGTCGGCCTTCTCCAGCAGCAGCCGCTTGCGCTCGGCCAGGTCCTTCGCGATCACCATCTCGTCGGCGCCCTCGCGCGCCTTGGCCGCCAGGAAGTCCACCGAGACACCGAGCAGCCGTCCGCCGGCCTCCTGCGCGCCGTCGGCGACGACCTTCATCAGGCCGACGTCGGAGCCGCCCCACACGAGGGTGTGCCCACCCTTGCCGAGCAGTTCGGCGAACTCCTTGGCGGGGCCCGTGTAGCGCTCGTCGAGGTCGGCGGCGGAGAGGAAGACGCAGATGTTCATGGCGTCCACCGTACGGCCCGCCGGAACGGGAAGAAGCCGGGGTCCGGGCACGCTGTAGTGACGAAGGACACTGCCATCGAGGAGGACGATCGTGACCAAGGGACCCAAGGGACTCGCGGGCCATCGCATCACCGTGGAACCGAGCGAACGGCACGTGCGCGTGGTGCACGGCGATCAGGTGCTGGCGGAGAGCGACGCGGCGCTCGTCCTGCACGAGACGGGCTGTCCCGACCGGTACTACATCCCGCCCCGGGACGTGCGCCTCGACCTTTTGACCCCGTCCGACACGCACACCCACTGCCCCTTCAAGGGCGACGCCTCCTACTGGTCGCTGCCGGACGCGGCGGACCTGGCCTGGGCGTACCCGGACCCGAAGCCGGAGGTCGCGGAGATCAAGGACCACCTCTGTTTCTACGAAGCCGAGGTGTCCTGAGCGATGAATCCGGTGCCGTAGGGCAGTCTGCTCAGGCATGGAGATGACGACTGTTTCGCGTGACGGCACCCGCATCGCCTACGAGCGCTCCGGGCGGGGACCGGCGGTCGTGCTCGTCAGCGGGGCCATGTCGACCGGCGCCACGATGGCACCACTGGCCGCCGAGCTGTCGGACCGATTCGACGTCACCGTGTACGACCGCCGGGGGCGCGGCGAGAGCGGCGACACCGCGCCCTACGCGGTGGAACGCGAGATCGAGGACCTGGCCGCGCTGATCGAGGCGGTGGGCGGCGAGGCCTCGCTGTACGGCATGTCGTCGGGCGGCGCGCTGGTGCTCCGGGCGGCGGCGAGCGGGCTGCCGGTGCGCCGGGCCGCCGTGTACGAGGTGCCGTACGCCATGGACGACGCCGCCGTGCGGGCCGCGGCCGAGTACACCGAGCGGCTGACCGAGGTGCTGGGGCAGGGCCGGCGCGGGGACGCGGTGGAGCTGTTCCTGCGGCACACGGGGCTGGGCGAGGAGATGATCCGGGGTGCGCGGCAGTCCCCCATGTGGGCGGGGATGGAGTCGGTGGCGCCGAGTCTGGCGTACGACGACGCCGTGCTGGGCGGCGGACGGGTGCCGCGCACCGAGATCGCCGCGATCACCGTCCCGCTCCTGGTCCTCGCGGGCGGCGCGAGCGACGCGTGGTGGCACGAGGCCGCCCGCGCGGTCGCGGACGCCGCCCCGGAGGGCACCTACGGCACCGTGGACCGGCAGACCCACATGGTGGAGCCGGGCGTACTGGCGCCGGTGCTGGCGGAGTTCCTCGCCGGATGAACCGGCGCCGTCGTCGGCCCCGGCGACGGCGCGGGGCTCAGGCCGCGCCGGCCGTCGCGCGCGTCGTGGAGGCGATCGTCGCCGAACCCACCACGCGCGTGCCGTCGTAGAGCACGATCGCCTGGCCGGGTGCCACGCCCCGCACCGGCTCGGAGAAGGCCACCTCCAGGGTGCCGTCGACCAGTTCGGCCCGTACCTCGCTCTCGCCGCCGTGGGCGCGGAGCTGGGCGGTGTAGGTGCCGGGGCCGGTGGGGGCGGCGCCGCACCAGCGGGGCTTGATGGCGGTGAGGGCGTCGACGTCGAGGGCCTCGGCCGGGCCGACGGTCACGGTGTTGTCCACCGGGGAGATGTCCAGGACGTAGCGGGGCTTGCCGTCGGGGGCCGGCGTGCCGATGCGCAGGCCCTTGCGCTGGCCGATGGTGTAGCCGTAGGCGCCCTCGTGGGTGCCGAGCCGGTTGCCCGCCTCGTCGACGATGTCGCCCTCGGCCTTGCCGAGCCGGTCGGCGAGGAAGCCCTGGGTGTCGCCGTCGGCGATGAAGCAGATGTCGTGCGAGTCGGGCTTCTTGGCCACCGCGAGGCCCCGGCGCTCGGCCTCCGCGCGGATCTCGTCCTTGGTGGTGACGGTGTCGCCGAGCGGGAACATCGCGTGCGCGAGCTGCCGGTCGTCGAGCACGCCGAGGACGTAGCTCTGGTCCTTGGCCATGTCGGAGGCGCGGTGCAACTCGCGGGTGCCGTCCTCGCGCAGGATCACCTGGGCGTAGTGGCCGGTGCAGACGGCGTCGAAGCCCAGCGCGAGGGCCTTGTCGAGGAGGGCCGCGAACTTGATCTTCTCGTTGCAGCGCAGGCAGGGGTTCGGCGTGCGGCCGGCCTCGTACTCGGCGACGAAGTCCTCGACCACGTCCTCGCGGAAGCGGTCGGCGAGGTCCCACACGTAGAAGGGGATGCCGATGACGTCGGCGGCGCGGCGGGCGTCCCGCGAGTCCTCGATGGTGCAACAGCCCCGGGCGCCCGTGCGGAAGGACTGCGGGTTGGCGGAGAGCGCCAGGTGGACGCCGGTCACGTCGTGCCCCGCCTCGGCCGCGCGGGCGGCGGCGACGGCGGAGTCGACTCCGCCCGACATGGCGGCGAGGACGCGGAGGGGACGGGTGCGCTGCGGAGTGTCAGTCATAGCCCCTCCAGAGTACGGGGAGGCGGGAACCGGAGCGCGCGAGTATGCGTTGGAGATCGTATGGGGGCGAAGCAGGGATCCGCCGGCGGGTCCGCACCGGGCGGTTCCGCGAGCGGCGGGTCGGGGGACGGCGACCGGCGCATCGGGCGGCGGGCGCTGATCGTCGGCGGTGCGGCGGCGGCCGTGGGCACCGGTGTGCTGGCCCGCGACGAGCTGTCCCGGCTGTGGTGGCGGATGCCGGGCGTCGAGCGGCCCCGTGAGCAGGGCGCCGTCGACTACGCGGGCGCGCGCTGGGTGGCGGCGTCGGACGCGAACTGGCGGCGGGCGGACCGCCCGGACGACTTCGGCATCGACATGGTGATCGTCCATGTCACGCAGGGCAGCTTCGACAGCGCGGTGCGGGCCTTCCAGGATCCGGGGCACAAGGCGGCGGCGCACTACATCGTGGGGCAGGACGGCCGGATCACCCAGATGATCCGTGAGCTGGACGTGGCGTACCACGCGGGCAACCGCGACTACAACGAACGCAGTGTCGGCATCGAGCACGAGGGCTTCGTGGACCGCCCGCAGGACTTCACCGACGCGATGTACGCCGCCTCCGCGCGCCTGACGGCGGGGATCTGCGCGCGGTACGACATACCCGTGGACCGCGAGCACCTCCTCGGCCACGTGGAGGTGCCGGGCACCGACCACACCGACCCGGGGCCGCACTGGGACTGGGACCGGTATCTGCGGCTGGTGCGGCGGGCGGCCACGAGCGGCGCGTCGAAGCCGCCGACCAGGGCCTGAGCCGCGACCGGGGCCCGAGCCGATTCGGCGGACCGTACGGCCGCGGCCGTAACGCCCGTCGCCCTACGACAGCCCCGCCGCCCTGGCGCGTTCCACCGCGGGACCGATCGCCTTGGCGAGGGCCTCCACGTCGGCCTCGGTCGAGGTGTGGCCGAGTGAGAAGCGCAGGGTGCCGCGGGCCAGGTCGGGTTCGGTCCCGGTGGCCAGCAGGACGTGGCTGGGCTGGGCGACGCCCGCGGTGCAGGCGGAGCCGGTGGAGCACTCGATGCCCTGGGCGTCGAGCAGGAGAAGGAGGGAGTCGCCCTCGCAGCCGGGGAAGGTGAAGTGGGCGTTGGCGGGAAGGCGCCCCTCCGGTGCCGGGTCGCCGCCGAGGACGGCGTCCGGGACCGCCGTGCGGACCGCGTCGACCAGGTCGTCGCGCAGGGCGCCGATCTCACGGGCGAACCACGCGCGGTGCTCGGCGGCGAGCCGGCCGGCGACGGCGAAGGAGGCGACGGCGGGGACGTCGAGGGTGCCGGAGCGGACGTGGCGTTCCTGGCCGCCGCCGTGCAGGACGGGCACCGGGGTGTATTCCCGGCCGAGCAGCAGCGCGCCGATGCCGTAGGGGCCGCCGATCTTGTGGCCGGACACGGTCATGGCGGCGAGCCCGGAGGCGGCGAAGTCGACCGGCAGCTGGCCGAAGGCCTGGACCGCGTCGGCGTGCAGCGGCACGTCGAACTCGGCGGCCACGTCGGCGAGTTCACGGACCGGCATGATCGTGCCGATCTCGTTGTTGGCCCACATGACGGTGGCGAGGGCGACGTCGCCGGGGTCGCGGGCGATGGCCTCGCGCAGCGCCTCGGGGTGGACGCGGCCGTACGCGTCGACCGGCAGGTACTCGACGGTCGCCCCCTCGTGTTCGCCGAGCCAGTGGACGGCGTCGAGGACGGCGTGGTGCTCGACGGGGCTGGCCAGGACCCGGGTCCGGGCCGGGTCGGCGTCGCGGCGGGCCCAGTACAGGCCCTTGACGGCGAAGTTGTCGGCCTCGGTGCCGCCGGAGGTGAGGACCACTTCGCTGGGGCGGGCGCCGAGCGCCTCGGCGAGGGTCTCGCGGGCCTCCTCGACGGTGCGCCGCGCCCGGCGGCCGGACGCGTGGAGGGAGGAGGCGTTGCCGGTGACGCTCAGGTGCGCGGCGAGTGCCTCGACTGCCTCGGGAAGCATCGGGGTCGTCGCGGCGTGGTCGAGGTAAGCCATGGTGCGGCCGATTCTACGGGGCGGTCGCGCCCGGTCCCGGACCGCGGTTGGCCTCGTCGCACGGCGGCCCCCGGCGGAGCGGGGCGGTGGCTCACAGGCTCCAGGACATCGTGTTGTCAGCGGACATGAACGCCACCAGGACCAGCAGGTCGGCGACGCCCAGGCCGAGGCCGAGGAGGGCCCGGCCGCGTCGGGCGGTGCCGCGCCACAGGGCGATGCTCGCGAGGGCGATGGCGATCGGGCCCAGGAAGACGTTGAGCACGAGCAGGCCGAGCAGGCCGAGGACGAAGGAGGCGACGGCCATGCCGTCGGTGTCGTGGATGCCGGTGCGACGGGTGGTGCGGGGGCTTTCGGTGGTGCGGTTGGCCGGTGCGGTGAGCTGCATGGCGTTCTCCCTGCCGTGCGTCGGTGGGGCGGGTCAGTGGGCGGAGGTGCTCCGTCGGCGGCCGTGCCGCTCGCGGAGGGCGAAGATGCCGAGCCAGACGGCGATGACCAGCCCGGCCGCGACCGAGAAGGTGAGCGGGGCGTGGGCGACGGTGCCCATGACCAGGCCGAGGATCAGGAGTGCGACGACGAGAAACAGCATGGAGCGGGTCCCCCAGACTTCCGGACTTCCTTCCGGACTTCGGTGAACGGTTGTGGTTACAGTTGTTCACTGACTTCCCACTCTAGCGCGCCGTACGGCTTTTCAATTCCGGAGAACAGTTGTTAACTGCATGGCATGAGTCACACCCCCGGCGTTCGACAGGCGCAGAAGCAGAAGACCCGGCAGGCGCTCCTGGACGCGGCGCTCGGCCTACTGGAGGAGCAGAGCCTGAGCAGCCTGGGGCTGCGTGAGGTCACACGCGCCGTGGGGGTGGCACCGACCGCCTTCTACCGGCACTTCCGTTCCACGGCCGATCTCGGCGTGGCGCTGGTCGAGGAGGCGCTGGGCAGCCTGCACCCGATGATCCGGACCACGATGTCACCGGCCGAGGACGACGACGAACGCATCGCCCGCGCGGTGGAGTTGATCGCCGGGCATGTGGCCGCGCACCCGGCCCACGTCCGTTTCATCGCGCGGGAGCGGCACGGTGGGGTGCAGCCGGTGCGCCGGGCGATACGGGAGCAACTGGCGCGGTTCGCCGAGGAGGTGAAGGCCGAGCTGGCCACGGACGCGTCGGCGGCGGGCTGGAGCGACGCCGACCTGCGGATGCTGGCGGGGCTCTACGTCGACCAGATGCTGATCACGGCGTCCCTCTTCCTGGAGACGCTGGACGCCCCGGAAGAGGAGCGCCGCCGGGCCGTCGAGACGGCGCGGCGGCAACTGCGGCTGATCAGCGTCGGCCGCACGCACTGGCTGGACTGAGCAGCCCCCGGGTCAGCCGAGCCGCACCCGGGCCAGCTGACGGGACTGCGCGACCAGCCGGTCGGCGCTGTCCCAGACCTCGGCGTCCTCCTCCAGGAAGCCGCCGGCGAGGTTGCGGGTGGCGATGGAGACCCGCAGCAGGCCCGGCGCCGGACGGCACCGCACGTGCGCGGTCAGCTCGACCGTCGGCACCCAGCCCTGGAGCCCCAGCTCGAAGGCGGTCGGCGGCAGCGCGTCCACCGCGAGGAGCAGCGACAGCGGGTCGGCGTCACGGCCGTCGGCGAGGCCGAACCAGGCCCGCATCTCACCCCGGCCGGAGGGCTGCCCGAGCGCCCAGCCCAGGGTGGCGGGATCCAGCTTGAGCATCAGGCGGTCGGTGATGGCCGAGCTGCCCTCGACGGGGGCGGGGCCGTCCTGGGGGCCGAAGCACTGGTCCATCGGCGGGATCGCGGGCGGCTTCGCCGAGGTGCGGACGTCGTCCGGCAGCGCGTCGAGGTCGCCGTAGGAGGCGAGGACGCGGATGCGCTCCACCTCGTTGCCCGCGTCGTCGTACTGGAAGAGGGAGGCCTGGCCGGTGGAGAGGGTGCGTCCCGTGCGGACGGTGTCGGTGCGCACGAGGGCCGGGCCGGGCTGGGAGGCGGTGAGGTAGTGCGCCGAGATGGTGAAGGGGTCGGGGTGCGGGAGGGCGTCGCCGAGGGCGCGGCCCAGGACGGCCAGCAGATAGCCGCCGTTGACGGCGTTGATGATCGTCCAGCCGGCCGAGAGGTCGATGTCGTAGACGCCGGGGGCGCGTCGGGTCACCGCGGTGTCCCGGTCGAACTCACTGTCGCCGATGGTGGCCCGTACGGCCGCTGCGGAGGCTGCTTCTGGCATGACTGCACGGTACAACAGGCAGCTACTAAGCGGTAGCTTTTTGTTCCCGTTCCCGTTCCCGGGCGCGCAGGTACGCGTCGAACTCCGCCGCCCCGGCCACCATCGCCCTGCCACGGGCGGTCACCCGGTCCCGCCACTCACGCAGGGCGGCCTCCAGCGGCTCCACTCCCCCGGCCGACCGGACCTGGGCGACGACCGCCGCGATCCGCTCCAGCGGGTAGCCGCCCCGCCTGAGCTGGTGGGCGAGGCGGGCGTCCCGGACGTCGGCCTCGTCGTAACGGCGGTACCCGGTCACCGGGTCGCGCCTCGGGCGCACCAGGCCGGCCCGCTCCCACTTGCGCAGGGTGGCGGGCCGGATGCCCAACTCCGCCGCGAGCGCCCCGATGAACCCGCCGGCGGCCCCGGGCACCTCCCCGTCCGGCTCGGGCACCAGGTCCCGCAGCGCACCCTCCACGTCCTCCAGTGTCCGCCGGTCGTCGAGCAGCCGGGCATGGCTCTCGTCGATCAGGCGGAGCGCTGCGTCCACCGCGCCGTCGTTCACCTCCCGCAGCACCGAGGCCGCCGTCCGGTGACCGTGGCCCGCCACCAGGGCGAGGAACGCGGCCAGCGCGCGGGCGTGCAGTGGGGAGTAGACGCGGTGGCCGTGGTCCGTGCGCGCGGCGGCCGGGAGGATGCCGGCCGCCTCGTAGTTCCTGACCGCCTGCGCCGACAGACCGTGCGCGCGGGCCAGGTCGACCGGCCTGAGCCGACCCTCGGTTTGAAGGTTGTCGACCAAAGTTCCCACGCTTTCCTGCCCAAGTTTCAACCGAGAGTTCAACGATAGCGTTGAACGCATGGCCGAACGCATTCAGGACATCGCCCATCCCCTCGACGCCGCCGCCCTCATGCGGCTGCTGCCCTCCTCGCCCCGGCTGCTCGCCCTGGGCGAGCCCACCCACGGCGAGGACACCCTGCTCGACGTGCGCAACGACCTGTTCCGGCAACTCGTCGAGCAGCACGGCTACCGGACGATCACGATCGAGAGCGACTGCCTGAGAGGGCTGGCCGTGGACGACTACGTCACCCGGGGCACCGGCACCCTCGACGAGGTCATGGCGCACGGGTTCAGCCACGGTTTTGGCGCCAGTGCGCCCAACCGGGAGCTGGTGCGCTGGATGCGCGCGTACAACGAGGACCGGCCCGCCGACGAGTGGCTCCACTTCGCCGGTTTCGACGGCCCCCTGGAGATCACCGGCGCCGCGAGCCCCCGGCAGGCCCTCACCGCGCTCCACGGCTACCTCGCGGCCGCGGTGGACCCAGGCCTGCTCCCGTGCACCGCCCAGACGCTGGACCGCCTGCTCGGCGCCGACGACCGGTGGACCGAGCCCGAGGCGATGACGGACCCGGCCCGGTCCGTGGGGCGGTCGGCCGGGGCCGGGGAGCTGCGGACGCTCGCCGCCGACCTGGTGTCTCTGCTGGACGAGCAGACGCCGCACCTGCTCGCGTCCGGCTCACGGGACGCCTGGGAACGGGCCCGCCTGCACGGACGTACCGCCACGGGTCTGCTGACGTACCACTACTGGATGGCCGACGCCTCCCCGGGCCGCATGACCCGCCTGCTGGGTGTGCGGGACCGGATGATGGCCGACAACCTCCTCGCGCTCGCCGACCGGGGACCGACGCTCGTGCACGCCCACAACGCCCACCTCCAGCGCGCGAAGAGCTCGATGCGGATGTGGCAGGGACCGGTGGAATGGTGGAGCGCCGGTGCGCTCGTCGGCGCCCGGCTCGGCGGGGAGTACGCCTTCGTGGCCACGGCACTGGGCACGATCCGGCACCAGGGGGTGGACTCCTCGCCGCCGGGCACCGTCGAGGGGCTCCTGTGCGCGGTTGAGCAGGACCCCTGCCTCATCGACGCCCGAGGGCTGACCGACGCCCTCGGTGACCCCCGGCCCGCGCCCCGGGTCTCCCCCTGGTTCGGCTACGCCCCGCTGGACCCCGCCCACCTGGACTCGGTCGACGGCGTCGTCTTCGTCAAGGACATGACGCGGCCCTGAGGGACGCGGGGGTCAGTCCCCCTCCACCACCGTCGACCGGCGGTTCCAGGCGCGCGGCGCCCGCCAGTGGTAGCGCAGGGCGAGCAGGCGCAGGACGAAGGCCGTGACGACCGCGAGCCCGCTGGTGAACGGCGTGAGCGCCTCGTAGCGGATGCACAGGGCGACCATCGCGGAGCCGACGATCGCCGGGACGGCGTACAGGTCGCGGTCCCAACGCAGCAGTGAGGGCACCTCGTTGGCGAGCACGTCGCGCAGGACGCCGCCGCCGACCGCGGTGGCCAGGCCCAGGCAGGCGGAGGCGGTCAGGCCGAGGCCGTAGTCGTACGCCTTGGTGGTGCCGGCGACGCAGAACAGGCCGAGGCCCGCCGCGTCGAAGATGTTCACGCCGGTCTGGAGCCGCTCCACGTGGGGATGGAGGAAGAAGACCAGCAGCGTCGCGAGCAGCGGGGTGAGGAAGTACCCGAGGTCGGTGAAGGCGGCGGGCGGCACCGCGCCGATCACCAGGTCCCGGAACAGCCCGCCGCCCAGCGCGGTGACCTCGGCGAGGACGGCGATGCCGAAGACGTCGAAGTTCTTGCGTACGGCCAGCAGCGCGCCGGAGATGGCGAAGACGAAGATGCCGACCAGGTCCAGCGTGTGCTGGACGGTGGGGCTGAAGAGTTGCTCGTACACCCTTCCATTCTTACCTGCCACTGAGCCCCTGCCTTACAAATGAAGGCAGGGGCTCAGTGGCAGGGCGGGTGAGTGAGGTCACTTCCCCTTGGCGGGAGGCTCCTCGTCACTGCTCTTGCCAGGAGGCTCCTCGTCACTGCTCTCGGCGGAGGGCTGGTCACCGTCCGACGCGGCGCCCTCGGCGGCCTCGGCGGACTCGCTCTCGGACGACTCCGTCTCGGCGGACTCGCTCTCGGCAGACTCGCCCTCAGCGGACTCGCCCTCAGCGGACTCGCCCTCGGACGACTCGGCCTCCGTGCTCTCGACCTCCGCGGCCTCCGCGGCCACGGCCGCCGAGGTCGACGCCGACTCCGCCAGGGCGTCCTCGGACACCAGCTCCGCCGCCTCCTTCGCGGCGGAGAGCAGGACGACGTCCTGCGGGGCCTGGTCCTCGAAGTTCTCCGGGTGGTGGCAGGCCACCTGCTGGCCGGGCCGCAGCTCCTTCAGCGGCGGCTCGGTGGTGGTGCAGATCTGCGTCGCCTTCCAGCACCGGGTGTGGAAGCGGCAGCCGCTCGGCGGGGCGATCGGCGAAGGCACGTCGCCCTTGAGCAGGATGCGCTCGCTCTCGGCCGACTTGCGGGCCGGGTCCGGGATCGGGACGGCCGACATCAGCGCCTTGGTGTACGGGTGCATCGGCGTCTTGTAGAGCAGGTCGCGGTCGGCCAGCTCCATGATCTTGCCGAGGTACATCACCGCGATGCGGTCCGAGACGTGGCGGACGACCGAGAGGTCGTGCGCGATGATCACGTACGTCAGACCGAGCTCGCTCTGCAGGTCGTCGAGCAGGTTGACGACCTGGGCCTGGATCGACACGTCGAGCGCGGAGACCGGCTCGTCGGCCACGACCAGCTTCGGGTTGAGCGCGAGCGCGCGGGCGATGCCGATGCGCTGGCGCTGACCGCCGGAGAACTCGTGCGGGTAGCGGTTGTAGTGCTCGGGGTTGAGACCGACCACCGACAGCAGCCGCTGGACCTCCTTCTTGACCCCGCCCTCGGGCTGGACGCCCTGGAGCTTGAACGGGGCGCTGACGATCGTGCCGATGGTGTGGCGCGGGTTCAGCGAGGAGTACGGGTCCTGGAAGATCATCTGCACGTCGCGGCGCAGCGGACGCATGCCGCCGACCCCGAGGTGGGTGATGTCCTTGCCCTGGAACTCGACCTTGCCGGCGGTCGGCTCCAGGAGCCGGGTGATCAGCCGGCCCATGGTCGACTTGCCGCAGCCGGACTCGCCCACGACACCCAGCGTCTCGCCGGAGCGGACCTCGAAGTCGATGCCGTCGACGGCGCGGACCGCGCCGACCTGGCGCTGCAGCAGGCCCTTCTTGATCGGGAAGTGCTTCTGCAGCCCGGTCACCTTGAGCAGCGTCTCGCCGGGAGCGGCGTCCTTGGTCAGGGTGGCACCGCTGGTCTGTGCGGGGATGGTCACCGCTTTGTCCTCTGCCTGGTCGCTCACAGCTTCGGCGCAATCTCTTCGGTCCAGATACGCTCCCGCTGCTCCTGCGACATGTGGCAGGCGGCCCAGTGCTTGCTGCCGACCTCGGTCAGCTCGGGGCGGACCGTGCGGGTGACGTCGTCCTTGGGCACGTCGGCGTACGGGCAGCGCGGGTTGAAGGCGCAGCCGGACGGGAGGTTGATGAGGGAGGGCGGCGAGCCCTTGACCGGGATGAGGCGTTCCTGCTGGTCGCGGTCGAGCCGCGGCATCGAGCCGAGCAGGCCCCAGGTGTAGGGGTGCCGGGGCTCGTAGAACACCTTCTCCGCGGGACCGCGCTCGACGCACCGGCCGCCGTACATCACCAGCAGGTCGTCGGCCAGTTCGGCGACGACGCCCAGGTCGTGGGTGATGATGATGACCGCGGAGCCGAACTCCGTCTGCAGGTCCCGGATGAGGTCGAGGATCTGCGCCTGGACGGTGACGTCCAGGGCGGTGGTCGGCTCGTCCGCGATGAGCAGCTCGGGGTTGTTGACCAGCGACATCGCGATCATCGCGCGCTGGCGCATACCGCCGGAGAACTCGTGCGGGTAGCTGTCCACCCGCTTGTCGGGCTGCGGGATGCCGACCCGGTCGAGCATCTCCACCGCGCGGCGCTTGGCGGTCTTCTTGTCCACCTTGTGGTGGATGCGGTACGCCTCCACGATCTGCTGGCCGATCGTGTAGTACGGGTGCAGCGCGGAGAGCGGATCCTGGAAGATCATCGACATCTCGCGGCCGCGGAGCTTGCGCACGTGGTCGGGGTCGGCGGACAGCAGCTCGGTGCCGTCCAGCCAGATCTCTCCGGATATCCGCGCCTTGCGCTTGCCGTACTGGCCGGCGGTGTGCAGGCCCATGATGCCCAGCGAGGTCACCGACTTGCCGGAGCCGGACTCGCCCACGATGCCGAGGGTCTTGCCCTTCTCCAGCTGGAAGGAGAGCCCGTCGACGGACTTGACCAGGCCGTCGTCGGTCGGGAAGTGGACCTTGAGGTCGCGTACTTCCAGGAAGGCGGTGGGCGCGGGCGAGGTGGCGGCGGGCTCGCCCACCGCGGCCCCGCTCTTGCTCAGTTCGGTCATGCGAGCCTCACTCGGGGGTCGATCACGGCGTACAGGACGTCCACCACGAGGTTGGCGATCAGCACCGCGAGAGAAGTGATCAGGACGACGCCCAGGATGAAGGGCAGGTCGTGGTTCTTGATCGCGTCCAGCACCTTCTGGCCGAGGCCGGGGAGGCTGAACGTGGTCTCGGTCAGGACCGCACCGCCCATCAGGGCGCCGAGGTCCATGCCGAGCATGGTGAGCAGCGGGGTCAGGGTCGAACGCATCGCGTGCTTGCTGATGACGACCTGTTCCTTGAGGCCCTTGGCCCGCGCTGTACGGATGTAGTCCTCGCCGAGGATCTCCAGCATGGTGGCGCGGGTGATCCGGGCGTACATCGCGGCGTACAGGAAGGCCAGCGTGATCCAGGGCAGGATCATGCCGCCGAACCATCCGCTGAAGCTGTCCTCGAGCGGGACGAACTCACCGTCGATCCAGCCCAGTCCGTAGGAGAAGATCGCCAGGCTGAGCAGACCGGTGAAGTAGATGGGGAGGGAGACACCCGCCAGGGCGACGACCATCGCGCCGCGGTCCCACAGCGAGCCGCGCTTGAGAGCGGAGAGCACACCGGCGGCCACACCGAAGATCAGCCACAGCACGGCGGCACCGAGCGCGAGAGCCAGGGTCACCGGGAAACGCTCGGTCAGAACCGGCCAGACCGACTGCTCGGTCTTGAAGGAGTAGCCGAAGCAGGGCGCGGCGCAGTGGGTCACTTCGCCGCCGGCCGCGTAGGTGCGACCCGCGAAGATGCCCTTGAAGAACTCCCAGGCCTGCACGAGGACCGGGTCGCCCAGACCCAGCTTCTCCCGCACACCCTCGACGGCGGCGGGGTCCGCCTGCTTGCCGACGAAGTTCAGGGCGATGTCGACCCCGGCCCACTTGGGGACGAGGAAGAAGATGCAGAAGACCACCAGGATGATGACCACAAGCATCACTGCGGCGGCGAACAGCCGCCTGATGAGGTAAGCGAGCACGGGTTGCGGCCCGCTGCGTCCCGCGGGCCGCCGGAGGTCCTCCGGCGGCCCGCGGTCACGCCGCGCCGGCCTTCACCTGCCTTTCGTGCCGTACGGCGGGTGTACCGGTTACTTCTTGGGGTTCTTCAGGCCGATGTTCACGAAGTCGTACATACCGCTGTAGGCGTCGGTGGTGTACACGTTCGCGATGTTGCTGGAGCGCCAGTTGATGAACTTCTCGAAGACGAAGGGCAGGTAGTACCCGCCTTCCATCACCTTGTGGTTGATCTCCGTGGCGATCTTCTGCTTGCCCGCGTCGTCCTTCGCGGTCAGGTAGTCGGCGAAGAGACCGTCGATCTTCGGGTCGTCGATCATCGCGAAGTTGTTGTTCGCGCTGTCGAGGATGTAGTCGCTGTGCCACAGCGGCAGACCGTAGCCCTGCACGGACGGGAAGTCCGGGCCCCAGCCCATGATGATGATGCCGTAGCCCTTCTTCTTCACGTTCGTGGGGCTACCGATGACGCTGGCGTACTGCGAGCCGTCGTACTGGTCGATCTCGACGTTGATGCCGACCTTCTTCAGCGAGGCCTGGAGGGACTCGGCGGTGGCGACCTCGACCGGCTTGTTGTTGCGGACCGCGATGGTGGTCTTGAAGCCGTTCGGCTGGCCGCAGGCCTTCAGCTCTTCCTTGGCCTTCTCGACGTTGCCGTTCTTGTTGGCGCCGGCCATCTCGTACGGGTCGTACTTCTGACCCTCGGAGCCCGGGACGGCGGGCGGCAGCATGTTGGTGCCGATGTCACCGCCGGCGACCGGGCCGCCGCGCGCGGTCTGCAGGGAGACGTGGTCGGCCCCGTAGAGCACGGCCTTGCGGCAGTGGATGTTGTCGAACGGCTTCACGTTCTGCGGGAACGCGGCGTACCGGATGTAACCCGAGACCGGGTTGTCCAGGTTCCCCTTGTGCTCCTTCAGCGCCGTGGTACGACCCTGGGGGGACAGACCGGTCTGGGCCAGGTCGATGTCGTAGTCGCCGGCGATCAGGCGGGCGTCCAGGTCGTTGGCGTTGGTGAAGAACTTGATCGTGATCTTGTTCGGGTACGCCTTGCGGATCGGGTCCGAGCTCTGCTTCCACTCGGTGTTGCGGACCAGGGTCAGGTCCTTGCCCGGGTTGTACGACTCGAACTTGTACGGGCCCGAGGAGAACGGGTGCAGACCGTACTTGGACTTGGTGTCCTTGTCCTGGCGGACCGGGGACGCCGAGGTCAGCGCGAGCATCTCCTCGAAGTCCGAGTTGGCCTGCGGCAGGTGGAAGACGATCGTCTTGTCGTCCGGCGTCTCGATCGCCTTCAGACCCAGCTTGTCCGCGGACTTGTCCTTGTACGGGCCCTGGTACTCGTCCTTGGGGTCGAGCACCTCCTTGAGGTACGTCGGACCGCCGGACAGCACGTCCTGCGCCCACACGCGCTCGATGCCGTACTTGACGTCCTTGGAGGTGATCGGCTTGCCGTCCTCCCAGGTGATGCCGTCACGCAGGGTGTACGTGTAGGTCTTGCCGTCGTCCGAGACCTTGGCGACGTCGGTGGCGAGGTCCGGGGTGACCTCGGCGCCGGTCTTGCCCGGCTCCGTCTTGTTCGTGACGAGCTGGCGGCTGTAGTAGCGGGAGAAGTTCCACATGAAGCCGTAGTAGCCACGCGTGGTGTCCCACGAGTCGGCGTCCTGCGTGCTGGCGAACTTCAGCGTCCCGCCCTTCTTGGCCTCGGAGGCCTGGGCGACCTTGTTGTTGGCGGCGTCGAAGCCGGCCGCGCCGTTCTTCGAACCGCTGCCGCCGTCGTCGTCGCCGCCGCCGCCGCACGCCGCCGTGGTCAGCAGCGCGGCGACCACTGCGGCAGCGGCCAAAGCCTGCTTGCGCCGCCCTGAGGTGCGTTGGGTAGTCACGATCTCGGATCCTCCGGATTAGATGAGAGACCCCGTGCAGGTGCCACGGGTCGCTTTGCGGTACGGCAGGTCAGCGGGAGCCCTTCGGGTCCAACGCGTCGCGCACGCCGTCACCGAAGAGGTTGAAGGCAAGAACGGTGATGAAGATCGCCACACCGGGGACCACCATGTACATGGGGTCGGACTTGTAGTAGTCGATCGCGCTCGAGAGCATCTGTCCCCAGGACGACGTGGGCGGCTTGACGCCCACGCCCAGGAAGCTGAGCGCCGCCTCGGTGAGGATGTTGGTCGGGATCATCATCGTCGTGTAGACGATGATCGGCGCCACCAGGTTGGGCAGCAGTTCCTTGAACAGGATGTAGAACCGTCCGGCCCCCAGCGACCGGGCCGCCTCGACGTACTCCCGTTCACGCATCGAGAGGGTCTGGCCGCGGACCACGCGGCCGATGTAGGGCCAGCCGAAGAAGCCGATGACCACGATCATCATGAGCAGGCGCACACCCGTGCCGCTCAGCCCCAGCATGGAGTCCGGCATCACGGAGACCAGGGCGATGATGAACAGGAGCTGCGGGAAGGCCAGCAGGCCGTCCATGATCCGGCTGACGAGGGAGTCGACCCAGCCGCCGAAGAAGCCGGCGAGGACACCCAGAACGGTGCCGATGACCACGGCGACCATGGCGGACAGGAAGCCGACGAGCAGCGAGATCCGGGCGCCGTGGACGATGCGGGCGAAGATGTCACGGCCGTTGACCGGCTCGACGCCGAGCCAGTGGTCGCCGCTGACGCCGCCCAGGGAGCCCGTGGGGGTGCCGAACAGCGGGTCGATCATGTCCTCGTTGTACGCGTTGGGCTCCTGCCCGTACAGGGAGGTGATCAGGGGCGCGAAGACGGCGACCAGGATGAGGAGCAGCACCACGATGCCGCCCGCGAGGGCCAGCCGGTCCTTCTTCAGGCGCTCCCAGGCGATCCGGCCCAGGGAGCGGCCTTGTACCGACTTGGTCTCGGCGCCGGCGACCGCCGTTTCCTCTGCCGCACTCGGGGCCGCTTCCGCGGTCGGCTCGTGCAATGGTGCCGTCATCTGGCAGGGACCCCTCTCAACCGGCGGTAGCCGGCCCGCACTTGCCGCTGTAGCGGCGTGATCAGTCCGTCGTACAAAGAGGCGAGCATCCACCCCTTGTTGCGGGAGTCTTCAACGCTTTGGCGATCTCGGGCCAGAGCTGACGGGGAATGGATGCGCAACCGTGATGCTGTTCGAGGTGTTCCGTTATCCGGACAGTGGGTAACGGGGGCCGGACAGGGGCAAGTTGGACATCGGGGATACGGCGGCGCTTTGCGCCGTCATCTACGCGCGGAGATCCCCTCCTCCGACGCGACGGACGGACCCCCGGCCGTCAGTACCGGCTACCTGCCGGAGGGTATCCGTACCCGCTCGCCGGTGCCTGTGCGGGGGCGGCAGCGTGGGCCTCGCGGTCGTAGAACGGGCGGGCGTTGGCGCGCAGCCACAGGGCGACCGGGTCGTGGGTGTCGGTCATCGCCACCGTCGACACCGGCAGCCCGTCCGGCACCGCGCCGACGGACTGCTGCATCATCGCGCGCACCGCGTCGACGGCCGGCGGGGAGGTGTCGTACACGTCCAGGCCGATGGCGAGATACGGCGCCCCGAGCGCCGGCTGAACCCAGGCGCGGCGCAGCGCGCGGACCGCCGGGGTGCGGTGGGCGTTCTGCGCGAGCAGGGCGTAGAACTGGGGGACCTCGATGGCCGGTTCGGACAGCCGCAGCGGACCGGCGGGCTGGCGGTCCAGGCCGGAGGCGATACGGCGCAGGTCGAGCCAGGGGATGCCGACGCCGCCGCCGGGGGCGTGCGGGTTGAGCCACAGGCCGTAGTGGTCCGGGTAGAGGGCGCGGGCGACCTCCAGGCCGTCGACCACCTCGTACGAGCGGTTCCAGCCACTGGCCGACAGCTCCTGGGCGGAGGTCACGCAGGGCGCGTAGCCGTAGCCCTCGACCTCCATGTTCCCGTACTGGGCGTCCGGGGAGCCGGCCTGTCCGTGCCACAGCAGCATCCAGACCTGGCCGGAAGTGGGGGTGGCGAGGGCGCGCAGCAGGGCCTCGTAGGCGTCGTAGCGCCCGGGCGTCACCTGGCGCAGCATGTGCTCGACCTGTCCGGTCGTGGTGCCGCTGGCGCTCACGCGTATCGCCCCTTCGAGAAGTTCCCCCGGTGTCGGGTCCAGCTTACGGCTCCGCCGGGCGCGGGGGGCCTATGAGCTCGGGGCTCCTCGCCGTCCGGCGGGTGCGGCGCCGCTGTGGCTGGTCGCGCAGTTCCTCGCGCCCCTTCTCGGCGTTTTCCTGGACGGCGATTACAAGTCACCGTCGTAGAAAGGCCTGACCCTCTCCCGCATCCAGTCGCAGACCGGGTCCTGGGCCGCCTCCAGGAGGACCAGGTTGACCGGGTAGTGCAGGGGGGACCTGGTGAGGGCGCGACCGAGGGCGTCCAGGGGGAGGGCGCGGGCGTCGCCCTCCCAGTGGGTGAGTTCGACGCCGATGTACAGGACCGGGTCGGCGGTCTCGACGGCGGCCAGGCAGCGGCGTGCGGTGCGGACCACGCCGGTGGCGGCGAACTCGGCGGAGGCGGCGGCCAGGAAGTCCACCGGGTCGTCCTGCCAGTCCGGCTCGAAGAGGCGGACCCGGCCGCCGGACGCGGGCCCGTCCAGCGGGGTGCGTCCGGCCCGGCACAGCTCGGCCACGGCGGGCGGCGGCAGCGGGATGCCCACCACGCCCTCCGGGTTCACCGCGATCCCGACCTGCGGGGGCAGGCCGCGGGCGAACTCCACGGCGGGGGCGACGGTGTACGCCATCTGCGCCCCGGCGACCTGACGGAACTGTTCCTCGGAGCTGAACACCGGTACGTAGGCCTGGCCGTCGATCTCCAGCGAGGGCAGGTCGAGGGGGCCGCTGTGCGGGCCGCCGCCGCTCGGCAGGGGTATCCACAGGAAGCTGCGGCCGAGGACCTCCACGATCCGGCCGCCGGCCGTCGGGACGCCGAGGGACGCGGACAGCACCTCCTCCAGCTCGTTGCCGGGCCACCCGCCGTGCGGATGGGGGTGTGCCTGTGCCGGGAAGTCCATCTGCCTACCTACCGCCTGCCTGGTACCGCCGTTCACGGCCGCTTGGTGGCCGCTTCGTGGCTGAAAGGCTAACCCGTTCGGCCCCGCGGCCCTACCGTGCGTCACCCCGTGAAGGCGACCCGGCGCAGAGTGTCGGCCGCCGCCCGGTCAAGGACGACCGCCGAGGCGCAGCCGGCGGGCACGGTGCCCCCGGTCACCGCGCGCAGCAGGCGGGAGTTGGCCGCGCGGTGGCGCAGGAACGCGTACCGCGACACGCCCCGGCCGCGCTCGCGCTGGCCGGCCAGTGCCGCGTCGGGAGCGACGTCGAGGATCAGCAGGTGGAGGGTGCCGTCGCGGCGGCGGGCCTCGCGGGCCAGCCAGCCGCGCACCCAGGCCTGGGTGCCGCAGTCGTGCACGACGACGCCCTCGCCGGAGCGCAGCGCGCGGCGCAGCCCCGCGTAGTGGGCGAGGCGGACCAGGGGGCGGTAGAGCGCGTACGGCAGCAGGCGCGGCATGCGCCGGTCCCAGCGGTCGCGGGTGTCCTGGGAGTCGACGCGGCGGCCGCGCACGGTGCGCCGCATCAGCGTGGACTTGCCGCTGCCGGGCAGACCGGTGATCACCACCAGGTCGCGGGGTCCGAAGAGGAGGGCGTGCGGGCTGCGGCCGTCGCGGCCCCTGAGGTCCCGGACGACGGGTGCGGGCAGTGGGGCGCAGGCCTCCGGGGCGGGAGAGGCGGGCTGCTTGGGCAGCGCGAGTCCCGAGGTCGTGGCGTACGCCGTGGTCCTGTTCACCGTGATCGTCCTCCCCTGGGGCGGTACACGAGTACCTCCCCGTCGAGTGTAAAGAGAAGGTAATGCGCAGGTCTCGCGTTTTCGTTCGCTTACTGCCACAAGCCGGTTACAGATCACGGTCTGCCACGGATGGGCCGGGCGTGCAATGATGGCGGCGCCAACTGCATACCGGCCGTTTGAATCCGCGCGGGAGAGTCCCCGGCCGCGCCGGGGCGCCGAAGGAGCAAGTCCCTCCCTTGAATCTCTCAGGCACCGTTACCGCGCGGGCGAGGCACATCTGAAAAGCGGACCGCCCCGACGGCGGTCCCACCCAAGGTGCAAGCCCTGATCGCCGTACTCCGGTGGCCGTGGCGAACCTCTCAGGTTCCGATGACAGATGGGGAGGACCGACCTCGCCACGTCCTGTCCTGGGAGACGACCGACCGATGAGCAGTTCCGCACTCCGCCGTACCGCGCTCGATGCCACGCATCGCGCGCTGGGCGCGACGATGACCGACTTCGCCGGCTGGGACATGCCGCTGCGCTACGGCTCCGAGCGCGAGGAGCACGTCGCGGTGCGCACCCGCGCCGGGCTCTTCGACCTCTCGCACATGGGCGAGATCACCGTCACCGGACCGCAGGCGGCCGAGCTGCTGAACTTCGCGCTGGTCGGCAACATCGGCACCGTGAAGCCGGGCCGGGCGCGCTACACCATGATCTGCCGCGAGGACGGCGGCATCCTGGACGACCTGATCGTCTACCGGCTGGGCGAGTCCGCGTACATGGTGGTCGCCAACGCCTCCAACGCCCAGGTCGTGCTGGACGCGCTGACCGAGCGCGCGGCCGGCTTCGACGCCGAGGTGCGCGACGACCGCGACGCCTACGCGCTGCTGGCGGTGCAGGGCCCCGAGTCCCCGGGCATCCTCGCGTCGCTCACCGACGCCGACCTGGACGGCCTGAAGTACTACGCCGGTCTGCCCGGCACGGTGGCGGGCGTCCCGGCGCTGATCGCGCGCACCGGTTACACCGGCGAGGACGGCTTCGAGCTGTTCGTGAAGCCCGAGCACGCCGTCGAGGTGTGGCAGGCGCTGACCAAGGCGGGCGAGGGCGCGGGGCTGGTCCCGTGCGGCCTGTCCTGCCGGGACACGCTCCGCCTGGAGGCGGGCATGCCGCTGTACGGCAACGAGCTGACGACCTCGCTGACGCCGTTCGACGCCGGTCTGGGCCGGGTGGTGAAGTTCGAGAAGGAGGGCGACTTCGTCGGGCGCGCCGCGCTGACCGAGGCCGCTTCCCGGGCGGAGCAGAACCCGCCCCGCGTCTTGGTCGGCCTGGTCGCCGAGGGCCGCCGGGTGCCGCGCGCCGGGTACCCGGTCGTCGCGGGCGGCGAGGTGATCGGCGAGGTCACCTCCGGCGCCCCGTCCCCGACGCTGGGCAAGCCGATCGCCATGGCGTACGTCGACGCCGCGCACGCGGCCCCGGGCACGGAGGGCGTCGGCGTGGACATCCGGGGCAGCCACGAGCCGTACGAGGTCGTGGCGCTGCCGTTCTACAAGCGCCAGAAGTAGACACTGGGCGGCGCCGGCCCCCGGTGTCCCCGGCGGCACCGGACGCCTGCGTCCCCGGCGGCGTCGACCCCGTGTGACGTACCGCCCCACCACCCCCTTCACCAGCCACTTCCTCGCGTACAGGAGAATTCAGGCCATGAGCAACCCCCAGCAGCTGCGCTACAGCAAGGAGCACGAGTGGCTGTCGGGCGCCGAGGACGGCGTCTCGACGGTCGGCATCACGGAGCACGCGGCCAACGCGCTCGGTGACGTCGTCTTCGTCCAGCTCCCCGAGGTCGGCGACTCGGTGACCGCGGGCGAGACCTGCGGCGAACTGGAGTCGACCAAGTCCGTCTCCGACCTGTACTCCCCCGTCTCCGGCGAGATCGCCGAGGTCAACGAGGACGTCGTCAACGACCCGTCGCTGGTGAACAGCGCCCCCTTCGAGGGTGGCTGGCTGTTCAAGGTGCGGGTCACGGACGAGCCGGCCGACCTGCTCTCCGCCGACGAGTACACCGCCTTCGCCGGCGCCTGAGGAGTCACGACCGCATGTCGCTTCTGAACACACCCCTGCACGAGCTGGACCCGGACGTCGCCGCCGCCGTCGACGCCGAGCTGGACCGCCAGCAGTCCACCCTCGAGATGATCGCCTCGGAGAACTTCGCCCCGGTCGCGGTCATGGAGGCCCAGGGCTCGGTCCTCACCAACAAGTACGCCGAGGGCTACCCGGGCCGCCGCTACTACGGCGGCTGCGAGCACGTCGACGTGGTCGAGCAGATCGCCATCGACCGGGTCAAGGCCCTCTTCGGCGCCGAGCACGCCAACGTGCAGCCGCACTCGGGCGCCCAGGCCAACGCGGCCGCGATGTTCGCGCTGCTCAGGCCCGGCGACACCATCATGGGTCTGAACCTCGCCCACGGCGGGCACCTGACCCACGGCATGAAGATCAACTTCTCCGGCAAGCTCTACAACGTGGTCCCCTACCACGTGGGCGACGACGGCCAGGTCGACATGGCCGAGGTGGAGCGCCTGGCCAAGGAGACCAAGCCGAAGCTGATCGTGGCCGGCTGGTCGGCCTACCCGCGTCAGCTGGACTTCGCCGCGTTCCGCAAGGTCGCGGACGAGGTCGGCGCGTACCTGATGGTCGACATGGCGCACTTCGCCGGTCTGGTCGCGGCGGGCCTGCACCCGAACCCGGTGCCGCACGCCCACGTCGTCACCACGACCACGCACAAGACGCTGGGCGGCCCGCGCGGCGGTGTGATCCTCTCCACGGCCGAGCTGGCCAAGAAGATCAACTCCGCCGTCTTCCCCGGTCAGCAGGGTGGCCCGCTGGAGCATGTGGTGGCCGCCAAGGCCGTCGCCTTCAAGGTCGCCGCGAGCGAGGACTTCAAGGAGCGCCAGGGCCGTACGCTGGAGGGTGCCCGCATCCTGGCCGAGCGCCTGGTGCGGGACGACGCGAAGGCGGCGGGCGTCTCCGTCCTGACCGGCGGCACGGACGTCCACCTGGTCCTGGTGGACCTGCGCGACTCCGAGCTGGACGGCCAACAGGCCGAGGACCGCCTCCACGAGGTCGGCATCACGGTCAACCGCAACGCCGTCCCGAACGACCCGCGTCCGCCGATGGTGACCTCCGGTCTGCGCATCGGTACGCCGGCCCTGGCGACCCGCGGCTTCACCGCCGAGGACTTCGCCGAGGTCGCGGACGTGATCGCCGAGGCGCTGAAGCCGTCCTACGACGCGGAGGCCCTCAAGGCCCGGGTGAAGGCCCTGGCCGACAAGCACCCGCTGTACCCGGGTCTGAACAAGTAGACACCGCTCCCGGGGGTGGGGTGCCGCAGCCGCCACAAGCGGCCGGGCACCCCGCCCCTCGGCACCCCCTCCGCACCACCCCCGTTCTGAGGAGTCCCCGTGGCCATCTCGGTCTTCGACCTGTTCTCGATCGGCATCGGCCCGTCGAGCTCACACACGGTCGGCCCGATGCGCGCGGCCCGCATGTTCGCCCGCCGCCTGCGCAACGAGGAGCTGCTGGACTCCGTCGCCTCGGTCCGTGCCGAGCTGTACGGCTCCCTCGGCGCCACCGGCCACGGCCACGGCACCCCCAAGGCGGTGCTGCTCGGCCTGGAGGGCGACTCACCGCGCACGGTGGACGTCGAGACGGCCGACGACCGCGTCGAGAAGATCAGGACGTCCGGCCGCATCAGTCTCCTCGGCGAGCACGAGATCGCCTTCGCCTACGACGACGACATGGTCCTGCACCGCCGCAAGGCCCTCCCTTACCACGCCAACGGCATGACGCTGTGGGCGTACGACGCCGAGGGCGCCGAGGTGCTGACCAAGACCTACTACTCGGTCGGCGGCGGCTTCGTCGTCGACGAGGACGCGGTGGGCGCGGACCGCATAGTCCTGGACGACACCGTCCTGAAGTACCCCTTCCGCACCGGCGACGAGCTGCTGCGCCTGGCCCGCGAGACGGGCCTGTCCATCTCCGCACTGATGCTGGAGAACGAACGCGCCTGGCGCGACGAGGACGAGATCCGCGAGGGTCTGCTGGAGATCTGGCGGGTGATGCGGGCGTGCGTCGAGCGCGGCATGACCCGCGAGGGCATCCTGCCGGGCGGCCTGAAGGTCCGCCGCCGCGCCGCGAACACCGCGCGCAAGCTCCGCTCCGAGGGCGACCCACAGGCCCTGGCGATGGAGTGGATCACGCTCTACGCGATGGCCGTGAACGAGGAGAACGCGGCCGGCGGCCGGGTCGTCACCGCCCCCACCAACGGCGCGGCCGGCATCATCCCCGCGGTCCTGCACTACTACGTGAACTTCGTCCCCGGCGCCGACGAGGACGGCGTGGTCCGCTTCCTCCTCGCGGCCGGCGCCATCGGCATGCTCTTCAAGGAGAACGCCTCCATCTCCGGCGCCGAGGTCGGCTGCCAGGGCGAGGTCGGCTCCGCCTGCTCGATGGCGGCCGGCGCCCTCGCCGAGGTGCTCGGCGGCTCCCCGGAGCAGGTGGAGAACGCCGCCGAGATCGGCATGGAGCACAACCTCGGCCTCACCTGCGACCCGGTCGGCGGCCTCGTCCAGATCCCCTGCATCGAGCGCAACGGCATGGCCGCGGTCAAGGCGGTGACGGCGGCCCGCATGGCCATGCGCGGCGACGGCTCCCACAAGGTCTCCCTCGACAAGGTCATCAAGACCATGAAGGACACCGGCGCCGACATGTCGGTCAAGTACAAGGAGACGGCCCGGGGCGGGCTCGCGGTGAACATCATCGAGTGCTAGGAGACGGGCCCCGGCCGGCGCGTTCGCCGGCGACGGTCCCCACCCGGCCGGTGTGCTCCGGGTGGGGTTCGGCACGCACACCGGCTGCCCCGGCCCCTTGATGTGCTCAGCGCTCGCCGGCGTCCAGTGCGGCGAGGTGCCGCTCGGCGTCGAGGGCGGCGGCGCAGCCGGTGCCGGCGGCCGTGACGGCCTGGCGGTAGGCGTGGTCGACGGCGTCGCCTGCGGCGAAGACGCCCGGGAGGCTGGTGCGGGTGGAGGGGGACGCGACCCGGATGTAGCCGTCGTCGTCCAGGGCGAGCTGTCCCTTGACGAGATCGGTGCGCGGGTCGTGGCCGATGGCCACGAACAGGCCGGTGACCGGCAGGGGGCGCAGTTCGCCGGTGCGGGTGGAACGCAGGGTCAGGCCGGTGAGGCGGTCGTCGCCGTGGAGCTCGGCGACCTCGCTGTTCCAGAGGAAGCGGATCTTCGGGTCCTGGGCGGCGCGGTTCGCCATGACCTTGGAGGCGCGCAGCCTGTCCCGGCGGTGCACGACCGTCACCGACCGGGCGAACCGGGTGAGGAATGTGGCCTCCTCCATGGCGGTGTCGCCGCCGCCGACGACGGCGATGTCCCGGTCCTTGAAGAAGAAGCCGTCGCAGGTGGCGCACGAGGAGACGCCCCGTCCGCCCAGCGCGTCCTCGCCGGGCAGGTGGAGCTTGCGGTGCTGGGAGCCGGTGGCGACGATCACGGTGCGGGCGCGGTGGACGGCGCCGGCGGTGTCGGTGACGGTCTTCACCTCGCCGGTCAGGTCCACGGCGGTGATGTCGTCGTCGACGATGTCCGCGCCGAAGCGTTCGGCCTGGGCGCGCATGTGGTCCATCAGGTCGGGTCCGAGGACGCCGTCGGGGAATCCGGGGTAGTTCTCGACCTCGGTGGTGGTGGTCAGGGCGCCGCCGACGAGGAGGGAACCGGCGAAGACGAGGGGGTGGAGCTGGGCGCGGGCGGTGTAGAGGGCGGCGGTGTAGCCGGCCGGGCCGGAGCCTATGACGATGACGTCGTGCAGAGGGTCGTCCGTGCGAGTCACGGTGGGTCCTTCGGGGTGAGGGCCGCGGTGCGGCCGGGCCGGGAGGTCAGTCGACGGACTGGGCGAAGCGGAAGAAGCGGTCCGGGTCGTAGGCGCACTTGACCGCGCGCAGGCGGCGCAGGTTGCGGCCGTAGTACGCCTGCCGCCAGTTGGTGAGGGCCGGGTCCATGTAGTTCTGGTACGACTCGTGGTTGGAGTACGCGTCCATGGTGGTGTGGGCGGTGTCCACCCAGACGCGGGCGGCTTCGCGGGCCTCCGCGGCGGGATCGGCGGTGGGCAGGGTGACCGAGAAGCCGGCGTTGAACACCGCGTCGCGGTGGACGAAGGCGGTCGCGGTCGGGGCGATCTCGTTGATCCGGCCGCCGTAGGGGAACAGCCCGAGGAAGCGGAACTGGCCGGGGCGGGGGTCGGCGGTGAGGGCGTCCAGCGCGCTGCGCGCGGCGGCCGGGGTCCAGGGCTGGGCGTAGTAGAGGTTGCGCTGGGTGGTGTGGGACTCGCGCGGCAGCTGGGCCTCGGGGGTGAAGCCGACCCGGTGGCACTCGGCGACGGTCCGCTCCCCGCAGCCGTAGACCCGCATCATCGCCTGGGTGTAGGGCAGTTCGTCGACGGCGCGGCTGGTGCCCGGGTGGCCGACGGCGGTGGTGAGACGGTCGAGGAGCCGGTCGGCATCGCTCTTGGGTCCGTGGTAGGCGCCGGTGAGGACGACGGTCGGTTCGGTGCCGGCGGGCGCGTCGGTGGAGTGCAGGAACATCAGTTCGCAGGCGAGTTCACGGGGTGCGGAGGCCATCCAGTCCTGCCAGGCCAGGATCAGCGAGTGGGCGTCCGTGTAACGGAAGTTGAGGTTGAACAGGGTCAGGGACGGGATCCGCACGGGAGTGACCTCGTAGGCGGTGACGATGCCGAGGTTGCCGCCGCCGGCGCCGCGCAGCGCCCAGAACAGGTCGGGGTGCTCGGTCGCGCTCGTCCGCACGGTGCGGCCGTCCGCGAGGACGACCCGGGCGGAGACGAGACGGTCGGATCCCATGCCGTACTTGCGGGAGGTGTAGCCGAAGCCGCCGCCCTGGAGCCAGCCGCCCATGGCGACGGTGGGACAGGTGCCGCCGGCGATCTGCACACCGTACGGAGCGAGGGCGTTCAGGGCGTCGATGCCCTGGGTGCCGGGGCCGAGGTGGACGGTGGCGCCGTCGACGCGGACGGCGGAGAGCCGGGACACGTCGATGACCAGGCCGGGGGTGGTGGAGTAGCCGGCGGCGCTGTGGCCGCCGCTGCGGACGGCGGTGGCGAGGCCGTTGTCCTGGGCGAAGCGGACGGCGGTGGTGACGTCGGCCTCGGTGGCGCAGTAGGCGACGCCCTGCGGGTGGACGGCGTCGAACTGGGCGAGCTGGAGCTGTCTCGCGGTGTCGTAGCCCGCGTCGCCGGGCAGCACCAGGCGGCCGGTGAGGGCGTCGGCCAGGGCGGCCCAGGGGACGGTGGCCGTGCCGGCGGCGAGGACGAGACCGCCGGTGCCCGTGGTCAGGGCGGCCGCGGCGCCGGTGGCCGCGGAGGCGCGTATCAGGGAGCGTCGGGTGAGCATGCGGTTTTCCCTCTCCGTCGGAGGTGGTGGGCGGGTGGAGTCGTGGTGCGGGCCAGGGGGCGGGTCGTGGGCAGGTGGAGTCGAGGTGCGGGCCAGGGGCGGGTCATGGGGCGGTCAGGTCGCGCAGTACGAGGGTGTGGGCGGCGACGCGGCAGCCGTCGGCGACCGTGATCGGGCCGAGGACGGAGGCGCCGGTGCCGATCACGACCCGGTCGCCGACGACGGGGTGCCGGCGGCCCTGCCCGGCGCCGTCGCGCAGCCAGCCCCGGGAGCCGAGGGTGACCCCGTGGTACAGCGTCACGTCGGCGCCGACGACGGCGGTCTCGCCGATGACGACGCCGAAGCCGTGGTCGATGAAGGCGCGTCGTCCGATGCGGGCACCGGGGTGGATCTCCATGCCGGTCAGCAGCCGGGCCAGCCGGGTCAACAGGGTGGCGCGCAGCCGGTGTCCGCGGACGTGGCGGCGGTGGGCCAGCCGGTACAGGGCCAGCCCCTGCCAGCCGGGGTGCAGCAGCGCCTCGCGCCGTCCGGCGCAGGAGGGGTCGCGGGCCAGGACGGCATGCAGGTCCTCCCGGATGAGACGCAGGGTCGACGGGCGGGACGCGTCACCGCCGGGTCCCGGGCGACCACGGCCCCCCTCCGAGCGGCCCGGGAGGCCGGTGACCGCGGTCGGCCGGGAGGACGCCGGGGAGCCGGGGACCACGACGCGTCGGGAGAACACCGGAGGGTCCGGGGCGGGCCGGGGCGCGTCCGCGACGGCCTCCGGGGCCTGGGGACCGGCTGCGGAACGGGACACATCCGTACCCGCCCCCGAGGCCCGCGGACCGGGCGCGGGACGAGGCACATCCGTACCCACCGCCGAGCCCCGGGGATCGGCCGCAGGACGGGACACGCCCGTACCCACCGCCGACGCCCGCGGACCGAGCACGGGACGGGACACATCCGTACCCGCCCCCGAGGCCCGCGGACCGGGCGCGGGACGAGGCACATCCGTACCCACCGCCGAGCCCCGGGGATCGGCCGCGGGACGGGACACGCCCGTACCCACCGCCGACGCCCGCGGACCGGGCACGGGACGGGACGCCTCCACCGAAGCCCGCGGACCGGCCGCAGGACGGGACACATCCGTACCCGCCCCCGACGTCCTGGGACCGGACTCCTCCGTACCGGTCGCCGAGGGCCGGGGAGCGGGCACCGGACGCGGTGTGTCCGTGCCGTTCATCGGGCCGGGACCGGGGTCGGGGCGGAGTCCAGGCGGCGGATGCGGTACATCGTGCGCTGGAACAGCTCGTCGGCGGTCAGGGTGGCGAAGCGCTGCGGGCCCTCCTCCGCGCCGGGGACGCGCAGCGGGGTGAGGGTGGTCCAGGGGGCCGGGTGGCAGAACTGGACGATGGACAGCCGCCCTTCCCGCTGTCCGGGGGGCGCCACGACGCGGTGGACGGCCGCGCGGGCCAGCCCGTTGGTGAGGCGGTCCAGGACCATGCCGACGTTGACGACGGCGTGGCCGGGCGGCGCCTCGACCGACAGCCACTCCCCGTCGACCAGGACCTCAAGTCCCGCCGAGGTGGCCCGGGGCAGCATGGTGATCAGGTCGAAGTCCTGGTGCTCGACGGCCCAGACGTGACGGTCGGAGGGCGCCTCGGCCATCGGCGGGTACCAGGTGGCGCGGTTGACGACCGGGCCGTCCTCCAGCAGGTCGGTGAAGTAGTCGGGGTGGGCGCCGAGCGCGTCGGCGAGGGTGCGGACGACGTCGTGCTGGAAGCGCAGCATGCGGGCGTGCAGCTCACGCAGGGCCGAACCGATGCCGGGGACCAGGTGGTCGGGGAAGTAGGGGTCGGGGTAGCGGTCGGGGAAACGCCGGCGCAGCGGATGGTGGGCGGGGAGGGGCTCGCCCCAGTGGAAGAGTTCCTTCCAGTCCGGTACGGCGCCCTTCTCGGCATGCTCCACCAGCGGCGGGACGTAGCCGGCCTGGCCGTTGGTGCCCGGGACGCGGCAGGACCGCTTGGCGTCGGCGTCCAGGGCGAAGAAGGCGTGCAGGAAGTCGTACGCCTCGTCCAGCAGGCTCTCCGGCACGGTGTTGCGCACCAGGAAGAACCCGTCGTGCAGAGCGGCGCGCAGGTGCGTGTGACTGCCGGGCCGGTCCAGGTCTATCGCCTTGAGCATGTGAGGTCCCTTCACGGGTGGGGCTTGCGGAAGGACAGCGCCAGGTAGGCGAGCCGGTGGCCCCGGTACGCGAAATCGCGGTCGATCACCAGGCGGTCCAGCGGCGCGAGTCCGGCCGCGGTGTACAGGTCGGTGACGGCCCGCTCGGTGAGCCACCAGTTCAGCCGGCCGTCCTGCAGGGGAAGTGCCGTGATCTCGCCGTCGGGGCTGAGGAAGACGCTGACCACGAGGGTGCCGCCGGGCCGCAGCAGTCCCGCCCCGTGGGCCGCCCAGCCGGGCCAGTCCTGACGGCGCTGGTGGTGCAGACAGCCGTTGTCGACCAGGAGGTCCAGCGGCTCGTCGACGTGGTCCAGGAAGTCGGTCCGGCGGAAGCGGACGGTGCCGCGGGCCGGTGGCGGGGCGTCCCACACGTCGAGCAGGTCGAGGCCGGTGGTGTCGGCGTCGAGGCGTTCGGCGAACGCGGTGCTCTGGTGCCCCCGGCCGCAGCCCACGTCCAGGACCCGGCGCCGGACGCCGGCCGTGGGAGCCGGGCTCTGGTCGCAGGCGAACCGGGTGACGCGCTCGTTGGTGCCGGCGGCGGTCCAGGAGTCGCGTCCCGCGCCGTACCAGGCGCGGAAGGAGTCGGCGACGACGTTCCGGTAGGCGGTGTAGGCGGCGGGACCGGCCGGGCCGGTGCCCAGGTCAGTGGTCGGCGGCATCGGTCCACTCCTCCACGGTTCCGCGGCTCGCGGCGACGGCCACGGCGTGCCGGCCGCGCGGGCCCTCGTCCAGGGCGCGGGAGGCGGTCAGCCAGGCGCCGGCGGCGCTGGCGGAGATCGCGATCCGCTGGGTGCGGCGCAGCAGCCGCATGCCGTCCAGTGCCTCCCGGTGGCCGACCTCGGCGAAGGCGAACTCGTCCTCGTAGGGGGCGAGCAGGGGCTGGCGCAGGCCGTGGCCGAGACCGCCGGTGCCGTTCATGCGGGGTGCGGCCGTGGGCGCGTGCGGGTCGCCGTAGGGCGCCTCGGCGGGGAAGACGGCGTGGGCGGCGCAGTCCGGCCTGCGCAGCCGCAGAGCCTGTGCGGTGCCCACGAGGGTGCCGGCGGAGCCGACGGAGGCGGCGAGCGCGTGCGGCCGTACGCCTTCGCCGGTGAGCCGGGCGACGATCTCCGCGCCGGTGCGTTCGCGGTGGACGGCGACCGCCTCGGGGGCGCTGTGCTGGAGCAGCAGCCGGCGGCCCTCGTCCTCGGCGATGCGGGCGGCCTCGTCCATCGCGCCGAGGAAGCCGGTGCCCTCGGGGGCGCGGGTGACCCGGGCGCCGTCGCGGCGCAGCGCGGCCACCAGCCGCTCTGGGGCGCCGTGCGGGACGGCCAGGTGCAGGTCGAGGCCGAGCAGGGCGCACATGTGGGCGAGGGCCACGGCGAGGGAGCCGCCGGAGTACTCGGCCAGCCGCACGCGTCCGGAGCCGGCCCGTGCCACGGCGCCGCAGAGCAGGGCGTAGGCGGTGCGGGCCTTGACGGTGCCGGTGAGGTTGGCGGCTTCGGCCTTCAGCCAGACGGTGCCGCGGCCGCCCCGGCTGGGCACCGGCACGAGCGGGGTGGAGCCGACGGCGGGCCGGAGCGCGGCGAGGCCGGGGTGGAGCCGGTGGGCGGTCCGCTCCAGGGACGCGAACGGGGCCTCGATGTCCGCGCGGTCGGGGCGTCGGGCGGCCAGGGCGCGCAGGATGTGCGCGAACCGCGGGTCGGGGGCGGGGGTGGCGGCCGGGGTCGTCGAAGTCGTCGGGGCGGGGGCGAGGAGGGGCGGTGAGGTGGTCATGAGGGGCGCTCACTGGTGGCGAGGCGGAAGCCGACGGGGTAGAGCGGTCCCGGGAAGGCGCCGTGGCGGCGGCGGGTGCGGGTCAGGTCGCCGAAGCGGGCGAAGCCGCCGCCGCGCGCGACCCGGTAGGTGCCCATGGACTGGGTGAGGTGGTCGTCGACGGCGACGCCGCCCGGGTAGGGCGCGTAGTCGTCGGCGGTGAACTCCTCCACGTTGCCGCCCATGTCGTGGGCGCCGAACGGGGACTGGCCGTCCGGGAAGGCACCGACCGGGGTGGTGGTGTGCACGCCCGACTCACGGGTGTTGGCGGCGTCCGGGTCGAAGCCGCCCTCCCAGGGGTAGGGGCGTCCTTCCGGACCCTTGGCGGCGTACTCCCACTCGGCCTCGGTGGGCAACCGCCAAGGGTGCCCGGTGCGCTCGCTCAGCCAGCTCGCGTAGGCGTCGGCGTGCTCGGCGCGGACGCCCGCCACGGGGTGGTTGGAGCGGTCCCACGGATAGGCGCCGAGGTACCAGGTGGTGGGCCGGTCGGTGAGGCCCGCGTCGGCGAGGAAGTCCCGCCACTCGCCGTTGGTCACCGGATAGCGGGCGATCCAGAAGTCGTCGAGGCGGACGGGGTGTTCGGGGGTCTCCTTGACGATCCAGGACTCCTCGACGCCCTTGTCGGCCCAGTGGCGGACGACGTACTCGACCTCGTCGGCGGGCAGGCCGACGGGGACGGTGGCACCGGGGACGAAGCAGGTGACCGGTACGGGGGTGAGGCGGGGGTCGCCGAGCAGGCCCAGCATGCCGCCGGCGGCGAGCCGTTCGGCCAGCGGCAGTGCGGGGTCCTCCACGGCGGCGGCCAGCCGCAGCCGGTCGGCGCTCACCGGTTGCCCGGGGCCCGGTGCCCGGTGCACCCGGGCGGGGTCGGCGAGGTCGGCGTGCTCCTGGAAGTGCGGGGAGCGGGTGATGTCGTCGAGGTTCATGCGCTCGCCTCTTCCAGCAGGGTCAGGGTGTGCCCGCTGTCGGCCTTGGCGGCGAGGTAGCGGGCGTTGTGCTCGGTCAGATGCACGGAGGTGGGCAGGACGGCGTCGACCCGGATGCCGAGGTCGCGCAACTGGGCGACCTTGTCCGGGTTGTTGGTGAGCAGCCGGACACGGGTCAGGCCGAGGGCACGGAGCATCGCGGCGGCGGCCTGGTAGTCGCGCTCGTCCTCGCCGCGGCCGATGATCCGGTTGGCCGCGAAGGTGTCGATGTCCTGGTCCTGGAGGACGTACGTGTCCAGCTTGTTGAAGAGGCCGATGCCGCGGCCCTCCTGGCGCAGGTAGAGCAGGACGCCGCCCTGGTCGGCCATCGCGGCGAGCGCCTCGTCGAGCTGGGGGCCGCAGTCGCAGCGCGCCGAGCCGAACACGTCGCCGGTCAGGCACTCGCTGTGCAGCCGGACCAGGGGGACGGTGTGCGGGGCGTGCGGCAGGACGCAGGCGAGGTGTTCCCGGGCGTCGGGAAGGTCGTGGAAGGTGACGAGTTCCGCGGTGCGTCCGGCCGCCCGGTCGAGGGTGACCGGGACGCGGGCCCGCACGGTGGCGGCGCGTTCCGGGGGCGTGAGGGTGTTCATGCGGCCCTGCCTTCCGTCGCGTCGGCGGCGGCCGGGGCGGTCGCCGCGGGGGTGTGGAGCAGTTCCTCCAGGTGCAGGGAGCGCCGGACGGCGGGGCGGCCGTCGGCGTCGAGGCCGACCTGGAGGAGGCGGCCGTCCCAGCCGGCCACGGCGACCGTGCCGTCGGTGAGCCGGAGCATGCAGGACAGGCCCTGCCCGAACTCGGCGAAGAGCCGGCCCGAGGCGAGGGTGGCGGCCGAGTCGTGCCAGTCGACCTGCCAGGCGTAGAGACCGAAGTCGTAGGAGCCGGCCAGGACGACGGGCCGGTCGGCGTCGCCCAGCAGGGCCACGCACTTCACGGACTCGTCGGGGCCGAGGAGGGTCTGCACGTCCCGCGCGCGCCAGGCGCCGTCGGGCAGGCGGACGAGCCGGCCGGCCTTGACGGTGTGGTCGCGGGAGGCGCTGGCGGCGGCCTCGGTGCCGAGGGCGGCGACCGCGTTGACGAGGTTGCCGTGCTCCCACAGGGTGGCGCGGGCGTGCGGCCCGCCGGCCCGTACGGTGCGGTCGGTGGCGGCGGACAGGAAGCCGCCGTCGACGGGTGCGAGGGACTTCACGGAGCCGTCGTGGGCGGCGATCCGCTCGCGTTCGGCGAGGGAGACGGGGTCGAGGAGGACGAACTCCCCGTTGTAGGTGCCGGCGACGAGGGTGCCGTCGTGGACGGCGAGGGAGGGTACGGGGGCGCCGAGCGGGGCGCCGGCGGTGAGGGTGTGCCCGTCGTGGCGCAGGACCTGCCCGGAGTAGGTCCCCGCGTAGAGGGTGTCGCCGTCGCTGGCGAGGGAGAGGATCGGGCCGTCGGTGAGGTCGATCAGCCGGACGGAGGGCGTGGCGGCGGCGTCGGCGGTGACGGCGACGACGAGACCGGAGTCGGTGCCGACGAGGAGTTCGTCGCCGTGCTGGACCAGGGCGTTGGGGCCGTGGGTGGCGTCCTCGGGGGCGGCGATCGGCCGGGCGGTGGTCAGGTCGTACAGGTGGGGGCCGTTCCAGAAGGAGCCGGCAGCGACGACGCCGTGGGCGACGGCGACCGAGCGGGGCCACACCCGGCGGTCCTCGACCCGGTGCAGCCGGGTGCCGACCACGTCGAACCAGTGCAGGCCGCCGTCGTAGGCGCCGACGACGAACGCGGAGTCGTCCTCCGCCCAGGCGACGGCGCGCGCCGCCGAGGTGGAGACCGGGACGGTGCGTACGACGTCGAGGCCGGCGGTGAGCAGGTCCACGGCGCCGTCGTCGCGGGCGACCGCGAGGAGGCGGCCGGAGTGCGACCAGGCGCAGCCTTCTATGGAGGAGTCGTAGCGGCGGGTGGCCGGGGCGGTGGTGCCGTCGGGGTCGGAGACGGCGACCAGGCCGTCCTCGCCGACGGTGGCGACCAGGCCGTGCGGGCCGACCGAGACCATCATGCAGTGCGCCTCGTGGGAGCCGACCTCGGCGAGGAAGGTGCCGTCGGCGGTCGACCACAGGGTGGCGCGGCCGTCCTCCGAGACGCAGATGAGGCGTTCGCCGTCGGGCAGCCAGGCGACGGAGTTGATGTCGTCGGTGTGCCGGGCGAGCACGGTGCGCAGGGTGGTGCGGCCCTCCTCGGTGACCCGCCAGATCGCCACCGTCTTGTCGGCGGAGGCGGTGGCGAGCACCTCGGGGTCGACCGGGTTCCAGGCCGAGGCGTTGACCAGGCGGCGGTGGCGCAGCCGGGCCAGCGGGGCGGGGCGGGCCCGGTCGCCGGTGTCCCAGACGATCACCGAGCCGTCGTACGAAGAGGTGGCCAGCCGTTTGCCGTCGGGCCGGAATCCCACGTGGGTGAGGGGGGCGGAGTGGCCTGATCCGTAGGCCGGAAGGTCGATGGTTCGCACGCCGTCTCGTCCCTTTCTCGGGATGTCTGTGGGGTGTTTCTCGGGTTTCTCCGCGATCTTCCGGAGATCGTTCACGGGCATGTGCCGAACGAATGCGATGTGCGCCGAAATTAGGCGGGCGGCACGGCCCGGTGCGAGCCGGAGCCAGCAATCTGGCAACTCGCGGAATTACCCGCGGCGGTGTTGACGGACCGGGAAAAGGGTGTCGTGGCTCGTCACGGGCGGGCACGCGGCGGCTACTTGACCCATTCCCCCGAGGTGCCTTGAGAGGTGTGGACGGCCGGGCGGAGGCTGGCGCGGAACGCAGGACCTATCGGGCCGGGGAGCTGAGCGGCGTGCACATTGTTCTGGTGGAGACCACGTCCGTCCGCGGGTTCGACATGGTCGCGGAGATGGCGGACGCGGGTGTCGAGGTCAGTTTCGTCACCGGGAATCTCGACTCCTATCGGGGGAATCCCGGATTCGAGCTGGCCTCGCGCGCCGCCCGCCTGGTGGAGGTGGCGAATCCCGCCGCCGGACGGCTCGCCGAGCGGCTGCGCGGCCGGCTCGGACCGACCAGGCCCGACGGGGTGATCTGCCGCGACGAGGTGCACCCCTTCGCCGTTGCCGAACTGGCCCGGGACCTCGGTCTGCCCCACGAGTCGGTGGCGGCGGCGCGGATCCTGGCCGACAAGTCCGCGGTCCGCGCCCGCCTCACCGAACACGGGGTGGGCTCGCTGCGCTGGCGGGTCGCGGCCACGCAGGCCGAGGGGCTGGCCGCGGTCGACGAGATCGGCCTGCCCGTGGTGGTCAAACCCACCGCGGGCGGCTGGTCGGTGGGGGTCACCGTCGCCTGGAGCCGGGGGGAGGCGGCCCGCGCGCTGGCGGAGCTGCTCCGGGTGCCGGCGGGCCGCGACGGCGCTCCGCCGCGCGCCCTGGTCGAGGAGTACGCCGTGGGGCGGCACGTCAGCGCCGAACTGCTGGTGGCGGACGGGCGCGCGGTGCTGCTCGGTTTCGCGGAGCGGCTCCCGGCACCGACCGGGCAGACCGCCGAACTCGGCGGGCACTTCCCGGCCCGCCTCGACCAGGACGCGGCGGCCCGCGCCTTCGTGCTGGACGCGGTCCGCGCGCTGGGCCTGCGCCGCTCCGCCGTCCACGCCGAGCTCCTGCTCACGCCGACCGGACCCGAGTTGATCGAGGTCAACGGCCGGGTCGCCGGGCACGTGGTGACCCGGCAGATGTCGTACGCGCTGGGCCGTTCGCTCACCCGGGACCTGATGGCGCTGGCCACCGGGGAGCCGGTGGAGGAGGCGGGGCCGCCCGAGTCGGTCGTCGCGCTGCACCAGTTGTACAGCCCGGTGGCGGCCGTGGTGCGGGGCGGCAAACCGGCGGACGTGCTCGGGCCCGACGTCATCGAGACCCACCTCGCCGTCGCTCCCGGGGACCGGGTACGGGCGCTGCGCACCAATCACGACCGGATCGGCTATGTGCTGGCCCGGGGCGCCACGGCCGAGGACGCGGCGCGGACCGCCGCCGAGGCCGCGGGGCGGCTCCTCGCCTCGCTGGAGCTGGCTCCGGAGGTGGGCGGCCAGGCTCCGGGAGCGGCCGGGGACGCCGGTGGCGCGGAGGGGGTGCGCGGAGCCGCCGGTTCGGCGGCCGACCCCGTGACCGCCGCCGCACCGGCCGTCTCACCGGCCGCCTCCGAGGCCTCCCCCGTGGCCGGCTTCACGGGCGGGGAGCACCTCATGGTGCTGCTGGGCGCGGGCGACCCCGTCGAGGCGACGCTGACGGCCGTGGGTGCGGTGACGTCGCGGGTCAGCGTGGTGTGGACGTCGGGTCCGGAGGGCGAGGCGGAGGCGCGGGCGCTGTGGGCCCGCAACTGCGAGGGGCAGTGGCACACCGCCGACACGGGCCCCGGGATCCGGGCCGCTGCCCGCGCGGTGCACGCCGCCGAGCCGGTGCGCGGCGTCCTCACGCTCTCCGCGACGCCGTACGCCCGGCAGTTGCGGGACGGGGGCCCCGGCCCCGGCGCACGGCCGGGCGCACCCCCGGTGCCCGGACACACGGTCGTGGTCACCGCCCACCGGGACGAGGTACGGGCGCTCACGGTGATCGACGAGGAGCCGGCTTTACGGCTCTGCCCGACGGCACTCGACGCCGAGGCCCGCGCGACGCTGACCGAACGCGCCGTACGAGCCGTACGGGACGCCGGGCTCGACGGGGTGGTGCGGTGCTTCTTCCCCGCGGGGGAGACGCCCGACGCGGGGAGTGGGGACGCGGCGGCCGAACTCGCGCCGGGCCAGGTCACGCCGGCCAAGGCTGCGGCGGCCGAAGTCGCGCCGGGCCAGGTCACGCCGACCGAGGCTGCGGCGGCCGAACTCGCACCGGGCCAGGTCACGCCGGCCAAGGCTGCGGCGGCCCAGGTCGCGCCGGGCCAGGTCACGCCGACCGAGGCTGCGGCGGGCGGCGTGGAGACCGGCCGCACGGGGGCCGACGGCGGGGAGGAAGGCGTCACAGGGACCGGCGCCACGACGGACGACGGCACGGCAAAGGGCGGAGCAGAGGCCGGCGCCATGGCGGCCGACGGCACGGCGGACACCGAGACCGCGACCAGCCCCGCCGCACACCACGGCACGGCGGACAGCCACACCGGGCCCGGCACCACGGCGGGCCGGGGCACAGGAGCCCGTGTCGTGGCGGGCCGGGGCGCGGCGGACCGGGGCGCGGCGGACCGGGGCGCGAAGACCGATGTCGGAGCGGGCGGTGGGCCGGAGGGCGGCCGGACCGGGCAGGGCTCGGCCGGGCCCCTCGTGCTTCCCGGGCTCGACGAGGCCGTCATCGATCTCTACGACGCCGTGCACACCCGCGGTCTGGTCGCCGCGGTCGCCGAGGCCGCGCTCGGCCGGGTGCCGCGCGGCAGGGTCCGCGACCGGGTCGCCGTGCAGCGCGCCCTGGCGCTGCCCGCCGGGCCGCTGCGGGTGGTGGAAGCGAGCACCGCCGCCGAACTGGGCGCCCGGCCCGACGTGTTCCGGGCACGGGTCCTCACCGGCGCCGGACACGTCGCCGGGGCGGGCGGGCCCGGCACCTGGCTGCGCCACACCGTGGTGGCCGACGGGCGCGACGCGGCGCGGGCCGCGGCGGACCGGCTGGCGGACTCCGTGGTCCTGCGCACCGCGCCGCACGACCGCACCCACGTGCTGCTGCTGGACCGGCTCGGCGCGGACGCCTGGACCGGCGCCGACGGCTCCTCCCCGGTGCTGCCCGCGGACCGCTTCCGGCTGTCCGTCCTGACCTCGGCGCAGGACGCCTCCGGGCCCGCCGACCTGGTCGTCCGCACCGACCTGTACGACGACTTCGCCCTCGGCCACCTCGCCCGGGCCGTGCGGGCGGCCCACCCCGTGCACCGGGTCGCCGCGCTCTCGGAGCGGCTGTTGGAGCCGGCCGCCCGGCTGCGTCGGCTGCTGGGCGTGCCGGGCGAGGGCCCCGAGGCGGTGAGCCGGTTCATCGACAAGGCGGTGATGAAGCGTCTGGCGCGGCGCCACGGCATCCGCCACGCGGACGGGCTCCTCGCCCACACCGCCGAGGACGTGACCACCCTGTTCGGCCGGCACGGCCGGATCGTCGTCAAGCCGCGCGCCGCCTCCGGCTCGCAGGGCGTCGCCGTCCTGTCCACCCGGGCGGAGCTGGAACGCTGGCTGGGCGCGCACTTCGTGCCGGGCGCCTTCCTGTGCGAGGAATTCGTGGACGCGCCGATGTGCCACATCGACGCGGTCGTGCACGACGGCGAACCGGTGTGGAACGTCTCCGCCTACGTCCGCGACACCATGGCGCTGCGGCGCGGCCGGCCCCTGTCGTCGGCCACGGTCGCCGACCCGGCGGTGCGCGCGGCGGCCGGGCGGCTGCTCGCCCAGGTCGTGGACGCCTGGCGGGTGCGCTCGGGCGTCCTGCACCTGGAGGCGTTTCTCACCGCGGGCGGCCCGACCTTCTGCGAGGTGGCCGCCCGACCGGGGGGCGGCGGTGTCGTCGAGGCCTTCCTGGCCACCGACGGCGTGGACCTGCGCCACGCGAAGATCCTCGCGGACGCCGGCGAGAACCCCCTCGCCGGGCGCCGCGAACCGGTCGCCCCGTACGCCGGGTGGACGGTGCACTACTGCGGCGGCGGCCGGCTGCTGGAGTACGACGACTCGGCGGTGGCCGGTGACGCACACGCCCGCACGGTGCGGGCGCGGGTCGGGGCCGCCGTCCCCGCGTCGACGTTCTCCGGCACCGGGATCAGCACCCACGTCTTCGTGCACGACACCCCCGAGGGGCTGGCGGCGCTGGTGGACCGGGCCGAGCGCGAGGTGCGGATCGTGACCGGGCCCGCGGCGAGGGAGGCGGGGTCGTGATTCTCGGCATCCTCGGCAGCGCGGCGAAGGGCTCGGTGTCCCGCGAGATCCTGCTGCGGGCGGGCGAGCGGCTGACGCGGGGCGGGTCCCGGTTCCGGCTGGTGGACCTGGCGGTGGAGTTCCCCGAGGCGCACCGCCTGGAGGAGTACGACGAGCCGCCGCCCGGCAGCCAGACCGCGCAACTGCGGGCGCTCGCCGCCGGGTGCGAGGCGGTGGTGCTGGCGACGCCGGTCTACCACGGCTCGTACAGCGCGCTGTTGAAGAACGCCCTGGACCACCTGACCGGTGACGCACTGGCCGGCCGTCCGGTCGGCCTGATCGCCGCGGGCGGCGGTCCGCGCGGCGCGGGCACCGCCTGCGACCAGTTGCGCACGGTGGTGCGGGCGCTGGGCGGCTGGGCCGCTCCGACCCATGTGGCCACCACCGCGGCCGACCTGGTGTCCGGACCGCCGCTGGACTTCCTCGACGCGCGGCTCGACGCGCTCGCCGCCGAGCTCCTGTCCTTCCCGGCGCGTGCGCCGGACTCGTCCTGACCCGCCCGACCGCGCCCCGTCACCCCGTCCGCCGCGTCATCCCGTGTCCCCGTCCGCCCCGTCGTCCACCGTCACCCGTCACCCCGCGTCCGCCCTGTCCTGCCCCTTCGGCGGCTCGTCCGTCGGCCCCTTCGGTGGCCCCTTCGTGAAAGGTCTCCTCCCATGGCTTCCCCCCACCTCCTGCTCCTCGCCGGGATCGGCGGCCTCGCCCCCGACGAGGCCATCGACTCACTGTCCACCCTGACCGACACCGTCAGCGTCGTGTACGTCACCGCCTGGCGGCCCTCCGATCCCGTGCGGGCCTCCTGGGAGGAGCGCGGGCTGCGGGGCGAGTTCCTGGACGCGGCCGATCTGCCGGCCGCCGTCGAGGCCGCCGCCGCGCTGCACGGCCGGCTGCCGCTGGACGGCGTGGTCACCTACTCCGAGCTGCTGCTGCGCCCGCAGGCCGAGATCGCCGCCCGGCTGGGCCTGCCGGGCAACTCGCCCGAGGCGGTGACCGTCGCCCAGTCCAAGGCGCGCCAACGGCTGCTCTTCGCCGAAAGCGGCGTCCCCTCCCCCGGGTTCGAGGTGATCACCAGCGAACGCGACCTGGCGGCGGCCGCCGCCCGGGTCGGCCTGCCCGGCGTGTTCAAGCCCTCGCTGGGTGCGGGCAGCCAGAACGTGCGGCGGGTCTCCACGTACGCCGAACTGATCCACGCGTTCACGGCGGCCCGCGCCGAGAAGACCGCCTTCCTCCAGTCCGACGAGGCGTACCTGCTGGAGGAGCGGATGGAGCTGGAGGCGGACGGCGACAGCGGTTACGCCGCCTACTGCAGCGTGGAGTCGCTGCTGGTCTCCGGAACGGCGTACCATCTCGCCGTCTCCGACCGGCTGCCGCTGGAGCACGGTTACGCCGAGGAGGGCGTGGTGCTGCCCAGCCGGCTGGCCCCCGCCACGAGGGCGGCCGTCACCGACGTCGCCGACCGGGCGATCCGGGCGATCGGACTGACCTCGGGCGCGGTGCACACCGAGATCGCGCTGACCGACGAGGGACCGAAGATCATAGAGGTCAACGCGCGGGCGGGCGGCCCGCTGCCGGTGATGTTCGAGGCGGCGGCCGGGTACGACTACGCCGCCCAGATCGGGCGCAGCGCGCTCGGGCTGGCGCCCAGCGCGCTGCCGGAGTTCGACGGCGTCGCCCTGCTCCGGTTCCTGCCGATCCCCGTCGGCGTGTGGCGGATCGCCGCGCAGACGCCCGTCGAACGGGTGCTGGAGGCGTTCCCCGAACTGGTCTACGTCGCCCCGCGCTTCTCGCCCGGCCAGCGGGTGAGCCGGCACGGCACGCTGCACCTGGTCAGCTTCCTGGTGAAGGCGCCGGACGTGGCCACCGCCCGCGCGGTGACCCGGCGGGTCGAGGAGGCCCTGGACATCCGGCTGGTGCCGGGGTTCGACGCGCCCACCGGAGCCGACCGTGAGTGAGGCGGCCGTCCCCGGGTCCGCGCCGTCCGCCGCGCCCAAGGGCGGTACCGGGCGCGGGCTGTACGCCGTCGGGCTGTTCGACGCGGTCGGGCTCGGCATGTACCTCTCGCTGTCGGTGCTCTTCCTCGACCAGGCGGCCGGCCTGACCAACCACCAGGTCGGCGTGGTGCTGGGCACCTCGGGGGTGACCTCGCTGCTCGGTGCCATGCCCATCGCGCGGGCCGCCGAACGGTTCGGGGTGCGCGCCGTACTGGGCGTGCTCTTCGCGGTCCGGTGCGCGGCCTTCGTGGCGCTGGCCGCGGTCGCCTCCTTCGGGCAGGCGTTGCTGGCCGCCGCGGTCGCCGGGCTGCTCAGCCGCGGCATCGGTCCGCTGATCGAGTCGGGGCTGATCAGCCGGGTCCCGGACGGGCAGGCGGTGGGGGCGCTGGCGCGGCTGCGGACGCTGCGCAACGCCGGGATGGCGGCCGGGGCGTTGCCCGCGGGCGTCGCGATCGCCGCCGGGGAGGCCTGGGTGTACCGGGCGGTGCTGCTGGGGTCCGCGGTGCTGTTCCTGTGCTGCGCGGTGATCTGCCGGAGCTTCCCCGCCGAGGCGGTGGCGCCCGAGCGCCGGGCCGGCGACCGGCGGGCCGGGATCCTGCGCAACCGGGCGTTCCTCGGGATCACCGCCCTGTACGGTGCGTTCACGCTGTCGGCGCTGCTGCTGGGCATCGGCCTGCCGCTCTGGATCGTGCAGCGCACCCAGGCGCCGCCGTGGAGCGTGACGGTGGTGCAGTTGCTGAACACGGTGCTGGTCGTGGCGCTCCAGGTACGGCTGAGCCGGGGGTCGGAGCGGCTGCCGCGGGCCCGGGGTCTGATGTGCCGCGGCGGCCTGCTGGCCGGGCTCGGCGCGGCGGTGGTGCCGCTGACCGTGCTGGGCGGGAGGTGGCCGGACCTGGCCGTGGTGATCGCGGCGGCGGTGCTGCTGTCGCTGGGCGAGTTGCTGATCGTCGCCGGGTCCACGGGGGCGGCGCTGCTGCACATTCCGAAGGGCCGGCGCACCGCTCATCTCGCCGCCTTCAACATGGGGTTCGCCGCCACCACGGTGGTGGGCCCGCCGCTGATCAGCGTGGGGGTGGGCGGGAACTGGACGGCCTGGGCGGGGTGGGCGCTGTTCTTCGCCGTGCTCGGCCTGGTCGCCCTGCGGGTTCCGGCGCCGCCCGCGTCCGAGCCGGAGGCGGAACGCCGGCCGGCCGCGGCCGCGCCGGCCGGCGCATGAGACGCGCGCCCCGGTAGTGGAGGCCGGGGCGCGTCAGGCGGTCCGCGCCGCCCGGTACGGGGTCGGGGCGGCGCGGGCCGTGGGGGGCGGCTGCGGAGCCTTGGCTCGGGGCCCGTGGTCCGGGGCGGAGGCCCCGAGCCGCGTCGGCTGCGCTCCGCCGTCAACGGTCGGCCGGTCGGCGATGTGCGGTGGGCGGTCAACGCCCACGTGCCGCCGTTCAGTCGAAGACCGGCCCCTGGGTGCGGGTGCGCTTGAGTTCGTGGAAGCCCGGTGTGGCGGCCAGGAGCAGCAGGCCGTCCCAGAGCCGGGTGGCCGCCTCGCCGCGCGGGGCGGGGGTGACGACCGGGCCGAAGAACGCCCTGCGGGTGCCGTCGGGTCCGGGCAGCGCGATCACGGGGGTGCCCACCTCCTCCCCCACGTGGTCGATGCCCTCCTGGTGGGAGGCGCGCACGTCCGCGTCCCAGGTGTCGGCACCGGTCTCGTCGAGGAGATCCGGGGGCAGCCCGATGTCCTGGAGGGCCCCCGCGAGCGCCTCCCGGGTGGGGCCGAGGCCCTGGACGTGGATACGGGTGCCGAGCGCGGTGTAGAGCCGGCCGGTGACCTCGTCGCCGTACTTGCGCTGTGCGGCGGCGACCAGGCGGACCGGCGCCCAGCCCTCCGTCAGCAGGCGCCGGTACCGCTCCGGGAGGTCCTCGCGGCCCTCGTTGAGCACCGCCAGGCTCATGAGGCGCCAGCGGATGTCCAGGGGGCGCCGCTCGGCGACCTCCAGCAGCCAGCGCGAGGTCATCCACGCCCAGGGGCATACGGGGTCGAACCAGAAGTCGACGGCGACGGGGCGGCTCGGGGGACCGGTCGGGGTCTCAGTCACGGACACGGGTGTCGGTTCCTTCCTCGGCGAGGCGTTCGATCAGGGCGAGGGCGCTGACGCGGGCGTTCTCGCGGGCGTCTTCGGCCGCCTCGGCCGCGGTCCCGGGCACGGGCGGCGCGACGGGCGGGGGCGGCGCCGCGAGCGGGGGCCGCCCGCCGGGCGAGGGCGGGGTCGTGGAGGCCGCGAGCCGGGCGAAGAGGGTCGCCAGGCGGCCCTCCCCGGCGTGGGTGAGGGCGATGTCGCCCTCCCAGAGGACGGCGCGGAGACGCTCGGCGGTCAGGGCGCCGTCGCCCGCGCAGGCGTCGAGCAGGCGCCGGGCGAGCCGGCGCTCTAGGGGGCCGGGCAGCCAGGTGCCGGTGGTGAGGTCCCGCGCCAGCGAGGCCGTCAGCTCGGGGAGCCCGTCGGGGGCGGACTGCCCCGGCCGGCGCGGGGTGGTGGTGGGGTCGTTCATCGGGAGAGTCTTCCGCTTCCTGGTTCGAGTCCGGTGGGCCGGCAGCGCGGCTCGCTGCGGCGCGCGTACGGCGGCGGTGTGCCGTGCCGACGATCGGCGCGAGTGGTCGAGGTCCGGCCAAGGCGCGGCAAAGGCGCTCATCCGTCGGCGACCTCCAGGGCGAGGTGCAGGGCCGTGATGCGCATGCGGCGGGCGTGGTAGAAGCGGTGGGCGACGTGGTTGGTGACGCCGGAGTCCAGCTCCACGCGTGCGCAGTGGGCGTCGCGGGCGCGGGCGGCGAGGTGGGCGAACAGGCGGGCTCCGACGCCGGCAGAGCGGTGGGCGGGGTCGGTGACGAGGTCGTCGACGAAGAGGACGCGGCCCCGGCTGGTCGCCAGGACGCGGTGGGTGGCCGCCGCCACGCAGTGGCCGTGCTCGTCGTACGCGGCGGTGAAGACCAGGCCCTGTGCGTGCGCCTCGACGGCGAACCGGTCGAACTCGGCCTCGGTGAGCGCGGGCCGCAGGGCCAGGACCAGCGGCCGTACATGGGCGGCCATCCGCGGGTCGCCCGGCGTGACGTCCGTGGGCGGGGGGAGAGACATGGGCGGCAGCGTAGGAGCGCGGGGGCCGCCGGACGGTGCGGAGTTGACACACCGCCGGGCACGGGCAGCGCCCGCGGCGTTCCACGTCGACCGCACCGCGGGCCGCGGCCGGCCGCGGCCGCACGCCGAGTTGACACACCGGGGCCCCGACCTGACACACCCCGGCCCCCGTTCGCCGCCGTCCCGTCCGCCGGGGTCGCCCGGGTGCCAGACTCCGTGAACATGCGTGCCGCCTACATCACCCAGCTCGGCTCCCCCGACCTCATACGGTTCGGGGAGCTGCCGCCGCCCGCGCCGGGCCCGCACGATGTGCTGGTCGACGTCGAGGTGAGTGCCGTCAACCATGTCGACACCTTCGTGCGCTCAGGCGCCTGGCGCACCCCCGTGGAGTTCCCCTTCGTCATCGGCCGCGACCTGGTCGGGACCGTCGTCGCGGCCGGTGCCGCGGCCACCCGCTTCCGCGTCGGCGACCGGGTCTGGTCCAACAGCCTCGGCCACGACGGCCGCCAGGGCGCCGCCGCCGAGCGGGCGGTGGTCCCCGTGGACCGGCTCTACCACCTGCCCGACGGTGTCGATCCGGTCGACGCCGTGGCCCTCGCCCACCCGGCCGCGACCGCGCACCTGGCGCTGTTCACGCACGGCGGGCTCCGGGCCGGGGAGACCGTCGCGGTGCTCGGCGCCGCCGGCAACGTGGGCAGCGCCCTGGTGACGATGGCGGTCCACGCCGGTGCGCGCGTCGTCGCGGTCGCCGCCGCACGCGACGCGGAGTACGTCCGCTCCCTGGGCGCCGACACGGTCGTGGACTATCGCGCGGACGACGTCCCCGGACTGATCCGGGCCGCCGCCCCGGACGGTGTGGACGTCCATGTGGACACCTCCGGACGCAACGACCTGGAGACGGCGGTGGAGTTGCTGGCCGGCCGGGGCCGGATCGTGGTCCTGGCCGGTCTGCGCACCCGGCCGGTGCTGCCGGTGGGCGCCCTGTACCTGAGGGACCGCTCGGTGCGCGGCTTCGCCATCTCGCACGCGGACACCGCACAGCTCGCCGACGCGGCCCGCGGCATCGGCGGTCTGCTGGCGGCGGGGCGGCTGCGGCCCCGCACCACCGAGGTGCTGCCGCTCGCCGAGGCGGCCGAGGCGCACCGCCGGCTGGACGGGGGCAAGGTCACGGGCAAACTCGTGCTGCGTGTACGCGACTGAGAGCTTGTCGCCACGCCCGTACGCGACGCCACGCCCGTACGCGACGTCAGCACCGTACGCGACGCCGGGGCGGGCTCCGTGAGGCAGGACGTCTCGCGGAGCCCGCCCCGGCGCGCACCCCTTTCCGCCCGGGACTCGATTACCCGGCATTCGCCCCCCCCGAATTCCTCCGGCGCACCCGGCCGGCGCCCGGTGCGAAAACCGTCGCCGGGGCCGGAATTGAACTTGACGTACCCCGAGCGGCTCGATTGCAGGCTTTCCCGGCGCGTCGGCAGTATTGCCGCCATGACCGCCAACACAGAAACCATCATCGACAATTCCCCGCTCTTCGAACTCGACGCCCGCATTCGCGTCGCGGCGTCCCCGGGAAAGATCTACTCCGTCGTCAGCGACCTGGCCCGCTCCAAGGAGTGGAGCCCCGAGTGCATGGGCGGCGAGTGGATCGAGGGCGCGCCCTCGGCCGTCGGTTCGGTCTTCCGCGGCGAGAACCTGCGCAGCGAGGACGTCGTCGGCTGGGCCCCGCTGGTGCGCGGCACCTGGTACACCGAGGCCCGCGTGGTGGCCGCCGAACCCGGCCGGACCTTCCGCTGGATGATGCTCACCCACGCCCGTGAGGACCAGGAATCCGTGTGGGGCTTCGACATCGAGGACGCCGGCGACGGCACCTCCTGGCTCATCCACCACTTCCGGATGGGCAAGGCAACGGCCGGCATCCACAAGATCGTCGCGGACCTCGACGAGGACGGCCGCAAGCGGTTCGTCGTGGACTGGACCGCCAAGCTCGCCCAGGACCTCGACGACACGCTGGCCCGGATCAAGGCCGTCATCGAGGCCGGCTGACCCGCGTTTTGGGCCCCGCCCGGCACGGTCCGCCCGCACCGGCGTGAAGTTGAGCACTTCGCACTCCCCTCAGGATTCCGCAGCCATGGACGAGAGATCGGTTACATGTTTCTCCAGCGAATAGGAAGCAAGGGAATTCGACTCGGCACGCTTTTCGACCGGGCCGCCGCCAGGCATCCGGCGAATCTCGTGATCCTCGACCACGACCTCGACATCGCCCCGCAGCTCGGACGGCGCGCGACGCTGACCGAACTGGCCGACCTGGTGGACGACTTCGCCTCCCGCCTGTGGTCGGTCGGCGCGCGGCCCGGCGACCACGTGGTGGTGCACAAGAGCGACGGCTTCGACATCTCCCTCCTCGCCTGTGCCGTCGCCCGCACCGGCGCCATCCCGGTGCTGCTGTCCCCGAAGCTGGACGGCGCCACCGTCGCCGAGCTGCTCCGCCGGGTCGGCCGCCCGTTCCTGGTCACCGACCGGGACAAGCTCGACCACCACCTGCCCGCCGAGGTCTTCGACCTCTCCCGCGAGGTGCTCCTCGCCTCCGGCGAGCACGAGGGGGCCGTCTCGTTCGCCTCGCTGGCCGGTGTCGAGCGGGTGCCGGCGGTGTCGATGCCCATCGACCACCCCACGCTCATCACCCACACCTCGGGCACCACCGGCACGCCGAAGCTGGCCGTGCACACCGGCATGAGCTTCCAGGCCCGCTACCGCCCCCAGGCCACCGTCGTGAAGAGCGCGGTGCGCCGCAGCGAACCCGTCGCGGTGCACGTGTCGTTCGTGCACTCGCGGATGTTCACGGCGATGCCCATCTCGATCCTCCAGGGGCATCCGCTGATCGTGCTGCGGGACGACGACCCGGCGACCGTCGGTGACCTCTTCGCGCAGGTCCCGCCCGGGTTCATCGAGGCCCACCCGAACACGTTCCTGCGCTGGGAGGTGCTGGCCGACGACCCGCGCGGGCCGCTGGCCAACGTGAAGTACTTCTCCAGCACCTTCGACGCCATCCACCCGCGCACGGTGAACACCCTGCTGAAGGGGTCCCGCCGCAAGGGCCGGCGGTTCGCGCAGGCGTACGGCCAGAGCGAGGTGGGCCCGATCGCCGCGCGCACCTACTCGCTGAAGGACGGCACCGACTTCAACGGCCGCTGCGTGGGTGTGCCGTTCCCCGGCATGACCGGGGTGCGGGTGGTCAGCCGCAACGGCGCGCCGGTCTCCAAGGAGAACCCCGGCTTCATCGAGGTCCGCAGCGACGGGCGGATCGTCACCTACCTCGGGGAGCACGGCCGCTGGCAGAAGCAGGTCAACGACGGCTGGTGGCGCATGGGCGACCTGGGCTTCCGGACCCGGTTCGGCTGCCTGCACCTGCTGGACCGCGAGGTGGACGAGATCCCCGGGGTGCAGTCCACCCTGGAGATCGAGGACAAGCTGTTCACCCGGCTGCCGGAGCTGGTCGAGGTCATCATCATCCCCGGCCCGGACGGCCGCGCGGTGCCCGTGGTGTGCACGCGCGACGACGCGCCACTGGACGAACTGGCCTGGAAGTCCGCGGTCGTGGACCTGCCGACACTCGGCGCGCCCGTGCAGTGGCGGCTGGAGGACCTCCCGCAGACCGCCACCACCAAGATCAAGCGCCTGGAGCTGGCGCGTCTGGTCGCGGACGCCCCGGCCGGCTGACCTCCACCGCCGCACCCGTTCCCGCCCCCTTCCCGCCCCGGGACCGGCGGCCGCCCCCTTACCCGGCCGCCGGCCCCCCGCCCAGAAATGGATTCCACCCAGATGAACAGCACCCTCGAGGTCTGCATCATCGGTGCCGGCCCCCGCGGGCTGTCGGTGCTTGAGCGTCTGCTGGCCAACGAGCGCCGCTCCCCCGCCCACAGCAAGGTCACGGTCCACGTCGTCGACCCCTCGGCGCCCGGCGCGGGCACCGTGTGGCGCGCGGAGCAGTCGCAGCACCTGCTGATGAACACCGTGGCCTCGCAGATCACCGTCTTCACCGACGACAGCGCGGGCATCGACGGCCCCATCGAGCCGGGTCCGAGCCTCTACGAGTGGGCGCAGACGCTGGCGCTGCTCGGGGACCCCGCGCGGCACGACGCCACCACCCTGGCCGAGGCCGGGCGGCTGGGCCCCGACTCCTACCCGACGCGCGCCTTCTACGGCCGCTACCTGAAGGACTGCTTCGAGCGCATCACCGGGTCCGCGCCCGCCCACGTCGAGGTGCTGGTGCACCGTTCGCGCGCGGTCGCGGCAGCCGACACCCACGGCGTGCCGGGCGGCCCGCAGGGCATCCGCCTGGAGAACGGCACCCGGCTCAACGACCTGGACGCCATCATCATGGCGCAGGGCCACGTGCCCGCCCGGCTGTCGGCGCGCGAGGCCCGCACCGCGAGCCTGGCCCGCATCCACCACCTGACCTACGTCACCCCGGCCAACCCCGCCGACCTGGACCTCAGCGGCATCCAACCGGGCCAGAACGTGCTGCTGCGCGGTCTGGGCCTCAACTTCTTCGACCACATGGCCCTGTTCACGCTGGGCCGCGGCGGCCGGTTCGAGCGCCGTGCCGAGGGCGGGCTGGTGTACCGGCGCTCGGGCAGCGAGCCGAAGCTGTTCGCGTTCTCCCGCCGCGGCGTCCCCTACCACGCGCGCGGCGAGAACGAGAAGGGCGCCACCGGGCGGTACTTCCCGCGGCTGCTGACCCCCGAGTACATCGCCACGCTCCGCGAGCGCGCGGCCGCCGGCGCTCCGGTGAACTTCGGCACCGACCTGTGGCCGCTGATCTCCCGCGAGGTGCAGAGCGTCTACTACCGGGCGCTGCTGGCCGCGCGCGGCGAGCGGGAGCGCGGCGAGGAACTGGCCGAGCGGTACCTGGCGGCGGGCGCCGACACGGCGGCGGTGCTGGACTCGTTCGGCATCGCGGCCGACGAGCGCTGGGACTGGGAGCGGCTGTCGCGGCCCTACGGCGACCGCGTCTTCGCCGATCGCGCCGACTTCACCGGGTGGCTGCTGGACTATCTGCGCAAGGACGTCGCCGAGTCCCGGCGGGGCAATGTCAGCGGTCCGCTGAAGGCGGCCCTGGACGTGCTGCGCGACCTGCGCAACGAGATCCGGCTCGCGGTCGACCACGGCGGTCTGGAGGGCGGTTCGCACCGCGACGACCTGGAGGGCTGGTACACGCCGCTCAACGCGTTCCTGTCGATCGGACCGCCGGCCTCCCGGATCGAGGAGATGATCGCGCTGATCGAGGCCGGTGTGCTGACGGTGACGGGTCCGGGCACCCAGGTGCGCATCGACACCACGGCGCAGTTGTTCCTCGCGCACTCGGCCTCGGTGCCGGGCGAACCGGTGGCGGCCTCCGCGCTGGTGGAGGCTCGGCTGCCGGAGCCGGACCTGCGGCGCACCGACGACCCGCTGCTGCGGCACCTGCTCGACACCGACCAGGCCGCGCCGTTCCGGATCGCGGGCGCGGGCGGCGGTGACTACGAGACCGGCGGTCTGGCGGTCACCGAGCGCCCCTACCGGCTCCTCGACGGCCGGGGGCGGGCCCACCCGCGGCGCTTCGCCTACGGGGTGCCGACGGAGTCGGTGCACTGGGTGACCGCGGCCGGTATCCGCCCCGGGGTGGACTCGGTGACCCTGGGCGACTCCGACGCCATCGCCCGCACGGTGCTGGAGCTGCCGCCGGTGGCCCGGGTGCCTGACGGGGTACGGCCGGTGGACGCGGGCACCGGCCTGCCCGCCGGGGTGATCGTGTGAGCCCCTCGCCGTCCTGGGCCGACGACGGGCTGCTGTCGCCGGTGCGGGCCGGGTCGCCGGTCGAGGCGGCCACCGGCGACCGGGCCTGGCTCCAGGCCATGCTGGACGCGGAGGCGGCGCTGGCCCGGGCCCAGGCGTCGCTGGGGAGAGTGCCGAAGGAGGCGGCCGAGGCCATCACCCGGGCCGCCGACGCCGATCGCCTCGACGCTCGTGCTCTGGCGCTCGCCGCCCGGGAGACCGCCAACCCGGTGGTGGGCCTGGTGAAGGCGTTCACGGCGGTGGTGGCCGAGGCGGACCCGTCGGCGGCGGAGTACGTGCACCGGGGCTCCACCAGCCAGGACGTCTTCGACACCGGCGCCATGCTGGTGGCCCGCCGGGCCCTCGCGCTGGTGCGGGCGGACCTCGCGCGCACGGCCGGGGCGCTGGCGGCGCTGGCCGGGCGGCACCGGGACACCCTCGCGGTGGCCCGGACCCTGGCCCTGCACGCGGTCCCGACGACGTTCGGGCTGCGGGCGGCGGGCTGGCGGGCACTGGTCCTGGACGCCGACGCCCGGCTGGCCCGGATCCAGGAGGGCGGGCTCCCCGTCTCCCTGGGCGGGGCGGCCGGCACCCTGGCCGGGTATCTGGAGTACGCGGCGGACGGGCCGCGACCCGCCCCGGACGGGTACGCCGCGGAGCTGGCCGAGGCGTTCGCCGCCGAGACGGGGCTCGCCGTGCCGGTGCTGCCCTGGCACGCGCTGCGCACCCCGGTCGCCGACCTGGCGTCCGCGCTCGCCTTCACGGCGGGCGCGCTCGGCAAGTTCGCGGTCGACGTGCAGTCGCTGGCGCGTACCGAGGTCGGGGAGGTCGCGGAGCCGGGCGGTCCGGGACGCGGCGGTTCCTCGGCGATGCCGCACAAGCGCAATCCGGTGCTGGCGACCATGGTGCGTGCCGCGGCGCTCCAGGTGCCGGCGCTCGCCGCGGCGCTGACGGGGTGCCTGGTCTCCGAGGACGAACGGTCCGCGGGGGCGTGGCACGCCGAGTGGCAGTTGCTGCGGGAGTGCCTGCGGCTGTCCGGCGGCGCGGCCCGCACCGCGGCCGAACTCGCCGAGGGCCTGCAGGTCCGTACCGGGCGCGTGCGCGCCAATCTCGATCTGTCGTCCAGTCAGGTCGTCTCGGAGCGGGTGGCCGCGCGGCTCGCCCCGGTGCTCGGCAGAGCCCGCGCCCGCGCTCTGCTGACGGAGGCCGCGCGGGAGGCCGCGGAGACCGGCCGCCCGCTGGCCGAGGTGCTGGGCGAGCTGCCCGGACTGCCGCCCGAGGTGGCGGGCGCACTGCCCGCGCTGTGCGACCCGGCAGGGTACACCGGCGCCGCGACCGCCCTGGTGGACCGTGCCCTGCGGTCCTGACCCCCCTCCCCGCAAGCCGTCGCCCCAACCCGCCGGGCGACGGCTCGACGCCCCGGAAAGCCGAGGAGAAGATGACCCGCGCAGGTGCCGCCCGAGGGCGGTGGATCGAGAACTGGGATCCCGAGCACGAGCAGCGGTGGGAGCGCGGTGGACGCCGCGTCGCCCGGCGCAACCTCGTGCTGTCGATGGCCGCCGAGCACATCGGTATCTCGGTGTGGAGCATGTGGTCGGTCCTGGTGCTGTTCATGTCGCCGAGGATCGGGCTGGACTTCGCACCGGACGAGAAGTTCCTCCTGGTGGTGGTGCCCACGCTGTCGGGCGCGCTGCTGCGGCTGCCCTACAGCCAGGCGGTGACCCGCTTCGGGGGCCGCAACTGGACCGTGTTCGCCTCGCTGGTGCTGCTGGTGCCGACCGGGCTGACGACGTACTTCGTGCAGCGGCCCGGCACCCCGCTGTGGGTGTTCCTGGTGATCGGCGCGCTGGCCGGGGCGGGCGGCGGCAACTTCGCCTCCTCGATGAGGAACATCACCGCCTTCTACCCGCAGCGCCACCAGGGTTGGGCGCTCGGCCTGAACGCGGGCGGCGGCAACCTGGGCGTGGCCGCGGTGCAGCTGCTCGGTCTGCTGGTGATCTCCGCGTTCGGCGACACCCACCCCGCCTACGTGGCCGCCTGCTACCTGCCGTTGATCGCGCTGGTGTCGGTGCTGGCCGCGCTGCGGATGGACAACGTGGCCGTGATCCGCACCGAGCCGGGCGCGCAGCGCGAGGCCGTCGCCAATCCCCACACCTGGTGGATCTCGCTGCTGTACATCGGCACCTTCGGCTCCTTCATCGGTTTCGGGTTCGCCTTCGGCCTGGTGCTGCAGAACCAGTTCGGCTCCACGCCCCTCGAGGCGGCCTCGTTCACCTTCCTCGGGCCGCTGCTCGGCTCGGTGGCACGTCCGCTGGGCGGCCGGGTCGCCGACCGGTGGGGCGGGGCGCGGGTGACGCTGTGGGCGTTCGCCGGGATGGCGGGCGGGACCGGGGTGCTGCTGGTCGCCACCCGCAGCGATTCCTTCGCGCTGTTCGTGGCCGGTTTCACCGCGCTGTTCGTGATGAGCGGGGTCGGCAACGGCTCGACGTACAAGATGATTCCCGCGGTGTTCGCCCGGCAGGCGGAGGAGGCCGTCACCTCCGGGCGGGACGCCGCCGCGGCCTTCGCCCGCTCGCGCCGGCTGACCGGGGCGGTCATCGGCATCGCGGGGGCGGTGGGCGCGCTCGGCGGCGTCGCCATCAACCTGGCGTTCCGCTCCTCGTACGGCGAACTGGGCACCGGGGAGCCCGCGTTCTACGCCTTCCTCGGCTTCTACGGGCTCTGCGCGGTGCTGATCCGCGTGATGTACCTGCGCGGCGCGGGCGCGGCCGGTGCCCTGCCGGGCTCGGAACGAGTGCGGTCCTCCCATGTCCGGTGAGGCGGGCGGGCGCGGCCCGCGAACCCCGGCGGACCTGCCCGAGACGACGACGCACTGCCCGTACTGCGCGCTCCAGTGCTCCACCGAGCTGTCCGGCGGACCGGGCCGGGTGGGGGTGCGTCCCTCGCCGGACTTCCCCGTCAACCGGGGCGGTCTGTGCCAGAAGGGGTGGACCGCGCCCGCCCTGCTCGGCACCCCGGGGCGGCTGCTGACCCCGCTGGTGCGCGGCGCCGACGGCGTCCTCGCGCCGGCCTCCTGGGAGGCCGCGCTCGACCTGGTCGCCGGGCGGCTGCGCCGGACCCGGGAGCGGTACGGCGCCGACGCGGTCGCGGTGTTCGGCGGCGGCGGGCTGACCAACGAGAAGGCGTACACGCTGGGCAAGTTCGCGCGGGTCGCGCTGGGCACCAGCCGGATCGACTACAACGGCCGCTTCTGCATGTCCTCCGCCGCCGCCGCGACGGTCGCGGCCTTCGGCCTGGACCGGGGGCTGCCGTTCCCGGTGACCGACCTGGACGACTCCGACGTGGTGCTGCTGGCCGGTGCCAACCCGGCGGAGACCATGCCACCGCTGATGCGCCACCTGGAGCGGGCGGACCTCGTCGTCGTCGACCCGCGCCGCACCCGGACCGCCGAGCGCGCCGCGCTGCACCTCCAGCCGGTCCCCGGCTCCGACCTCGCCCTCGCCCTCGGCCTGCTGCACCTGGCGGTCACCGAGGGGCTGGTGGACAAGGAGTACGTGGACGCCCGCACCACCGGCTTCGAGGCGGCCTGGGAAAGCTGCGCCGCCTGGTGGCCGGAGCGCGTCGAGGCGGTCACCGGCGTGCCGGTGGCGGAGATGCGCCAAGCGGTGCGGATGCTCGCCGGGGCCCGCCGCGCCCACGTCCTGACCGGGCGGGGCGCGGAACAGCACAGCAAGGGCTCCGACACCGTCGCCGCCTTCATCGGCCTGGCGCTGGCGCTCGGTCTGCCGGGCCGGGCGGGCAGCGGCTTCGGCACCCTGACCGGGCAGGGCAACGGTCAGGGCGGCCGGGAGATGGGCCAGAAGGCCGACCAGCTCCCCGGCTACCGTTCGCTGACCGACCCCGCGGACCGCGCGCACGTGGCGTCCGTGTGGGGCGTCGACCCGGACGCGTTGCCGGGGCCCGGGCCCAGCGCCTACGAACTCCTGGACTCCCTCGGCACCCCCGAGGGACCGCGCGCGCTGCTGGTGTTCGGCTCGAACCCGGTGGTCTCCGCACCCCGGGCCGCCCATGTCACCGAGCGTCTGTCCGCGCTGGACCTGCTGGTGGTGGCCGACTTCGTGCCGTCCGAGACGGCGGCGCTGGCGGATGTGGTGCTGCCGGTGGCGCAGTGGGCCGAGGAGGAGGGCACGCTGACCGGGCTGGAGGGCAGGGTGCTGCGCCGGCGCGCCCACCTGAGCCCGCCGCCGGGGGTCCGCACGGACCTGGAGCTGCTGCACGCCCTCGCGGTCCGGCTCGGCCAGCCCCCCGAGCGCTTCCCGGTGCGCCCCCGGGAGGTCTTCGACGAGCTGCGCCGGGCCTCGGCGGGCGCCCCGGCGGACTACTCCGGGATCAGCTACGCGCGGCTCGACGCCGGGGAGGCGCTGCACTGGCCGTGCCCGGCCGTGCCCGGCGGCGACCATCCGGGCACGCCCAGGGCGTTCCTGGACCGGTTCGCCCATCCGGACGGCCGGGCCCGGTTCGCGGCCCTCGAGCACCGGCCGCCCGCCCGCGAGCCCGACGCCCGGTTCCCGCTGTACGGGACGACCGGCCGGGTGCTCGCCCAGTACCAGTCGGGCGCGCAGACCCGCCGGGTGCCCGAGCTGGCCGAGGCGGCGCCCGAGGCGTTCGTCGAGGTCCACCCCGACACCGCCCGGCGCCTCGGCCTGGCCGACGGGGCGCCGGCCGAGGTGGCGTCGGTGCACGGAAGCACCCGGGCCCGGGTCCGGGTGACCCGCACCGCGCGCGAGGACACGGTGTTCGTGCCGTTCCACTATCCGGGCGCGGCCCGGGCCAACCTGTTCACCGGGGACGCGCTCGACCCGCGCAGCCGCATGCCGGAGTTCAAGGTGTCCGCGGTGCGCGTGACGCCGGTGGGTGAGCGGTCGTGAGCCGGGTACTGATCGTGGGCGGCGGCCCGGCCGCGCACCGGCTGGCCGAGCGCCTGGTCCACCACGGCCACGGTGGCGGGATCACCGTGGTCGGCGCCGAACCGCGTGCCCCGTACCACCGGGCGCTGCTGGGCTCGGTGCTGGACGGTTCGCTGGAGAGCGGACGGCTCGCGCTGCCGGCGCTGCCGGGTCCGGTGCGGCTGCTGACCGGGGTGCGGGTGACCGGCGTCGACCGGGCGCTGCGCACGGTGCGCACCGCGGACGGCCGCGAACTGCCCTACGACACCCTCGTCCTGGCCACCGGTGCCCGGGCTCGGGTGCCCGCGGTGCCGGGGCTCACCGACCGGCACGGCCGGCTCGCGGAGGGGGTGCGCGTCCTGCGCGCGGCGGCCGACTGCCGGCCGCTGTCCGAGGGGCCGGTCGTGGTCGTCGGCGGCGGGACGCGCGGGGTGGAGGCGGCGCTCGCGCTGCGCCGGGCCGGGCGCGAGGTGGTGCTGGCGCATCCCGCGGCACACCCGATGGACCGGCACCTGGACGCGGCCGGCGGTGCCGTCGTGGCTCAGTGGCTGGCCGAACGGGGGGTCACCCTGCGGCTGGGCCGGCGGGCCGCCGAGTACGTGCCGGGCAAGGTCGTTCTGGACGACGGCGAGGTCCTGGCGGCGGGCACCGTGCTGGTGTGCACCGGCACCGCGCCGCAGACGCGGCTGGCGCGGGCCGCCGGGCTGCCGGTGGCCGAGGGGGTCCTCGTGGACGCCCGGCTGCGGACCGCCGACCCGCGCGTCCACGCCATCGGCGACTGCGCCGAACAGGACGGCACTCCCGGCACGACCGTGCTCGGGGCCTGGGAACAGGCGGACACGCTGGCCCGGATCCTCACGGGCGAGGACACCGTCCACCGGGCCGGACGGCACGCGCTGCGCCCGCGCCTGCCCGGCAAGGACCTCGTCGTGCTGCCGTCCGGCCGGGACGGCGCGGAGGGCGACAGGACCGTGACGCTGCGGGACCCGGCGCGGGGCCGGTACGCCCGGCTGGTGCTGCGCGAGGGCCGGATCCGCCACGGGGTGGTGGCCGGCTCGGCGCGGGCGGTCGCCGCGGTGACCCTGCTGCACGCCCGGGACGCCCCCGTCCCGGCCGACCTGCTGGCCCTGCTGACCGGCGCCGACGGCACCTACACGGGTGGCGGGGAACCGCCGGACGACGCCGTGGTCTGCCACTGCAACAACGTCACCAGGAAGCGGCTGAAGGACGCCTGGCACGGCGGCGCCCGGGACGCGGCGGCACTGGCCGCGGCCACGCGCGCGACGACGGGGTGCGGCAGTTGCGGCCCCGTCGTGCGGGAGCTGTGCGCGGCGCTCGGCCGGCCGGCCGACCCGGCCGAGGGAGGGACACGGTGAGGACACGCACGTTGGTGGTGGCCGGCTACGGCATGGCGGCGGCCCGGCTGGTCGAGGAGATGCTGGCCGGGGACCCCGAGGGGCGCTGGCGGCTGATCGTGGTCGGCGAGGAACCCCGGGCCGCCTACGACCGGGTGGCACTCTCCTCGCTGCTCGGCGGCGCCACGCCCGAGGACCTGGCCCTGGCCGGGCCGGAGGTGACGGCCGACCCGCGCCTTGAGCTGCGGCCCGGCACCACGGTCACCGGCGTGAACCGGGCGGCGCGGACCGTGACCTGCGACGACGGCACGGTGATCGGCTACGACGCGCTGGTGTTCGCCACCGGCTCGCGGCCGTTCGTACCGCCGGTGGACGGCCACGACCTGCCGGGGTGCTTCGTCTACCGGACGGTGGAGGACGTCGACGCGATCCGCGCGGCGGCCGTGCCGGGGCGGCCCGCGGTCGTGGTCGGCGGCGGGCTGCTCGGCCTGGAGGCGGCCGGCGGCCTGCGGTCGCTCGGGATGCGGCCCCGCGTGGTGGAACTGGCGCCGTGGCTGATGGCCCAGCAGATCGACGAGGGCGGTGGCCGGTTCCTGGCCGAGGCGGTCGGCCGGCTCGGTGTGGGGGTGCACTGCTCGTCCCGGCTCGACGCGGTCGGCGCGGGGCCGGACGGCCGGGTGGACCGGGTCGAGCTGGCCGACGGCACGGCCCTGGAGGCCGCCCTCGTCGTCTTCGCCGCCGGGGTCCGGCCGCGCGACGAACTGGCCGGGCCGGCCGGTCTGGCACGCGGCGAGCGGGGTGGTTTCCTCGTCGACGCGTGGTGCCGCACGGCGGACGAGCGGGTGTACGCCGTCGGTGAGTGCGCGGCCGTCGAGGGCCGCTGCCACGGGCTGGCGGCCCCCGGCTTCCGGATGGCCGAGACCGTGGCCGGGCAGTTGCTCGGCACCGCGGCCGGTCCGTTTCCGGGCGCGGACGCCTCCGCCGAACTCAAGTTGCTGGGTGTGCGGGTGGCCGGTTTCGGCGACGCCCACGCCCGCGAGCCGGGGGCGGTGGAGTACGTCCACGAGGACCGGCGGGCCGGGGTCTACGCCAAGGTGGTGCTGGCCGCGGACGGCCGGACCGTGCTCGGCGGCGTCCTGGCCGGCGACACCAGCGCCTACCCGACGCTGCGGTCGCTGACCGGCCGCGAACTGCCCGCCTCTCCCGAGGAGCTGCTGACACCGCAGAGTTGAGTGGACGGCCTGCGGCCGGACGGTTCGTCGCCTGTGCGGGCGTGGCCGTCCGGCCGCGGCCGGTTGAGCGGGGCCCGGCAACCCGTCCCTGTCGTGCCGGACCCCGCTGCTGTCGTGCACCGGCGTGCGAGCCCTCGTTCGGTGCGCCGGTGCACGCGTCCCGAGTGGTGCGCCCCCAAGACCTCGCCGGGCTCCGGGTGCGTGGGGGGCCGGGAGCCCGGCGGGGTCCTGCGCGGACCGCGCGAGGGGTGGAACGCGGTCCGCGGTACGGGGGTGGTCGGGCGGCCGGCCGGGGCCGCGCCGGGGATGGGGCGCGGACGGACGGCGGGTACGGCGGCGCCCCGGGATGGGGAGCGCGGCGCGCGCGGCGGTGGCCGGAGCGGGCGGGGCCCGGTGCGTGCCGGGCCGGCCCGTCAGCTGTCGTACGGGCGCTTGGCCCGCGCCTCCTTCGTGGCCTGCGCCCACCAGGTCAGCTTGTCCCAGAGGACCTTGGCCGCGGCCTCGGCGTCGGCGCCGTCGTTGAGGTTGCCCTCCGCGTCGAACTGCCCCCAGGGGCCGTGGAAGCTGACGGCGTCCCGGACGGTGACGGCGTGCAGCTCGTTGAAGATGTGGCGCAGCTGCTGGACGGCGCGCAGGCCGCCGGCGAGACCGCCGTAGCCGACGAAGCCGACCGGCTTGGCGTGCCACTCGTTCTGGGTCCAGTCCACGGCGGCCTTCAGCGAGGCCGGGAAGCTGTGGTTGTACTCCGGGGTCACGACCACGAAGCCGTCGGCGGCGTGCAGGCGGGCCGAGAAGGCGGCGAGCACCTCGGCGACCTCGGGCGAGGGCTCGTCGGTCAGAGCGGTGGGCAGGGGGAAGTTCGCCAGGTCGATCAGGTCGACCTCGACGTCGTCGCGCTGGTCGGCCGTGCCGACGAACCAGTTCGCGATCGTGGGCCCGAAGCGGCCCTTGCGTACGCTCGTCAGGATCACAGCCACACGGATGCGGTCACTCGGCATGTCAGCCCTTTCAACAGCGGTCGGTCCGTCCTCCCTCACCAGGAGAACAAACCCGCATGCGGGTTTCCAAGCCGTATCGAGAAAATCGATGCGACACACCTCCGCCGGACCCGCTCCAGGGCGGGTCCGGCGGACGGAATACGCGCGGGTCACTGGGCGGGGGCGAGTTCCTCCGCGAGCTGACGGGCCAGCTCCAGGCGCCGGATCTTCGCGGTGGCGGTGCGCGGCAGCTCGGACAGCCGGCGCTGGACGGGCTCGCCCAGGGTCGGCTGGTCGGCGACCGCGGCCCGCCAGCGCGCGGCGTCCAGCGGCTTGTCGCCGCGGGTGCAGACCACCGGCACCGGCTTCTTGTCCGGGCCCGGCACGACGACCAGCTCGGTCAGCTCGTCCAGCCGGTGGAGGACCGCGTCCTCGACCTCCAGGGTGGACTCGACGCCGGGGATCACGTCGACCTCGCGGTCGAGCAGGTGCAGGCAGCCCCACTTGGTGCGGTAGCCGACGTCTCCCCCGCGCCACCACTCGCCGCCGACGACCTGCTTGTCGAACCGCTCCTGCTCGCCGAAGTAGGTCAGGGCCCGCCCGGCGGTCGCCACGTCGATGTAACCGGGGTTCTCCTTGGTGGGGCGCTGCCCGCCGCGGGAGACCAGCCGGTACCTGGTCATGAACGGCGTGGGGTAGCCCTGGCATCGGCCGTCGGCCTTCAGGGCGTTGCGGCGCCGGTAGGTGCGGGCGGCCAGCGGCCCGCACTCGCTCTGCCCGTACACCTGGAGGAAGACGGGGCTGCGGCGGTCGGAGGCGTGCAGGAACTTGTGCATGGTGCTGGGGTGGATGGCGTCGAAGGTGCTGTTGAAGTACTTGACGTTGGAGATCGGCCGGCGCGGGTCGTCCAGCATCTCCTCCCACTCCAGGAACGAGTTGGGGTGGGTCTCCAGCACACCCGGCCGGTGCTCGGCGAGGACGTCGGCCACGTGGGCCGGGGTGGCGTCGTTCATGAACACCATCGGCATGCCGCGCGACTGGAGCACGGCGAGACCCAGGTACATCCGCGAGTGCACGTAGGAGACGTGCATGGCGACCGTCTCGCGCTTGCGGATGAAGGAGACGACCTTGTCCTGCCAGTTGCCGCGGGCGCCCAGCGAACGCGCCGAGTGCACCACCAGCTTGGGGACGCCGGTGGTCCCGGAGGTGTGGGTCATGAGGGCGGGCTGGTCGGGGGCGAGCAGCACCGGCCGCCGCACGGGCGCGCCGGCGAGGTCGGCGAGGGCGACGGCGTCCGGGTGGGAGCCGGTCGCGGTGACGACCCGCGTGGTCAAGTCGCCCAGCGGCAGCCCCGCGAGCGTGCCGGTCAGCTTCGCCTCGTCGGTGAGCAGGGTGGGCCGCTCCAGCCGCTCCAGGAGCTTGCCCACGGTCTCCCCGTCCAGGTGCGGGGAGAGCATCGCCGGCACGGCCCCTATGCGGGCCACGGCGCACGCCAGCACGGTGATGTCGAAGCTGGAGTTCTTGTGTACGGCCACGGCTTCGCTGGGGCGCACCCCGGCCGCCCACAGCCGGTCGGCGGTGCCGGCCACCAGGGTGGCGAATTCCGAGACGGTGAACTTCCGGCCCGTGCCGGGAAAGGCGTCCATCTCGTGGTCGAGGGTGATCGGAGTGTCGCCGTACTTCTTCGCGGCCTGCTCGGACACCACCCCGAGATAGAGGAACTTCTTGCTTTTCGGGACCATAAACATCAGGACTCTTCCTCCGAGAACCGTCACATGGAACAGGAATGAACAGGAATTCCCCTCTCTAAGTTCACACGTTCCGGACGACCCCGGAAAGACGGGAAAGGGAAATGCGTCATCTTGGATTCGCGCCACGAAAAAAAGGGGCCGGACCGTGCCGGTGCGGCGCGGTCCGGCCCCTGGGGGGCAGAGGGGTCAGCCCTGGGCCAGGCCCTTCCTCAGCGCCTCGGCGACCTTCAGGGTGCGGACGGTCTGGTAGCCGACCGCGGCGAGGTTGTCGTCGGTGACGTTCTGCGCGAGATGCCCCGGGATGGCCTGGAGGCCCGACGTGGCGCTCACCCCGTAGGGGTTGCCGTTGCTCGGCGTGAGCAGGATGTCGTCGGTCACGCCGGGCGGCACGATGACGGCTCCCCAGTGGTAGAACACGTTGCTCAGCGACAGGAGGGTGGACTCCTGGCCGCCGTGCGGCGTGCCGGTCGAGGTGAACGCGGACATCGCCTTGTTCATCAGGCCGCGCCGGGCGTGCAGCTCGAAGGTCTGGTCGATGAAGTGCTTGAGCGGGCCGGCGAGCAGACCGTAGCGGCCCGGGGTGCCCCAGACCACGGCATCGGCCCAGTCGAGGTCGTCGATGGCGGCGACGGGCACGTCCCGGCTGGCCGAGAAATGTTCCCGGTTGGCGTCGGACCACTCGGTGTAGTTCGGGGCGAGCGGCTCGTCCGTGATCTCCGCGACCCGGCGCAGCCGGACCTCGGCGCCCGCCTTCTCCGCCGCCTCGGCCGCGGCGACAGCCAGCTTGTGGATGTTCCCGGTGGCCGAGTAATAGACGATGGCGACATTGGTCATGGCCGTACCGCTCCCTCATGGATTGGGTGCTCAGATGCCGTTACCGGCGTTGTGCTGCCCATCCTGGCGCGGGCGCGGCGGAAGCGGCCAGCGGTATTCAATAGTCCGTCAGGTGACCTCCTCACCGAGGCTGCAGGGGTGTTCAGCCGCCGGCCTTCTCCACGCCGGGCGGGTTGTCGATGATGTAGCGCCACAGACCGTCGGGGCCGCGCCGGGCCACGTCGGTGGCGGTGCCCTCGATGTGCACCCGCTCGCCGTCCGGCTTGGTGCCGTCGATGACGAAGTCACCGATCAGCAGCGCGGTGTCGTCGTAGACGTAGGCGTGGCGCAGGCTGATCTCGATCGGCACGCCGAGCGCCAGGAAGCTGCTGGTCGCCGCGCGGCGGCCGTCGCCGACGACCACCTCGCCGGGCCGCAGCACCCGGACCGCCCCGGGTTCGAAGAGCCGGTCGATGGCGGTGAGGTCCTTGGCGTTGAAGGCCGCGACGAACGTGTCCGGCAGGAGGGCCGGGTCGATGACTGCCATGGGGGCTCCCTTCTCGCGCGGGCTCGGTCAGGCGGCGGCCACGGACGCCGAGCGGGCGGCCTTGAGCGCGGCGGCGACGTGGATGGTGCGGCGGGTCTGGTAGGCGATGGCGCCGGCGTTCTCCTCGTGGATGAAGCCGATCCGGTCGCCCGCGACGGTGCTGGCGCCGTACGGGTTGCCGTTGTTCTTCTCGTACAGCACCGGGTCGGCGGAGCCGGTGGCGACGACGACCGCGCCCCAGTGGCAGATGGCGTTGTGCAGGGCGAGGATCGCGGTCACCTGGCCGCCGTGCTCGGCGGAGCCCGAGGCGAAGGCCGAGACGGCCTTGTCGAGGAGCTTGCCGTGGATGGAGAGCGACGAGGTCGTGTTGATCCACTGCATCAGCTGCGGGGCGGCGAGCCCGAAGTGGACCGGCGAGCCCAGCAGCACGGCGTCGGCCCACTCCAGGTCCTCCAGGGTGGCCTCGGGGACCCCGGCGGCCTCCGCGGCGTGCTCCTGGGAGCCGGGACGGCCGGTGGCGGCGATCTCGGGCACCCGGCGCAGCCGCACCTCGGCGCCCTGCTCCGCCGCCGCCGACGCGGCGGCCTGGGCGAGACGGTGGGTGGAACCGGTGGACGAGTAGTAGATGACGGCGACGTTGGTCATGGTCGGGCGCTCCCTGGGCGTACGGGTGTGAGGATCGGTGGCTGTCGAAGCGGGACGTTCGGATGACTGTCCGCATCGTGGTCCGCGGCGCGGGGGCCGGACAACGCGTCGCCGCGGAGTGCATCAGGTCGTGCGGGGCCTGCGGGCGACGCCCAGGGTGGCGACCGCCAGGGCGAGCGCCAGGAACAGGGCGAGGTCGCCGAACCGGTCGAAGAGGGCGGCGATTTGGGCACCGGCTCCGGCGCCCACGTTCAGGGTGAAGCCGTACAGGGCGATGGCGGTGGTCTGGGCGGCGGCGCCGGCGCGCGCGCCGACCGACTGGATGAGCGCGGGGCCGAGGGTGGAGAAGCCCGCCATGAAGGCGAACAGGGCGGCGCCGAGGGTCACGGCGTCGTCGCCGCCCAGGGCCGCGGCCAGCATCGCCGCGGCGGTCACCGCGAGCGCGGCCACGGCCCGGCGGGGGGCGGGGACCCGGGCCAGGGCCGGGGCGATCAGCACGGCGCCCAGCAGGGCGGGCAGGGCGCTGGCGCGCAGGGCCAGCAGGGGTGCGCCACCGCCTGCCACGTCGGCGGGCCCGTAGAGCTGGACGCCGGTGTAGGCGGCGGTGAGACTGCCTGCTCCCACGAGGATGACCAGGTACAGCGGGATCACGCGCGGGCTCAGCGCGGCCCTGAGCGGGGAGCGGCTCCGCTCCCCCGCCGGGCCGGTCTCCCGCCGCCCCTCGGGAAGCAGGACCCGCCAGGAGACGGCGGCTCCGGCGAGCAGCAGGGGTACGGTCCCCCAGAACACCCAGACCCAGCCGGCCAGTGAGGCGACGAGCTGGGCCTCGACCTGGCCGATCACCACGGTGGCGCCCATGCAGGCGGATACGACGGTGAGCGCCAGTGAGGCGCGGCGGGGCTCGAAGCGGGCGTTGAGGTAGGCGTAGGCCATGGGGATGAAGGAGCCCGCGAACAGGCCCTGGAGCGCCCGCAGGCAGACGCCGGGGGCCAGCGAGCCCACCAGGGGCAGTACGGCGGTCACGACGGCCATGGCGAGGACGCTGGTGACCATCACCGTGCGCCGCCCGAAGCGGGTGGAGAGCGGGCCGCTGACGAGCGAGCCGACCGCGTGGGCGAAGGCGAACGCCGTGGTGGAGGCGGCGGCCGAGCCGGTGGACACGCTCCAGGCGTCGGCGAGCTGCGGCATGAGCGGGATGGTCACGTACATCTGGCCGACCACGAGCACGCCCATGACGGACACGGTCGCGACGGTGGCGGCGAACGGTGCGTTTCCCGACGTGGCCGAGGGCGCCTCGACCACCGATGAATTCGACATACATCGATGCTGCGAGCGCGGGGACCGCCGAGCCAAACGGCACGCGTCAATGCGTCAAGTCGACTGCACGCAGGGTTGTTTGACGGTGCCGCAAAGGGCGGAGAAAAGCCGGAACCCCCGCGCCGGCGGGGGATGTGCGGCGCGGGGGTCCGGTGACCGGCGCGCCCGTCGGGGGCGCGCCGGGGTCCTGCGGGTCAGACCTGGGCGGTCTGGGGCTCGTCGGTCGCGGCGGTGGCACCTCCCTGGGCGACCGGCTCGGGCTTGCCGGGCTTGCGCAGGCCGAGGGCGACCAGGGCGGTCAGCGCGATGCCGGCCGCGGCGATGAAGACCGCGGTGCGCAGGCCGTCCGTGGTGGCGGAGCGCAGCGCCTCGCCCTGGACACCCTCCAGGCCGGAGTTGGCGATGGCGACCAGGATGGCGAGGCCGACCGCGCCGCCGATCTGCTGGGTGGTGGAGGCCCAGCCGGAGGCGATGCCCTGCTCCATCGGGTCGACGCCGACCGTGGCGGCGCCGAACATCAGGGTGTAGCCGGCGCCCTGGCCGAGGCCCATGACGACCATGCCCGGGATCAGGGCGACGTAGGAGGCGTCGGTGGCCAGGGAGAAGCCGAGGATGACGGTGCCGACGAGACCCACGAGGAGGCTGGCGACCATGATGGCGCGCAGGCCGTACTTGGTGGCCAGCCGGCCGGCCGTCTGGGCGCCGATGGCGATGGCGACCATCGGGACGAGGAAGGCGAGGCCGGTCTCCAGCGCGCTGTAGCCGTGCACGCCCTGGAAGTAGACGGTCAGGAAGTACAGCAGGGTGCCGAAGGTCGCCATGTAGAAGAAGGTGACGCCGGCGCCGGTGCTGAGGTTGCGGTTGCGGAACAGGCGCAGCGGCATCAGCGGGTCGCTGCTGCGCTTCTCGATGAGCAGGAAGGCGACGAGCAGCGCCGCGCCGAAGAGGAAGGCGCCGACGATCTCGGCCGAGCCCCAGCCCGACTCCGGGCCCTGGACCAGGGCGAAGACGACGGAGGTGGTGCCGATCGTGGAGGTGAGCGCACCGGCCAGGTCGAAGGAGCGGCGGGAGCCGCCCAGCTGGTCGCGGGCGATCAGCGGGATGGCGACGGCGATGGCGACGGCGGCGAGCGGGACGTTGACGTAGAAGACCGACTCCCAGCCGAACGCCTCGGTGAGGACGCCGCCGAGCAGCGAGCCGAGGATCATGCCGGAGCCGCCCGCGGTGCCCCACACGGCGAAGGCCCGGTTGCGCTCCTTGCCCTCGGCGAACTTGGTGGAGACCAGGGTGAGCGTGGCCGGGAAGAGGAAGGCACCGCCGACGCCCTGCACCGCGCGGGCCGCGATCAGCACGCCCGGGTCGGTGGCCAGGCCGCCGACCAGGGAGGACACCCCGTACAGGGCGAGTCCGAGGATGAAGATGCGGCGTGGTCCGAACAGGTCGCAGGCCCGGCCGCCGAGCAGCAGGAACCCGCCGAAGGCCACCGCGTATGCGCTGACCACCCACTGGAGGCTCTGGGCGGAGAAGCCGAGTCCGTCGCCGATCTCGGGCAGTGCGACGTAGACGATGTTGTAGTCGATGGAGATGATGAGCTGGGCGAACGCCAGCAGCGCCAGGAGGAGTCCGGTGCGCCGGCGGGGCGTCTCGGTGGCGACGCCTGTGGCCGAAGACGGCATGACTGTGCCTTTCCCTACGGGGTCCGAAGGTCGGGAGGTTCCGGAACGGGGTTCCGGGAGCGGTGCGGGATCAGTGCGGTAGGTGGTTCAGGGTTGGTCGAACCAGCGGCGTACCTGGTCCGGGGCGGCCGGGTTGGCCCGCCGTACGGTGTCGGCGAGCTCGGCGATGGAACGGTCGGCGAGCTGTCGCCGCCAGGCCAGTTCAGCGGTGGAGAAGGCCTGGGCCACGGTGCAGGTGGTGCGGTCGGCGGCCGGTCCGGTGATGGTGCCGGCCGGGCCGTGGTGGCGGATGCCCGTGCACAGGAAGGCCTGTGCCGAGCCGTCTATCGCCGTCGCCACGTCCATCAGCGTGATGCGTTCGGGTTCCCGGCCGAGGCGGAAGCCGCCGCGGGGGCCGGAGCGGGAGGCGACGATGCCGACGCGTCCCAGGGCGTTCATCTGCTTGTTGAGGTAGGCCGTGGGCAGGTCGTGGAACGCGGCCAGTCTGGCCGCCGGCACCGCCCGGTCCGGGGAGATCCAGGACAGGTTGATGCAGCAGTGCACCGCCCACTCCACGCCCTCTCTCAGCTTCATGTCCTGGACATTACGCATCCGGGATGTCCGCCGGGAGGACTCGCTCCGTTATCCGTCAAGTCGGCGCAGGCGTAGATGTGTTCGCAGGTCGGAGGGGTTGTGCGGGGTGGTCGCGGCCCGTCCGCCGGGCGGGCCGCGACCGGCCGTCAGGAGCTGTGGGGCTCCGCCAGCAGCGCCACCCTCAGCTCGGCCTCCAGACGGCCGAGGTCGGCCCGGTGGCCGTGGGCGGCGATGTGCCCGTCCGGGCGCACCAGCCAGTAGCCGGCGCTGCGGCAGCCGGTGGCGAAGGCGGCCTCGCGGCGCCGCAGTTCCACCGTGCGCAGCCGCTCGCCGTAGCGGGCGGCGACGTGCCCGGCCTCGGCGCGCCAGGCGTCCGAGGCGGGCGCCAGGACCAGGGTCCAGGCGTGCGGGTCGGTGCCCGGTCCGCTGATGCCGTGCGCGAGGGCGTGGCGCCGCGGGAAGACGGCGCCCTCCTTGAGTCCGCCCGGGACGCGGCCCCGCACCCGGCAGGCGGCGAACCCGGAGGGGCGCTGGGTCTCGCGCTGCGGCGGATAGGCCAGCCGCCGTCCGGCCATGACCGGTGTGTAGTACCGCGAGACGGCGCCGGTGCGGTCGAGCAGTTTGAACGCGGCGTCCCGGGCCGCGACCTTGGCCCGGCTGTTCGCGACCCAGGCCCGGGTCTGCAGGTCGGTGTCACGGACGATCTGCCGGGTGGCCTCCGAACGTTCCGCGCCGTAGGTGGCGAGGAGGGAGGCGGGCGAGGTGCCGTGCACGACGGCGGCCAGCTTCCAGGCCAGGTTCTGGGCGTCCTGGAGACCGTTGTTCATGCCCTGGCCGCCGGCCGGGCTGTGCACGTGGGCGGCGTCACCGGCCAGGAAGACCCGGCCGACGGCGAAGTCGGAGGCGTGCCGGGCGTGCACCCGGAACACCGCCTGCCACACCGCCTCGGTCAGCCGCACCCCGCGCGGGCCCCGCTCGTCCACGATCTCCCGCATCATCTCCAGGGAGACCTCGCGGCGGCCCTGGGGCATGACGGAGAGGAAGCGGTGGACGCCGCCCGGCATCGGTACGACCACCAGTGCCCCGCTGGGCGCCTGGTAGAACAGGCACTCGTCGTCGGGCAGGTCGCCCTCGGTCCGGGCGTCGACGAGCGCGAAGGCCATCTCGTACGTACTGCCCTGGAAGCCGATGCCGAGCTGGCCGCGGACCGCGCTGCCGGCGCCGTCGGCACCGACCACGTAGGGGGCGTGGACGCGGTCGAGGCCGCCGTCGGAGGTCTCGACGACGGCGGTGACACCGTCGCCCGAGCCGACGCCGCCCGCGAAGTCGACCCCTTCCAGGGCCAGCAGCCGCACCCCGCGCTCGACCTTGCCGCCGAGCCCGGCGAACCGCTCGGCGAGCAACCGTTCGGTCACGTGCTGGGGCAGCACCCGGCAGGCGGTGTCCTCGCTCAGCGCGAAGGAGGCGAGCGGGGTGCGTTCGGAGAAGTAACTGAGCCGGTCGATCCGGGCGGACTCGCGGCGCACCGCGTCGGCGAGTCCGGCGTCCTCCAGGATGTCCAGGGCGCGGGGCCACACGGACAGTGCCTTGGGAGTGGTCGACGGTTCCAGGTTGCGGTCGATCACCCGCACCCGTACGCCGCGGCGCATCAGTTCCACCGCGGTCAGCAGTCCGGTCGGCCCGGCGCCGACGACGAGCACGTCGACGTCGGCGCCGGTGAGGTTCTCGCTCATCGTGCTCATTCCGTCCGCACGCCGGCGGTGACGCCCCCGGCGGGCTCCTCGGGCAGCTTGTCCAGGCTGATGCCGAAGTGGGTCCGGTACGCCTCGAACGACTCCTCCTCGCTCGCCAGCGTGTGCTTGGACCGCTCGCTCCCGGCGACCCTGCTCATCTGGGTGTTGCCCTTGAGGGTGACCAGGCCGTCGGGGGTGCGGATGGAGCAGAACAGGGCCTGGAGGAACGAGGAGTCGGGCGAGGTGCGGTACCACCACAGGGTCGGCGCGAAGTCCTCGATGCGCACCGGCCGGTCGGAGACCCGGTAGAGCGGGTTGCCGTTGAGGTACACGTCGACGGCCCCGTCTCCGGCGTCCTGGAGGCGGTACTCGCCGTGCGGGTCCTGCTGGGTCTCGCGGGAGGACAGGTCCAGCGGGAAGCGGCTGTTGCGGCCGAAGCCGACGTCGACCAGCCAGTCGCGGCCGTCGGCCTTGACGCGCAGCGCCAGATGGCCCTGGAAGGGGCCCAGGAGCCCGCCGGGCCGGTGCACCCAGCCGGGCAGGATGTCGACCTCGTATCCGAGCGAGGTCAGCAGGAAAGACAGGGCGGGGTTGACCTCGTAGCAGCCGCCGCCGCGGTTCTTGGTGACGATCTTCTCCAGGACCCGTTCGTCCATGAAGATGTCCTCGCCCAGGTGGTAGTCGAGGTTCTCGAAGGGCACCGACAGCAGGTGTCGCTCCATCAGGTGACGGAGGCCCGCCAGGTCGGGGCGGTCGGGGCGGGTGGCGCCGATCCGGTCGAGGTACGCGTCCATGATGCCGTCCTGCATCGCCGTCTCCTCAGCAGAAGGGGGTGGTGTGGGTGTAACCGGTGGGTGCGGTGTGGGTGGGCAGGGGGTGCTGCCAGCGCAGCAGCGACAGGCCCATGGCCATGCCGCCGCCGAATCCGGCGAGCAGCACCAGGTCGCCGTCGGCCAGCCGCCCGGAGCGGGCCGCGTGGTCGAGGGTGACGGGGACCGAGGCGGATCCGGTGTTGCCGAAGTCCTCGTAGGTGAAGTGGGTGCGGCCGGCGCCGATGCCGAGCGTGGCCGACAGGTCGTCGAGCATCCGCCCGTTGGCCTGGTGCGGCACGAAGTGGTCGATGTCGGCGGGGGTGAAACCGGCGTCGTCGACGAAGGTGCCGATGGCGGGGGTGACGACCTCGGTGACGAAGTCGCGTACGCCGCGCCCGTTCATGTGGAAGTACTGGAGCCCGGCCGCCAGGGTCTCGGGGGTGGTGGGCCGGCGGCTGCCGCCGGCGGGGACCTCGATGAGGTCGCGTTCGGCGCCGAAGCCGGCCAGCCGGGAGGCCAGCAGACCGCGCCCGGGGCGGGCGGGGCCGAGGACGACGGCGCCGGCGCCGTCCCCGAAGAGGATGGCGGTGCGCCGGTCGGCCGGGTCGAGGATGCGGGAGTAGACGTCCGCGCCGATGACCAGCGCGTAGGGCGAGTCGGAACCCGCCAGCACGTGCTGGGCGGTGTTCAGGGCGAACACGAAGCCGCTGCACACCGCGTTGACGTCGAAGGCGGCGGCGCCGTGCCCGGCGCCCAGGCCGTCGGCGACGATGCTGGCGGTGGGAGGTTGCGGCTGGTCGGGCGTCGAGGTGGCGACGACGATCAGCGAGAGGTCGGCGGCGGTGATGCCGGCGGCCTCCATCGCGGCCCGCCCGGCGGCGACGGCGAGGTCCGAGGTGGCCTCGTCGGGCTTGGCCCGGCGCCTGGCGGCTATCCCGGTCTTGCGCCGTATCCATTCGTCGCTGACCCCGGCTGCGGCTCCCACCTCGTCGTTGCCGACGACGTGGGAGGGCAGGCAGGAGCCCGTGCCCAGGACGGCGATGGAGCCGGACGTCCGGCCGTGCCTGGCGGTACCCGTACTGATCATGATCGTGCCCCTTCCGTGAAGGTGTCGGGCCTCCCCGCGCAAACCGATGCTCCCGAGGGCACGGGCCGGCGACAAAGGCCGCCGGCCGAACCCGTCAGGTCGCCGGGGAGTGCGTCAGATGGCGGCCGGTCCGGGGCGGGCGTCCGCCCCGGACCGGCCGCCGGGTGTCATGCGGCGGGCGCGAGCGGCAGGCCGGTCAGCAGTCCGCGGACCAGGCCGCCGGTGATCCCGACGCCGTTCTGGGTGAGCACGGACTCGGGGTGGAACTGCATCGACGCGAAGTGGGCCCCGCGCAGCGCGTGCACCTCCCGGCTCTCCTCGTCCCGGGCGATCTCCACCACCCCGGCGGCCTCCGTCTCCGCCTTGTCCTCGCCGCTGGCGGCGGCGAACGTGTTGTAGAAGCCGACGCGTTCGCGCCGCCCGAACAGGTCGATGTCGCGCTGGACGCCCTGGTTGGGGAAGGGGCGCCGCACCAGCTCGAGGCCGAAGCGGCGGCTGAGGACCTGGTGGCTGAGGCAGATCGCCAGAAAGGGGCGCCGCTCCCGCAGCAGCCGCGCGATCGCCGCGTCCAGGTGGGCGATCTTCGGGTGGGACAGGTCGCGCGGGTCACCGGGGCCGGGGCCCATGACCACCAGGTCGTGGCCGGCGACCGTGTAGGGCTCGTCGAACCGCCGGACCGTCACCTCCAGGCCGAGCGCGCCGAGCTGGTGGCCGATCATCGAGGTGAAGGTGTCCTCGGCGTCCACCACCAGGACCCGGCGGCCGGCCGGCAGGGCGGCCGGCCCGGCGGCGGGCACCTGCGGCCGGTCGGCCAGCCAGAACCCGGCGATGGTGTCGTTGCGCCGCTCCAGCGCCCGCCGCACCTCGGGGTGGGCCGCGAACCGTGCCGCCCCCTCCCCCTCCAGCGCGGAGAGCAGACCGGCCGCCTTGGCCCGGGTCTCGGCCACCTCCGAACGCGGGTCGGAGTGGCGTACGAGGGTGGCGCCGACGCCGATGCGGACCGTGCCGCCGCGGTCGATGTCGGCGGTGCGGATGCAGATCGCGGAGTCGAGCGCGGCACCGCCGTTCGCGTCCCGGCCCATCAGGGCGAGGACCCCGCTGTAGTAGCCGCGGCCCTGCTGCTCGTAGCGGCCGATGACGCGGCAGGCGCTCTCCAGCGGGGAGCCGGTGACGGTCGGCGCGAAGAGGGTCTCGCGGAGGATGACGCGCGGGTCGCTGGTGGTGCGGCCCTCGATGAAGTACTCGGTGTGGGCGAGGCGGGCCATCTCCTTCAGGAAGGGTCCGGTGACCCGGCCGCCGCCGGGACAGATCCGGGCCATCATCTTCAGTTCCTCGTCCACCACCATGTACAGCTCGTCGGCCTCCTTGCGGTCGGCGAGGAAGTCCATGACCTCGGGGAGGGTGGGGCCGGAGGCGGGGTAGCGGTAGGTGCCCGAGATCGGGTTCATCACCGCGGTGCCCTCGTCCACGCTGATGTGCCGCTCGGGGGTGGCGCCGACCAGGGTGCGCTCGCCGGTGTGCACGACGAACGTCCAGTACGCGCCCTTCTCGCGCTCCAGGAGCCGCTTGAAGAAGGTCAGGGCGCTGTGCGGGGTGTAGTCGGTGATGTCGACGGTGAAGGTGCGCTTGATGACGAAGTTGGCGCCCTCGCCGGTGCCGATCTCGTCGGTGACGATGCGGCGCACGGTCTCGGCGTAGGCGTCGTCGTCCACGTCGAAGCGGGCGCCGGTGGTGCGGATCGGCACGTCGGGCAGGCGTTGCAGGACGGCGGCGAGGGGGGCGGTCTCCTGCCGGGTGACGGTGAGCGCCACCAGGGGGGTGCCGTCGTCGTGTCCGGCGAAGCCGCGTTCGGCGATCTGCCGGTAGGGGACGAGGGCGAGGACCTCGTGGCGGGGCGCGCCGGGGGTGCCGGACGGCTCGTCGAGGGGGATGCCGGCCAGTGTCCCGGGAAGGGAGACGTCGCCGACCAGGATGTCGAGGACGCCGGGCCCGGTGGCCTCCGGGCGGTGCAGCAGGGCGAACGGCGGAGGCGTGGGGCCGAGGATCTCCTGGAGCAGGTCGGACCCGGGGGCGCGCCCGGCGCGGGTGCCGGTCATGCCAGGACCTCCTTGGCGGTGGTGACGACGGCGCAGCGCGCGGCGGCGTACTCGACGGCCATCCGGTGCCGGTCCTGGTCGAAGTCGGCGACGGCGTCCGCGACGAAGAACGTCTCGATGTCGTGGCTGAACGCCTCGACGGCGGTGATCAGCACCCCGACGTGGGCGTAGACCCCGCAGACGATGAGCTGGTCGCGCTGGTGGAAACGCATCCGGGTGAGCAGGTCGGTGTGGTGGAAGGCGCTGTAGCGCCACTTGGTCACCAGCCAGTCGCCGTCCCGGGGCGCGAGGTCGTCGACGACGGCCCGGTCGGCGGGGGCGGGGCGCATGCCCGGTCCCCAGAAGTCCTTGAGCAGACCGCGCTGGTGCGTGGTCATGCCGCCGGGCTGGGCGGTGTAGGCGACGGGGACGCCGAGGGCGGCGCAGCGGTCGCGCAGCTCGGCGGCGTTGGCGACGAGCTGGCCGCGCAGCGGCTCGGGGAAGGGCTCCAGGAAGTAGCGCTGCATGTCGTGTACGAGGAGGACCGCGCGGTCGGGGTCCACGGTCCAGGGCGCCGTGTTCGCCGGCAGGTCCGGCGAGGTCGGCAGCGGGTACGACTCGATGGTCGGAAGACCGGCCATGGTGGGGAGTGTCCTTTCTCGGCAGTCCGCTCTCGGCGGTGACCGCCGGGTGCGGGTGGGTCGGCGTGGGGGAGTTCGGGCGGGGCTGAGTGCTCTGCGCGGGGGCGGGCGAGGAGTGGGGGACCCGGACGGCCGCCGCTCAGGCCGCTCCGAGGGCCGCGCCGCCGTCGACGGTCAGGGTGTGCAGGGTGATGTGGGAGGCCCGGTCCGACAGGAGGAAGGCGACGGCCTCCGCGACGTCGGCGGGGCGGGCCAGCTTGCCCAGCGGGATGCCCACCCGGAACGCCTCCGGGTTGCCGGCGAGGGTGGCGCGGGGCCCCGACTCGTCGTGCCACATGGAGCTGAGCATCGGGGTGTCGGTGGAACCGGGGGCGACGATGTTGCACCGGATGCCGTGCCGGGCCACCTCCAGGCCGAGGCTCTTGGTGAACATCTCCGCCGCCGCCTTGGACGCGGCGTACGCGGCCATCCCCGAGCGGGGCGTGGCGGCGGCGTTGGAGGCGACGGTGACGACGGCACCGCGGCCCCGGCGGACCATGCGGCTCACCACGGCGCGCGAGAGGTGGAAGACGCCGGTGGTGTTGACGGCGAAGGTGCTGGTCCAGTCGTCGTCGGTGAAGGCGGTCACCTCGCCGAGCCGCAGGACGCCGGCGGCGTTGACGAGCCGGTCGACGGACCCGAGGGTCGCCTCGATCTCGTCGACGACCGCCTCCACTGCGGCGCTGTCGGTGACGTCGGCGGCGTGCGCGGTCACCGGCAGCCCGTCGGCGGCCAGTTTGGCGACCTCCTCGCCGAGCCGGCCGACGTGCCGGTCGACGGCGGCGACCCGCAGGCCGCGTTCGGCCAGGGTGCGGACGACGGCGGCTCCGATACCGCCGGCCGCCCCGGTGACCAGGGCCAGTCCGCTCGCGGTGTCGTCGCGGGTGTCGCCTTCGCTTGCGTGTGCGCTGTGCATGTGGTGCCTCTCCTTCGCGGTCGCGGGGGTGGTGCCGGGACGTGCGGGGCGGCTCACCCGTGCCAGGCCGAGACCACGGAGATGGCCTGGCCGACGTTGAGTCGCGGGTCGCAGAAGCTCTCGTAGGCGTCGCCGACGAGGTGGGCCGAGCGGGCGTCGGGGACGCACTCGGTGACCGCGTCCGGGGTGGTCTCCAGGTGCAGGCCGCCGGCGACGCCGCCGTGGTCGACGACCGCCCTGCGGAAGGCGGCCACCTCCCTCTCGGCGGCCTCCACGTAACGGGTCTTGAAGCCGTTCGGGGTGGTGACGGTGTTGGCGTGCAGCGGGTCGGTGAGCCAGATGACCGGATGGCCGGCCGCGCGGACCGCCTCCACCAGCGGCGGCAGCACGTCCGCGGCCTTGTCGGCGCCCATCCGGGCGATGAGGGTGAGCCGGCCCGGTTCGCACCGGGGGTCCAGGCGCCGGCACAGGTCCAGCACCTCCTCCACGGTGGTGGTCGGACCGACCTTGCAGGACACCGGGTTGACGACACCGGCGAGCAGGGCCACGTGCGCGCCCTCGGACCGTCTGGTGCGCTCGCCGATCCAGGGCCAGTGCGTGGAGGACAGCAGCAGGCCGTCGTCCTCGCGGCGCAGCAGCGGAACCTCGTAGTCGAGCAGGAGCGCCTCGTGGCTGGTCCAGACGGTGGGGTCGAGGCGGACTTCGGGGCCGGTCCCCCGCCAGCCGAGGTGGCCCATGATGTCGTCGGCCGCCATGTAACCGGTCAGCAGGCGCAGCGGGTCGGGGCGGCGCCCCTCGGGGGTGGGTACCGGGTCGTTGACCATGTGGCCGCGGTAGACGGGCAGTTCGAGGTCGCCGACCCGCTCGGTGTTCTGCGAGCGGGGTTTGGTGAACTGTCCGGCGATGCGGCCGACCCGGATCACCGGCTTGCTGGTGATCAGCTTCAGCGCCCCGGCGAGCAGGTCGAGCACGGCCGCCTTGCGGGCGACGTGCCCGCCGGTGCACTCCAGGGGATCCTCGGCGCAGTCCCCGGCCTGCACGACGAATGCCTCGCCGGCGGCGACCTCGGCCAGGGCGCGGCGCAGGGAGCGTACGTCCTCGGCGCGGACCAGCGCGGGCCGGCCCGCAAGGTCGGTGCGCACCCGGCGCACCTGGGCCGGGTCGTCCCACTCGGGCTGCTGCGGGGCGATCTTCAGTTCGATGTCGACAAGGGAGTCGTCCACAGATTTCTCCAGACAGGGACGGTGGGCGGCACGGCACGGCCGCGTTCGGACATGGGTGGGTAGGGCGTCGGCGGTGCGGAGAGGGTGGCGGCGGCAGAAGGGCCGGCGAGGGTTCGCGGGACCGACGGGGTCGGCGCGGGACCCGCCGGGTCGGGGCACCCGGGAGGGGCCGGGAAGGGTCGGTGGGACGTCCGGGAGGGTTGGGAAGGGGCCGGTGGGACGGACGGGCGCGAGGGCCGGTCCGTCGTGGAGGGGCGGGGCGGTGGCTGGTGGGGCCGTGGGCGGTGGGCGGTGGGCGGTGGGCCGGCTGTACCCAGGTGCCGTGGGCGGTGGGCCGACGGGTCAGGGGGCCGGTGACCAGCCCACCGTGTCCCAGAAGCCGAGCTGGGCGAGTTTCGGGGTGCGGGTGACCTCCACGACGCCGGGGCCGCCGAGGACGAGCGTGCTGGGCTCGTCGGGCGTGTACGCGGGCCAGTCGGCGGTGTTGGGGGTGTGCGGCACCGAGGTGCGGGCGAACGCGGCGACGAGGTCCACGAACACGTCGGAGAGCAGCCGCTGCACGGGCCCGTCCCCGAACACCTCGGCGAACTGCGGGAGCCGGTGGGTGCCGAACAGGAAGGGCGAGGTCGCCTCGTGGGGGGTGCCGAAGTGCGGCGGCAGCGCCGGGTGGGCGAACTCCATCATGTACAGCGGACTCGTGCCCCGGCGGGCGTGCCGGTCGGCGAAGCGGACGATCTGGTGGCGGAAGAAGGCGTCGCCCCAGATCTCCGTCCACAGCGACCGGGGATCGCCGGGCAGTCCGGCGTCCCGTGCGGCCGCCCGGTAGGCGGCGGCGCAGGCGCGGGCGAGGGCGTCGTCGGCGTCCGGGACCGCCAGCCGCAGCACCTGCCGCACCGCGCCGACCAGTGCCGCGTCGTCCCGGGGGCAGGGCTGCGGATACGGGGAGCCGGGCCCGGTGTAGAAGGAGCCCTCGGTGCTGGTGTGGACGGAGAGCACGGGCACGTCGGGGGTGGGCAGGAGGTGGTCGGGGGCCGGCATCGTGCGGCCGTCGACGACCGGCCCGCGGTACCACCGTCCGCTGGCGACCACCCGGTCCTGCGGCGGGGGCGCGAACAGGTCCTCCCAGGCGTCCGTGAGCGTCGCGACGGGCACCTCGCGCAGCCCGGCCATGGTGGTGCCCAGCCGGCGGGCCACGGTGGCGTAGGCGGTACGGGAGTCCTCTGCGGTCAGCGCGGTGCCGGGCGCGGTGACGTGGCTGGGGCTGACGCAGACCAGGCGCCGGATCAGGCCGCGCAGCGCGGGCAGCAGGGAGAGCTGCCAGGCGGCGGCGCCGCCCGCGGAGGTGCCGCACACGGTGATGTTCTCGGGGTCGCCGCCGAAGGCCGCGGCGTTGTCGTGGACCCAGCGCAGCAGCGCCACCTGGTCCTGGAGCCCCCAGTTGGCGGCGTGGCCGGTGGTGGGGTCGGTCAGTTCCTCGTGGAGGCCGAACCCGAGGACGCCGAGGCGGTAGTTGAAGGTGACCACGACGAGGTCTCCGCGTTCGGCGAGCCGGGTGCCGTCGTAGGCGGGCATGCTGCCGGCGCCCGCCTGCCAGCCGCCGCCGTGGACGTACACCAGGACGGGCCGGGCGCCGGTCGTCGCAGGAGTGAAGACGTTGGCGTGGAGCGAGTCCTCACTGCCGGGCGGCACGGGCCGGTTCGGGATGGCGGGCTGGTGCGAGACGGGGCCGAAGCGGACCGCCTCCCGGACGCCGGACCAGGGCACCGGCGGGCGCGGGGAGGCGAAACGCAGCGGGCCGACCGGGGGCCGGGCATAGGGCACGCCGCGGAAGGCGGTGACGCCGGCGGCGCGTTCTCCGGCCACCGGCCCGCCCGTGGTACGCACCACGACCCGGGAGCCGGTGGCGGCGCGGGGGCGGGGCGGACTCGGGACGACGGCGGGGGCGCCTCGCCGTTCTCGGGCGGCCTGCGGCTGGCTGGCCATGGTGGGCTCCTAGGCACTCGGAGGACTGGTCCGCCGATCGTGTGCCGCCGGTTCCGGGGTCGCCAAAGAGGGCCCGCGCAATACGTCAGCTGCCGAACAGAGTCCGTCAGCTCCCGGGCCGGGCCGGCCGGGGAGCTGACGGAGGGGGTGCGAGGGCGGCTGACAGCCGCCGCCGGCGCCTCTACACTCCGCGCCCGTCCCGCGGGCGCGGTGCGCTCACGCGGACACCTTCGCGGGGGGTGCGGCGGGGCCGTCCGTGCCCGAGAGGACGGCTACCGCGTGCGCGGCGGAGGCGAGGGTGGCGTGGCGGTGCCAGCCGTTGAAGGAGCGGCCGGAGAAGTCCTTGATGCCGACCCGCTCGGCGATGCCGGCGAAGTCCCGGTCGACGCGGCGGGTCAGCCGGCTCAGCCGGAGCAGCTGTGCGGGGTGCAGGTCGGTCAGGTCGGTCAGCCAGAGTTCGGCGGGCCAGCGCCCGCCGCTCTCGCCGACGCCGAGCAGCACCAGGTCGCGGCACCAGGACGGGCGGCGGCCGGCGCGCCGGGGCAGCCGCACCCGGACGGCGGCGGTCAGCGCGGCGTGCGCGGCGCCCCGGCCGTCGGGGCGGCGCTGGATGACCGGCTGGCGCAACGGCCGGGCCATCTGCATGAGCTGATGTGCCGTCAGCTCCGTCTCGGCGACGGAGCGGGGCAGTCCGGGGTCGGTCGCGGAGAGCCGCAGGTTGGCGCTGACCCGCAGCAGCAGCGGCGCGCCCGCCGCCTGGAGGCGGCGCACCGTGCTGGGCACGTCGGACTCGCGGGCGTCCATGACCACCGGACGCACCGGCAGGCCCCAGTCGCGGGTGATGCAGAGGTAGGCCTCGACGCCGCACTGGTCCATGGTCTCGGGCACGGCGCTCTCCGGGATGGAGGCCTGCCGGCGCCGGGTCTCGTCGTCCAGCCAGGTCTCGGGCAGGTAGAGCCGCCAGTTGACGGGGGTGCTGTGCTCCTCGGAGACGGCCCAGACGCCCACCGCGTGCTGGGCGTTCGTCATCTGGCCCCGGCCGGGGTCGAAGCGGCGGTCCACGCCGACGGAGCTGTCGCCCGCCTTGGGGATGATCATCGGCCGCAGTACGTAGGCGCGGGCCGGGGACAGCTCCTCCAGGTGCCGGGCGAGGGCGCGGCGGACGGGACCCCAGTCCCAGGTGGAACCGCTGATGAAGTGGTGCAGGCTCTGTTCGGCCGCCTCGCCGCCGAAGAGCGACGAGATGTTCCGTATGGACTTGCGGCCCTGCACGCCGAGCAGTCCCTGGACGTACTCCATGCCGCGGCGCCGCTGGTCGCTGCGGGGCAGGGACTCGAAGACCACTCCGACCAGTTCCTCCAGCACGCCGTCCCGGGCCGTCGTCCGCGCCGGACCGGTCGGCTCCATGCCCCTGGCGCGCTCCTGCAACCTCGTCTGCATCACGTCCCCCATCGCCATTCGGTCGACCGGTCCCGGTGATCCGGCCGCGGTCCGTGTCTGTGCGGTTGACTCCTGCGTGGCGGTGGTCCGCGGGCCGGTGGGCCACGGTCCTGCCGCCGGGTAGGAGCCTCCGGCGACCCGTCCAAGGCGAGGCCAAGGCCCGGGAAACGCGCAGGCGGGAGGGGAGGGGGTGGGGGCGGCGCGTGCGGAGGGGGTGGAGCGGCGCGTGCGGGAGCGGGCGGGTCGGGGCCGGGCGGGGAACCCGCCCCCCGCCGGCGCGCCGGCGGGGGGCGGTGCGCGGACGGGCCAGGTGCGGTGCGCGGATCGGGCAGGGGCGCGGTCGGCCGGTGCCTAGGTTGGCTCGCGGAGATGGTGTCGGTACGTCCGCTCACCGCGGCGGAAGGGCTGGTGTCCCGTCGCGGTGGGCGGACCTCGATGTGGAGGCCGTATGTCCTGCTTCGACCCCCGGTTCGCCTCGCGCCCCGGGTACGCGCGCGTGTTCCGCCCCGGCGGGCTGACGCTGGGCCTGTTCTTCCCGATGGAGTCCTACGACGGTCCGGTGCCCCGGATGGACGTCACCGAGCAGAGCGCCCGCGCCCTCCAGGCGGAACGCGCCGGCTTCGCGGCGCTGTGGGTGCGGGACATCCCGCTGCTGGACCCGTCGTTCGGCGACGCCGGCCAGTTGTACGACCCGTGGGTGTGGCTCTCCCACATCGCCGCGCGTACCACCCGGATCGCGCTCGCCACCGGCTCCACGGTGCTGCCGCTGCGCAACCCCATCGATACGGCGAAGTCGGCCGCCTCGGTGGACCTGCTCAGCGGCGGCCGGCTGGTGCTGGGCGCGGCGACCGGGGACCGGGGGGTGGAGTTCCCCGCGTACGGGCTCGACCGGGACGACAGCCCGGAGTTGTTTCGCACCGCGGTGACCACGCTGCGCCGGCTGTGGTCGGAGGACTTCCCGGCCGTCGACTCGCGGTACGGGACACTGCGGGACGCCGGGGTGCTGCCCAAGCCGGACGGCGGGCGCATCCCGTTGCTGGTGACGGGGCACAGCCGGCAGAGCATGCCGTGGATCGCCGAGCACGCCGACGGCTGGCTGATGTATCCGCGTCCGCTGATCCAGCAGCGCCGGACCACGGCGATGTGGCGGAAGGCGGTGGCGGAGGCGGGCGGCGCGGCCAAGCCCTTCTCCCAGTCCCTCTACCTCGACCTGGTCGAGCGCGCGGACGCCCGCCCGAGCGCCATCCATCTCGGCTACCGCACCGGCCGGCGCTACCTCCGCACCCACCTGGAGGGGCTGCGCGAGGCGGGCGTGCACCACGTCGTCCTCAACCTGAAGTACGGCCGCCGGCCCGCCGGCGAAGTGGTCCAGGAACTCGCGGAGTACATCCTGCCGCACTTCCCCGCGCACGAGCGGGTGGCGGTGGCCTCCGCGGCCTGAGGACGGCGGAGGGGCGCCGAGGAGGCCCGGGTCGCCCCGGGCCTCCTCGGCGTGTCAGGGGCTGGACACGGTGCGGTTCGGTCAGGCCGCCGGGAGCTCCTCGGCCGGGTCGCCCCCGGCGCCGGGTGCCCCGCAATGGCGGCAGGCCGCCGGGTGGGCCGCGAAGCCGTCGCCGGTCCGGCGGTGGGGCGTCCCGTGCGCCGGGGGCGGCGGGGCCAACTCCAGCTCCACGCCGGCCGGCACCATCAGCCAGCGGGCCGGTATCCCTTCGTGCTCGTCGAGCGGCATGCCGCCTCCTCGGTCCGGGCCGCGCCGGTCCGGCTGCTCCGTCCGGCACCGCCTCACCGCCAGCGTCGACCGGCCCGGTCCAGCCCGGGTGAAGGCCCGACCAACGCGTGACGTCGGCGCGCGAGCGCGTGCCGGCGGGGACCGACCGGGGCAGCCCCGTGCCGAGGGGAGGGGGTCCGCCGGGGCCCGCGTCGGCCCAGGACCCGGCCCGCCGGTCCCGGCCGACGCCGGTCCCGCACGGACGACCGACGAAGCCGCCCACCAGCCGAAGGACGGGGACAGCGTCGACCCAAGGACCGCCCCGCCGGGTACCGGCCCACGCCACTCCCGCACGAACGACCCGCCAAGCCGCCCACCAGCCGAAAGACCGGAACAACACCAGCCAAGGACCGCCCCACCAGGCACCGACCCACACCACCCCCACACGAACGACCCGCCAAGCCGCCCACCAGCCGAAAGACCGGAACAACACCAGCCAAGGACCGCCCCACCAGGCACCGACCCACACCACCCCCACACGAACG
>NZ_JBFBJX010000005.1:0-65021 GCF_040686295.1 Streptomyces sp. NPDC085944 | reverse complement strand
CACGAACGACCCGCCAAGCCGCCCACCAGCCGAAAGACCGGAACAACACCGGCCCGAGAGGCCCACCGGGACAGCGCTGCCCCCACAGGGCGGCCGGGACAGCGCCAGGCCGACAGGACCGCCGGGGCACAGTCGGGCCGCGCGGGCCTCAGGACGGCGCCCGGCCGAGCGGGTCGTAGGGACAGTGCCCGGCCGAGCGGGTCGTAGGGACAGTGCCGGGCCGAGCGGGTCGTTGCGGGCGCAGCGGTGTGGCGGTGTGGTCAGCCCGCTGCCGTCAGGACGCCGGAGACCGTGCGGTGGCCGAGGTCGCGGTCGGCGCCCGGGAGGACGCGCAGGCCGGTGTCGTCCGGGGACGGCAGGGCGAGGCGGACCAGGTGCGGGACGCGCAGGAGAAGTGCGGCGGACCGGGTGTGCGGTTCGGCCACCAGGACGTGGTGATCGAGGAGCCGGCCCACCAGGGACTGCGTCTCCCAGGTGTCGCCGTCGAGCAGTTCGCCCGCGCGGGCCATGTCGAAGGGTTCCTCGGCCGCCGACAGCAGGGCGAGCGCCCGGCGCAGCGACGCGGGGAGCCGGACCACCGCCCCGGCCGCGCGGGCCAGTACGTCGCACGCCTCGTCGTGGAGTTCCGCGGCGAGCCGCCCCTCGTCGACGAGGCCGAGCGCCAGGTCGCCCAGGGTCCACATGGGGCGGCCGGCGAACTTCTCCCCCACCGCGCGCAGCGCGAGGGGGAAGTTGCCCATCAGCCCGGTGACCCGGCCCAGGGTCTCCGCTTCGTCGGCGGCGACGCGCTCGGCCCCGGCGACGCGGGCGAAGAACGCGGCGGCGTCGGGGGCCGGCAGCGGGCCCAGCGCAAGCGCGTGCGCGCCGGGCAGGCCGGGCAGCCGGACCCGGGAGGTGACGAGGACCAGCGCGCTGTCGTCGGCCGGGAGCAACGGCAGTACCTGGTCGGTGGTGGCGGCGTCGTCCAGCAGCATCAGCAGCGACCGGCCTGCCGTGGCCGCGCGGAGCATCCCGGCGAGTTCGTCGGTGTCGTCCGGCAGGGCGGCCGGGTCGTGGCCGCAGTCGCGCAGCAGGGCGTGCAGGACGGCGTGGGCGGAGCGGGGGCGGTCCTCGGCGTCGTGGAGCCGGGCGTGCAGCACGCCGTCGGGGAAGCCGCCGACCAGCCGGTGGGCGCCGTGCACGGCGAGGGCGCTCTTGCCCACGCCGACCGGGCCGAGCACCACGACCACCCGGGGCCCGCCCTTCGTGGCCCGGCCCGGCGGGTCCTGCCCGGCGAGGGCGGTGAGCCGGGCCAGTTCGGCGGCCCGGCCGGTGAAGTCGGGGGTGTCCAGCGGGAGCCGGCCGCGGACGGGTTCGGGCCGCGCGGGGGCGGCGCCGTCGGGTGCCGGGGCCGGGTCCAGGGCGGGCGCGGCGGCCTCCGTCTCGGAGACCTGCGCGGTCAGCACCTCCTGCTGCAACCGCTGGAGCCGCTCGGAGGGTTCGATGCCGAGCTCGTCGACGAGCCGGCGGCGCAGCCGCGCGAACGCCTCCAGGGCGGTGGCGCGCTGCCCGGAGCGGTGCGCGGCGGTCATCAGCTGCGCGGTGAACTCCTCGTTGAGCGGATGGTCGGCGGTGAGCTGCCGCAACTCCCCCAGCAGGGCACGGTGCCGGCCCAGCCGCAGGTCGGCGGTGACGCGCAACTCCAGCGCGCTGAGGCGCAGATCGGCCAGGGGCGGGAGCTGGGCGGCGAGCAGCGGGCCGGTCTCCAGCCCGGCGAACGGCTCCCCGCGCCACAGCGCGAGCGCGTCGCGCGCGAGCGCCGCGGCGGTGCGCGGGTCGCCCTCGCCGAGGGCGGTGCGGGCGCGCCGGACACCGTGTTCGAACTCCCACAGGTCCAGTTCGCCGGGCCGGAGGTCGATGCGGTAGCCGTTCGGCCCGGTGCGCACCCGCTCGCAGGGGTTCACCTCGCAGTGCAGCGCCTTGCGCAGTTGGTAGACGTAGGTCTGGACGGTCTTGCGGGCCAGGCGGGGCGGCTCGGCCTCCCAGAGCTCCTCGATGAGGGTGGAGGTGGAGACGAGACGGTTGGCGTGGAGCAGCAGCACCGCCAGCACCCGTCGGGCCATGGGAGCGGAGGGCGTGCGGTCCTCGCCCTGGGCCCGGATCTCCAGCGGGCCGAGGACGGATACGCGCAGCGCACCGCCGTCCGCCCCGGGGTGCTGTGCCCTGGTCTCCTCGGCCATCGCGTCCTCTTCCTCTCCGGCCCGCGCGGCGGGCCCGTCCTGGGGGGCGGCGGAGGGGGCGCCGCCCTGTGTCTCGTACCAGTGACGCATGCGGGCGCGGCGGAGCTTGCCGATGCCCGTTCTGGGCACGTCCCCCGCGGCGACCGGCACCACACGGGTGACGCGCACCCCGAGGCGGTCGGCGACGCGGGCGCGGACGGCCGTCGCGGCCCGCTCGCGTCCCGTGCCGGGCCGGGGACGGTAGAAGACGGCGATCTCCTCGCCGGCGGGGCCGGTGACCGGCGTGGCCACGGTGTACGAGGGGGTGACGAAGTCCAGTTCCTCGACCACGGCCTCGATCTCGTGGCTGTGGCGGCACACTCCGTCGCACTCGACGAGTTCGTCGGCGCGTCCGGTGACGGTGAGGACGCCGTCCTCGACGAAGGCCAGGTCGCCGGTGCGGAACCAGCCGTCGGCGGTGAAGGAGCGCCGGGTGTGCGCGGCGTCGTCCAGGTAGCCGCGGGTGACGGAGGGGCCCCGCACCTCCAGGCGGCCCACGGTGCCGACGCCGACGACGGTGCCGTCGGCGTCGACGCAGCGCACGGCAGTGCCCGGCTGGGGCCGGCCGGCCGGGACGTGGCGGGCGTCGGCGGTGTCGAGGTCGCGGAAGCGGTGGTCGACGACGCCGGCGGCGGTCTCCGACATGCCCCAGCCGGGGTGCACGGCGTCCCCGGGCAGTCCGAAGGGCGCGAGCAGGTCCAGGAAGCGCCGGACGACGGAGGCGCGGACCGCCTCGCCGCCGTTCATGACGTACCGCAGACGGCTGAGGTCCCAGTGGCGGTCCGCGAGGCCGTCGGCGCGGTCGTTGACGAGCGAGAAGGCGAAGTTGGGGGCCCAGGTGGTGCAGGCACGGTGCCGGTCGGCGAGGTCGAGCCAGCGCAGCGGGTCGGCGAGGACCCACTCGGTGGGGGCGTGCACCTGGTGGGCGCCGAGGAAGACGTCCCGCACGTGGAAGAGGAGGAGACCGCCGGCGTGGTCCAGCGGCATCCAGTTGACGGTGCGGGTGGCGCTGCCGAGGCCGTTGGCGCGGGCGGTGGCGGCGCTGCGGCTGAGGATGTTGCGGTGGCTGAGCATCACCGCCTTGGGTACGCCGGTGGAGCCGGAGGTGAGCAGCAGGGCCGCGGTGTCGTCGGGGCCGCCGGGGTGCCGGCGGTGGTCGGGGGCGTCCGCGCGCAGTTCGTGCGGGCTGCCGAGCCAGGCACCGGCCTCGCGGGCTGCGGCCTCGGTGGCCGGGTCGACGGGCTGCCCGCGGCCGGTGACGAGGCGGGGCCTGCCGTAGCGGTTCCAGACCTCGTCGAGGAGCGCGGGGGCGGCGGCGCGGTTCGCCTCGGTGGTGCCGGTGCCGACCAGCAGGGGGACGAAGCCGCCGAGGACGCACGCCCAGAACACGCTCAGCAGCGCGGGGGCCTCGGCGACGTGCACGACGACGCGTTCGCCGGGCCGGGTGCCGGCCCGGCGCAGTCCGGCCAGGGTCCGGGCGGCCTCGTGGAGGAGGCGGCGGTAGCTCCAGCGGGTCTCGCCGCCGTCGGTGCCGACGAAGCACAGCCCTCGGTCGCCGGGGGCGAGCGCGGCCCGCACCAGGGCGTTGCCGAGGGTGGTGCACCGGGGGTCGGGAGCGGGTCCGCCGTCGAGCAGCGCCAGTCCGCGTGCGGTCACCGGACGTCACGCTCCTTCCGGAACTCGCGGGGGGTGATGCCGTACCGGTCGCGGAAGAGGCGGCTGAAGTGCGAGGCGCCGTAGAGGCCGGCGCGTTCGCCGATCAGGGCGACCGGCAGGTGGTCCAGGAGGGGGTCGGCGAGTTCGGTGCGGCAGCGCGCGAGGCGTTCGTCGCGGATCCAGCGGGCGGGGCTGATGCCGTGCTCCTGGAAGATCTTCTGCAGGTAGCGCAGGGAGACGTTGTGGGCGCGGGCGATGGTCACCGGGCTCAGGCCGGGTTCGGCGAGTTGGTCGCGGACGTAGGACTGGACCTGGAGCATCAGGGCCTGGCGGGCGATCTGCGGGTCCTCGGCGACCTCCCGCATGCGTTCCGCGAAGAGCGCGGCGGTCAGTCCCACGACGCTGCCGCCGAGCAGGTCGACCGAGGTCGCTACCTCCCGGCCGTGCCGGCCGAGCCCGTCCAGGAGGGAGGAGAGCAGGGCGGCGAGTCCCTCGGAGCCGGACCAGGGCCGCGCGGTGAGCGGTTCGGCCTCGGCGGGGGTGAGGCCGACCAGGCGGTGGGCCACGGTGACGTCGACCAGGCGGAAGTTCTCGGGCATGGCCGCCTTGTAGGGGCGGGTGCTGTCGAAGCAGATGAGCTGTGGGGCGCGCACCGTGCCGTGGCGGCCGTCCTGGACGACCCAGACCGCGCCGGTCAGCGGCCGCAGAACCCGCAGCACACCCTCGTCGGCGGGGGCGATGCGGTGGCCCGGACGGATCAGCTCCCGCGGGCCGTCGCCCTTGACGAGGGCCACCCGGACCCCGCCGAACTGGTGGGCCATCAGGGTGCCGTCGAACGGCTCGTCGTGCCGGTGGACGATCTGCACTCCGCCGGGCGCGGCCCGGCCGGACACCGCCGGCCGCGGCACGGCGAGTGCCGGTCCCTCCCGTTCCTCCAGACTTCGCACCGTCTCCCCCATCCGTCAGCGCGTCGGGACGGAACCGGCGGTCGGTCCGGGGGTTCCGTCCCCTCGCCCCATGCAAACATACCCGCATGCTGGTATCACAGCCATATCGGAGGGTTCAATAGGAGAGGCCTGCAACGCGAGTTCGAACAGTTACGGCCACGGCTGCGCCGCAGGTCGCGGCGTCATCCCTGCTGGGGTCCGAAGAGCCGGCCGAGTTCCGCGTGGAAGCCGGGGAAGGTCTTGGCCACACACTCCGGGTCGTCCAGGGTGATGCCGGGGACCCGCAGGCCCAGTACGGAGAAGGCCATCGCGATGCGGTGGTCGCGGTGGCAGGCGATGCGGGCGGGGCGCACCGGACCGGGCAGGACGGTGAGCCGGTCGGGCCCCTCCTCGGTACGCACGCCCAGCGCGCGAAGGTTCCCGGCCACCGCGGCGATGCGGTCGGACTCCTTCAGCCGGGCGTGCGCGATGCCGGTGACGGTGATCGGTCCGTCGGCGAGCGGTGCCACGGCGGCCAGGGTCATGAAGGTGTCCGAGATCTCCCCCATGTCGACGCTGAACCCACCGCGCAGCCGGCCCGTCCCGGTGACCTCGGCGGCGTCCTCGGTCAGCCGTATCCGCGCGCCGGTCCGGCCCAGCACGTCGAGGAAGCGCACGTCGCCCTGGAGGCTGCCGCGTCCGAGCCCCGGCACCCGCACGGTGGTCCCGGTCACGGCCGCCGCCGCGAAGAAGTACGAGGCGGTCGACGCGTCCGGTTCGACGCGCAGGCCGGTGGCGGTGTAGCGGCCCGGCTCGATGCGCAGCACCCCGGGCTCCGGGCTCCCCACGGTGACGCCGAAGCGCGCCATGAGGGCCCGGGTCATGGTCACGTACGGCCCGCTGACCAGGCCGTGGGCGTGGACGGTGAGCGGGGCGCGGGCCAGTGGCGCGGCCATCAGCAGCCCCGTCAGGTACTGGCTGCTGGTGCGGGAGTCCAGCGCGACGGCGCCGCCGGCGAGGCCGGACGCCCGCAGGGTGAGCGGAAGTCCGCCGCCGGGGCCGGGCCGGACGTCGGCGCCCAGCGCGGCCACGGCGTCCACCAGCGGGCGCAGGGGACGGGCGCCGAGCTGCCCGGAGCCCTCGAAGACGTACTCGCCCCGGCCGGTCGCCGCCCAGGGCGGCAGGAAGCGGGCGGCGGTGCCCGCGTCCGCGCACCAGACCCGGCCGCCGGACCGGGGCCCGCCGCCCGCGCCGGTGACGGTCCAGTGGCCGTCGCCGGTGCGCACGTCGACGCCGAGTGCGGTCAGCGCCTCGGCGAAGGCCACGGTGTCGTCGCTGACCAGCGGGGCGTCCAGGCGGGTCGTTCCGTGCGCGGCGGCGGCCAGCAGCAGCGCACGGTTGGTGATGCTCTTGGAGCCGGGGACGCGGGCGCTCAGGACGGGGGTCGGGGCCTCGCCGGAGGCGGGGGCGGGGACGGGGACGGGGACGGTCGGCCGGTTCTCCGTGCGGGCGGGGCCCGACCGGCGGCCGTCGGCGCCGTCGCTCGTGGTGTCCGCGGTCATCGACGGCTCCCGCGCCGGGCCCGCTCCAGGGCGGCCCTGGCCGCCGCCGCCACGCGGTCGGGGGTCAGGCCGAACTGCTCGAAGAGGCGCTGGTAGGGGGCGCCGGCGCCGAAGTCCTCGATGCTGACCGCCTCGCCCGCGCCGCCCAGCAGCGCGTACCAGCCCATCGCGGTGCCGGCCTCGACCGACACCCGGGCGGCCACGCCGGCGGGCAGCACCGATTCGCGGTACTCCTCGTCCTGTTCGGCGAACCACTCCACGCACGGCATCGACACCACCCGGGTGGCGATCCCCTCCGCCTGGAGCAGGGCCCGCGCGTCCAGGGCGACCGACACCTCGCTGCCGGTGGCGAGGACGATCACCTCGGGCGCCGCGCCGTCCGCCTCGGCGAGGACGTACCCGCCGCGCGCGACGCCGTCGGCGGAGGCGAGTCCGGTGCCGGGCGAGCGGTCCAGCACGGGCAGTTCCTGCCGGCTCAGCGCGAGACCGGCGGGCCGGTCGGCGCGGCTGAGGATCGTGCGCCAGGCCACGACGGTCTCGTTGGCGTCGGCGGGCCGCACCACGTCGAGGCCGGGGATGCCGCGCAGCGACCACAGGTGCTCCACCGGCTGGTGCGTCGGCCCGTCCTCGCCCAGGCCGATGGAGTCGTGCGTCCACACGTAGGTGACGGGCAGCCGCATCATCGCGGCGAGCCGCACGGCGGGCCGCATGTAGTCGGAGAAGACCAGGAACGTGCCGCCGTAGGGGCGGGTGCCGCCGTGCAGGGCGATGCCGTTGAGGACGGCGCCCATGGCGTGTTCGCGGATGCCGAAGTGCAGGGTGCGGCCGTAGCGGTGGCCGGGGAAGGCGGCGGTGGCGTGCTCCTCGGGCAGGAAGGACGGCTCGCCCGCCATGGTGGTGAGGTTGGAGCCGGCCAGGTCCGCGGAACCGCCCCAGAGTTCGGGCAGGACCCCGGCGAGGGCGTCGAGGACCTTCCCGGACGCCTTGCGGGTGGCCATCGACCCGCCCGCCGGGAAGGTCGGGAGGTGCTCGGCCCACCCCTCGGGCAGGGTGCGCGCGCCGATCCGGTCGTACTCGGCGGCACGCTCCGGGTGCGCCGCCCGCCAGTCGGCGTAGCGCCGGTCCCAGTCGGCACGGGCACGCCGGCCGCGCTCCAGCGCGGTGCGGGTGTGGGCCAGGACGTCGTCGGGGACCTGGAAGGAGCGCTCCGGGTCGAGCCCGAGCGCCTCCTTGAGTCCGGCCGTCTCGGCCGGGCCGAGCGCCGCGCCGTGGATCGCGCCGGAGTTCCGCTTGGTCGGCGCGGGCCAGCCGATCACCGTGCGCAGCGCGACCAGGGAGGGCCGGCCGGTCTCCCGCCGGGCCTCGCTCAGCGCCCGGTACAGCGCCTCCAGGTCCTCGGTGTACGTCCCGGTGACGGTCCAGTCCACCTGCCGCACGTCCCAGCCGTACGCCCGGAAGCGAGCCGGGACGTCCTCCGACAGGGCGACGGAGGTGTCGTCCTCGATCGAGATCCGGTTGTCGTCCCAGAGCACCACCAGGTTACCCAGCCGCTGGTGCCCGGCGAGCGAGGCGGCCTCATGGCTCACTCCCTCCTGGAGGTCCCCGTCGGATGCGAAGACCCAGATCGTGTGGTCGAACGGCGAGGTGCCGTCGGGGGCGTCGGGGTCGAACAGGCCGCGTTCGCGGCGGGCGGCCGCCGCCATCCCGACCGCGTTGGCCAGTCCCTGTCCGAGCGGTCCCGTCGTCACCTCCACGCCCGGGGTGTGCCCTCGCTCGGGGTGGGCCGGGGTGAGGCTGCCCTCGCGGCGCAGGGCCTTGAGGTCGTCGAGGCCGAGGGCGTAGCCGGTGAGGTGGAGCTGGATGTACAGGGTGAGGACGGCGTGGCCGCAGGACAGCACGAAGCGGTCCCGGCCGGCCCACTCGGGGTCGGCCGGGTCGTGCCGCAGCAGCCGCTGGAAGAGCAGGTGGGCCGCGGGGGCCAGACTGATGGCCGTGCCGGGGTGGCCGTGCCCCGCGGCCTCCACCGCGTCGGCGGCCAGTGCGCGCGCGACGTCGGCGGCGCGGCGGTCCGCGTCGGTCCATACGGGGGCGGCGGCCAGGGTTTCGTCGTACTCGGTGACGCTTGCGGTCATGGTCTCTTCCTCGGTAGAGACCGCTCGCCCCGTCGGGTGGGGGCGGGCGGCGGCGGTCCGGCGACGGCGGGCCGGCGGTCGGGCAGCAGGGCGGCGGCGTGGGCCGCCGAGGCGAGCGTGATGTGGCGGTGCCAGCCGGCGAAGGACCGGCCGTCGAAGTCGTGCAGGCCGTGACGGCGGCCGGTGACGCAGACGTCCCGGTCGATCTCGTCGGGGGCGGCGGCCAACCGCAGCAGTGCGGTGCTGGGCAGGGTCGTCAGGTCGGTGAGCCAGTACGCGGTGCGCTCCGGGTGGTACGGATCGTGCCGGGCCAGCAGGAGCTGGCGGCGGCGAGGACCCGGCGGCGTGTCGTACGCCCGGCAGGGGACGCGGACCACGTCGTACGGCCCGTCGGCCGCACCGGGCGGGCGCACCCTGCCGTACGAACCGGCCGCCGGGCCCGTCGCCAGCCGGCGGGCGGTGACGACGCGGGCGGCGTCCCGGCCGTCGGCGGCGAGGGGAGTGACGGGGTGCGAGGCGGCGATCCGCAGCAGGTAGGGGAAGCCGCCGGCCTGGAGGCGGGCGGCGACCCGGCCCGCGGGGGCGTGCCGGGCGTCCAGCAGCACCGGCGCGCGGTGCGGCCCGGCGGTGGCGGCGGTCGCGCGGACCATGTCGAGACCGGCCGCGACGGCGTCCACGGCGGCGGCGTCCGCGGGGAGCCGGGCCCGTGCCCGCAGTTCGGGGTCGTCGAGCCAGCGGGGGGTGAGCCAAAGGATCCAGTCGACGGGGCAGGCGCCGTGGTCGGTGACGGCCCACAGGCCCACCGCGCGCCGGGCGTTGACGCGCCGTCCGGTGCGCGGGTCGGTGAACCGCTCGACGCCGACACCGCCTCGGCCCGCCCGGGGCAGTGTGACGGTGTGCACCACCCAGGCCCGGGGCGGGGCGAGGGCGCCGACGTGGTGGGCGAGCGCGGCGCGTACGGGGCGCCAGCGCCAGGTGGAGTCGCTGATGAAGTGGTGCAGCCGTTGCGCGTCGGCGGGGACGCCGGTCTGCGCGGCGATGTTGCGGATGCTCTTGCGGCCGGTCGCGGCGAGCAACCCCCGGATGTACAGCTCGCCGCTGCGCCGTTGATCGCTGCGGGCGAGCGAGCCCAGCACCCGTCGGCACAGCTCCCCGACAAGATCGTCCCCGGCCCCGCCGCCCGGACCGTCGGGGCCGTCGAACACCGCCGGGCGGAAGTCGCCCTCGGCGAAGAGGGCGGCGACGGTGCCGGCCACGGGCGCGGTCCCGGGCCCGGGGGCGATCCGGGCCGCCCCGGGGGTGATCGGGGCGTCGGGCGCGGGGGCCGGCTCCCGGAACGCGACCCGGCCGGTCACGCGCGCCGCCGGGAGCGGCGCCGGGACGGCCGCGTGGGGTCCGGCCCACCCACACCCGGGCCGGACGAACACGAGCCGGACGGCCACGAGCCCGCGGCCCCACCCACACCCAGGCCGGACGAACACGAGCCGGACGGCCACGGGCCCGCGGCCCCACCCACGCCCAGGCCGGACGAGCACGAGCCGGACGGCCACGAGCCCGCGGCCCCACCCACACCCAGGCCGGACGAACACGAGCCAGACGGGCACGAGCCCGCGGCCCCACCCACGCCCAGGCCGGACGAGCACGAGCCGGCGGCGATCCGAAGACGCGCACTCACGACACGGCGCGCAACCCCCGGGTGCGAGCGCGCCGCCCGTCCCGTTCGCGGGGTGGCGGCGGGCCTCATCGGACGGTGAGGTGGGACAGGTAGGCGCGGTGGTTGCGGGCGGTCTCCGGGACGCTGTCGCCGCCGAACTTCTCCAGCGCCGCGTCCGCCAGGACCAGCGCGGTCACCGCCTGGGCGACGACCGCCGCGGCCGGCACCGCACACACGTCGGAACGCTGGTGATGGGCGACGGCCGCCTCACCCGTGGCCGTGTCCACCGTGGCCAGCGCCCTCGGCACCGTGGCGATCGGCTTCATCGCCGCCCGCACCCGCAGCGGCTCCCCGGTCGACATCCCGCCCTCCACACCGCCCGAGCGGGCGGTGGCCCGGCGCACCCCGTTCGCGCCGGGGAGGATCTCGTCGTGGGCGAGGGAGCCGGGCACACCGGCGAGGGCGAACCCCTCCCCCAGTTCCACGCCCTTGATGGCCTGGATGCCCATGAGTGCCCCGGCGAGCCGGGCGTCGAGCCGGCGGTCCCCGTGCACATGCGAACCCAGCCCCGGCGGCAGCCCGTACGCCACCACTTCCACGATCCCGCCGAGCGTGTCGCCGGCGCCGTGCGCGCGGTCCACCTCGGCCACCATGGCCGCCGACGCGCCGGGGTCGAGGCAGCGCACGGGGTCGGCGTCCAGCCGCCCGGTGTCCTCGGGTCCCGGCAGCTCCGGCGAGGTGGAACGTGCCGCGCCGAGCGCCACGACGTGGGCGACGAGCCCGATGCCGTACGCCTGTCGCAGGAACGCCTCGGCGAGGGCGCCCAGCGCCACCCGGGCGGCGGTCTCGCGGGCGCTGGCCCGCTCCAGGACCGGTCGGGCATCGTCGAAGCCGTACTTCTGCATGCCGGCCAGGTCGGCGTGGCCGGGGCGGGGCCGGGTGAGGGGTGCGTTGCGGGCCTGCCCGGCCAGGGCGTCGGCGGGAACCGGGTCGGCGGCCATCACGGTGCGCCACTTGGGCCATTCGCTGTTGGCGATACGGACGGCGACCGGTGACCCGAGGGTCTGGCCGTGCCGTACGCCACCGGCGAAGGCGACCTCGTCGCGTTCGAAGGCCATCCGGGCGCCCCGGCCGTGGCCCAGCCTGCGGCGGGCCAGGGCGTCGGCGACCTCGTCGGTGGAGATCCGCACACCGGAGGGGAGCCCCTCCAGTACGGCGGTCAGGGCGGGCCCGTGGGACTCGCCGGCGGTGAGCCATCGCAGAGCAGACATGCGGATCCTTCGCAGGGAAGCGGGAGCGGACGGCGGTGAGCGACGACCGTTCGACGGTGAACGCGAAAAGGGGAACGGAGAACGGACGGGGAAGAAGGGAGGGGGAGACCGAGAGGCCTCGGCTCAGGCCGCGGTCCGGGCGCCCGTCCGGTCCCGTCGGGCGGCGGGTCCGGTACGGCGGGACGGTGTGCGCGGGGCGGAGTGGTCGGCGACGCGCTGGACCCGCCAGCCGCAGTCCTTCAGCCGCTGCGCCATGCCGAGCGCGGCGGTGGGCGACACCATCAGCTCGACCAGTCCACTCGGCTTGTCCGGGGTGTGGTCGATGGACATGTCCTCGATGTTGATGCCCAGCTCGGAGGCGGTGCCCAGCAGCCTCGCCAGTTCGCCGGGCTGGTCCCCGATCCGGATGCGCACCGGCACGCAGGTCAGGTCGGGCGTCTTGTGCTTCCCGGCGATGGCGCCGCGCCCGGCCAGGCCGCGGGTGAGCAGGTCGGCCAGCCGGGCGGTGCCGCCGGCGCGGGCGCCGGTGTCCTCGCCGGCCAGGGCTCGCAGTGCCGCGACGGTGCCGGCGAGGTCCCCGGCGATCTCCTCCAGCACGTCGGCGACGGCGGTCGCGTTGGACTCCAGGATGTCGCTCCACAGCCGTACGTCGCCGTCGGCGATGCGGGTCACGTCCCGCACGCCCTGCCCGGCCAGCCGCACCGCGTCCGGGGAGAGGTGCTGGAGGCGGGCCGCCATCAGCGCGGCGACCACGTGCGGGGCGTGCGAGACGACGGCGACCGCGCGGTCGTGCGACTCGCTGTCCATCAGCACGGGCACGGCGCCGCAGAGCGCGACCAGTTCCAGCGCCCGGTTGAGGGTGTCGCGGCCGGTGTGCGCGGACGGGCTGAGCACCCAGGTCCGCTCCTCGAACAGGGTGGCGCAGGCGGCCAGCGGCCCGGACCGCTCCCGGCCCGCCATGGGGTGGCCCCCGATGAAGACCGCCGCGTCGGCGCCGGCCGCGGCGACCTCCCGCTCGGGTCCGCCCTTCACGCTCGCCACGTCGGTGTAGCAGCGGGCGAGCCGGCGCCGCTGCTGCTCGGCGAGGACGGCGCCGACCCGAGCGGGCGGCACCGCGAGCACCGCGATGTCGGCCGGCACGGGCGGACCTCCGACCAGTCCGGCGCCGAGCGCCGCCGCCGTACGGGCCGCGGAGACGTCGGCGTCGGCCAGGTACACGGTGACGCCGTGCCGGGTCAGGGCGAGCGCGATGGAAGTGCCGATCAGACCCGTGCCCACCACCGCGGCGGTACGGATCATCCGTCGGCCTCCCTCGCCGCCAGGTCCCGGCGCAGCGCCGCGGCACCGCCCAGGTAGACGTGCTGGATGGCCGGCTTGGGCCGGTCGGTGTCGGCGTGCGCGAGGATGCGCACCACCCGGGGCAGCGCCCCCTCGATGTCCAGTTCCTGCGCGCACATCAACGGCACGTCGGCCAGGCCGAGTTCGCGGACCGCGACGGCGGGGAAGTCGCTGTGCAGGTCGGAGGTGGCGGTGAAGATGACGCTGATCAGGTCGTCGTGGACGAGTCCGTTGGCGTCGAGCATCTGCTGGAACAGGTCTTTCACGCTGTCGCGCAGGTGGAGCCGGTCGTCGCGCTCCAACTGCACCGCGCCGCGCACTGCTCGCATCGTCATGGCGCCTCTCGGTCGGTTCGGGCGGTCAGGCCGCAGTGGCGATCGGGGCGGGCTCGCGCCGCAGCGGGGTGGCGCGCGCCCGGTACAACTCGGCGACCTGGAAGGCGAGGTCGAGGGACTGGTAGCGGTTGAGCCGGGGGTCGCAGGCGGTCTGGTAGCGCTGGTGCAGGTCGCCGACGCCGATCCGGTCGCCGCCGCCGACGCATTCGGTGACGTCGTCGCCGGTCAGTTCGATGTGGATGCCGCCGGGGTGGGTGGCGAGCGCCCGGTGCACCTCGAAGAAGCCCCGCACCTCGTCCAGCACGTCGTCGAAGTGGCGGGTCTTGTGGCCGCTGGACGCCTCGAAGGTGTTGCCGTGCATCGGGTCGCACAGCCAGACCACCTGGGCGCCGGAGCCGGTGACCTTGGCGACCAGTTCGGGCAGCACGTCCCGGACCTTGTCGCGGCCCATGCGGGTGATGAAGGTCAGCCGGCCCGGCTCGCGCTCGGGGTCGAGGCGGTCGATCAGGGCGAGCGCCTCGTCGGCCGTGGTGGTCGGGCCGAGCTTGACGCCGATGGGGTTGCGGACCGTGGAGGCGAACTCGACGTGGGCGCCGTCGAGGCGGCGGGTGCGCTCGCCGATCCAGATCATGTGCGCGGAGACGTCGTAGGCGAGGTTGGTGCGGGAGTCGGTGCGGGTGAGGGCGGTCTCGTAGTCGAGCAGCAGCGCCTCGTGGCTGGAGAAGAACTCCGCGGAGTGGAACTCCCGGGGGTCGGCGCCGCAGGCGGCGAGGAAGGTGAGCGCGTCGTCGATGGCCCGGGCGAGGTCCTCGTAGCGCTCACCGATCGGGGAGCTGGCGACGAAGTCGCGGTTCCACTCGTGGACCTGGCGCAGGTCGGCGTAGCCGCCGGTGATGAAGGCGCGGATCAGGTTCAGGGTGGCGGCGGAGGCGTGGTAGACGCGCTTGAGCCGCTCGGGGTCGGGGGTGCGGGCCTCCGGGGTGAACTCCAGGCCGTTGACCGAGTCGCCCCGGTAGACGGGGAGTTCGACGCCGTCGCGGATCTCGGTGTTCCGGGAGCGGGGCTTGGCGTACTGGCCGGCGATGCGACCGATCTTCACGACCGGCACGGAGGTGGCGTAGGTGAGGACCGCGGACATCTGGAGCAGGGTCTTGATCTTGTCGCGGACCTCTTCGGCGCCGACCGCGTCGAGGGTCTCGGCGCAGTCGCCGCCCTGGAGGACGAACGCCTCGCCGCGGGCGACCCGGGCGAGCCGTTCGCGGAGCAGGTCGCACTCCCCGGCGAAGACGAGCGGCGGGTAGGAGGAGAGTTCCGCGACGACGCCGTTCAGGGCATCGGTGTCGGGCCAGGCGGGCTGCTGGTCGGCCGGCAGCCGGCGCCAGGAGTCCAAGGCGGTCACGGTGTGGTCAGCAAGCATCGGAAGGACCTCGTTCTCGTCCGAAGGGCTCGTGCGGGGCGGAAGGTGCGGGTGCGCGGGGCGCCCGGAGGGCGGGTGCCGGGACCCCGGGTGCGGGGCCGGGCACGGCCCCGGGCGGGCGGTGCGCAGGACCGGAGGGCGGTACGCAGGACCGGGAGGGCGGTGCGCCGGTCACTCGTCCAGGAGGTCGGGCTGCTCGGCGACGATCTCGTTCCACAGGAGCTGGAAGCTGAACCGGCCGAGCTGCTCGTCGCCGAAGCCCTCGCGCGCGGCCAGGGCCTGCTCGTGCGTGAAGGCCTGCGGGGTGCCGGCCGCCTGGGCGAGGAGCTGCACCTGGGCGCAGCCGTCGTAGGTGAAGAACCAGTGCACGGCCTCCTCCAGGGAGCCGCCCACCGTGATCAGTCCGTGGTGGCGCAGGAGCACGGCCCGGTTGTCGCCGAGTCGTTCGGCGATGTCCCGGCCCTGGGCCACGGAGACGGAGGGGCCCTCGTACTCGCCGTAGAGGACCTGACGGCCGTAGAAGGCGGCGGACTCCTGGTCGATGGGCTCCAGCAGCCTGCCGAGCGCGCCCAGTGCGCGGGAGTGCGGGGTGTGGCCGTGGGCGGCGGCGGTGGCGCCGGGGTGGAGTTCGTGGATCTGCGAGTGGATGACGAATGCGCTGGGGTTGACCTTGTGCCGCCCGCTGACGACGCGGCCGGCGGAGTCGACGCAGATCAGGTCGGCGACCCGGACCTGGTTGAAGGAGACGCCGAACGGGTTGACCCAGAACCGGTCCGGGTGCTCGGGGTCCCGCACGGAGATGTGACCGGAGATGCCTTCGCCGAAGCCGTACTTGCCGAACAGGCGCAGCGCGGCGGCGAGCCGCTGCTTGCGGTGGCGCCGGGCGTCCTCGTGGGTGGCGAACTCGGGGTCGCCGGGGATGGGCAGCCCCGTGGCGGTGTCCGCGAGGTAGGCGGGGCGGGCGTCGGTGCTGATGCTCATGCGGTGGCCTTCGCTGTGGAGGGGCGGTCAGGGGATGACGGTGCGCGACGCTGGGGCGCGGTGCGCGACGGCGGGCTCACGCGGCGACGGCCGTGGCCTCCTGCCGCACCGCTTCGACCGTCGAGGAGTGTTCGAGGATCGCGTGGACGATGTCCTGGCTGCGGTCGACCAGCGAGGGGATGCCGAAGGTGAAGAACAGGGCGCCGGCGGCGATGTTGCCGAGCCCGTAGAGGCGCGGGTCGGGGCGTCCGTTGCTGGTCAGCCGGCTGGTGGCGCGGGCGAGGTGCAGTCCGCCGTGCGGGTGCCGGGCGACCGCGCGGGCCTCCACCAGCGAGGTCACCAGGGAGAGCGCGCCGGTCGGGATGCGCCCCTCGGAGGCGTTGATGGCGCTGATCACCCGGTCGGCGCGGAACTGGGTGCCGTCGGCCGCCAGGACGTCGAAGCCGCCCTCCTCGCCGGGGACGACGTCGAGCAGTCCCGAGAACATCTCCAGCTGTCCGGCCTGCACCAGTTCCAGCAGGACGGAGGCGCTGCTCGGCGGCATCGGGCAGCACAGGCTCATGATGGTGCGGTAGTGCGCCCGCAGGATCTGCACCTTGTCCTCCTCGCGCAGCAGCGGCCACACGTCGGGACCGGCCTCGGGGACGGCCCGCTGGAGGATGCGCATGCCCATCTGCGGGGAGTCGACCTCGTCGATCTGGCGGCGCAGCCGGTCCACCGGGTCCTCCAGGTCGACGCGGATGATCTCCTCGACGACCGCGTCGAGGTCGGCGCCCGCGTCGCGGAACTCGGCCCGCAGTACGGCGGCGACGTCCTCCACGGCGAGTTCGGTGCGGTCGCGGGCCGTGGTCCGGATGCGCTCGGGGGTCACGTGGCGCAGGGCGAAATGGACGGGCCGCTGCCGCACGCCGGGCAGCACCCCGCGCCGGGACAGCAGGCTGACGGGGCCCTGGTGGCCGCGGGCGGCCAGGGAGAGAACGATGTCGACGGCGGTCAGGCCGCTGCCGATGACGGCGACGTGCTCGTCCTCGCCGATGTCGTCGAGGGCGCCGGCGACCGGATAGGGGTCGCCGACGAAGCCGGGGGTGCCGCCGAGCCCGTACACGTCCTTGGGGCTGTCGCCGCCGACGCTGAGCACCACGTAGTCGAAGGCGCGGGACTGTCCGGGGCCGGTGCGCAGCAGCACCTGGTTGGGCAGCCGGGCGGCGGAGGTGACGGCCTCGCCGATGATGTCGACGCGCCAGCCGCGGCGGCGCAGCTCCCCGAGGGCCGCGTACGCGGACTCCTCCAGGTACTCGCCGTACTGCGGGCGGGGCGCGAAGCGGGCGCCGGAGATGCGGTCGACGCCGCTCGCGACGCCCGTGACGCGGTCCCGGGTCTCCAGCCAGCGCTCGAAGTGGCCCAGGTCCCCGGCGCGTACGGACATGTCGTCGGGGGTGGCGTTGACCCGCAGCGTCTCGCTGTCCACCTGGTAGGCCCGGCCGCGCCACAGATGGGGCGAGGGCTCGAACACGGTGAGGCTGCCGGGGTCGCCCTCGGTCCGGGCCAGGGCGTCGATCAGACAGACGGCTGCCGCGCCGCCGCCGACGACGCCGATCGAGATTCCAGGGGGCATGAGTCAGTCACCTATCGGTATGCGGAGGCGGACAGGGGGGCGCGTGCGGGGTCCGGGCCGGGGTTCGGGCGGGTCCGGAGGGGCGTGCGGAGTCGGTGCGCGGGGCACTGCGAAACGGGTGCGGAGGGAGCCGTGGGTGCCGGGGGTGCTCCGGAAGCGGCCGGGAGAGGCGCGCCGGGCGCTCCGCATCGGCGGGGGCCGCCGGTCCGCGCAGGCGCGTCAGGTCTGCGGGGGCTCGAAACGGTGGAAGCCGCCCTGGAGGAAGATCAGCGGCGAGCGGGTGCCGCGCACGCCGAGCCCGACGACGTCACCGATGACCATGACGTGGTCGCCGGCGACGACGTGGTCGCGGTAGCGGCACTCCATCCAACCGGCCGCCTCGAAGAGCAGGGCGCCGGTGTGCGGGCCGGGTTCGGCGGGCCGGGTCCGCACCGCCTCGTCGCGTTCGGCGCGCGGGCGGGCGAAGAGCCGGGCCAGCTCCTCCGAGCCGCCGTCGAGGATGGAGATGCCCCAGACGCGGGCCTCCATCAGGTCGGTGAGGAAGCTGGAGTCGCTGCGGAAGCTGACGGACACCAGGGGCGGCTCGAGCGACACCGAGGTGAGGGAGTTGACGGTGACGGCGCTGTGCCGCAGGCCGTCCTCCTGCTGCCGGTGTGTGCTGACGACGCAGACGCCGGTGGCGAAGTGGCGCATGACGGCGCGCAGGTCGTCCGGTGCGTCCACGGCACCCGTCGTGTGATCTGCTGCTGGGGCCTGGCCCATGGTCGATCCTCTCCGGGTCTCGGACATGAGGCGAACGCGAGTCCGAAAGACACGGACAACGGTTCGACAGCAGCGACTCTAGGAACGGGACCGCCCCCGCAATTGCCGTGCAGCGCACCGGCATTGGCGGAATCACGCGCCCCGGTTGGCGCAAGAACCACCATGGACCGGCGGTCGCCCCAAGAGCCCCGCACCCGCCCCACACACAGGCGTCGGCCGGCCCCAGGACGGGGACCGGCCGGCGAGGTGCGCAGGGGCCTGGCACGAGGAGGGCGGCGCCCTCTCCGCTCAGAGCAGGGACGTCGGCTGCCGTTCCCGGTGCCGGCGCGGACGACGGACGGTCTCGGCGACCTCGCGCCGGGCGGTCTCGGTCATCTCGATGATGCGCTCGGCGTGCGGCAGCAGCCGCTGCCCGGCCTCGGTCAAGGTGAGCTGGCGCCGGGTGCGGTCGAACAGCTCGGTACCGACGGCCTCTTCGAGGTTCTTTATCTGCGTCGTCACGGTCGACTGGGCGTAGTGCAGGTTCTTGGCGGCCTGAGTGAAGCTCAACTCGGCCGCCACCTCTCGGAACGCGCGTAACTGCTGGAACTGCATGACAGGGCCCTCCCCTCCGGTCCCCTATAACATACCGGCTTGCGTGTATTTTTCACCGGTCGGTGCGGCGGCTTCCTCAGTCCGCCATCGCCATGGGCGACATCAGATCCCGGGCGATCTGCGGCAGCACCTGGTCGAGGAGTTGGCCCTCCCGCACCGCCCCGTCCGCAGTGCGCGGCACCTCGTCCACGGCCACGGCGTGCGCGTAGTGGGCGGGCAGGTTGCGCAGACAGGCGGCGAGCACGGCCCGCCGCCCGGCGACCTCCTGCTCGGGCGCGAGCGGCACGAACGCCACGACCACCGAGGAACCCAGCTCGGGCAGTTCGGTGGCGACGACCGCGCACTCGCGCACGCAGGCCAGTTCCAGCAGTTCACCCTCGAGCACGAAGAAGTCGCGGGCGAAGCGGGCGTCCCGGGCACCGCCCTCGACACCGCCCTCGGCGGCGGCGCCGGCCCCGGTCTCGGTGACGGTCATGCGGAGATCTCCTGATGCACGGTCTGCTCCAACTGGAGGTTGAGGGTGAGGATCGGGACCACGGCCCGCAGCAGTTCGGCCGTCCTGATCCGCCCGGTCGGGCTGTAGGGGATGTGGTCCACCGCGATGACGTGCGCCGGGATGGACGGCACCCGGCGCGCGCACGCCGTGCGCAGGGCGGCGTACCCGGTGGCCTCGCGGCCGACGGCCACGGCGATGAACGGCACGACGAGGGCGTCGCCGAGCGTGGGCAGGCTCACCCGGACCACGGCGGTGTCGCGCAGGCAGGGCAGGTTGAGGAGGTCGGACTCCAGACGGAACAGCGCGGCGTCGACCGCGCGGTCGCGCACCGCCGCCCTGACGCCGCAGGCCCGCCCGGTCAGGGTGAACCGGCCGTGCTCGTCGAGGACCCCGAGGTCGTCGGTGACGAGGAAGCGGTGCTCCCCCGCGTCCTCGCCGACGGCGGACCCCGCGCCGGTGACCGCGCCGGTGCCGAGGGTGCGGAACTCCGCCTCGCCGTCGAGGTAGCCGTCCATCACGTGCGGGCCCGCGAACGCGAGGCGGCCGGGCCGGCCCGCCGGGAGCACCTCGCCCTCGTCGCCCAGGACGACGACGGTGGTGCCCAGCACCGCCCTCCCCGTCCGCGCCCGCGTGACCTGGGACTCCTCCGGGGTGAGCAGGCCGGCGAGCCCGGTCTCGGGCGAGGTGAGGGCCAGGTGCAGCACCGGCCCCAGTCGCGCCCAGGCGGCGTCCACCGTCCAGCGGCCCAGGTGCCGCCCCGGGGTGATCACGCAGCGCAGGCGGCCGGCGCGGCCCGGCGCCGCGGAGTCCGGGTGGACCAGCAGCCGGCCGAGGGCGCCCGGTTCGATCATGGTGGTGGTGACGTGTTCGGCGGCGATCAGCGCGGCCAGGACCTCGGCGTCGCCGGTGTCGTCGAGTACCAGCGCGGCGCCCACCGTGAGGAGGGTGCGCGCCAGTTGCAGCGAGAGCGGCTGCCACAGCGGGGCGGCCACCAGGTGGGTGTCGTGGGCGTCGAAGCCGAACTCGTCGACCAGGTCGATCAGCGCCCGTCCCTCGGCGGCGGAGCCGCGCACGGTGACGCGCGGCCGGGATCCGCCGGGCACCACGGCGAGGGACTCCTGGTGCAGGGGCTCGGGCAGGCGGCGCGGCGAGTCGCTCGCCAGGAGGTCGTGGAAGGGCCGGACCGGCTCCTCGGGCCCTGGGCCGGGGCGCCCGGCGAACTCCGGCCGCCCCGCGGCGTGGTCCGCGGGCGCCGGGGATGCGGTGGCGCCCGCGGCCCGGGGGGCGTCCACGTGAGCGCCGGGCTCCGGCCGGCCGTTCGGGCCGGCCGCCCCGCCCGCGGTGTCCGCTCCGGAGGGCCGCGTGCTCTCGGCGGGCGGGTCCAGCGGGACACGCAGCAGCTCGCGCGCGCCCGTGCCCAGCGCCGCGTCGAGCACCGGCGCATGCTCCGCGGAGACGATGGCGATCGACGGGCCGAGCAGGTCGAGCGTGCGGGCGAGCCGGTCCGTGTCCTGCGCGGGGTCGAGTCCCGTGCACGGGATGCCGAGCGTCGCACAGGCCGCCAGGAGCACGGCCAGTTCCCAGCGGGGCCCGGACAGGAACACCGCGCGGACCGGGCGGGCCGGGCGCTGCTCGGGCAGCTGCTCCGTCAGGCCGGCCGCGCACCGTCCCACTGCGTCGGCGAAGTCCGTCCAGGAGAGCCGGACCGGACCGTCCACGAGGGCGGTCGCGTCGGGCCGTGCGGTCGCGTGCCGACGGATGTGCTCAATTCTGATCATGTGGCTTCTCCGTGGTCGGTGAGCCGGTGCGGAAACCCATCTCAGCGAAACAAACCCGCATGCGGGTATCAACATCTATCGAGAAGTGTGATGCCAGTGCGCCGGCGTGTCAGGTCGCCCGTCCGCGGGCGCCCCCGCGCGCCGACGATTCGACTGCCGCGCTCCCCGCCCCTCACCCCGGAGGCTCCGTTGACCGACGCCCGGTTCCCCCCGGCCCTGGGCCCCGCCGAGGCGCCCGACCCCGCTCTTGGCCTCGCCCGGTCCCCCGGCCCCACCTTCGCGACCGCTCCGCGCGTGCGTTGCTCGGCGGTGCTGGTGGGCCTGCCCGGAGCGGGAAAGTCGACGGTGGGAAGGCTGATGGCCGACCGTCTCGGCGTCGCCTTCCGGGACACCGACGAGGACGTCGAGCGCGTCACCGGGCGCACCGTGGCGCGGATTTTCGCCGACGAGGGTGAGGACCGGTTCCGGGTACTGGAACGGGCCGCGGTGCGTGCCGCGCTGGACGGGCACGACGGCGTGCTGGCCCTGGGCGGTGGTGCCGTCCTCGATCCGGTCACCCGCTCCTGGCTGACCGGCGGCCCTGTCGTCCACGTCGACGCCGGGGTGGACGAGATACTCGGCCGCCGCGGCGGCGTCACGGGCCGGCCGCTGCTCACCGGCGACACCGCGGGCCGGCTGCGGCTGCTGTCCGAACGGCGGGCGCCGCTCTACCGCGAGGTGGCCCGGGTCACGGTCGCGACCCGGGGCCTCGATGCCGCGGAGGTCACCCGGACGGCACTGCTCGCGCTGGGTCTGGAACCGACCCGCTGAACGTCGTCGGGCGTCCGCCGCCGGCTCCCCATTCCCGCGGCGGACCCGTTCACCCGCCCACCCTCTCCCTCGCGCGGTCGTCGGCCTCCGCCACGACGCGCGCCATGAGCCGCTTGCCGCGGTCGGGAGTGATGTCCAGCTGCGCGACCACCTCCGGGGTGGCCACGGCACGGGCGAGGCCGCGGTAGAGCACCGCGACCCGTTCCTCCAGGTCCTTGCGGTCGCTCATCACCTCGGCCATCAGCTGCACACCGCTGAACGCCCCGACGATCATCTCGGCCGCGTCGTCCAGGTCGGCGCCGGGCAGCAGTTCACCCCGGGCCTCCGCCTCGGCGAGGAGGCTCCTGTGCACGTCGATCCACGCCCGGTAGGGCACCCGGCGGTCGATCTCGTGGCCCTGGTCCACGGCGAGCCGGATGCTGCCCTGGAGCATCCGGTCGAAGGTGAGCCGGTGGCCCACCAGCAGCCCGATGTCCACGACCTCCTGGAACTTGACGGCATCCCCGGTGAACGGGACCTCCAAGTAGGCGATCTGGCCGCTGACCTGCTCGTCGAGCACGGCCTGGGCCAGTTCCACCTTGGAGGAGAAGTGAAAGTAGAAGGCCCCCTTCGTCACCCCGCACCGGGTGTAGACGTCAGAGATCGTAGTCCCCGCGTATCCGTGTTCGGCGAACACCTCTCCGGCTGCGCCCAGGATCGCTTTCCTGGTCCTGACCGCACGCTCCTGTCGCGCCACGCGGCCTCCCCTCTGTACCCGGCCGCTCGGAGGGAACGGCTCCATTTGTCTGTCTTCGCGAGCTTGCGTCATCTCATTGAAAAACAAACCCGCACGCCTGTATCTTACCGACCGCGGGGGGAGATCGGCCATACCCCACGTCGTCCTGCACCTTCACCTTCGACAGAAGAGGCAACGACCTTGCGCGCTATGGCTTCGACGATCCGGGACGTCCACAAAGAGGCGCACCGCGCCACATTCCCGGAGATCACAGCAGGGGGACCGCTCAACGCTCCGGCGCTTCCGGTGGAGAAGACACTCGTCCACCGGGCCCGGCTGCGCGACGTACTGCCCACACAATTGACACGTCATGACGACACGCACTTCACGGTTTCCGCACGCAGACCGCGCACGCACCGGCTGTTCGTGACCGCCGAGGGGCAGAGCACGGCCTCGCTGGTGCTGGAGACGATCCGGCAGAGCACGCTGCTGGTCTCGCACGCGGAGCTGGGGGTGCCGCTCGGCCACCACTTCGTCATGCACGACCTGTGCCACCGGCTCGACACGCGGCTGCTCACCCGCGCCGCGGCCGACGACCTCACCCTCGACGTGCACGTCGCCGGCCTGCGCAGGCGCGGGGCGGTGCCGTCCTATGTACACCTGGAGATGCTGCTGCGGTCGGGGGGCCGGCTCGTGGGTTCGGGCTCGATCCGTTTCCAGCTCACCTCACCCGCCGCCTACACCCGAATACGCGGGCACCTGCCCACCAGCGCGGCGGGTGCGGGCGTCGAGGCGGGCGCACCGGTGGACCCGGGCGGCGTCCACCACACCCAGGCGTGCGACGTCGCGCTCTCCCCGGCCGGGGAGCCGGGCGGCTGGCTGCTGCGCGCCGACCCGGCCAACGAACTCTTCTTCGACCGGGTCAACGACCACGTCCCGGCGATGGTCCTGGTCGAGGCGGCGCAGCAGGCCGCCCATCTCAGCGCCCCCGAGGGGCGGTTCACCCCGTCCTCCTCCGAGATGCGCTTCAGCAGGTACGTCGAGTTCGGCAGCCCCTGCCGGATCACGGCGCACGCCTCGGAGAACGCCGACGGCACGGCCTCGGTAAGCGTCACCGGCCACCAGGACGGCCAGCTCGCCTTCGTGGTGCGATTCGGCGGGAACGCCGCACAGTAGGGCACGCCCTCCGGACCGTCCGGAGCCGCGGAGCGCGGCAGGCCCTCGTCGCAGGCTCTTCGAGCAGGGCTCCCCCCACGCCGCCCCGCCCCGGGTTTCCCTCGGGAGACCGGGCAGCCCGCGCGTCATCGACCGCCGGCCCCGCCCGCACTGGTACCCGCCCCCACCCGGACCCGTCCGGCAGGCGGAAGGGGCATGTCCCCCTTCCCCGTCCGCTTCCCTCTCTCCCCTCTTCCCGGCCCGGTCACCGGACCGTCCACCCGCCGTCCACCGGCAGCGTGGCGCCGATGACGAAGGAGGCCCGGTCGCTGCCGAGCCAGGCCGCGGCCTCGGCGATCTCGTGGGGAGCGGCGATCCGCGGCAGTGGCGCCGCCGCCCGCAGCAACTCCTCCGCCCCGGGGTCCTCTTCGAGCCAGGCATCCACCATCTCGCTGCGCGTCGAACCGGGCGCGAGGGCGTTGATGCGGATGCCGTGCGGGGCGTACTCGGCCGCGGCGGCCTTGGTCAGCCCCAGTACGGCGTGTTTGGAGGCGATGTAGGGGGCGGCCACGGGAGTGGCTACCAGGCCGGCGGTGCTGCTGGTGTTCACGATGGCACCGCCTCGGGGCAGCATTGCCGCGATCTGGTGCCGCATGCAGTTCCACACCCCCCGCACGTTGGTGTCCATGATCGTGTCGTACAGCTCGTCGGCCATCACGTGCAGGGGGACCTGGGCGGCTCCGACCCCGGCGTTGTTGAAGGCGACGTCGAGCCCGCCGAAGCGGGCCAAGGTCCGCCGGACCGCCTCGGCCACCTCGGCGGCACGCCTGACGTCGGCGACGGCGTAGTCGGCCTGGTGGCCCTGGTCCAGCAGTTCGCGGGTGAGGGCGGCCAGTTGGTCCTCGCGGCGGGCCACCAGCATGACGGCCGCACCTTCACGGCAGAACACCTGTGCGGCGGCGGCTCCGATACCACTGCTCGCTCCACTGATGAAGGCGGTTTTACCTGCGAGAAGGCCCTGGTGCGTCATGATCCCAAGCTACTTGGGCGGGGTCCCGGGCCGTCGCTCGGGCAAACAGTTGGCCTGATCCCTCCCGTGTCCCGCGAGCGGGGCACCCCCGCACGCCGGCCGGTGGGTTCCAGCGGCCCGCGCAACGGCGCGACACACCCGGCGTGAGCACGGCGTCCGGCCGCCCTCCCCTGATTACTCGAACTGTCTCGCACATGGCTGAAAGGGACGAGCGACATGGCAGTACCTCGCATTCTGATCACTGGTGGCACGGGCTTCGTCGGCGCCCGTGTCGCCGAGTTCCTCGCCTCCGACGGACCGCGGGCAGACCGGCCCGCGCTGCGGCTGCTCGCCCACCGCTCGTGGCCCGACGCCCTCTCGGGCCGGGCGGAGGTGCGGACCGGCAGCCTGACCGACCCCGCCTCCTTGCGCGGGGTGTGCGACGGCGTCGACACGGTCCTCCATCTGGCCTCGCAGGTCGGCGGCGGCCCCGAGGCGTGCGGGGCGGTCAACGACGCCGGCACCGGCGCGCTGCTCGCCGAGGCGAAGCACGCCGGGGTCCGGCGGATCGTCCAGCTCGGCACCACTGCGGTGTACCGGGACGGCCGGCATTTGGGTTCCGGGGAGGGCGAGTTGGAGGTGGGGCCGACCTCGGCGACGAGCGTCTCCCGGCTCGCCGGGGAGCAGCGGGTGCTGGCGGCGGGCGGTCTGGTGGTGCGTCCGCACCTGGTGTACGGGCCGGGCGACGTGTGGGTCGGCCCGGCGCTGGCGGAGTTCCTCACGGTGCTGCCCCACTGGGTGGACGGCGGACGGGCGCTGATGTCGGTGATCGGCGTGGAGGATCTGGCACGTGTCCTGGCCGCTCTCGCCGTGCGGACCTCGGTGCCCCGGGGCGCGGTGCTGCACGCCGGCCGGCCTGCGCCGGTCCGCGCGCGCGAGCTGATCACCGCCACCGCCCGCGCCCTGGACCTGCCGCTGCCGGCCGGGGAGGTGACGTACGAGCAGGCGCGCGGCTGGCACGGCGCGCAGGGCGACCCGGGCTGGCATCGACGGCTGTCGCTGCTGGCGATGGACCACTGGTACGACACCTCCCGGCTGTGGCGGCTCCTCGGCATCGCACCCGGTGGGAGCTTCGCGGCGGACTTCGCGGCAGGCGCCGACTGGTACCGCGCCCGTCTCGGCACCGGCCCGTCCGTCCGGGTCAGTGGCCCCACACGTACTGCCGCCCCGGCGCGATCCTCAGCATGATCCGCGCCGAGCCGATGTCCTGCGGCGGGTAGGGGCGGCCGTTGTACTTCAGGGACAGTTCGTCGATGTGGGCGCGGGCGGCGGGACCGGTGGTCTCGCCGGTGACGCGGCCGCGCACCTCCACGTACCGGTAGGGGTTGTCCCGCTGCCAGATCATGAGCGTGGCCCGCGGGTCGCGGCGCAGGTTGCGCACCTTCTGCCGTTCCACCTCGCTGTTGACCAGCAGATGGTCGCCGTCGGCCGAGACCCACACGACCTGGGTCTGCGGGGTGCCGTCCGGCATGAGCGTGGTGAGCGCGGCGAAGTGGGGTCCGTCCGCGAGCGCCCTGACCTCCGGGCGCAGCGCGAGCGTCTCGGTCGTCATCGTGGGACTCTCCTTCGTGATCGTGGCAAGGGACGCGATCGTGGTGGAGGCGCGGTCCGCGGGGCGGGGGTGCGCGCCGCCGGGGTGGCGGGTGGGGTGGTGGCCGGGTGCGGTCATCGACCGAGGATCACCTGCGGGTCACCGGTGAACCAGAGGTTGTCGACGGTGATCCGCCGGGCCAGCCAGCGGTCTCCGTCGCGGACCAGCGCGACGTCGTACACGTTCTTCAGCAGCAGGTGCCGGCTGTGGTCGGCGCCGGGCAGGTGCTGCGCCTCGACCAGCGCGGTCAGCAGGGCCTCGTCCCCGGTGATCCGCGCCCGGCAGTTGGTCACGGTGTGCGAGGTGTCCAGGCCGGCCTCGGGGTCCATGACCACCTGGGTGATCACGTCGACGCCGTGCATCACCGGGAACTCCAGTCCGATCCGGGCGCCGACGGGCCGGAAGTCGAACTCGGCGTCGTGGGTGAAGGCGGAGCGGAAGAGGTCCGGGTCCTTCAGATCCCGGCCGAGGGCGAAGCGGTGGAGGACGTCGACGATCTCGTGGCGGTCGGTCAGTTCCCGGACGGCGTCGGCGATGGCCGCGTCCGTGGCTTGATGGCGTTCCGTCAGCTGCATGGTGAGGGCTCCTCGTCGGGCGTGTCGGCGGGACCGGTGTCCCGGGCGGGGATGAGGGCGCGCAGACGGGCGCGCCGGGGCTTTCCGGTGGGAGTGCGGGGGATGTCCGCGAGGTCGAGCGGGACGACGTGGGCGACGTCGACGCCGAACCGGCGGGCGACCGCGGCCCGTACCTCCCGTGCCGCCCGGTCGGCGGAGGCGTCCGGGGCGAGCGAGCAGAACACGGCGAGGGTGCCGTCGGCGGCCGTACAGGCGACGGCAGAGCCGGGCAGCAGGCCGTCGAAGCCGGCCAGGAGGTGTTCGATCTCGTGGCCGTGGCAGGAGGACTCGCCCTGCCGGACCAGGTCGTCGGCGCTGCCGGTGACGGTGAGCGCCCCGTCCGCGACGAAGGCCATGTCGCCGGTGCGCAGCCAGCCGTCGGCGGTGAACGCGGCCCGGGTCTCCTCCTCGGCGCCGAAATATCCGCAGGTCGTGGTGGGGCCGGTGACCTGGAGCCGGCCGAGGGTGCCGGGCGGCACCGTCCGGTCGTCCTCGTCGACGACCCGCACCGAGACGCCGGGGTGCGGGACGCCGACCGGCACCCAGCGCGCGCCCGGGTCGAGGCGCCGCGCGTCGAGCCGGCGGTCGACGACGCCGGAGGCGGTCTCCGACATGCCCCACCCGGGGCGCATCGCGCTCGCACGCAGTCCGTACGGGGCGAGGGCGGCGGCGAAGCGGCGCACCGTGCGCGCCTTGACGGGGGCGCCGCCGTTCATGACGTAGGCCAGGGCGGACAGGTCCCACCTGCGGCCGGCCGCGGTCCCGTCCTCCACCCGCGCGGCGACCCGGTCGAAGAAGGAGTCGGCGGCCCAGGCGACGGAGACGCGGTGGCGGTCGATCACGTCGAGCCAGCGCAGCGGGTCGGCGAGCACCCATTCCTTGCGGGCGTGGATCTGCGTGGCGGCGGCGTACACGTCCCGCACGTGGAACATGACCAGCCCGCTGACGTGGTCCAGCGGCATCCAGTTGAAGGTGACGCACGCGTCGTCGACGCCGTTGGCGAGGGCCGTGCCCGCCGAGCGGCTGATGATGTTGCGGTGACTGAGCATCACCGCCTTGGGCGCGCCGGTGCTGCCGGCGGTCAGGACCAGTACGGCGAGGTCGTCGCCACGGCCGGGGGACGGCGTGACGTCCGCGCCGACCGGGTCGGACAGGTGGGCGGCGCCGCCCAGCCAGTGGGCGCGAGGGCCGTCCGCGAGCGCGGCGCCGGTGGCCTCGTCGGCGACGATCCACGGGCCGCGCAGGGTGTGCCAGGCGGCGGACAGCCCGTCCGGTCCCTCGCGCGAGGCGACCGGGGCGGGGACGAGGCCGCCGAGCACGCAGGCCCAGAAGGCGGTGAGCAACTCCCGTTCGTCGCCCAGGTGCAGCAGCACCCGGTCCCCATGGACCACCCCGGCGCGGCGGAGGCCGCCGAGGAGGCGGGAGGCGTCCGCGAACAGTTCGCCGTAGCCGGTCCAGGCCTCGCGGCCCTCGGCGTCGAGGTGGCAGACGGCCGGGCCGGTGCGGCGTGCCACGGCCCGGCGCAGCACGTCGGCCAGGCTCGCCGGTCCCGGGTCGGTGAGGGGCGGACCGGTCAGCAGCGAAGTGACGGGGGTCGTGGCGGCCGCCGGGCCGCCGCCGGGTCCGGGGCTGCGCGTGCTCTCCAGGGGCCCCAACGGACCTCCTCCTTCGGCTGTTACGACGGACGGCACCGGTGTGCGGACCGGCGGGGCGGTGTGGGCGCGGGTGTGTGGGCGGGGGGTGCGGGGGTGCGGGCGCGGGGGTGCGGGCGGGGAGCCGGGTGCGGCCGGGAACCGGGCGCGGCCGGCGGCGGGACCCCGGGCGGGGCTCCGCCGCCGGCCGGCTCGGGAGCCGGAGGTCAGACGCCCGCCGTCTCCTCGGCGAGCGCCCGTGCGGCGCGCTTGCGGGCGGCGCCGCGCACCGCAGAGACCAGCGCGAACACCATGGTGAGCGCGGAGATGCCGGTGATGACGTACATCCCGTTGTGGAAGCCGTCGAGCTGCTCCGCGGCGGAGGGCCGCTCGCCGCCCGCCATCGTCGCGGTCACGATGGCGAGGACCACCGCCGCGCCCACCTGGTAGCCGGTCTGGAGCACACCGGCGGCGGCGCCCTGCTCGGACTCGTCCACCCCGGTGGTGGCCTGCACGTAGGAGCCGGTGAAGGAGAACGGGAAGGCGATACCGATCAGCAGCATGGTCGGCAGGATCACGGCGGCGTAGCCGGAGGTCTCGCCGATCCGCCAGAACAGCACGTACGCGGCGGTGTAGGCGACGAACCCGGCGAAGATCATCCAGGCGGCGCCGAAGCGGCCGACGAGCTTGCCGGCGCGCGGGGCGACGGTGGCGATGAGCAGCCCGCACGGCAGGAAGGCCATCGCCATCTCCAGCGGCGACCAGTCCCGCAGCGACTGCATGTACAGCGCGCCGACGAACTGGAAGCTCATGTAGGTGCCGAGGATGGCCGCGGCGGCCAGTGACGCGCCGACCAGCGTGCGGTTGGTGAGCAGGCCGAGGCGGATCAGCGGTTCGGGCGTGCGCTTCTCCACCGCGACGAACAGCGCGGCCAGGGCGACGGCCACGGCGAATCCGGCGATCGTCTCGGCGCTCCCCCAGCCCGCCTCGGGGGCCTGGACGATGGTGAAGACCAGCAGCAGCATCGCCAGCGTCACGGTGACGGCGCCGGCCACGTCGTACTTGCGGCGGCCGGTGCCGCGGGCGGGGTCGCGGGGCACCAGGGCGAGCGCGCCGAGGAAGACGCCGACGGCGACCGGCACGGGCAGCAGGAAGGTCCAGCGCCAGCCGATCTCGGTGAGCAGGCCGCCGAAGATCAGGCCCATGGAGAAGCCGGCCGCGCCGCAGGCGGTGTAGATGCTGACCGCCTTGTTGCGCTGCGGTCCCTCCGGGAACGTGGACATGATGATGGCGAGTCCGGCCGGGGCGGTGAAGGCCGCGCTCACGCCCATCACGAAGCGGGCCGCGATGACCAGGGCCCCGTCGGTGGCGAGACCGCCGGCCAGGGAGGCCAGGGCGAACACCGCGACGGCGACCAGCAGGACCTTGCGGCGGCCGAGGAGGTCGGCCATGCGTCCGCCGAGCAGCAGGAAGCCGCCGAAGCCGAGGACGTAGGAGCTGACGACCCACTGCACGGAGGCGGTGGACATGCCCAGGTCGGACTGGATGGGCGGGACGGCGATGCCGACCATCGCGTTGTCCAGGGCGTCGAGGAACATGGCGCCGCACAGCACGATCAGGGTGCCCCACAGGCGCGCGCCCCAGCCGGAGCGGGGTGCGGCGGAGTCGGGCCGGCCGGAGTCGACGTCGTCCTTGAGGAGGGGTGGTTCGGTGGAAGTGGCCATGAGAGCTGGTCCTCGTTGTCGGTGTGGTGTGGCGTGCGGGGGTGGGGGCGCGTCGCGGGGCAGGCCCTAGAGGACGACGCCCACGCTGTAGGCGTTGTGCGGGGCCCCGCCCAGCAGGTGGGCGCCGGCGGACTGGACGACCTGGTCCTGGGCGATGACGTGCTGGCACATGGTGTTGAGGTCGCGCAGGGCGCGGTCCAGCACCGAGGGGCGGTAGACGGCCGAGGTCGCCACCGTGTCGAAGAGGGAGGCGACGACCGAGCGGGCGGTGCGGAAGGCGTTGACCCGGGCGAGGACGGTGGCCACCTGCTCGTCGCGGGTGGGGACGTCGCCGGCCTCCAGGATCTCCCACTGCTCGCGCAGGCTGCCGTAGACGGCGTAGCGGGCGGCGGACAGGTCCATCTCGGCCTGCGCGACGGCGGTCTGCACCCGGTAGTTCTCCGGCCACGGCGTGCCCGTGGTGCGGTCGATGCGGGTGGTGGCCATCTGACGCACGTGGTCGATGGCGGCGCGGGCGGTGCCGAGCGGCACGCCGGGCATGTTGCGCAGCACCGCGTCGGGGGTCGCGGCGGCGCCGGTGACCCGGGGTGCGGCGAAGCTGAAGGTGTACTCCTCGGGCACGAAGAGGTTCTCCGTGCGGTAGTCGCGGCTGCCGGAGCCGGCCAGGCCCGTGGTGTACCAGGTGTCCTGGATCTCGAAGTCCTCGACCGGGGCCACGATCACGCGCCAGTTGCCCTGGGCTCCGGGCGGGCCCGGCTCCAGTTCGCCGCCGCGGGTGACGAGGACGCCGCCGACCACCCAGGTGCTGTGGGTGATGCCGCTGCCGAAGTGCCACTGCCCGGTGACCCGGTAGCCGCCGGGCACCCGCTCGGCGCGGCCCATGGGCATGATCGCCCCGGCGGTGACGGTGTCGGGGTCGGCGAGGAGCCGGCCGGCGACGTCCTCGCCGAGGAAACCGGCGTAGATCGGGGTGTCCATGCCGATCATCGCGCACCAGGCGGCGGAGGCGTCGCCCTGGGCGAGCGCCTCGATCACCTCGGTCTGCTGGACGGCGTCGAGTTCGGGTCCGCCCCAGGCCTTCGGCCGGGCCATGCGGAACACACCGGTGCCACGCAGCAGGGCCACGACGTCGGGCGGCAGTTGGCGGTTGTTCTCCACGTCCTCGGCGCGCTCGCGCAGCCGGGGGGCGACGGCGCGGGCCCGCGCCAGGATCTCCTCGGCGGTGAAGGCGGTCTCCGGCGGGGCGGTGACGGAGTCCAGGGCATCGATCAGGCTCATGCGGCGCTCTCCCAGCGTCCGGGGTGGGCAGGACTGCGGTGGATCGGGTGCGGTGACTCGGTTGTGCGGCGGTGCGGGTCCGGCGTGCCGTACGGGCGGTCGGCGCGTCCGTGTCGGTGCCCGTACTCCGGTCAGGCGTAGCGGCCCGGCGCGATGACCCGATGGGGGTCGACCGCGTCCTTCAGCCGGCGGGCGAAGGCGCGCGCCCCGGTGTCGGGGGCGAGCCGGTCGGCCCAGTCGGTGTGCTCGATGTCGAGGCGGTACGGGATGAACCCCTCCGTGGCGAAGAGCTCGTAGAGCCGGTCCAGGGCCAGGTGGGCGTTGTCCGCCTCCTCGCCCCCGCGGGGGAACTTCATCGTCACGACGCAGTCGACGACGTCGGCGCCGAGCGCGTTGAGGGTGGCCCCGCAGCGCACGCCGGTCTCCACCCGTACCTGCTCCAGGAGGGCGTCGGCGCGGGCCAGGGCCGCCCCGGTGAACGGCACCAGGGGCAGGAAGAACAGGAACCCGCCCTCCTCGTCGAGGCGGACGGCCGGGCGACCCATCTTCGCCTCGAACAGCACGTCGGAGGGGTCCGGGTCGCCCGCGTAGGCGCGTTCCACCCGTACGGCGACGTCGTGGTTGTCCGCCTCGGGGTCCTCGGCGTCGGTGGCGGAGACGGCGCTGAACAGCCCGGAGCGCTCGGCTTCCGCGGTGACGACGCCGGTGAGCGCCGCCACGGACTCCCGGGTCCCGTCGACGCAGACGTGGACCAGGTACTGCCCGGCCGGGCCGCCGTACGCCGCGGCCGCCGCCTCGTTGTAGATCTTCACCACGCCGCGGGCCAGGCCCTGGGCGACCCAGCGGCGTATCTCGGCGGTGGCCGCCTCGACGTCCCGCGGGGCGAAGTTGAGCCGGACCACCCGCAGCGCCTCGGGCCTCGGCAGCAGCCGCACGGTGGCGGCGGTGACGACGCCCAGGTCGGACTGGACGAACAGCTGCACGAGGGAGGGGCCGAGACCGTGGGGGTAGACGGGGGTGGGGCGGGCGGCCTCGGGCCACCAGCCGACGCGGACGGTCTCGCCGTCGGGCAGCACGACCTCCAGGCCCATCAGGTCGTCCACCCGCTGGTGGCGCAGGCCGACCCCGCGGTCGAGGGCGTTGCCGACGACGCTGGTGTGCGCGGAGGAGACGGTGACGTTGAGCATGCGTTCGGTGCCGGCCAGCAGGGTGGCGAGCCGGGCCTGGGTGACGCCGGGCTCGACGACCGCCCAGCCCTGGGCCACGTCGATGTCGCGGATCTGGTCGAGGCCGGAGAGGTCGAGCACCACCGCGCCGTCCGCGGCGGGTTCGCGGGAGCCGAGCCCCCAGTTGCCGCCGGTGCTGAAGGCGTGCAGCCGGGCGCCGGTGGAGCCGTCCGCGAAGAGGGCGACGAGGCGGCTGACCTCGTCGGCGGACTGCGGGCGGACGACGCCGTGCACGGTCCGGGAGCGGTAGAGGCTCACGTTGGGCCCGAGGGGGGTGACGGGCGCGCCGTCGGCCTCCTCGCCGGGGTGGGTGACGCGGTCCGCGCCCACCACGCGGGCGGCGTCGGCGAGGACGGCGCGCAGGGCGGCGCCGGTGGATCCGTGCGGCCCGGTGACGGATTCGGGGAGGACGGTCATCGCGGTACCTCGGTTCCTTCGTCGGCGGGTGGGCGGACGGTCCGGCCGCGTACAGGTCGCTCGCCGGGCGTCGCCACCACGCTAGGAAGGCCGGGGGGTCCGCTCTCCAGGGATCGCGCACGCCTATTGAGGAGTTCGCGCACGGCCGGCGCCGAGGCCGCCGCCCTTCATCCGGCCGACGGACCTCCCGCACGCACGTCCGGGGCGGAAAGAGCGAGTGCGCCCCGCACACGGACGGGACGCACCGGGAAGGGCCGCACACGCGCGGGGCGGCTCGCGGTCGTCATCGTCGAGTGGGGCGGCCCCCGGGGTCCGCCCCACGTCGGTCGGGCCACACCTCAGGCGGTGGTGATCAGGTCGGTGGTACGGGAGTCGTCGAACACCCGGATGCGGATGCCGGCGCCCTCCCGCACGTCGCTGCCGAGGCTGTTGACGGAGTGGTCCACCACCTTGTCGGTGCCCGGCGGGTGGTAGGGGTTCCAGCCGGTGAGCCCGTGTCCGTCGTGGTTGTCGACAGCCACGTGGACTCAGATGCCGTCGCCGTCGTTCTTGGCGTCGTACACCCAGATCTCGTCGCCGTAGGGGTGGAACTCCACCGTGCCGATGAACCAGCCGTCGTCGTAGAGCTCGATCTTCACGGCCTTGCCGCCCGCGTCGTGCTGGAAGTACGTGGCGTCGAACGGGTCGCCGAGACCGCCGCCGCCGCACGGGCAGCCGTCCGTGTCCCGGTGGATGACCGTCGCCGACGGATCGGGGCGGTAGGCCTGCGCGGGTGCCGCGCCTTCCGGGACCGCGACGGCCGCCATCGCCGCCCCCGGGGCGAGGCCGGCCGCCGCCTTGTTCCTCGAACTCGTCGTACTCCTCCCGTTGCCGGGTCCCGGCAGGGCGCCGTGGCCCGGTGCGTGCCGCCGGCCGGAGCGCCGGCGGCACGAGCGACTGTCAACGGGAGGCGAACGGGGCGGAACCTCGAAGTTTCGAGGGTCGCCGGTGCTCAGATGCCGCAGTTCGGGGCCGACCAGTACGGCGACGGGTCGAAGGCCACGTGGGTGTGGTCGTTGTGGCCGGGGTAGCCCGGGCCGAGGATCTCCGAGAAGCCGTGGGTCCTGGCCTGCTGGGCGAGCCGGCAGAAGCTGGGCGAGCCGGTGAGATCGGCGGCGTCGCCGTAGAGGTGGCGGCTGGTGGACGAGCCGCCGACGGCGCTGTTGCAGGAGCGGGAGCGGAAGCCGCTGGAGATCGTGATCGGCACGTCGCCGAGGGCGTGCCGCATCGCCTCCAGCTTCCACATGGTCTTCAGGGCGTTCGACTTGGCGGTGGCGGCGGAGACCGCGCCGCCGGACCAGTCGGAGTTGCACTTGTTGAGTTCCGCGTAGGTGAAGTGGACCGGCGTGCAGTCCCCGTCCTGGAGGGCGTAGATCTTGCTGAAGGTTGCCGGGCCCGCGACGCCGTCCGCCGCCAGCCCGTAGGCGGCCTGGAACTTCTTGACGGCGGCGGCGGTGCGGGCACCGTACTGGCCGTCGTAGGCAAGCCGTTCGCCGGAGGTCACCCAGCCGGCGACGCGGACCTGGAGCTGCGTCACGTCGCTGCCGGAGGAGCCCTGGGAGAGCGTGCGGTTCCAGGTGTAGCAGGAGTCGGCGTGCGCGGCGGTGGCGGTGGCGCCCACGCCGACCGCCATTCCAGCCATGAGCATGACAAATGAGAGAAGCAGGCGTGACACGCGTCTGAACATCCCGGCCTCCCGACCGTCGAGTCGTCGTCCTGAACCGCAGCCCAGCGTGCGGCACCGCGCTACGCGCGTCAATGGCGCCCGGGCGAAGGGAAGTCGACGTTTCCGCCACCGACGGGGATCGCCCGTGTCATCGTGGGGAACAACCAACTCCCGTCCCCCCACAGCTCCTCAGGGAGGCCCCATGCTGCGTGGCATCGACGTCAGCGCCTACCAGTCCTCCAGCTACGACACCGACGGCCTCTCCTTCGTCTTCGTGAAGGCGACGGAGGGCCGTTCTTACGTCAACCCCAAGCTCTCGGCCCAGACGAAGCGGGCCCGCGACGCCGGACTCGTCGTCGGCTTCTACCACTTCCTGTGGCCGGGCAACCTCACCGCCCAGGCCGAGTACTTCGTCTCCAAGGCCCCGGACCGCAAGGGCGACATCCTCGCGGTCGACTGGGAGACGAACGGCGAGGGCACACACCCGAGCAACGCGGAGAAGGACAGCTTCATCAGGAAGGTGAAGGCGCTGCGGCCGGACAACCGGGTCGTCCTCTATGCGAACCGGCACTTCTGGCTCGACATCGACAGCACCTCGTACGCCGGTGACGGCCTCTGGATCGCCGACTACGTCTCGGCCGGCAAGCCGCGCATCCGGGCGAAGTGGCGCTTCCACCAGTACACGGACGACCCGGTCGACACCAACGTGGCGGACTTCGCGAGCAAGGCCGCGCTGAAGGAGTGGGCGCAGAGCGCCTGACGGGCGGGAACGCCGGACGGCAGGTCGGGGACCGGCCGCGACGGGAGCGTGACGACCACGATCCCGTCGCACGTGTCCGGGAGGGGCGCCCGTCCGGGTGACCGGCGGGCGACCCTCCCGGCACGGCGTCGCTACTTGTTCAGGTGGGCCCAGAACTCGTCGAACGACAGCTTCTTGTCACCGTTGAGGTCGCGGCCGGCGATGATCGCCTCGGCCACCGACTCGGTGACGTTCCAGTCGCCGCCCTGGGCGAGCGCGGTCTTGAACTCGGCAGCGGTGATGAGGCCGTCACCGTCCGTGTCGATCCGCTCGAACTGCTTGCGTGCTTCCTCGATGTCGGCCACCGGTCCGCCCCTCGTTTCGTGCATGGGTCCATCTGACGCAGGTCAGATTAACCGGCCGTCCGGGCGCCCAGAGCGGCGACCACCCACCCGAACTGCTCCTCGTGGGCCGACGGCGGCTCCACACCGTTCACGATCGCCGACAACTCCCGGTAGCGGGCGAGCCGGACGTTGGTCACCGCGGTGAGGCGTTCGAGCACGACGGCCGGGTCGGCGTCGCCGATCAGCGCGCGCAGGATTCCGTCGGCCCGCGGCGAGTCCGGTGCCACCCCGTCGCGCAGCGCCTCACCGGCGAGCCGGACCAGGCGGCTCACGAACCAGAGGGAGGAGCCCGTGGGCACGTCCGGTCCCCGGTCCGCCGCGTTGAACTCGATCATCCGGCGCATCGTCGCCCGGAAGTCCGGGTCCTGGACCATCTCGGCCAGCTCCACCCAGGCGTCCACCTGCTCCGAGGTGGGATCGTCGGGCAGGTCGGCCGCGGCGAAGCGCAGGCGGGTGCGGATGTCGGGGTCGGCGGTGTCGATGCCCTCGAACACCTCCGCCATGAAGTCCTCGATGATCCGCCGCCGCTCGGCGGTGGACAGTCTCGCCAGCTTGTTCATGAGTGTCATCTCCTCGGCGGTCGAGCCGCGTCGTGCCACGGTGGACAGCACCGCGCGGGTCACCTTCAGGGCGGCGATCTGCGCGTCCAGCGCGCTCACGTGCGCCGCCGCGACCCGCGCGACCGTGGTCTCGCCGGCCAGCACACGGCGTACGGCGTCCAGGCCGAGGCCCAGTTCGCGCAGGGTGCGGATCAGCTCCAGGCGGGCGACGGACGCGGCGTCGTAGAGCCGGTAGCCGCTCGCGGAGCGGGCGTGCGGGGGCAGGGCGCCCTCGTCGGACCAGTAGCGGATGGTGCGCACCGGGAGTCCGGTGGTCCGCGCCAGCTCGCCGATGGTCATGAGGCCGGTGCCGTCGTCGGTCATGTCTGGGAGTCTGTGCCTTCCAGGGGGTGGAGACTCAAGGAGCGCGGTGTGGCGGAGAGCCTGCGGGACATTCTGGACGCGGCGGCGCGGGGCGTGTTCCCGCCGGCGGACGGCGGGACGAGCGTCGTGCCGCAGCACGGCGGGCGGGACGCGGGCGTGATCGCGTTCACGGCGCACTCGGTCGTCTTCACCGACGACGCGGAGGAGGGGTGGGTCCGCAGGACGCTGGCGTCACCGGGGTGCGATCCCCTGGCCGCCACGATGAACGCCCGGTTCCTGACGGCCTTCGAGGAGCGCACCGGGCGTAGGACGGACACGATCGACGTACTGCTGACCGGGACACCGCTTCCGGGCCAGCCGGAGGTCGGGCTGGCGGAGGTCGCCGATCCCGGGCATCCGCGGGTGGTCGCGGCCCGGCGGCGGCGCGACGGGGTGCGGGTGTGGGCGGCGGAGGGCGGGGTGCTGGTGCTGGGCCGCGGGGTCGGCGGGCGGCTGGAGGCCGCCGTGGAGGTGGCGGAGGGCGCCCGGCACCGGGGGCTGGGGCGGCGGCTGGTGACGGCGGCGCGGCAGCTGGCCGGGGGCGAGGTGGTGTGGGCCGGGCCTGGCTGACACATACCCGTCGTTCGCCCGAAGGGCGGGCTTCGCGGCGTCTGGTGCGTGCGATCGCAAGGCGCCGGAGCGCCCTCGTGGCGGAGCCACGTGGGCGTTTCGGCAACGCGGCGAGCGTGCGTGCCAGACGCCGCGAAGCAGACGGGTATGTGTCAGCCAGGCCCTGGGTTTCGGCGGGGAACGCCCGCAGTCTGCGGGCGTTCCAGGCGGCGGGTTACCGGCCGGTGGGCTCGGAGGCGCTGTTCCTGCGCCCCTGATCCGGGGCGGCCGGTGTCAGTGCCAGGGCTGGTAGTGCGGGTTGCTCTCGCACTCGCTCATGATCTCGGTCTTGGTCTGCCGGTCCACCGGGCAGACGCCGATGACGTACTTCCGCTGGATGCCGCCGGGGAAGGCGACCTCGACCTGGTCGGCCCACTTGTGGGTGTCGCCGATGGTCTTGTTGACGTCGATGCCGCCGGGGGCGTCGATGTAGTAGTTGTAGCCGGACTTGTACCAGGTCTTGTACAGGTCGTGGTCGTAGGTCGTCGAGACGAACGGCGAGGGCTGGTTGACCAGGACGTACTTCTCGACGTCGTACTGGCCGTTCTCGACGTCCTTGGCGTGGAAGCCCTCTTCGAAGACGACCTGGGGGCCGCGGCTGTCGCTGCGGTAGAGGGTGCCGCAGGTGGTGCGCCAGACCGGCTCCGGGGTGATGCGGTCGACGTCGACGCCCCGGTCGGCGGCGGCCTTGGTCTTGTCGTCGAACTGGGGGCAGGCCGGGGCGGCCTGGACGGCGGCCGACGGGGCCGGGGCGGCTCCGGGGGCGGTGGCGGCGGTGGTGGCGAGGACCGCGGCGAGCGACAGGACGGCGGCGGCGGTCCGCCGGCGCAGACGAGTGGTGATCATGCGGATACGATCCCGGCTGCGGAGCGGAGCGTTCCGGATTCTCACCCGTAGGTGGCGTGTCCGGTGAACGGGCTTGCCTTGCGCGACAGATGGGCTCTCAGCGGTCCAGGACGCGCATCTCGAACCACGTGGTCTTGCCGCGCGGCAGCAGGTCCACGCCCCACCGGTCGGACAGCTTGTCGACGAGGAAGAGGCCGCGTCCGCTGATGTCCGTCTCCTGCACCGGCATCAGACAGGGCAGCCCCCGGGACGGGTCGCGGACCTCGACCCGGATCCAGCCGGGGCGGCGGCGCATCCGGAGGCCGAAGACGCGGGCGCCGGTGTGGCGTACGGCGTTGCCGACCAGCTCGGAGACGAGCAGGACGGCGTCCTCCGTGACCTTGGGCCCGAGCTTCCACTGGCGCAGGACGACGACCTGGGCCAGCCGGCGGGCGGTGGCGGCGGACTCGGGACGGGAGGGTAACGGAACTTCACGCTCCGTCGGGTTGCCGAACAGTTCCAGCGCCCTGAGCGCGCGCTCGTCCTCGACCGCCGGCGACCAGCGCGCCGCGGTCGCACGTCCGGCTCCCCGCGGCTGTCCCGTACCATCCAGCCCCGCCATGCCCCCATCATGGCCGCCTCCGGAGGGCTCCGGGGCCGTTCCCGGGGAATAGACCCCTGCGGGGACTGGGCGGGACGACGGTCGATCGACATATGCCACAGGCAGTTCGGGGCCCGAAAGAGACCCACTGACCTGCGGGAACGGCTCGGCCGGAGACAAGCGACGGACTCCCTCGACAAGGCGCGCTTAATGGTGCGTTAAGGCTGCCATAAACCGCCCCATCGAGGGACCCGGATCAGACATCGCGTCAACTGCAAGGGGTGCGACACGACTTCCGGCGGGACGGAGGTCTCCCCGGCGCGAACGTCAGAGGAACTTCGCCTTGCCGGGGCCCTCTTCGACGAAGCTGCGCATCCCGCGCTCGCGGTCCTCCGTGGCGAACAGGCCCGCGAACCAGTTCCGCTCGACGGCGAGGCCGGTCTCGATGTCCGTCTCGAGCCCCGTGTCGATCGCCTCCTTCGCAGCGCGCAGGGCGATGGCGGGACCCTTCGCGAGCCGTGCGGCCCAGGCGTGCGCCTGCTCGTAGACCTCGCCGGCCGGGACCACCCGGTCCACCAGGCCGAGCGCCAGCGCCTCGTCGGCCCGCACCTGGCGGCCGGTGAAGATCAGGTCCTTGGCCTTGGACGGGCCGATCAGCCGGGACAGCCGCTGGGTGCCGCCCGCGCCCGGGATCAGGCCGAGCAGGATCTCGGGCTGGCCGAGCTTGGCGTTCTCCCCGGCGATGCGGAAGTCGGCGCAGAGGGCGAGCTCGCAGCCGCCGCCCAGGGCGTAGCCGGTCACCGCGGCGACCACCGGCTTGGGAATGCGGGCCACCGCGGTGAAGGAGTCCTGGAGGGCACGGGACCGCGCGATCATGGCCGCGTGGTCCATCACCTGCATCTCCTTGATGTCCGCGCCCGCCGCGAACACCTTCTCGCCGCCGTGGATCACCACGGCGCGGACGTCCCCGCGCCGGGTGACCTCCTCGGCCAGCTCCTTCAGCCGGTCCTGGGTGGCGACGTCCAGTGCGTTCATGGGCGGGCGGTCCAGGCGCAGCGTGCCGACGCCTTCGGCGACTTCGAGATGTACGGTCATGCTCCGCAGGTTAGCGGGCGTTCACGCGCCGCGGGGCTGCGGGTGCGTTGTCGGCTTCACGCCGGTGGTGGGTTGCTCGCGCAGTTCCCCGCGCCCCTTGGGGGCGCGGGCTCACCGCCCGACCTGTTACGCCTTCCACTTCTCCCAGGACATGTTCCAGCCGTTGAGGCCGTTGTCCGGGGCGATGGTGGCGTCCTCGGAGTTCTTGACCACGACCACGTCGCCGATGAGCGAGTTCTCGAAGAACCAGCGGGCCGGCGCGTCCTTGTCCCAGCCGCCGCGCACGTCGCGCAGGCCGATGCAGCCGTGACTGGTGTTGCGGTTGCCGAAGGCGTCGCCGCCCCAGTAGTTGCCGTGGATGAAGGTGCCGGAGGTGGACAGCCGCATGGCGTGCGGGACGTCCTTGATGTCGTACTCGCCGCCGTAGCCGACGGTCTCGCCGTTCATACGGGTCACCGCGAGCCGTTCGGTGATGACCATCTGGCCGTTCCAGGTCTCGTAGCCGGGGGCGCCCGTCGTGACGGGGACGGTCTTGACGGTCCTGCCGTCCCGCACGACCTTCATCGTGTGCTTCTTGGCGTCCACGACGGAGACCTGGCTGCGGCCCACGGTGAAGGAGACGGTCTTGGCCTGCTTGCCGTAGACGTCGTCGCGGCCCTCGACACCGTCGAGGTTGAGGTCGACGGTGACCTTGGTGCCGGCCTTCCAGTACTTCTCGGGGCGGAAGTCGAGACGGTCGTTGCCGAACCAGTGGCCCTCGACCTCGACGGCCGGCTCGGTCTTGACGGTGATGGCCTTCTCGACGTCCTCCGGGTTGGTGATGCCCCGGGTGAAGCGGATCGAGAACGGCATGCCGACGCCGACCTTCGAGCCGTCCTCCGGCGTGAAGGTGCCGATGAAGGTGTTCTTCGGCGTCAGGGTGGTGAACCGGGAGTCCTCGGCGGACGTGCGGCCCTCGGCGTCCTTGGCGACCGCGTGCACGGTGTACGTCGTGGAGGCCGCCAGGTGGGTGGACGGCGTCCAGGTGGCGCCGTCCCCGGTTATCTTCCCGTCGACCTTCGTGCCCTTGCCGTCCTTGACGACGACCTCGGTGAGCCTGCCCTTCGTCGCGCCGACCTTCAGGGCGCCGCTGGTGTCCACCGCCTCGGCCCCGTTCTCCGGGGCGATGGTGACGACGGCCTCGGACTGCTTGCTCTGTGCCGCGGTGGAGTCCTCGACCTTCTCCCCCGTGCCGTCCCCGGCCCCCGAGCCACCCCCACCGCATGCGGTGACGGTCAGCATCAGCAGCCCGATCGCCGCCCCCGCTATCGGACGCACCTTCACTTCGTCTCCCCTCGCCGGGCCCGGTCCGGCCCCCGCCCCTGTGCGCTCGCGCACGCACTGGCGCATCGTAACCGCAGGCCAAAGGGTTGCGGGACAGGTGAATTGTCACCGTTCCGTACCGAGTTGGCGGCGGAGGCCGAGAGGGGGTGACGGCGTCACTTCACCGCGCTGCCCGCCTTCCACTGCTTCCACTTCATGTTCCAGCCGCCCAGCCCGTTGTCGGGGGCGACCGTCTTGTCCTTGCTGTGGACCACCTCGACGACGTCGCCGACGAGGCTGCGGTCGAAGAACCAGCCCGCCGGGGTGTCGGACCCGCCGCCCTGGTCGTCGCGGAGTCCGATGCAGCCGTGGCTGACGTTGGCCCGGCCGAAGGTGTCGGCGGGGGCCCAGTAGTTGCCGTGCAGGAAGGTGCCCGAGCTGGTCAGGCGGATGGCGTGCGGGACGTCGGGGATGTCGTACTCGCCGCCGAAGCCCACCGTGCGGCTGTTCATGCGGGTGACCTCGAGCATCTCGGTGATCACCATCCGGCCGTTGTAGGTGGGCGTCGTCGGCGCCCCCGCGGTGATCGGCACGGTGGCCAGCAACGTGCCGTCGCGGCGCACCTCCATGGTCCGCTCCAGGGCGTCGACGCGGGAGACCTGGCTGCGGCCGACGGTGAAGGAGACCTTCTTGTGCTGGAGCCCGTAGACCCCCTTCGCGCCCTCGACGTCCCGCAGCCTCAGATCGACGGTGACCTCGGTGCCGGGCTTCCAGTAGCTCTTGGGGCGGAAGTCGAGGCGGTCCTTGCCGAACCAGTGGGGGCGGATCTCGACGGCGGGCTCCGCGGTGACCGTGACGGCGCGTTCGACGGCGGCGCGGTGGGTGATCCCGCGGTTGAACTCCAGTGAAACGATCATGCCGGTGCCGACGACCGAGCGGTTCTCGGGGGCGACGTAGGCGATGAAGCGTTCCTCGGGGACCTTGGTGGTGAAGGTGGTGTGCCGGGCCGAGCGGTGTCCGCCGCCGTCCAGGGCGACGGCGTCGACCGTGTACTTGGCGGCGAGGGCGAGCCGGTCGTCGTCGGGCCGCCAGCTCAGGCCGTCCTCGGAGATCCGGCCGGGCACCGGGGTCTCCCGCGCGTCCTGCGACCTGACGACCTTCACCGACTCCAGGCGCCCGTCGGGCACCCGTACCGACAGCCTCTTCTCCGGCGGGACGGCCTTGCTCCCGTCGTCCGGGGTGACGCGGATGACGTCCTCGGCGGCGGGTTGTTTGCCGAACATCTCGCCGATGCCCGAGCCGATGCCGGACCCGATGCCGTCGCCGTCCGAGGTGCATCCGGCGGCCCCGGCCAGCAGTCCTGCCCATGTCAGTAGGGCGGCCAGAGCGGCGCCCGCGCGCCGTGCGCGCCCGTGTACGTGCCTCACATTCACCCGTAACGACCGGTCGGCCCTGGGGAAACGTGAGTGCGAGCCACCCGGTGGGCAGAACTGTGGGGAGGACGACGCGACGGGGAGCAGCGGCCGGGACGCCGCACGCCCTCCTGCCGGACGTCGTTCCACGAGCCGTGGGAGGCTGACAGGTGTCCAGCGCAGCCGAGCAGGAGGCGGTGGCCGGTGACCGGCCCGCCGGTGACGTCCGGGCCACCGCGGACGGGCACCCGGCCGTCGTGGTGAACGGCGGGCGGCGGGCCGCCCCGCCGCCCGCCGTGCCGGCCCGGCCGGGCACCCCGGTGCCGCTGGGCGCCCGCTTCCGGGCCGGCCCGGACCAGGTGGCGGGGACCAACTTCGCACTGTGGGCGGGCGGGGCGGAGGCGGTGGAGCTGTGTCTGTTCGACGGGCCGGGCCCCGGTGCCGGCGAGCGTCGGGTGCGGCTGACCGAGCTGACGCACGAGATCTGGCACGGCTTCGTGCCGGGCGTCCTGCCGGGGCAGCGCTACGGCTACCGGGTGGACGGCCGCTGGGACCCGTGGACCGGCGCCCGCTGGAACCCGGCCAAGCTGCTCCTGGACCCGTACGCCCGCGCCGTGGACGGCGACTTCGGCCTGCCGTCCGAGGTCTACGGCCACGTGCGGGACTGGCCCGAGCAGCATGTGGCGGACACCGTCCGCGACGACCGGGACTCGGCGCCGTACGTCCCGAAGGGAGTCGTGGTCCATGACGACGACGACTGGTCGGACGACCGCCGGCCCAAGACGCCGTGGGCGGACTCGGTCATCTACGAGCTGCACGTGCGCGGCTTCACCAGGCTCCACCCGGACGTCCCGCCCGAGCTGCGCGGCACCTACGCGGGCCTCGCGCACCCGGCGGCGATCGCGCACCTGACGCGGCTGGGCGTGACGGCGGTGGAACTGCTGCCGGTCCACCAGTTCGCGCACGAGAGCCATCTGCTGGAGCGCGGCCTGCGCAACTACTGGGGCTACAACTCGGTCGGCTACTTCGCCCCGCACGCCGCCTACGCCGCCTCCGGCACCACCGGTGAGCAGGTCGGCGAGTTCAAGCGGATGGTGCGCGCGCTGCACGCGGCCGGCATCGAGGTGATCCTCGACGTGGTCTACAACCACACGGCGGAGGCGGGCGAGCTGGGCCCGACGCTCTCCCTGAAGGGCATCGACAACCGCGGCTACTACCGCCTCCAGCCGGACGCCCGCCGGTACGCCGACTACACCGGCTGCGGCAACACCCTGCACGTCGTCCAGCCGCACGTGCTGCGCCTGATCACCGACTCGCTGCGGTACTGGGTCACCGAGATGGGCGTGGACGGCTTCCGCTTCGACCTCGCGGCGGCGCTGGCCCGCTCGATGCACGACGTCGACATGCTCTCGCCGTTCCTCGCGGTGATCGCGCAGGACCCGGTGCTGCGCCGGGTGAAGCTGATCGCCGAGCCGTGGGACGTGGGCTCGGGCGGCTACCAGGTGGGCGCCTTCCCGCCGCTGTGGACCGAGTGGAACGACCGGTACCGGAACGCGGTACGGGACTTCTGGCGGCACGCGCTGCCGGACGTGCGGGAGATGGGCTACCGCCTGTCGGGCTCCAGCGACCTGTACGCGTGGGGCGGGCGGCGGCCGTACGCGTCGGTCAACTTCGTCACCGCGCACGACGGCTTCACGCTCCGCGACCTCGTGTCGTACGAGCGCAAGCACAACGAGGCCAACGGCGAGGGCAACCGGGACGGCACGGACGACAACCGGTCCTGGAACTGCGGCGCGGAGGGCGAGACGGGCGACCCGGCCGTGCGGGCGCTGCGCCGCCGCCAGCTCCGCAACCTGCTGACCACGCTGCTGCTGTCGACCGGGGTGCCTATGCTGGTCGCGGGCGACGAGATGGGCCGCACCCAGCGCGGCAGCAACAACGCCTACTGCCAGGACAACGAGATCGGCTGGGTGGACTGGAGCCTGCGGGACGACCCGGAGTGGCGCCCGCTGTTCGAGCTGGCCTCCCGGCTGATCGCCCTGCGCCACCGGCACCCGGTGCTGCGCCGCCGGGCCTTCTTCTCGGGCCGCGCGCACTCCGCGGACGGCCTGCGCGACCTGGCCTGGTTCACCGCGGGCGGCACGGAGATGACGGAACGGGACTGGTACGCCCCCGCGGCCACCCTCGGTATGTATCTGTCCGGGCGGGACATCCCGGGCCGCGACGAGCGCGGCGACCCGATCACCGACGACAGCTTCCTGGCCGTCCTGCACGCGGGCGGGGAACCGGCCGGGTTCGTCCTGCCGGGTGCTCCGTGGGCGGAGCGGTACGAGGTGGTCGTCGACACCGGCCGGGAGGAGCAGGACGAGGCACCGGGCGCCGTGCACCCGGCGGGGGCGGAGATCACGGTGCCGGGGCGGACGGTGCTGCTGCTGCGGGCGGGGTGAGTGCGAAGGGCGGTGCGGCGATCGCGAGCGGGACCGGTCCCGGCCGGCCGTCGCGGCGCGGCTCGTTCAGCCGAGGATGCCGCGCTCGTACGCCGTCGCGACGGCCGCCGCGCGGTCGCTCACGCCGAGTTTGGCGTACAGGTGGGTGAGGTGGGTCTTGACGGTCGCCTCGCTGATGAACAGCTCCCGGGCGATCTCCTTGTTGGAGGTGCCGCGCGCCACCAGGGCGAGCACCTCGCGCTCGCGGGCGGAGAGGGGCTCGCCGCCGGGGGCCTTCGGGGCGCGGACCGCGGAGACCAGGCGGGAGGCGACCGCCGGGGAGAGGACCGTGCGCCCCGCGGCCGCGGCCCGGACCGCGGTGAACAGCTCGGCGCGGGGCGCGTCCTTGAGCAGGTAGCCGGTCGCGCCCGCCTCGATCGCGGGCAGGGTGTCGGAGTCGGTGTCGTAGGTGGTCAGCACGAGCACCCGTGCGCGGGCGCCGCGCCGGGTCAGTTCGCGGATGGCGTCCACGCCCGAACCGCCCGGCATCCGCAGGTCCATGAGGATCACGTCGGGATCGAGCGCGGCGGCCCGGTCCAGTGCCTCGACGCCGCCGGCCGCCTCACCGAGGACGCGGAAGCCGGGCGCGGACTCGAACATGCCGCGCAGGCCGTCGCGGACCACGGGATGGTCGTCGACGACGAGGAGGGTGATCACCGCGTCACCGGTCGCGGCGTCACCGGCCGCGGCGTCACCGGCCGCGGCGTTGTGGAGCGCTGCGTCGTCGATCACTGCGTCGTGCGGCACCGGGTCGTGGGGCACTGCGTCATCGGTCATGGCGGACCAACGGTACGCGAGCGGAGACGGCCGTGCCGTGCCCCGGTTCCGTCTCCACGGTGAGCGAACCGGCGATGCGCTCGGCGCGGGCCCGCATGCCGTCCAGGCCGAAGCCTCCCGCGGAGGTGCGCTGCCGCACGGCCGGCGGGTCGAAGCCCCGGCCGTCGTCGCGGATGTCGAGGGTGACCTCGTCACCCATGAAGGAGAGGGTGACGCCCATCCGGTCGGCGGCGGCGTGCCGGGCCGTGTTGGACAGCGCCTCCTGGGCGATGCGCAGGAGGGTGGCGGCGACCTCGTCGTGGAGCTGCTCGGCGGTGCCGGTGACGGTGAACCGGGCCTGGACGCCGGTGCGTTCGGCCCACTCCGTGACCGTCTTCTTCAACGCGTCCGGCAGCCCGTCGTCGGCCAGCGCGACCGGTGAGAGGTTGTGCACGGAGCGGCGCGCCTCGCCGAGGCTGTGCCGGGCCAGGGCGAGCGCCCGGTCCAGGTGCGCGCGGCCGAGGGCCCGGTCCGGGGTGGCCGCCACGACCTGGAGCTGGGCGATGATGCCGGTCAGCCCCTGGGCGAGGGTGTCGTGGATCTCGGCGGCCAGCCGCCTGCGCTCGTCGGCGACCCCGGCCTCCCGGGCCTGGACGAGGAGCTGGGCGTGCAGCGCGGCGTTCTCGTCGAGGGCCTGCTGCAGGGCGGTGTTGGTGCGCTCGAGTTCGGCGATGGTCTCGACCCGGGCCCGGCTGCGGGCCTCCTCCAGCGCGGCGAAGTGCGCGAAGAGGGCCACCAGCATGCTGTTGACGGTGAGGATCGCGCCGAAGAGCACCCACCCCATGATCCCGTTCGGCGGCAGCCCGCCGGACTGGGAACCGGCGAGGGTGACGGCGGTGGCGAACAGTCCGGCCCGGCACAGCCGGCGCGGCAGCAGGTGCTGGGCGCCGAAGTAGCCGACGACCGCGTAGAAGGCGAAGAGCGGGTTCAGCCAGGTGAGGGCGAACCCGACGGCCCAGCGGACGGCGTAGTAGCAGGTGCCCGCCGGGGACGGGTCGGGGCGGGTGCGCGCCGCCCGGTTCCACCACAGCTGGAGCACGACGGCTACGATGATCAGGACCCCGCTCGCCCGCCGCTCGCCGGTACTCATGCCGATGGCGTCGGCGGCCGACCAGGCGACCAGGGTCCCGACGGCCAGCAGCGCGTACGGGCCCCAGCGGTGGAACGCCGCCCACCGTTCGTCGACCGCCGTCGGCTCCGTCATGGCGTCATTGTCGGACACGCCGTCGCCCTCCCCCGTTCTCATTCCCAGCGGAACCAGCGCGCCGCCGCCGCCGTGAGCAGCACCGTCCAGCCCACCAGTACCGTCAGGTGGGACCAGCCGGGCCAGTCTCCCGCGGCGGCCTCGTTGAGGGCCTGCGCCGCGGCGCCGAAGGGGGTCCAGCCCACGATCCGGGCCAGCAGGTCAGGCATGGCCTGCACCGGCAGCCATACGCCCGCGCAGAACATCGCCGGGAACAGCGCGGCCGAGCCGACCGCGCCGGCGATCTTGGTGGTGCGGGACAGGGCGGAGAGCACGGCACCGAGGGAGAGCGCGGCGAGCACGGCGAGCAGCAGCGCCAGGAGGTAGCCGAGGGGCTGCTCGGGCAGCGCCACGTCGAAGGCGAGCCGGCCGACGGCGAGCGCGAGCAGCGCGGAGACCAGGGCGGCGGCGCCGCACACCACCATCTGCGCGGACAGCAGCGCCGCCGGACGCACCGGCGTGACGGCCATCCGGCGCAGGATGCCGCGCTCCCGGTAGCCGGTGAGGACCTGCGGCATGCCCTGCAGCCCGCCCACGGTCAGGCCCAGCAGCACGGCCACCGGCACATAGGCGTCGACCGGGCGCAGCCCGCCGAAGGAGGCGTCGGCCTCGCGGAAGGAGGGGATGGAACCGAGTATCGCCAGCAGCAGCGTCGGGAACACCAGCATCCAGAACAGGGCGCCCGGTTCGCGCCGGAACAGCCGCAGTTCGGTCCGCAGTACGGCGGTGTCGAAGACGTCGATGGTCGGGCCGGTCTTCATGCGGAGGCCTCCGTGAGGTCGAGGAAGGCGTCGTCCAGCGTGGTGTCGGTGACCCGGAGCTGGTGGGCGGTGACGCGGGTGCGGGCGAGCAGGGTGATGACGGTGTTGACCGTCTCGTCGGTGCCCGACAGGGTGACGCGGCCGTCCTTGACCTCGGCGGAGGCGAGTCCGGGCAGCGCCCGCAGGTCGGCCTCGTCCAGCGGCGCGGACGGGGTGAAGCTGATGACGGTGGCGCCGGCCGAGCGCCGGATCAGTCCGGCCGGGGTGTCGAGGGCGGCCACCCGGCCCCGGTCGATCACCGCGATCCGGTCGCAGAGCCGCTGGGCCTCCTCCATGAAGTGCGTGACCAGCAGGACGGTGACGCCGCCCGCGCGGATGTCCTCGATCAGCTGCCAGGTCTCCCGGCGGGCGCGCGGGTCGAGGCCGGTCGTCAGCTCGTCGAGGACGACCACCCGGGGGTCGCCCACCAGGGCCAGCGCGATGAACAGGCGCTGCTTCTGGCCGCCGGAGAGCTTGCCGAACCGGGTGTTCAGCATCGGGACGAGGCCGAGCCGCTCGGCGAGCGGGCGCCAGTCGGCCGGCTTCCGGTGGAAGGCGGCGTACAGCTCCAGGGCCTCGCGGACGGTGAGCTTGGCCTGCAGTTCGCTCTGCTGCAGCTGGGCGCCGAGCACCTCGGCGACTCGCCGGTGGTCGGCGACGGGGTCGAGCCCGGTGACCCGCACGCGGCCGGCGTCCGGGACTCGCAGCCCCTCGACGCACTCGACGGTGGTGGTCTTGCCGGCTCCGTTGGGGCCGAGGACGCCGAAGATCTGGCCCTCCTCGACGGCGAAGGACACACCGTCGACGACGGGACGGCCCTTGTAGGACTTGCGCAGGTCGGTGACTTCGATGACGGGCATGGCACCAGCGTCCCGGCAGCCGGGGTCCCGGCACATCGGCCGACGCGCTCGAAGGCGCATCAGCCGATCGGTTGATGCGCGGGTACGACCCCCGCAGGGCTCCCGTACGACCCCGGCGAGGCTTCCGTGCGACCCCGGCAAAGCTTCCGTACGACCCCGGACGGGCTCGAAAACTCGGTGGGCAGTGTCAGTGGCGAACCGTAGGCTCGCTGCTGATGCCCACGACACCTGCCCCCGCCCCGGACGCTGCCGAGAAGCGTTCCACCGTACGTGCCCTGCTGCGCCTGTGGCCCTATGTGCGGCCGGTCCGCGCGCGGTTGGGCACGGCCGCGGTGACAGCGATCCTCGCCTCCTGCGTGGGGCTGGTGATCCCGCTCGTCCTGAAGTGGATGGTGGACGGGCCGATCGCCGACGGCGACCCGGCGGGCGTGTGGCTCGGGGCGCTGTACCTGCTGCTCCTCGGAGTGGCGGAGGCGCTGCTGTTCGGGCTGCGGCGGTGGCTGGTGGCCCGGCCGCTGGCGGGGGTCGAGGCGGGGATGCGCGCCGACCTCTACCGGCATCTGCAGCGGCTGCCGGTGGCCTTCCACGACCGCTGGGCCTCGGGGCAGTTGCTGTCGCGCGGGACGACCGACCTGATGCTGCTCCGTTTGTTCCTCGCCTTCCCGCTGACGTTCCTGCTGGTCAACGGCGTCACGATCCTGGTCGGCGTGGGCATCATGCTGGTCCAGGACTGGACGCTGGGGCTGGTCGTCCTCGGGCCCGCCGTCCCGGTGATGATCGTGTGCGGGATCTTCGAGAAGAAGTACTCAGCGGTGGCGCGGCGCGCGCAGGACCAGGTCGGGGATCTGACGACCGTGGTCGAGGAGAGCGTGCTCGGCATCCGGATCATCAAGGGCTTCGGCCGGCACCGCAGCCAGGCCCGCGCCTTCCACGAGCTGTCGCACACCCTGCGGGGCACGGAGCTGCGCAAGGCGCGGCTGCTGGCGGCCATCTGGGCGGTCATCGTGACGCTGCCCGAGGTGGCGATCGGGGCGGCGCTGGTGGTGGGCGCGGTGCAGGTGGCCGACGGGGAGCTGTCGGCGGGGACGCTGGTGGCGTTCCTGTCCACGGCGCTGGCGTTGCGGTGGCCGGTGGAGTCCATCGGCTTCCTCCTGGCGATGAGCCAGGAGGCGGCGACGGCCACGGACCGGTATTTCGAGGTGATGGACGCGGAGGTTGAACCGGACCCAGCTGCGGGCAGTCGTGCCGCTGGGGCGATGGGGGTCCCCCCGCTCGTGCGAAGCCGAGAGTGGGGGAGGGTGGGCGACGGGGGCTCCTCCCAGGCCGTTCAGGCACTGGGGGAGGCACCTTCCGGCGAACAGCGCTCCCTCCCCGACGCCAGCACCAGCGCCGCTCACCCACAAGGCCTGCGGTTCGAGAACGTCCTGTTCCGTTACCCCGACGCCGCCCCCGACTCCCCGCCCCTCCTGACGGACGTCAACCTGCACATCCGCCCCGGCGAGTCCATGGCCCTCGTCGGTGCCACCGGCAGCGGGAAGACGACGCTGACCGCGCTGGTCCCCCGTCTGCACGAGGTGACCGAGGGACGGATCACGCTGGACGGCGAGGACATCACCGCCCTGTCCCGCGAGGAGCTGCGCTCGATGGTCGCCGTCGCCTTCGAGGAGCCCACCCTCTTCTCGGCCACCGTCGGTGAGAACGTGCTGATGGGCGCCGGCGAGGGCGCCGGCGGCGAGGAGCTGGACCGGGCGCTCGCCGTCGCGCAGGCCGACTTCGCGCACGCGCTTCCCGAAGGCACCGGCACCCAGGTCGGCGAGCAGGGCCTGAGCCTCTCCGGCGGCCAGCGTCAGCGCCTCGCGCTCGCGCGGGCGGTGGTCGGCAGGCCGAGGTTCCTGGTCCTGGACGACCCGCTGTCCGCGCTGGACGTGCACACGGAGGCCGCCGTGGAGGCCGCGCTGCGCCACGTCCTCGCGGACACCACCGCGCTGATCGTGGCCCACCGCCCCTCCACCGTCCTGCTCGCCGACCGCGTCGCCCTGCTCTCCGAGGGCCGGATCACCGCCGTCGGCACCCATCACGAACTGCTGCGCACCAGCCCCGAGTACGCCCATCTGATGTCCGGGCTCGACGGGCACGAGAATCCCGAGGGCTTCCAGGAAGGGGACGGCCGATGAGCGCGCCCACGGCCACCGCGCCGAAGAGGGACCAGCCGGAGGACCCCGGGCACGGGAACCCGGCCGGGACCGGCACCGACGGCGGCGACTCGTTCGACCAGGACGTCCTGCCCAGCCCGCCGGGTGCGACCGGTGCCCTGCTGCGCTCCCTGCTGGCGCCGATGAAGGCCCGCGTCGCCCTCACCGGCCTGCTCCTGCTGCTCCAGCAGGCGGCGGTGCAGGCCGGCCCGCTGCTGGTGGCGTACGCCATCGACCGCGCGGTGCCCGCCCTGCGGAACGACCACCACGGCCCGCTGATCGCGGTGGGCGCCGGCTACCTGCTGTGCTCGCTGGCGGCCGGGGCGCTCCAGTACGCCTTCATCGCCGCCGCGGCCCGGGTCAACCAGGACGCGCTGCTGGAGCTGCGCGGGCGGATCTTCCGGCACGCGCAGGCCCTGAGCGTCGACTTCCACGAGCGCTACACCTCGGGCCGTCTCATCTCCCGCTCCACCACGGACGTGGAAGCCCTGCGCGAGCTGCTCGACGAGGGCCTGCAGGAGCTGGTGACGGTCGTCCTGTCCTTCGTCTACATCGCCGCGCTGCTGCTCTGGCTGGACCTGGGCCTGGGCGCCGTCGCGGTGGCGTCGTTCGTGCCGCTGTACGGGTTGGTGCGGCTCTATCAGCGGCGCGCGGGACGGGTGTACCGGCAGCGGTCCACGGCGATCGCGGCGGTGATCGTGAAGTTCGTGGAGACGATGAACGGGATCCGGCCGGTACGCGCCTTCCGCCGGGAGGCCGCCAACGACGCCGACTTCGCGGTCCTGAACCACCGCCACGAGCGGACCAACGGCGACGCGCTGCTGGAGATGGCCCGTTACGTCGTCGGTTCCCGGCTGGTCGCCAACACCGCCGTCGCGGGGATCGTGCTGTGGGGCGCCTACCGGGTCGCCGACGGCACGCTGGCGCTCGGTGTGCTGGCGGCGGCGGTGCTGTACCTGCGCCGGCTGTACGACCCGATCGACCGGCTCGGCATGTTCCTGAACTCCTACCAGTCGGCGGCGGCCTCGCTGGAGAAGATCGCCGGGCTGCTGGCCCAGACGCCGTCGGTGCCCGAGCCCGCCGCGCCCAAGGAGCTGCCGCCGTCGAAGTCGGATCATCCCGGCCGCGAGGTCGTCTTCGAGTCGGTCAGCTTCGGCTACCGCACCGGCGGCGAGGTGCTGCCGCGCTTCGAGCTGACGCTCCCGGCCGGGCAGACGGTCGCCGTCGTCGGCTCGACCGGCGCGGGCAAGTCCACGCTGGCCAAGCTGCTGGCCCGGTTCTACGACCCCTCCGCCGGGCGGGTCCTGCTGGACGGCACCGACCTGCGCGACCTGGCCGTGCCGGAACTGCGGCGCGGGGTGGTGATGGTGACGCAGGAGGCGTTCCTGTTCTCCGGCACGGTCGCCGACAACATCGCCATCGGCCGTCCGGAGGCGACGCGGGAGGAGATCGAGCGGGCCGCGAAGGCGATCGGAGCCCACGACTTCATCGCCGCGCTGCCCGACGGCTACGACACCGACGTCCGCAAGCGGGGCGGCCGGATCTCCGCCGGTCAGCGGCAGCTCGTGGCGTTCGCGCGGGCGCTGCTCGCGGACCCGGCGGTGCTGATCCTGGACGAGGCGACCAGCTCGCTGGACATCCCCGGCGAGCGGGCCGTGCAGCGGGCGATGACGACGGTGCTGAAGGGCCGTACGGCGGTGGTGATCGCGCACCGGCTGTCCACCGTGGAGATCGCCGACCGGGTGCTGGTGATGGAGCACGGCCGCATCGTCGAGGACGGCGCCCCGGACGAACTGATCGCGGGTACGGGCCGGTTCGCGGACCTGCACCGGGCCTGGCGGGACAGCCTGGCGTGAGGATCGACGCGTACGCGGACCCGGGCATCCCCGACCGCCGGGGCGGCTGGCGGTACCTGGCGTGGCTGGTGCGGCGGCAGTGGCCGCGCTGCCTGGCGGGGGCGGTGCTGGCCAGCGTCTGGATGGTGCTGCTGGCGGCGACCCCGTACCTGATGGCCAGGGCCGTCGACCACGGCCTGGAGCCCGGCGACCTGGGCGCGCTGGCGGGCTGGGCGGGCGCCATGGTCGCCGTCGGCGGGGTCAACGCGTGGCTGGGCATGATGCGGCACCGCACGATGACGAAGGTGCGGATGGACGCCAACTTCCGCACCGTCAAGGTGGTCGTCGCCCACGCGACCCGGCTCGGGGCGGCCCTGCGCGCCCAGGTGGGCACGGGCGAGGTCGTCACCATCGGGGTGGGCGACGTGCAGACCATCAGCGGGTCCCTGACGGCGGTGGGACCGGGCGTCGGAGCGGTCGCCGCCTACGCGACGGTCGGCGGACTGATGCTGTCGGTGTCGCCCCGGCTCGCCCTGGTGGTGCTGCTCGGGGTGCCACTGCTCGCGGTGGCCCTCGGCCCGCTGATGGGCCGGCTGCAGGGCAGGGAGACGGAGTACCGGGAGCGGCAGTCCGTGCTGACCGCGCGGATCGGCGACCTGGCGGGCGGGCTGCGGGTCCTGAACGGACTGGGCGGCAAGGGCCTGGTCGCGGACGCCTTCCGCCGGGACTCGGGCCGGCTGCGCGAGCAGGGCTACCGGGTCGGCGCGGTGACCAGCTGGATCCAGGCCCTCGGCATGGGGCTGCCGATGCTGTTCCTGGCCCTGGTGACCTGGATGGGCGCGCGGCTGGCCGCCCAGGGCCGGATCAGCGTGGGTGAACTGGTGTCGGTGTACGGCTATGTCGTCGCACTGGGCTGGCCGGTGGCGTTTCTCATCGAGATGGGTCACCAGCTCAGCCGCGGTGTGGTGGCCGCCCGCCGCGTCGTCGCCTTCCTCCGCCTGGAACCGGCCCCGGACGAGGGCACCCGGGAGGCCCCCGCGGAGCCGGCGGTGCTGTACGACCCGGTCTCGGGTGTACGGATCACCCCCGGCCGCCTGACCGCCCTGGTCACCCCCCGCCCGTCCGACGCCACCGAGATCCTGGACCGCCTGGGGCGCTACACCCCGTCGGACGCGACGTGGGGAGACATCCCGCTGACGGAGATTCCCCTCCCTCAGATCCGCTCCCGCATCCTGGTCGCAGAGGCGGAGGCAGACCTCTTCGCAGGCCCTCTGAGCAAGGTAATCGGCGATGAGGAAACGCCGGTCAGGGGCGCGGGCAGTGTCGATTCGCGGCTCCGCCGCGTGGGCGCGACCAGCCACAACGAACCCGCACCCGCCGAGCAGCAGTCCGGGGCAGACGAGTCGGCGCACTCGAAGGCCATCCACACGGCCGCCGCCGAGGACGTCGTCCGCGCCCTCCCCGACGGCCTCGAAACCCCCATCGAGGCCCAGGCCCGAAACCTGTCCGGCGGCCAACGCCAACGCATCCGCCTCGCCCGCGCCCTCCACGCCGACCCCGAGATCCTCCTCGCCGCGGAACCCACCTCCGCCCTGGACGCCCACACCGAAGCCACCGTGGCCGACCGTCTGAAGCGCGCCCGCAAGGGCCGTACGACCGTACTGGCCGCCACTTCGCCCCTGCTCCTCGACCGCGCGGACGTCGTGCACCACCTGGTCGACGGCAAGGTCGCCGCCACCGGAACGCACCGCGAACTCCTGGACACCGAACCGGGATACCGCGCCCTGGTCGCACGGGACGCCGAAGCGGAGGCCGCCGCGGAGGAGACCGCCACGGAAGAGGCCACCGCAGAAGGGGAGCCCGCCCGATGACACAGCTGCCGGTCGCCGACCGCACCGACGTCCGCCGCGCCGCGGCCGGCCTCGTACGCGCCGACCGGAGGTCCTTCGCCGTCGTCCTCGGCCTCAACGCGCTGGCCGCGCTGGCCGGTCTCGCGGGCCCGTGGCTGCTGGGCCGGATCGTCGACGAGGTGCGCGCCGGGGGCGGGGTCGACGCGGTGGACCGGATGGCCGTCGCCATTCTGGTCTGCTCGCTGGCGCAGTTGCTGCTGGCCCGCTGGGCGCGCTACGTGGGGTACCGGTTCGGGGAACGGACGCTCGCCCGGGTGCGCGAGCGGTACGTGGACCGGACGCTGGCGCTGCCCGCGTCGGTGGTGGAGCGGGCGGGGACCGGGGACCTGACGACGCGCGGCACCGCCGACGTGACCGCCGTCGGCACGACGTTGCGCGACGCGGGCCCGGAGCTGCTGGTCAACGCGGTGCAGGCGCTGTTCCTCACCGCCGCGGTGTTCGTCCTCGACCCGCTGCTCGGTCTGGTCGGGGTGCTGGGGCTGACGCCGGCCTGGCTCGCGCTGCGCTGGTACCTGCGCCGGGCGCGGGCGGCCTATCTCGCCGAGGGCGCGGCCAACTCGGACGTCGCGGAGAGCCTGGCGGCCACGGTGTCGGGGGCCCGCACCGTCGAGGCGTTCGGCCTGGCCGGGCGGCGGGTCACGACGAACCGCGAGGCGCTGGAGGTGTCGCGGCGCGCCCGGTTCCGCACGCTGTTCCTGCGCAGCGTGTTCTTCCCGGCGGTGGACGTCTCCTACGTCCTTCCCGTGGCGGGCGTGCTGCTGCTCGGCGGGGTGCTGCGGGAGCACGGGTCGGCGAGCCTCGGTGCGGTGGTGTCCTGCGCCGTGTACCTGCAGCAGCTCGCCGGGCCGCTGGACGAGGTGCTGCTGCGGGTCGAGCAACTGCAGGCCGGTGCCGCCTCCTTCGCCCGGGTGGAGGGGCTGGCGGGGGCGCCGCGGGCGGGGGCGGACGAGTCGGCGGTGCCGGCGGACGACCGTATCGACGTGTCCGGGGTGCGCTACGCCTACGAGCGGGGCGGGGAGGTGCTGCGCGGGGTGGACCTGACCGTGCGGCCGGGCGAGCGGCTGGCGGTGGTCGGTCCTTCGGGGGCCGGCAAGACCACGCTGAGCCGGCTCCTCGCGGGCGTCGACGCGCCGACGGAGGGTTCCGTGACGGTGGGCGGGGTGCCCGTGGTCGCCCTGGGCCCGGAGCGGCTGCGCCGTCAGGTGGTGCTGGTCACCCAGGAGCACCACGTGTTCCTGGGCACGGTCCGGGACAATCTGCTCATCGCCGAGCCCGCCGCCGCGGACGAGGAGCTGTGGGCGGCGCTCGCCGCGGTGGGCGCCGAGGAGTGGGTGCGGGAGCTGCCCGGGGGCCTCGACGCCGAGCTGGGCGCGAAGGAGGGCGCGCACTCCGCGGACGGTTCGCAGGCCCAGCGGCTCGCGCTGGCCCGGGTGGTGCTGGCCGACCCGCACACGCTGATCCTGGACGAGGCGACCGCCCTGCTGGACCCGACGACGGCCCGGCACACGGAGCAGGCGCTGGCCGCCGTGCTGAAGGGCCGTACGGTCATCGCCATCGCGCACCGCCTGCACACCGCGCACGACGCCGACCGGGTGGCGGTGATGGAGGGCGGTCTGCTGACCGAGCTGGGCACGCACGACGAACTGGTGGCGGCGGGCGGGGCGTACGCGGCCCTGTGGGGTTCCTGGCACGGGGAACCGTCCGCCGGGTACTGACCTGCCGGACAGTACCCGGACCGAAAAGGCGACGATTCCGTTTATCGAACGTGAACGCCCGGTCAACGAACCATTTCCAGCCAACTTAGTGACGCGCTCCTGACAAGTAGCGCTTTCTCCTGCCACTCTTCCGTCGGCCCCTTCACAGTGCCCCCACAGCTTCCCCACGAGCGCTGTGCCGAGGCCAGCTCCTAGCACCAGGTTTCTGCGTACCGCACAGTTCCGCCCGGCCGGCCACCCGCCGACCGGTCTCCCCTGGCCGCGCAACCCGCGGCCACGCAGAAGGAGTCAGTGTTGAGCAGCAGTACTCCCCACAGACGCACCTCCCACACCACCTCCCGCCGCGCCACGCACCGGCGTGCCGCGGCGGTCGCACTGGCCGGTGTCGCCGCGCTGATCGCCACGGCGGTCCAGTCCGGCACCGCCACCGCGGCCCCCGACCCGTCGCCCGCGAAGGGCAACGAGCTGGTGAAGCTCAGCCCGGCCCAGCGCGCCGAGCTGATCCGCGACGCCAACGCCACCAAGGCGAAGACGGCCGACGAACTGGGCCTGGGCGCCAAGGAGAAGCTGGTCGTCCGGGACGTGGCCAAGGACCGCGACGGCACCCTGCACACCCGCTACGAGCGCACCTACGACGGCCTGCCGGTCCTCGGCGGCGACCTCGTGGTGACCAGTGACGCGGGCAAGACCGAGCAGGTCGTCAAGGCCACGGCGAAGGCGATCAAGCCGGCCTCCGTGACGCCCAGGATCTCCGCCGCGAAGGCCGAGTCGCAGGCGGTGTCCGCCGCGAAGGCCGCCGGCGCCGAGCAGCCGGACGCCGACCGCGCCCCGCGCAAGGTGATCTGGGCGGGCAACGGCACTCCGGTCCTGGCGTACGAGACGGTCGTGGGCGGCCTCCAGGAGGACGGCACCCCGAACGAGCTGCACGTCGTCACGGACGCCGCCACCGGCGCCAAGCTGTACGAGTACCAGGCCATCGAGAACGGCACCGGCAACACGATGTACAGCGGCACGGTGACCCTGGGCACCGCGCAGTCGGGTTCCTCGTACACGCTGACCGACACGACGCGCGGCAACCACAAGACGTACAACCTCAACCGCGGCACCTCCGGGACCGGGACGCTCTTCTCCGGGTCCGACGACGTGTGGGGCAACGGATCCGCGTCCAACGCGGAGACCGCCGCCGCCGACGCCCACTACGGGGCCGCGCTGACCTGGGACTACTACAAGAACGTGCACGGCCGCTCGGGCATCCGCGGCGACGGTGTGGGCGCGTACAGCCGGGTGCACTACGGCAGCAACTACGTCAACGCGTTCTGGTCGGACAGCTGCTTCTGCATGACCTACGGCGACGGCTCGGGCAACACCAACCCGCTCACCTCGATCGACGTGGCCGGGCACGAGATGACCCACGGCGTCACGTCCAACACCGCGGGACTCAACTACAGCGGCGAGTCCGGCGGTCTGAACGAGGCCACGTCCGACATCTTCGGCACGTCGGTCGAGTTCTACGCCAACAACTCCTCGGACGTCGGTGACTACCTCATCGGCGAGGAGATCGACATCAACGGCGACGGCACCCCGCTGCGCTACATGGACAAGCCCAGCAAGGACGGCGCGTCCTACGACAACTGGTTCTCGGGCATCGGCAACTCCGACGTGCACTACTCGTCGGGTCCGGCCAACCACTTCTTCTACCTGCTGAGCGAGGGCAGCGGCACCAAGACCATCAACGGTGTCACCTACAACTCGCCCACCTCGGACGGCCTCCCGGTCACCGGCATAGGCCGCGCCAAGGCCGAGAAGATCTGGTTCCGCGCGCTGACCACGAAGTTCACGTCGACCACCAACTACGCGGGCGCCCGCACCGGCACCCTCGCGGCGGCCGGTGAGCTGTACGGCACCAGCAGCGCCGAGTACACCGCGGTGGCGAACGCGTGGGCAGGCATCAACGTCGGCTCGCGGCCCGGTGGCGGCGACCCCGACCCCGGCGACGGCGACACGTTCGAGAACGGCACGAACGTGAACATCCCCGACTACGGGTCGGCGGTCACCTCGTCCATCACGGTCTCCGGACGCACCGGCAACGCGCCGAGCAACCTCCAGGTGGGCGTGGACATCGTGCACAGCTGGCGCGGTGACCTGCGGATCGACCTGGTCGCGCCGGACGGGTCGACGTACCGCCTGAAGAGCAGCGGCTACGACCCGGCGGAGGACGTGCACGAGACCTACACGGTCAACGCCTCCTCGGAGACGGCCAACGGCACCTGGAAGCTCCGCGTCCAGGACCAGGGCCCGGCGGACACCGGCTACATCGACGCCTGGCGGCTCACCTTCCCGTAGGCCGGCCGGCCCCGGTGCACTCCCCGGTGCACCACCCAGGGACAGGGCGCCGCTTCGGAGGTTCGACTCCTCCGGGGCGGCGCCCTCCTCATGTCCTTCACCATTCCTCACCACAGAACCGGCCGACGATTTTCGGCCAACATCATCATGCCCTCCTGACATGTACGCGCCCTCGGTGTCAGTCTTCCGTCACCCGCCGCACAACCTCGCAGTAACCGGCCGGACACCCCACGCCGTCCGGGTCTCCCCACCGAAGGAGCTTGTGTGTCTTCCCTCTTCGCGCGCCACAAGCGCACCACGCTGGCCCTCGCCACCGCGGTCGCAGCCGGGGCGATGCTCACCACCGGTCTGACCGCTGGCGCCGCCGCCGCCGACAGCACCGCACCGTCGGCACTCCCGGGCGCCCCCGTCCTGCTGTCGGACTCCGCCCGCAGCGCGCTCATACGGGAGCAGCAGGCCGGCGCGGCCGACGCCGCCCGGGAACTGGGCCTGGGCGCCAAGGAGAAGCTGGTCGTCAAGGACGTGGTCAAGGACCGTGACGGCAGTGTGCACACCCGCTACGAGCGCACCTACGCCGGTCTGCCCGTCCTCGGCGGCGACCTCGTCGTGCACCGGTCGAGGTCCGGCGCCACCGAGGGCGTCACCAAGGCGACGAAGGCCGCCATCAAGGTCGCCACGGTCACACCGAAGGTCAAGGCGGCCAAGGCCGAGCAGCAGGCGCTGGCCGCGGCCAAGGACGCCGGGTCGTCGAGGCCCGCGGCCGACTCCGCGCCCCGCAAGGTGGTCTGGGCCACCGACGGCAAGCCCGTCCTCGCCTACGAGACCGTGGTCGGCGGCCTCCAGGACGACGGCACCCCCAACGAACTGCACGTCATCACCGACGCGGCCACCGGCGCCAAGCTGTACGAGTACCAGGGCATCGAGACCGGCTCCGGCAAGAGCCTGTACTCGGGCACGGTCGAACTCGGCACCACCCGGTCGGGCTCGTCGTACCAGCTGTACGACACCGGGCGCGGCGGCCACAAGACGTACAACCTGGCCCGCGCCACCTCCGGCACCGGCACCCTGTTCACCGACGCCGACGACGTCTGGGGCACCGGGACCGCCTCCAGCGACCCCCAGGACCAGACCGCCGCCGTCGACGCCGCCTACGGCGCCCAGGTCACCTGGGACTTCTACAAGCAGAGCTTCGGCCGCAACGGCATCAAGAACGACGGCAAGGCGGCCTACTCCCGCGTCCACTACGGCAGCAACTACGTCAACGCCTTCTGGTCGGACAGCTGCTTCTGCATGACCTACGGCGACGGCTCGGGCAACACCAACCCGCTGACCTCGCTGGACGTGGCCGGGCACGAGATGAGCCACGGCGTCACCTCCAACACCGCGGGCCTCAACTACCGCGGCGAGTCCGGCGGCCTCAACGAGGCGACCAGCGACATCTTCGGCACCGGCGTGGAGTACTTCGCGAACAGCACCGCCGACAAGGGCGACTACCTCATCGGCGAGGAAATCGACATCAACGGCGACGGCACCCCGCTGCGCTACATGGACAAGCCCAGCAAGGACGGCGCGTCCAGGGACTACTGGTCCCGCGACCTCGGCCGCGTCGACGTGCACTACTCGTCCGGTCCGGCCAACCACTTCTTCTTCCTGCTGGCCGAGGGCAGCGGGGCGCGGACGGTCGACGGGGTGGCCTACGACTCGCCGACCTACGACGGCTCCACCGTCACCGGCATCGGCCGGGAGAAGGCCCTGCAGATCTGGTACAAGGCGCTGACCGAGTACATGACGTCGAGGACCGACTACGCCGACGCCCGCGCGGCGACCCTGAGCGCGGCGTCCGACCTGTACGGCGCCGACAGCACGGAGTACAGGACGGTGGGCGCGGCCTGGACCGCGATCAACGTGAACTGACGATCCCGCCCGACACGGCCCGCGGCACCCGGAACCGGTGGTTCCCGGGTGCCGCCCTACCCTTGGTGCCCATGTCCTTCACGTACGACGACGTCGGCGCCACCCGCGAGCAGGACCACTGCCCGCCCGGCTTCCGCCCCATGCACGTACGCACCCGCCTCGGGGAGGGCGAACCGGTGTTCCGGCGGGCGGCCGAGGCCCTGCTCACCTGGGAGATGCACCGGGAGATGGGCGTCGGCATCGACGCGAGCGCGGAGCGTGCCGCGCCCGGTGTCGACGTCACCGTCACCCTCGCCGGCATGATCAAGGCGCCCTGCCGGGTGGTGTGGACCCTGGAGGAGCACCGCCGGGCGGGCTGGGCCTACGGCACGCTGCCCGGCCACCCGGAGTCCGGCGAGGAGGCCTTCGTGGTGGACCGCACGGGCGACGGCACGGTCTGGCTCACCGTGCACGCCTTCAGCCGCCCGGCCAAGTGGTACGCCAAGGCCGGCGGACCGGCCGCCCGTGCCTTCCAGCACGCCTACGCCCGCCGCTGCGGCACCGTCCTCAGGCGGCTGAGCGGCGGCGACGAGGAGGACTGAGCCCTCCTCGCCGCCGTCCCCGCGCGGCTGTCGGCGCTCACCGCATCAGCAGCCCCGCCGCCTCCACCAGGTCGCCCGAGGGCACCGCGACCAGACCGGTCTCCACGCCGGACGCCAGCAGCCGGTGCGCGGGCAGGACGCGGACCGTGTAGCCGAACGGACCGGTGCGGTCCAGGGCGAGCGGGCCCTCGTAGGCCCAGCGGCCCTCCAGGTCGGGGCCGCCCACCGGCTTCAGCGGCACCTTCGCCGCGTCGGTGATCCGGTCCTCGGAGTCCACCCGGCCGGAGACCGCCTGCACCTCCACGTCCTCCGGCGCGAGGTCGCCGAGCCTGACCCGCACCCGCAGTGCGAGCGTGGTGCCGAGTTCGGCGCTGGCCGTGGCGGCGGACGTCTCCACGTGGTCGACGCTCACCCCCGGCCAGGCCGCCCGCACCCGCGCCTTCCACTCGGCGAGCCCGCGCGCGGAGTCCGGGTCCATCGCGCGGTGCGCCTCGGCGGCGGGGGCGTAGAGCCGTTCGACGTACTCGCGGACCATGCGGCCGGCCAGCACCTTCGGCCCGAGCAGGCTGAGGGTCCTGCGGACCATCTCCAGCCACCGGTCGGGCAGCCCGCTCGCGCCCCGCTCGTAGAAGCGCGGGGTGATGCGCTGCTCCAGCAGGTCGTAGAGGGCGTTGGCCTCTATGGCGTCGCGCCGGTCCGGGTCGGTCCCGGCGCCGTCGGCGGTGGGGATCGCCCAGCCGAAGTCCGGCTGGTACCACTCGTCCCACCAGCCGTCGAGCACCGACAGGTTGAGGCAGCCGTTGAGCGCCGCCTTCATGCCGGAGGTGCCGCAGGCCTCGAGGGGTCGCAGCGGGTTGTTCAGCCAGATGTCGCAGCCGGGGTAGAGCTTCTGCGCCATCGCCATGCCGTAGTCCGGCAGGAACACGATGCGGTGCCGTACCCGGGGGTCGTCCGCGAACCGGACCAGCTCCTGCACCAGGCGCTTGCCGCCGTCGTCCGCCGGGTGCGCCTTGCCCGCCACGACGATCTGGATCGGCCGCTCGGGATGCAGCAGCAGCTCGGTGAGCCGCTCCCGGTCGCGCAGCATCAGCGTGAGCCTCTTGTACGACGGGACACGGCGCGCGAAGCCGATGGTGAGCACGTCCGGGTCGAGGGCGTCGTCGATCCAGCCCAGTTCGGCCGTCCCGGCGCCGCGCTGCCGCCAGGAGGCGCGCAGCCGCTCGCGCACCTCCTCGACGAGCTGGGCGCGCAGGGTGCGGCGCAGCTCCCAGATGTCCTGGTCGGGGATGTCGGCGACCGAGTCCCAGCGGTCCGAGCCGCCGACCGTCAGCGCGTCCTCGGCCCGCTGCACACCGATCTGCCGGGCACCGAGCCGGAACACCTCGGGGGCCACCCAGGTCGGGGCGTGCACGCCGTTGGTGACGGAGGTGATGGGCACCTCCTCGGCGTCGAAGCCGGGCCACAGTCCGGCGAACATCCCCCGGCTGACCCCGCCGTGCAGCAGGGAGACGCCGTTGGCGCGCTGGGCCAGGCGCAGGCCCATCACGGCCATGTTGAAGAGGTTCGGCTCGCCGCCGGGATAGGTCTCCATGCCGAGCCGCAGGACGCGTTCGACGTCGATGCGCGGGAGTTCGGTGTCGGGGCCGAAGTGGCGGGCGACCAGCTCGCGGTCGAAGCGGTCGATGCCGGCCGGGACCGGGGTGTGCGTGGTGAAGACGGTGCCGGCCCGCACCGCTTCCAGGGCCGGACCGAACTCCATTCCCCGGTCGCACAGTTCGGCGATGCGTTCCAGCCCCAGGAACCCGGCGTGACCCTCGTTGGTGTGGAACACCTCCGGCGCGGCGTGGCCGGTGAGCCGGCAGTACGTGCGCACCGCCCGGACACCTCCTATGCCGAGCAGCATCTCCTGGAGGAGCCGGTGTTCGCTGCCGCCGCCGTAGAGCCGGTCGGTGACGCCTCGTTCGCCCGGGTCGTTCTCCTCGACGTCGGAGTCGAGCAGCAGCAGCGGCACCCGGCCGACCTGGGCCAGCCAGATGCGGGCCCGCAGCTCCCGGCCGCCGGGCAGCGCGAGCGCGACGTGCGCGGGGGTGCCGTCGGCTTCCTTGAGGGGCGCCAGCGGCAGCTCGTGGGGGTCGAGGACGGGGTAGTGCTCCTGCTGCCAGCCGTCCCGGGACAGGGACTGCCGGAAGTAGCCGTGCCGGTAGAGCAGGCCCACGCCGATCAGGGGTACCCCCAGGTCGCTGGCCGCCTTGAGGTGGTCGCCGGCCAGGATGCCGAGGCCGCCGGAGTACTGGGGCAGCGCGGCGGTGATACCGAATTCGGGCGAGAAGTAGGCGACGGCGGCGGGCAGTCGGCCCGGCTGCGCCTGGTACCAGCGGTCGCCGGTCATGTAGTGGTCGAGGTCGTCGGCCACCGCGGTCAGCCGGCGCCGGAAGCGCCGGTCCTCGGCCAGCTCCGCGAGGCGCGCGGGCGGCACGGTGCCGAGCAGCCGTACCGGGTCGCGGCCGGACGCGGTCCAGCACTCGGGGTCGACGGACTGGAAGAGGTCGCGGGTCTCCGGGTGCCAGGACCAGCGCAGATTGCGGGCCAGATCACTGAGCGGCCGGAGGGGGTCGGGGAGTACGGGACGGACGGTCAGTCGACGGATCGCCTTCACCCTGACGACGTTACCGCGCGATGTGTCCCGTGTTGGACCCTTCGACCCGTTCCGCCGGACGGGCCGTGACCGCACGGCGTGTCGATATGGCCGGATCTTTCCCCCTCGGCCTTCTTGTGGCACTTCGGCACGCGAGGAAAGCTGCACATGTCGCGACGCACCCTGATTGCGGGAGCGACATCCGGGAAAGCGACGGTCAGATCGCCGTGTGTGTCGCGTTGTCGACATACGCGCGAGTAGTTAACAAAGTGCCGGATTGCCCACCGGAAGAGTGTGGGAAGGCTCCTGCGGTACGTCCCGCACGCACCTCGCAGGACCCACCTCCCCAGCAGTCATCCGCCCACCCAGTTGACGCGGACAGGAGCGGTCATGCCCGCCACGCACCACTCGTCAGCATCCCCCGCATCCCCGGCTGCCGGCACCTCCCCGGCGTCCTCCGCAAAGCCCACCACCGTCGTCGGGCGCATCCCCGTCCTGGACGTCCGTCCGGTCGTCCAGCAGGGACGCAGGCCGGCCAAGGCCGTCACCGGCGAGTCGTTCGAGGTCTCCGCCACCGTCTTCCGCGAGGGACACGACGCGGTCGCCGCCAACGTCGTCCTGAGAGATCCGCGGGGCCGGCCGGGCCCCTGGACGCCGATGCGGGAGCTGGCCCCGGGCACCGACCGCTGGGGTGCCACCGTCACCGCGGGCGAGACCGGACTGTGGTCCTACGCCGTGGAGGCCTGGAGCGATCCGGTCACCACGTGGCGGCACCACGCACGGATCAAGATTCCGGCCGGGATGGACACCGACCTCGTGCTGGAGGAGGGCGCCCGGCTGTACGAGCGGGCCGCCGCCGACGTGCCCGGGAGAGCGGACCGGCGTGCGCTGCTGGCCGCCGTCGACGCGCTGCGGGACGAGGACAGGCCGGCCGCGTCCCGGCTGGCGGCGGCGTTGACGCCGGAGGTGGACGCGGTCCTGGCCCGGCATCCGCTGCGGGACCTGGTCACCTCCTCCGAGCCCCTCCCGCTG
>NZ_JBFBJX010000004.1:199153-493280 GCF_040686295.1 Streptomyces sp. NPDC085944 | reverse complement strand
ACACCAGCAAGAACGAACCGGTCGGCTGGCTGAGCCACCAAGGCGCCCTGAGATCACTGCACCCGCCCCAGCACACCCCGACAGCCACCTCTCCCCGATGACACAGACGAGCAGAGGACGCAGGCCTCGCCGAGCCGCGCCTCTGCGCCTTTCCACATTCGCCCGCACGGGTCACGTCCACCGAGGGCTCGGCGGCGCATACTTGACTGTGCGGGAGCACCCCGCCGTGACCTGGAACGAGAGGGTGGCAAGCCGGTGAGCAACGGCGCCAAGGGGCTGAGGAAGGTCAATGTGCGGCTCAAGTGGGATCCGAGCCCCTGGGACCGGCCGCCTCACCACCTCGACATCATCGCCACGACCTACGCCGCGGACGCACCGTACGAACGACCGGTCTACGTCGTCCAGTTCGACAAGCGATCGCCGGACGGAACCATCAACATGAGCCGGCACAGCAGGACCGGCCAGGGTTTCGGCTTCGTCGAGGAGATGACGTTCGAACTAGACCGTCTGTCGCCCTCCATCGCACGCGTGGTCGTGGGAGTGGCGATCCATCAGGACGACGGACACAAGACCTTCGGCGACGTCTCGAACACCGGGGTGGTCGTCGCCGAGGGGTACAGGGAACTTCTGACGGACGACTTCGAGCGGGTCGCCGGGGCCACCGCCGCCACGGTGGCGGAATTCACCCGTAATGCCTCCGGTGCCTGGGAGTTCCGGGAAGCAGTCCGTGGCTTCGACAGCGACCCCGTCCTCTTCGCCTCGGAGATGGGCAGCGCACCACGGCCCTGACTGCGCGACGACGTGTACGCGTGCACCGCCGAAAGTCCTGAGGGAGCCGGAAGGGCCGGGTACTGATCGCCGGGTCCCAGGCCCTGGCCCCCAACCTGGACCGGCCGGATCGCCACAACCGATGACCGGCACACCACGGCCACCGGCCGCCTCGCCCTGCCCCACGCAGCCCCCGCCCGCCGTCGCACACCGTGAGGCGCTACCGCGCCTGGCGGGCCGCGGCCCGCACACAGGCGCACGCACCTTGCGCGACCAACCGGTCCGACCTCAGGGGGAGGCTCTTTCCGGCGGCCCCCAGGCCGCGGCGTCACCTCCCCGCCACTCCATGAGGAGACTGCGGACCGACAAGGTCCTGAGCGAGGAGATCCCGGACTCCATCGCCGCCTCCTGCCGGAGCTGTTCCAGCGGGTGCTTCCGGCCGCTCGGTGCGACCCCAAGGCGGCGGCCGGCGCAGGTACGGCGATCGGCAGCTGCTGGCAGCCGTCGTGCTCGTAGCGACCACGGGCTGCACGTGGCGGCAGCCGCCGCCGGGTTTCGGTCCTTCCGGGCCGCGCACCGGCGGTTCACCGCGTGGAGTCGAGCTGTCTCGACACCGTACAAGGGGTCGCGTGTTCGGGCGGATCTTCCCAAGCTGCGCGGCACCCGCAGAAGGACGTCCGTGATCACCGTCACGCGCGGTCCGCGACCGCCGTCCCCGGCAACGAGCCGGCGCGGGCCGTCGGGCGGCAGACCGTCCACCCTGCATACCGGCGTTCGCGTGCTCCCGGCGAGACGTACGCCACGGTCCCGTTCAATGCGGGAAATGGGGGTATCCGGTGCACATGGCGAGGAGATGGGGAGGTCACGCGGTGCGGGTTCCGGTGTCGGTGTCGTGGTGGATCCGGCTCGCCGCGGTCTCGCAGAAGGCTTCCAGGCCGGACAGCAGGGCGGTCCGCTTGGCGGCGGGCATCTGCTCCAGCACCGCCCGCAGTTCGTGCTCCCTGCGCTCCCGCAGGTCGTCGAGGAAGGCACGTCCCCGCTTGCTGAGGTGGAGGCGTACTTCACGTCGGCTGGTCGCGCTGACCGTACGTTCGACGAAGCCGACCGCCTGCAGCCGGTCGCACAGCCGGCTGGTCGACGGGGGCGTGGAGGCCAGGGAGCCGGCGAGCGTGCGCAGGTTGATCCCCTCGTGGTGTTCGAGGATGAACAGCACCCGCAGCTGGGAGACCGAGGCCGGGGCGGTCGACGCCCGGCCCCAGAGCACTTCCAGCAGCTCCACGGCCGTGGAGGTCACACGCGCGACCTCGTCGGGGTGGGGGCGGGGAGCAGTCACGGTCACACTCTCGCAGACGCTGGGGCGCGGACCAGCCTACTAGGCGCGTGAGACCGGGGACAGACGACTCGGTCGACCGGCGCACCTCCCGCGAACAGGTATCCGGCGAGGCCCTGCCTCGCCCCGGCATGAGAATGGGTGTTCCTTTACTGGTGGACAGATTCGTAGCCGCTGAACGCGCTCTGCGTACGGCGGCACCCCATGAGTTGCTCGACGCCGTCCGGCACGTACTGGTCGAGCGGTACGCGGCACGGTCGGTCGAACTGTTCATGGCCGACTACGGCTTGACCCTGCTGCAGCCGGTGTCCGTGCTGCCGCACACCACCGAACCGGTCTCGGTGCACGGCAGCGCCGCCGGCCGCGCCTTCGGGGCCCAGCAACCGCATGTCGAGCCGGTGCGGGACGGCCTGGTGCGCCTGCACCTGCCCGTCACGGTGCGCGGTGACCGGCTCGGTGTGCTGTCGGTGACCCTGCCGGACCGTGACCGGGCGGACGGCACCGTGTCCGAACTGGCCGATGTGGCCCAGGTGCTGGCACACGAGGTCGTCGTCGCGGAGCGGGAGACCGATGTGTACATGCAGGCGCGCCGCAGGGACCGGCTGACGCTGGCCGCGGAGATGCAGTGGCAGCTACTCCCCGGCCGCTCCTGTACGCGGCCCGAGTACCGGCTCGGCGCCCAACTCGAACCGGCCTACGCCGTCTTCGGTGACAACTTCGACTGGTCCGCCACCGCGGACCACCTGATGCTGTACGTCACCAACGGCATGGGGGAGGGCATCGAAGCCTCGCTGCTGACCAATCTGGCCATCAGCGCCCTGCGCAACGCGCGGCGGGCCGGTCTCTCCCTGGCCGACCAGGCGGTGCTCGCGGACCAGGCCGTCTACGCGCATTACCGGGGCCGCCGTTACCTGTCGGTGCTGATGCTGGACTTCGAACTCGCCACCGGACTCGTGTCCGTGGTGGACGCCGGATCGCCGCGGATGCTGCGCCTGCGGGACGGCGCCGTCGAACGCGTCGAGTTGGAGGCGCAACTGCCGCTGGGCATGTTCGAGGACACCGACTACGTGTGCCAGGAGCTGTACGCCGAGCCCGGTGACCGGCTCGTCTTCGTCAGCGACGGGGTCTACGGGGTGGCTTCACCCAGGGGCGATGCGTACGGGGACGCCGCGCTCGCCCGGGCGATCCAGGCCACCCGGCTGCTGCCCGCCGCGGAGGTCCCGCGCGCCGTCCTGCGCGAACTGAGGGACCACCGCGGTCAGTCGTCCTCGGACGACGACGCCCTGGTGGTCTGCCTGGACTGGCTGGGGCGCTGACGCGGGGCCGCCCGACCGGCGGAGTGTGGACGGATGGTGAAGGTCTGCGCGGCACCCGTGGCCGTGCGGTCAGTCCGCAGCCCCGAGAACTCCGGGGATTTCGGCCGTCGTCGGACACGGGGCGACGGCCGGCGGCGGGAGTGGCGCTTGCACGAAGACACCGCCCTACGGGACTGTTGTCGTTAGGCATCTGTTTTCTTCGCTGAGTGAGGTGAGGGTCCACGCGTAGGGGCCCCGTTGCATGACTTCTTCCCCGGCCCGTTCCCACACCGCTGCCACGGGCACGGTGAGCGCCGCGACCGCCCCCTGCCCGCTGGTGGTCATAGGCGCGGACGGGCAAGTCGTGGAACTCAACGCCGCCGCCGCGGGACTCCTGCCGGCCGCCCGCTCCGGTCGGCGGCTGCTCTTCCCGGACTGGCTCGCCGCCGCGAGCGGGGACACCCGTGCCGTGTCCGGACCGGTCGGCGATCGGTTCTTCTCCGCCCACCCGTCCGCCGTGGCCGGTGACAGCACCGCGTGGTGGCTGGTGGACGAGACCGAGTGCCGGTCGCTCCTGAGGGAGCTGGAAGCGGAGCGCGGACGCACCCGGTTCCTCAACGACGCCTCCACCGCCCTGCTCTCCTCGCTGAACCTGGACCGCTGTACGGAGGTCACCGCAAGCCTGGCCACCCAGCACCTGGCGGACGCCGCGCTGGTCATCTCCCCCGCCGCGAACGGCAGGCTGCCGGTCGTGCTCTGCGACCACCGGGGGCAGGTGTCCCGGCGCACCGTCACGGACTCCCCCGGTACCGTGCCGGGGCTCACCGAGGCCCTGCGCGGGTTCCCGCCGGTGCCCGCGCAGTGGATAGACCCCGCCACCGCACCCGAATGGCTGGTGCCCGCGGACTTCGGCGAGGTCGGATCCCTGGCGGTCACTCCGCTGCCGGGCCACGGCGTGTCGGCGGGAGCCCTGGTCCTCCTGCGCCGGGGTCGGGAGGCGGCCTTCACCGACGGGGACGAGATATTGGCCAGGCTGTTCGCCGCCCGGGCGGGCGCGGCCATGTCGGCCGCCCGTCTGTACGCCGAGCAGAACAGGATCTCCGAAACGCTGATGCGGGAACTGCTGCCGCCGACGCTGCAGCACGTGGAGGGAGTGGACTTCGCGGGCGGCTACCGGCCGAGCAAGGAGACGGAACGCGTCGGTGGTGACTTCTACGACGTCCACCCGCCCGGGGAGGACTTCCCCGAGACCCTCGCCGTACTCGGGGACGTGGCGGGCAAGGGACTGGAAGCCGCGGTGCTCACCGGCAAGATCCGCAACACGCTGCAGGCGCTGCTCCCGCTGGCCGGCGACCACACCAGGATGCTGCGGCTGCTCAACAACGCGATGCGCACCAGCCACCACACCCGCTTCGCGACCCTCGTGCTGGCCTCCGTCCGACGCGAGGAGAGCGACGTGGTGCTGCGTCTCACCGCCGCGGGCCACCCGCCACCGCTCGTGCTGCGTCGCGACGGTACGGTCGAGGAGGTGGACACCCGCGGAAGCCTGATCGGTGTCCTGCCCACCATCGCCGCGCACACCGCGCACGTACGGCTCGCGCCGGGGGAGACCTGCCTGTTGTTCACCGACGGTGTCACCGAGGCCAGGGGCGGGCCGCTGGGCGACACCCTGTTCGGCGAGCAGCGGCTCATGCGCGCGGCGGCCGAATGCGTCGGCATGCCGGCCGAAGCCGTCGTCGAGCGGATCCAGATGGTCACCGCGCAGTGGCTCGGTGACGGACGGCACGACGACATCGCCGTCATGGCCATCACGGCTCCACGCGGCTCACACCTCAGCGCGGTGGACGGGACGACCCGGGGCAGGTACACGGCATGAACATCGACACGGCCGACGTCGACGACCGGGCCGGCGGGCAGCACGCCGGCGCCCGCCCCTCCTCGCCCCACGACGGCGAGCGGGCCGCGCACTGGGCGGACCGGCTCTGGTCCGCGGTGCTGGCCGGGGACACCCACGCGGCCGTCGACGTCGTCGAGGACGCCCTCGGCGCAGGGCTCGACGCCGAGGCGGTGCTCCTGGACGTCATCGCCGCCGTCCAGCACAGGGTCGGCGTCGAGTGGGCCGCGAACCGCATCAGCGTGGCCGGTGAGCACACGGCCACCGCCATCAACGACCGCGCGATCGCCGCCCTGCCGGTACGCCGCCCCGGCGCACCGCTCGGCCGCCTCACCGTCGCCTGCGTGGACCAGGAGTGGCACGCGCTGCCGGCCCGGCTGGTGGCCGAGACCCTGCGCCTGCGGGGCTGGCAGGTCGACTACCTCGGCGCGCAGGTGCCCACGGCCCACCTGATAGGCCACATTCACCGCACCGGCCCCGACGCGGTGTGCCTGTCCAGTTCCCTGGCCACACGGCTGCCGCTCGCCCACCGGGCGATCACCGCCGTCCAGGCCGCCGGACCGCCCGTCATGACGGGCGGTCTCGCCTTCGGGGCCGACGGGCGCTACGCCCGTCTGCTGGGCGCGGACGCCTGGGCCCCGGACGCACGCGCGGCCGCCGACAGGCTCGCCGCCGGCCCTCTCCCCCGGCCGGCACCCGCCCACCAGGTCATCGACGATCTGCCCCACCTGGGCGACCAGGAGTACACGATGGTCGCCGGCTCCTCCGCCCGTCTGGTGCGCGACACCTTCCACGGCCTTCAAGAGCGGTTCTCGTTCGTACGGGACTACACCGACGAACAGCGCGAGCGCACCGCCGAGGATCTCGCCCACATCGTCGACTTCCTCACCGCGGCTCTCTACGTCGACGCTCCTGAGATCTTCACCGGATTCCTCGCCTGGACCGCCGACGTTCTCTTCGCCCGCGGGGTGCCCGCGCAGGCGCTCATGCCCGGCCTGGACCTCCTGGAGGAGCAACTGCGCGACTTCCCTCGCGCCCGTGACTACATCGACGCCGGACGCGGCGCCCTCACCACCCGCCTCTGACCCGCGACACTGGACGAACACCGTGACCACATCCCCGGGCGCAGAACCCAACGCCCCCTCACCGTCCCCCGACCCGAGGCGCACGGTACGCCTGGTGCTCACCGGCGACCTGGACTACGACACCTGCGGCAGCCTGCTCCAACAGGTCCAACTGGCTCTGCGGGAACACGAGGGCGCGGAAGAACTGCGTCTGGACTGCGGGGAACTGGGCGCGGTCGACTCCATGGGACTGTCGACGCTGCTGCAGATACACCGCGCGGCCTGCCGGGACGGTATCGGTTTCCGCCTGGACAACATAGGCCCGGTGCTCAAGCGCCTGCTCGATCTCACCGGCACCTACGAGCACCTGCACGCCTCCCGGGAAGCCACCGCGGCGGCCGACGGTCAGCACCCGTGAATCAGGGCCGGGGACGACGCACCGGCCCGACCGTGCGACGACGTCGTGTCCGCTCCGGCTGGGTCTGCGCCTGGAGAAGAGGGCCTAGGCGGCGGCTTCCTCCACGGTCGGGCGCACCGTGAGGAGCGTGTCGACTCCGGTGATCTCCAGGAGGCGGCACAACTGCCGTGTCGGCGCGGCCACGCGGAGGTCGACCGTCCGGTGGGTGAGGATCAGCAGGTTCAACAGGGACGAGTCGGCGAAGGTGATGCCGGAAGCGTCCAGGACCACCTTCGAGTGCTCCGCGGCCGCCCTGTCCAGCGCCTCCGCCAGAGGGGAGATCGAGCACAGATCGAAGGAGCCGCGGGCACCCACGACCTGAGCGCCGCCACGCGCGTACCGCACCACGGACGGCTGCTCGGGACCCCGCGGGCCACTCACGTCGGCAGCATCCGCGCACCCGGCGACCGCCTCGTGCAGAGACACGTTCCCTCCCTCGTACGTGCACAGATCACGTCATCTATTGCACGAAAAGTATGTCACGTATGATGGTTCACGCAAAGCCGTTCTCTAGAATGCCGTGCATGGTAGAAGTACCCGAGCCTCATTCCGGATGGACGTTCGTCACCAACCACGCCCGCGTACTGGCGGCCGTCGCCGACAATCCGAACGCACGGATCCGCGACATCGCGGCTCACTGCCGGCTCACCGAGCGCGCCGTCCAACGGATCATCGTCGACCTCGAACAGGACGGCTATCTCTCCCACACCCGCGACGGACGCACCAACACCTACCGCATCCAGCCGGACAAGGTGCTGCGCCACCCCGCCGAAGCGGACCTGACCGTGACCTCACTGCTCTCTCTGCTCGTACAGGACGAGAAGGCGCCGTGAGGCGAAGGCCGGCGGTGGGGCGGTCCGCCCCGAGCCGGCGTGGTACGTCCTTCCTCCGGCGCCGCGCCGCCGGTTACGGCACCGTGTAGCCGGCGGCGCGGAACAGTTCGTACCACTCGGGGCGGGTGAGCGGGAGGTCCGAGCCGAGCGCGGCGGCCGCGACGCGCTCCGGTGTGGTGGTGCCGAGCACGACCTGCATCCGTGCCGGGTGACGCGTGATCCAGGCGACCGCGATCGCCTCGGCGGGCACGCCGTACTTCTCGCTCAGGCGGTCGATCACGGCGTTCAGCTCGGGGTAGCGGGGCGAGCCGAGGAACGGGCCGTCGAAGAATCCGGCCTGGAAGGGCGACCACGCCTGGACGGTGATGTCGTGCAGGTGGCAGTAGTCGACGACGCCGTCGTCGCGCACGACCGACTGGTCGAGGCCCTGCATGTTCGCGGCGACGCCCTGCGCGATCATCGGAGCGTGCGTGATCGAGAGCTGGAGCTGGTTCGCGACGATCGGTTGCGTCACGTACTTGCGCAGCAGGTCGAGCTGGCGGGGGGTCTGGTTGGAGACGCCGAAGGCTCGTACCTTGCCCGCAGCCGACAGGTCGTCGAACGCGCGGGCCACTTCCTCCGGTTCGACGAGCCGTCGGGACGGTGCAGCAGCAGGACGTCCAGGTAGTCGGTGCCCAGCGCCTCGAGCGAGCCGTTCATCGACTCCACGATGTGGTCGTAGGAGAAGTCGAAGTACGGGCCGTCCTTGACGATGCCGGCCTTCGTCTGGATGACGAACCGCTCGCGCTCCGAGGAGCTCAGGTTCATGGCTTCCGCGAAGCGACGCTCGCAGCCGTGGAGGCCCCGACCGTACACGTCCGCGTGGTCGAGGAAGGTGATCCCGGCGTCCCGCGCCGTGTGCACGAGCGTGCGCACGGCGTCGTCGCTCATGTCCTGGATGCGCATCAGGCCGAGGACGACGTTGGGGACGACCAGGTCGGTGCCGGGCAGGGTGAAGGTTTTCATGCGGCTCTTTCGCTGAAGGCTCGGACGGGTCGGGGAGCGGAGCGGGCGGTGCCGCCCTCGGCGTCGTGCCGAGCGCGGTGCCGCGCGAGTTCCCGTCGTCACCACAAGGAACCGTCGATCCAGGAACCCAACAGCTCTTGCTTCTTGGATTGAGAAGTACGGGTAGTGGATTCGGCAGTGCGGAAGGGTCCTCACAGGAACCGGCGAATGGGCTGCACGGCCGCCTCGCGGGCGCGCTGGAGCACGGACCGCCGTCTCCAGCGATCTCGCCGGATCGGCTCGCTGACCGCCTTGTCGGCCTCGAAGTGGCGGTCGAGGGTGGCGGTGAACCCCGGGTCGAGCACGGCGAGCATGACCTCTTCGTCGTGGTCGAGGGAGCGCCGGTTGAAGTTGGTCGAGCCGACCAGCGCAGCCGTGTGGTCGACGGTCATGACCTTGGTGTGCAGCATCGTCGGCCGGTAGTGGTAGATCTTCACGCCGCAGGCCAGGAGTGACGCGTAGTGGTGCTCCCCCGCCAGTCGGCAGACCCGCTTGTCTGTGTGCGGACCGGGCAGCAGGATCTCCACCTCCACCCCGCGCCGTGCGGCCTCGCACAGGAGGTCGACGAAGTAGGCGTCCGGGGAGAAGTAGGCCGTGGCCAGTCTGAACCGCTCCTCGGCGGACTCGATCATGACCCGGACGAGGGTCTGCATGTCCTGCCAGCCGAAACTGGCGGACCCGCGCACGACCTGGACCACCGCGTCCCCCTGGGGGTGGTGGCCGGTGAACCGGTCGCGTTCGTCGAAGAGTTCGTCGTGGCACTCGGCCCAGTTCTGGGCGAAGGCGGCCGCGATGCCGTCCACGGCCGGTCCTCGGACCCGAACGTGGGTGTCCCGCCACTCGCGCGGGTTGCGGGCGTCGCCGCACCACTCCTCGGCGATCCCCACGCCGCCGGTGAAGGCGACCTGTTCGTCGACGACCAGGACCTTTCGGTGGCAGCGGTGGTTCTGCTTGAACGGCGACAGGCGCGCGGGCTTGCGGAACCAGGCCACCTGGACGCCCATCCGGTCCATCTCGGCCAGCAGGTCGCCGTCTATGAGTCTGCTGCCGAAGCCGTCCAGCAGCAGACGTACGCGCACCCCGGCTCGCGCGCGCTCCGCCAGCGCGTGCGCGAAGTCGCGGGCGACGTCGCCCTTCCAGTACACGAACGTCATCATGTCCACGGTGTGCTCGGCGGACCTGATGGCGTCGAGCATGGCCGGGAAGATCTCGTCTCCGTTGCGCAGGGCGTGCAGGGCGTTTCCCTCGGTCGCCGCGATGCCGATCAAACGCTCCAGTCGGCGGCGCAGGCGCTGGGCGCGCTCGTCCGTGGCCGGTGCGTGCTGTTCCGTGCCTGCGCCGTCGATGGCGGCCGCGGGCACCTCCTGGACACTCGTCATCCCTCTCCCTCCTTGCCTCAGCACTCGCTGAGCATCCCGTCGCGCAGGGCGAGGGCGGCGAAGCTCCGACTGCCCTGTTCGAGAGCGTTCATGCCCTCCCCCGTCCCCGGTGCCTCGCGTCGACGCCTCGACACGGGGTACACGCGACGGCAGCGGGGCTCGACCCGGGATCACGGAAGGTGCGCGCAGGTGGACGAATCATCGGTCAGGGCAGTGGGTTGGGCGCGGTCCCTTCCGGTGAGCTGCGACGTGAAGGCGGCGAGGGACTGGTCCCGCGAGCGTCTGAAGGTGCTCGGCTGGACGGAAACCGCTCCGCAGACGGTCGACGCGGTACTCCTGACCGTTTCGGAACTGGTCACCAACGCCCACGTCCACGCCCACAGCAACGCCCAGCTGGTGTTGACGTGGGACACACGTTGCCTGCACGTGGCGGTCCACGACGCATCGAGCCACCTGCCCGCCCCTCGCCCGCCGAGCACCGAACGCCTCGGCGGGCGAGGCATCCTCCTGGTCGACGCCCTCGCCGACAGCTGGGAAGCGCGCCCCTGCCCCTACGGCAAGACCGTCACCGCCTGCTTCCGTCCGCCCGACGCGTCTGGTCCCGGCGGCCGTCGGGCTTAGTCGTCACTTGCGTGGCGCTGCGGAAATCGGCCGCGGAGCCCCGTCGCCCCCTTGGTAGGGTGCGCCGGTGTCGGCGATCAGAAAGTTCCAAGTCACCTTCGACTGCGCGGAACCCGAGCGCCTCGGCCGTTTCTGGTGCGAGGTGCTGGGGTACGTCGTACCGCCGCCCCCGGAGGGTTTCGGCAGCTGGGACGACTACAGGAGTGCGCAGCCGCCCGAGCGGCGCGATGCCTGGTTCGCCTGCGAGGACCCCACCGGCGAAGGCCCACGCCTGTACTTCCAGCGCGTCCCCGAAGGGAAGGCCGCCAAGAACCGCGTGCACCTCGATGTACGCGTGGCCACCGGGCTCGTGGGCGAGGAGCGTCTGGCCGCACTCGAGACCGAGTGCGCGCGACTGACGCCGCTCGGAGCGGTGCACGTGCGAACGCTGTACGACGGCAACGACGCGTGCATTCCGATGCTGGACATCGAGGGCAACGAGTTCTGCCTCGACTGAGACACTGCCGTGCCCGCACCTCCTACGACCAGAGGTGCGGGCACCGGGTGAACGGCACAGCGCGCGGCGTCAGCCGATGTGCCAGGAGAAGCTGCCTCCGTTGTTGGCGGCCACGGCGAACATCACGATCATGAGCAGGATGTCGGCCACTCCCAGGCCGAGCGCCCACTTGGCCATCGTGGATCCCGTCTGCCGCAGCGCCACGGCACCGAAGACGATCGCGAGCGGACCGAGGACGATCGGCAGGATGAAGAGTCCGACGATGCCGCAGACCAGTCCGGCGATCGCCAGACCGCTGGTCCTGCCGCCCTTCCGGGTTCCCGTTCTGCTGTAGGTCGCCATGCTTTCTCCCGATTGTTCGTAGTTCAGTTGTTTTCTCCTTCGGTTACCTCCGAGTTGCCCCCGGAGCTCGAATTACGCCTATGGTTCGTCACATCCGTTGCCCTCGCGGCGATTTCGGTCCCTCGGCCTGAGTGCGTCACTCCCAGCCGAGAGGGAACGGCTCGCTGTCGGTGCGCGGGGCGGAGGGCTCCGCTCCCGCCTCGTTGAAGGCGGCCAGGGCGTCGATCAGCACCCGTCGCTGCTCCGGCCTCAGACGTTCGACGATGGCGGCGATCTCCGTACGCCGCCGGGCGGTGACCTCCTCGACCGTGCGACGCCCTTCCGCCGTGAGGCGCAGCAGGGTCTCCCGGCGGTTGTCCGGGTTGACCTGTCGGTCCGCAAGGCCGGCTGTGATCAACCGGTCGACCATGCGCATGGCCGTCGAGGGGGCGACGTGGAGGAGGCCGGCGAGGGCGACGAGTTTGGTGGCGCCCCGGCTGGACAGGACCACCAGCATCCGGAACTGCGGCAGTGTGACCCGGTCCTCGACGGCTGACAGGGAACGGGCGGAGACCGCCACCAGCACCCGGGAGGCGGTCAGCACCTCCCGCGTGACGGCATCGACGTCCTCCATGGTCCCCTCGCGGGACTCGCGCTCCACCATGGGTCTTTTCTACCGGGATCGTTCATTTGGACTGTACAAAATTTTGCCTGCCGAAGTGATGGCCGACGAGTTCACTCCCCGTCCAGGCGGGGAGTGAACCGCCCGACCTGGGAAGGGCGAGCATGACACGCGATGAGACGGACTCCGTCCGACCTCGCGTTCCCACCGGCTGGCGCCGGCTGGTCGCTCGCGCACCCGTCCTCCTGTTCCGGGCCGGCCTGGGACCGCTGCTCGGCAGACGGTTCCTGCTCCTGCACCACGTGGGCCGGGTCAGCGGACGCGACCGCGGGGTGGTTCTCGAAGTCGTGGCAGACGAAGCGCCGTACCGCTGCTGGACCGTCGCCTCCGGCTTCGGCCCGCGCTCAGACTGGTACCGCAACCTACGTGCCCAGCCGAAGACGGTCGAACCGGCCGCACCGGGCCGGAGGCGGGGCCGTCGCGATCAGCGATGCCTGGTCTTCAGCAGCCCGACCACGAGGACCACCAGCAGAATCCCGAACATGATGGCGAACCACGGGAAGAGTTCCTCCGCACCGGCCGCCACGTACTGGATCTTTTCGTATGCGACGTTCATCAGGACCGTCTCCTTCTGGACCCGCTGTGGGGCTCCTGGCTCCGCCAGCGGAAACCTCGGATTCCACGACTGCGGGTGCCCTCCGCCGGCGTTCCCTCACGCCGGGACCGCGTGTCGTCGGCGGTCCTCAACGTCCGTGCCGCTCTCGCAGGGACGTGGCGATCCGCTGGGTGGACGCCTGCGCCGTGGCCACGTCGCGCGGGTAGGTGCGCATCGCCACCAGGCCGAGCAGACCTGCGGCCACCAGGGCGAGGAGGAAGAAGAGCAGCGTGTACTGCAGACCGGTCCCGCCGTCGTCGCCGCCCCGGCCGTCGAACACCTGGGCCGACACGTAGCCGAACAGGGTGGGCGCGGCGGCCTCGCACAGGGTGCGCAGCATGGTACGCACTCCTTCACCGGTGCCCCACAGGTACGGCGGGAGGATGTCGAGCCGGGCGGCGTCCAGGGGCGGATTGACCGCGTTCAGCAGCAGCGCGCCGGTGACCAGCAGGGGCACCGCCACGGCGAGGGAAGTGGCGTAGACGGCCGGAGCGACGAAGACGGGCACCGTCAGCATGCACACCGTGGGAACCAGGGTGCGGGCATTGACCCGCCCGTCGCGCAGCAGTCGGTCGGCGATCCGCCCGCCGGACAGGACCCCGGCGAGAGCGCCGATGCCCGCGACGAGTACCAGGGAGGTCGCCACGGAGGTGGTCACACCGAAGTGGCGGGTGGTGTAGAGGGTGGCGAAGGAGCGCAGCCCCGTGAAGTAGAAGTAGCCGAGGGCGGACGCCAGGATCAGCACCAGGTTGGTGCGTACCCGCAGGATGTAGCGGATCGACCACCACGTGGACCGCTTGCGCGGGTCGGAGTCGAGGACGAGGTCTTCGTGCGGATCGAGGCGTGCGCGCCGTGCCGCCTGCGCGGTCGGACCGCCGTCAGACCGGTGGGCGTCCGCCGGCCGGGGGGTGTCGTGGTGCCGGCCCCGCTCGTCGGCTTCGGCCTCGTCCCGTTCGTCGGTGCCGCGGCCCCGTCCATGCTCGGGGCGGAACCGGCCGCCCCGCGCGGGCTCCGCGAGGCGGTGGATGAACCAGACCAGAGCGGTGCCGGGTACGACCAGCCACCAGAAGGCGAAACGCCAGGTGAGGAAGGAACCGATCAGACCGGACAGGGCGAAGCCGAGGCCCGTGCCGGCGAGTTCGCCGGCGAGGACGAGCCCGTACATGCGGGCCCGGTCCCCGGCGGGGAAGTAGTCCCCCACCAAGGAGGCGACGGTCGGGCCGGCGGTGGCCGAGACGGCCCCCAGGGCCGCGCGGGAGGTCAGCAGCCACAGGTAGGACGTACTCGCCCCCGCCATGAGCATCGCCACCGACCACAGCGCCAGGCTGATGGCGAGCATCCGCGTACGGCAGGTGCGGTCGACGAGGAGACCGACGGGGACGGTGAGCGCCGCGCCGGACAGGGCGGTGACGGAGGCCAGCAGTCCGATCTGGACGTAACCGAGATCGAACGCGCGCGCGAGCTGAGGTGCCATGGCCGACACGGCGCCCTTGTCCGCGCCGTCCACGGCCAGGGCGCCGGCCAGGGTCAGCACGACCCGGGCCCGGGCGGGCCCGCCGAGGGCCCGCGCTCCCCGCTCGGCCAGGATCCGGACGCGCCGGGACGGCCTCATTGCGCGGTGGCCGCGACGGTCGCGGCGGCAGTGGCCGTCGGCAGGATGAACAAACCTCCTCGGACCTCCTCGTGAAAGTGCGGCACCCCACGGGACGGCCACCACCGGATGGGCCGTGGTCGGTCCGTGCCGAGTGGCCAAAAGCCTGCCCGCCCGCACCGCCGACCGCAAAAGGAAGAGCGCGTCCGTGCCGGCGGCGGTCACGGCAGCCCTGATCCCCGTCCGGCGGGGCGTCGGCGAAGATGGTCACGTCCACCGTCCACGTCAGCGAGGAGTTTTCGCGCAGATGGCCACTTCCGCACCCGGTCCGAGGCCGCCGACGATCGCCGACGTCGCGCGCCTCGCCGGTGTCTCGCGCACGACCGTGTCGCACGCCCTGAACGGACTGGGCAAGGTCGATCCCCGGACCCGGGAGCGTGTCCGGCAGGCCGCGGCGGAGCTGGGCTACCGTCCCAACCTGCGCGCCCAGCGTCTGCGGCGGGGGCAGGCGAAGGCCATCGCGCTGGCCTCGTCCATGCCGTTCGCGGTGGCGGGCGGGCCCTCCCGGCTCGGGTTCTACATGGAGGTCGCGGCGGCCGCCGCCGAGCGCGCCCTGCTGCACGACTACGCCCTCGTGCTCGTACCACCCGTGCAGTCGGGTTCCGCGCTGTACTCCGTGGACATCGACGGAGCCATCGTGGTCGAGCCGGAGGTGGACGACGCGGCGGCCGCGCAGCTGCGCGAGCGGGGGCTGCCGTACGTCGCGCTCGGCCGGCCCGTCTCGCCGGACGAGGACGCCCCCTACGTCGATCTGCGCGGCGGCCTGGTGGCGGAGCTGCTCCTCGATCATCTGCGCGCACAGGGGGCGCGGCGGCCCGCGTTGATCGTGGGCTCCGGTTCCCGGCACTCGTCCGTCGACGCGTTCGCCGCCTACCGGCGGGCCACCGATCGCTACGGCTGGGAGCCGGTCGTGGCGCGCGTCGTGGAGTCGGGCGGCGAGCAGGCCGGCTACGACGCCTGCGCGGCCCTGCTCGCCGAGCACCCGGAGACCGACGCCGTCTGCGCGCTCGTCGACGCGTTCGCGGTGGGTGCGGTGCGGGCGATCCGGGACAGCGGGCGGGCCGTGCCGGAGGACGTCATGGTCGTCACCCGCTACGACGGCCTGCGCGCCCGCACCTGTGAGCCACCTCTGACGGCCGTCGACCTGCATCTGGACCGTGCCGCGTCCGACGCGGTGGAACTGCTCCTGGCCCGACTCCGCGGGGACACGGTCCCCGCGACGACGACGGCACCCCCACCGCCACGGGTGATCGCCCGCGCATCGTCGACCCGGGGGGCCGGGGCCTGAGGCGGGGTGGGGTTCCGACACCGGGACGGGCCCCTGCCCGACCTCAGCCGCCCAGCATCAGCACCACCCCCGACACCAGTGCGAAGACCAGGACGAACAGACGCATCCTGCGGGCGTCCAGGCGGTGGTGCACCAGGCGGCTGAGCCAGGCGCCGAGGGCGATCGCCGGGAGGAGCAGGGCCGCCTGGCCCAGTTCGGTGGGCGCGGCCTTCCCCGTCGCGAAGAGCAGGAGCAGGGAGGCGACCTCGCCGACGAGGAAGCAGGCGGCGACCGTCGAGCGCAGTTCGGCGGGCGGCCGGTGCTGGTAGACCAGCGCGAGCGGCGGGCCGCCCACCCCGGTCGCGGTTTCCGTCAGTCCGGTGACCGCGCCCGCGCCGACGTACGCCGCCCGCCCCGGCGCGAACGTGGGCGCCGCCAGGCTGACGACGGCGGCGAGTACGGTGGCTACGCCCACGAAGAGGCCGAGGCTGTGTTCCGGGATCAGCCAGAGCAGCGCCAGCCCGGCCGGCGTGGCGGCGAGTCTCGCCCCGGTGATCCAGCCGGCGCCGCGCAGGTCGAGCGAGGTCCGTTCACGCCAGGCGACGTACAGGTTGAGCGGGACCATCGACGCCAGGACGAACACCGGGACCAGACCGGGGTCGATGAACCCGGCGACGGGCGCGACGATCAGGGCGAAGCCGAGTCCGCTGCTGCCCTGCACGAACGCGGCGACGACCACCGCCACGGCGAGAACCGCCAGCATCTGCGCACTCAACGCCGTGCACTTCCCTTCTGGGCTTCCTGAGCCTTCCGGACTCTCTGAGCCCTCTCGACCCTCTCAGCCCTCGGAACCCTCTGGGCTCCGCTGAGCGCCCGCGCCGCCGTCGACGTGGGGTGGACCCGGGTGACGTCGGCCCCCGCGACGGCGGCGCGGGCCAGTTCGGCCGCCCGGCTCACCAGCGCGGCCCCGTCCCAGCCGGCCGGCCGGCCCTGCCACATCCGCAGCTGCCCGCCCACGAAGACGGCGGTGATCTGGTCCCGGTTGCCGCGCCGGACGAGTTCCCACGGCAGGTCCCAGGTCAGGGCCAGTTCCGGGGTGTCGACGTCGACGAGGAGGAAGTCCGCCGCCTTGCCCCGTTCCACGGTGCCGGTGAGGGCGCCGAGGCCGAGGGCGTCCGCTCCCCCGTGGGTGGCGCGCTCCAGCCAGGTCCAGCCGGCGCCGCACGACGAGTCGCCGGTCGCCAGGCCGTACGCGAGTCGCTGGGCGAACTCGGCGGCGTCCGCGAGCCGGAAGCCGTCGCCGCGGGTGCCGTCGGTTCCGATACCGAAGCGCACGCCGCGCTCGGCCAGGGCCGTGGCGGGTGCGACCGCGTTGCCCTTCCAGGCACTGGCGACGGGGTTGTAGCTGATGGCGGTCCCCGTGTCGGCGAGCAGGGTCAGCTCGCGCGGGGTGAGGAGCGTGGCGTGCGCGGCGAGCAGCTGAGGGCCGAGCGCGCCGACGGTGTGCAGGTGTTCGAGGGGGCGCAGTCCGTGCCGTACCAGGGAGCGTTCCACCGCGGCGAGGTGTTCGTTGACGTGGATCTGGACGACGGCGCCGGCTTCCGCGGCCAGCCGGGCCGTCGCACGCAAGGTGGTTTCGGTGGCCGCCTCGGGGATCGACACGGCCAGCGAGGGGTGTACGAGGGGGTCGCCGGTGTAGCGGGCGAGGTGCTTCTCCGCGTTCTCCGGGACGGCCGGGGCCGAGGCGCCGCCGGTGCCCTCCGCGCCGGCCGTGCCGTCCGCGTCGTTGCAGATCAGCCCGAGCGCGCAGCGTATGCCGGCGTCCCGCGCGGCCGAGGCGACCACGTCCACGTCGACATCGGCGCGGGTGCCGGCGTCGGCGACGGTGGTGAAGCCGCCGCGCAGTGCCTCGAGCGCCGCCAGCTTGGCCGCGGTGTAGGCCGACTCCTCGTCCAGCGCGCCCTCCAGCGGGACCCAGACGCGGCGGAAGATCTCGGACGGCTCCCCGAAGGCGAGCGCGGCGCCGAAGCTCTGGGTGAGATGGTGGTGGGTGTCGACGAAGCCGGGCATCAGCAGGTGGCCGGGGGCTCGGACGGCGTTCAGGTGCGGATGGGTGCGGGTCAGCTCGTCCGCCGGTCCCACGGCGGTGAAGCGGCCGTCGTCGACCACGACCGCCCAGCCGTCGACGGGGCCTTCGGGCAGCAGCACCGAGCCCGGTACGAGCAGGAGCGGGCCGGGGTGGGCGAGGGCGTCTCGGTCGGGTCGGTTCATCGGTCGCTTTCCGTGCGCGGTGAGGTCAGGCGGGCGACGACGCCGGGCCTGACGTGGTGGAACAGGATGTTGAGGACGACGGCCGTGAACGTGCCGACGGCCACGCCGCTTTCGAGCAGGATGCGGAGGTTCGGCGGGAAGCCCCCGTACACGCCGGGCACGAGGATGGGCAGCAGCCCGAGGGCGAGGGCGACGGCGCAGACGAACGTACTGGTGTGCTTGTCGAGGTCGGACCGGCCGAGCATCTGGACGCCGAGGACGGTGATGACGCCGAAGACGACCATGGCGGTGCCGCCGACGACCGGGGTGGGGATCACGCTGATCGCGCGGGTGACGGGGGCGAGGACACCGATGGCGATGAGCACGACGCCGGCCGCGGCGGTGACGAAGCGGCTGCGTACGCCGGTGACGCGGACGATGCCGATGTTCTCGCCGCTGGTGACCATGAGCGGCAGGCCGAAGAAGCCGCCGAAGAGCGAGGTGAGCGCGTCGCCGCGGACGGTTCTGGGAACATCGGTGCGGGTGTCGATCCGCTTGCCGACGGCCTCGGCGTTGATGACGGTCTGGCCCGTGGCCTCGGCCATGGAGGCCAGCGTGTAGAGCATCAGGGGCAGCGCGGCGACGAGGTTGAACTCGGGTGCGCCGAAGGGCATCAGCTGCGGCAGGTTCACCAGGCCGCCGCCCACGGCGTCGGCGCCGGCCCCGTCGATCGCGCCGGTCGCTGCCGCGAGGACGGCTCCGGCCAGCAGGCCCAGCATGACGGCCAGTTGGCGCAGGACGCCGGTGAAGAACAGGTAGAAGGCGACGGTGAACGCGATCGTGGCCATGCCGAGGCCGAGGTTGCCGGGGTCGGCGAAGCCGGGCGAGCCCGGTTGGCCGGTGACCAGCACGGCACCGACCTTCACCAGGTTGACGCCGACGATGACGATCATCGTGCCGATGACGAGGGCGGGGAAGTACGCGAGGAGGCGGGAGAAGAGGGGCAGGACGACGAAGGTGAACACCGCCGTGAGGATCACCGCCCCGGTGGCGGTGCGCAGGCCGTGCTGTTCGGCGATGGCGAGGAAGAGGATGAGCGGGGCTCCGCCCGGCAGCATCACGAACGGGAGCCGGGGACCGAACTTCCAGACGCCGAGCGACTGGACGAGGGATCCGACGCCGGAGAGCACGAAGGCCGCCGAGAGCAGGTCCACGGTGAGACCGGCGCCGAGCCCGAGGGTGGCGCTCATGAGGAAGATCGCCGAGATGGGGGTCGCGGCCATGACGAGGACGTGCTGGATGCCGAAGAGCAGGATCCGGCCGAGTGGACGCGCCTCGTCCACGGGGTGCACCCCGCCCCGGCTGCCGGCCTCCCCGGCCGGGGTCGAGGCGCCGGCGCCGGACGGGGTCAGGGGGCCGGCGCCGGAGGGGGACGGGGACGGGTCGGACGGAGGCCGGGGGTCGTTCGGGCTGTCGCCCCCGGCGCGGGGGTGCCCGTCCGGGCGGGCGGTCCGCACGGCGTGCGGCTGGGGGCTCCGAGGGGCGGGGCCGGAGGTCGGCACCGGGCCTGCCGGGGGACGGTTCTGACGGGGACTGGACACGTTTCGGGCTCCGTTCGGGCATACGGGCACGTTCGGATTCTCAGCCGCGATCCGGCCCTGGACGGAGAGCCAAATCGATTTGGCCAAATCGATTTGGCCGTCAGTATGCGGAGCCTCCCGCGTCACGTCAAGGTCGGGATGCGGCGCTCGCGGGCCCCCGTCCCCCGCCCACCCCCGCGCCCAGTGAGGGGCCGAGGGGGTTCGGCGACGACGGCGGGCCGCGCACCGGCCCCGCGCCCGCCTTCTCCCCGTCGGGGACGCCCTTTTCCTTTACACCGGCAAAGCGTTGAACTCGAAGGGCGGAGTTTCCGACGGATCGGGTGAGCATATGCACCGAACCGCTACACTCCCCGCACGTGATGCAGCCGACAAGTGGTCCGTCCCATCGGTCGGTCAGGGGGAAAGTGTGCGCAAAGAGAGTTGGACCGTCGAATTCGAGCGGCCTTCCGATTTCGAAACGTCGGTCCAGCGGGAGATCCGCGGTGCCCTGCGGAACATCCCCCTCAGCACCGGTGCGTCACAGGACGGACACTGGCCGGACGGCCTCAGGGAAGTGCGGGTGCTGCGCCGGCTCGCCGGAGGGCGCAGCGGCTCCGCGGTCCTCGAGATCCGCCTGCTGCTGGAGGACGGGGACACCCTCCTCCAAGTCGCCAAACTCTCCGACCGCGACCATGCCGTCAAGGAGTACCGGGCCGCGGCACCGGTGGCGCAGCCACGCCGCTTCCCCATGCATCTGGACATCGTCGCCGCCAGCAGGGGCGTCCTGGACGCCGACCCCGCGAACCCCAACGCCTCCGGTCTTCAGGCGGTCGTCTACCAGCATGTGGAGGACCGGCACGGCACGCGCGGCGACACCCGGTCGCTGGAAGAGGTGGTGGCGCAGGGCGTCGCCGACGAGGCATTCACCGAATCGGCGTGCGAGTCGTTGCGTCATACGCTCACCGACCTGGCCGACCAGTTCCACCGCGCCGCACGGAAAAGCAGTCTTTCCCTGGGTCACCTGAACGGCACGCTGGGAACGGATCTGCACCTGTATTTCGAACGGATCAAACCCCAGGACGGCCAAGGGGTCGATCTCGACCTGGGAATCACCGCTCCCAGCCGCGAGGAGGTCGAGGCCGAACGCTGTGGCGAGGAGGACGTACTCCTCAGCTCCTCCTCTCCCCCCGGCGACAAGCGCACGATCTGCTCCGGCCGCCGGGTGACGCTCCTGCTGGAGGAGCCGGCCCTGGACCGGGAGAGGCTCTCCGGCCGCATCGACGGGGCCCGCGTGGAAGCCGTGGCCCAGGGCAGCGCTCGCGACAAGGACCTCCGCGTGGAGCTCAAGGGCAGCTCCCCGCTCCGCGTGAGTGCGAACGTCCTGCACACGCGTGCCGAGCTCCGGTCCCAGCTGCTCAAGACCAAGCTCTCGTCGTTCGGGCACGTCGAGGAGACCGCGCAGGAGCTGGCCTGCGACGGCGTCCGCGTCGCCCATCCGCTGCGTGAGCTGTACGCGATCCTGCACCGCACGCGAGACGCTCGCGTCACCGGCACCGTGCACGGCGACCTCAATCCGCGCAACGTCCTTCTCCGGGGCGACCGCACCTATCTGATCGACTTCGCCGACGCCGAGCCGGACGGTCTGACGCTGACCGACTACGCATGGCTCGAGGTGTGCCTGCTGCGGGAGTTGGAGGACTCCGGCCTCGCCTGGCGCGAGCTGCTCGTCCTGCAGCGGCAACTGGCCGTGATGAGCAAGTTGTTCGTCTTCGTCGACGACGAGTGCCTGGACAAGATCCTCGCCGCGCTGGTCGACACCGGTCCGGGGCCTCTCGGGCGGTGTCTGGCCCTCGTGTGGGAGATCAGACGCGCGGCTCTGCTCCTGGAGAGACGGCACTGCTCGCCCGAGGAGGCACAGCGGCACCTCTTCGAGTACCTGACCCTGGCGGCGTTACGGCCGTTGAAGTTCCCGGAGGAAGAACAGAGCCCGTTCCGGGTGGCGGTGTGCGCGGCGACGGCCGGCGTGGCGGCGGAGGCCCTGCGGGGGGAGCCGGTCGGCCTGTTCTCGTCGTGGGAGACCGACCAGGCGGCCACCCTCATGCGCGCGCTGCTCGATTCCGGTCAGGCGCACCGTCCCGGCGCCGTCGACCTGCTCATCGGCGCCCGGCAGGCGGCGTGGACGGCCGGACTCGAGGAACTGGACCTCGACGGCGCCCTGTTGCGCGCCCTTTTCCGCGGCCCGCTGTCGGAGACCCTCGACAAGCAGCGTGAACACTGCGGGAATCCGGTCCCGTTCATCGCGTTGACCGGTCGCGTCCTGCGCCCGGGCGAACCTTTCGTCCAACAGGGCGACGGGGCGCTCGCCATGGATCCCCGGCCCGCCACGGAACTCCTGTGGTCGCACGAGCGCTCCGTGCTCGTCGGCGACTGCGGGGCGGGAAAGAGCGCGACCGTCAGGGAGTTGCAGGCGCGAGTCATCAGGGGCGGGATCGAACCCCAGTACCACCTGGACTCCCATCCACCCCTGTGCTGGCCACTCGAGCTGAACGCGCTGCGCATCAGCGAGTATCTGCGCACGTGGCGGACCGCTGCCGAGGACGCCGCCGAGGCGGTGCCCGGAGTGGCGAAGCCCGCCGTCGAGCAACTCCTGTGCGAGTGTGCCGAGCTGGGCGACGTCGACGAGTCCGTGATCACGACGGTGCTGCGGCTGGGCGGCGTGTACGCGGTCGTCGACGAGCTGCACAAGGTCGACGCCAAGGAGAAGCCCTTCGTACTGGGCTGGATCCGCGACCTCGTTGCCGCCTTCCCCGCCCTGCGCATGACGGTCTGTCAGCGTGGCGGTGACTACCAGCCCAGCGCTCTGGGGTGGCCGGCGGTGGTGCTGCACAGGGTCAGGGCCCCACAGGCGCGCGAGTACATCGAGGACCGGATCCGCCGGCGGGACCAGGTGACGTGGCGGACCCGCGTCAGCAGTCTCCAGCAGGCGGTGTTCGACGACCCGGAGGCGGGCAGTCTGCGCGACCTCGCCGCCAAGCCGCTGTTCCTGCGCATCCTGGTCGACCGATACCTCGAGGAAGAGGCCGTCAGCACCACCAACCCGGGCAAGCTGGTGGAGGAGTACACCCGGGGTCTGATCGCCGGCGTCGACGACAGGGAAGTCGAACGTCGCATGAAGCTCCTGGCCCATCTGGCCGGCGACATGGACGCGTTCGGGGCGGCCATCCGGTACGAGGACGCGGTGAAGTCCCTGGAGCGGTTACGGCCCTTCAACGCCAGGGACTCCCTTGAGGCGCTGCTGCGCAGCACGGCCGTCGTCACCGACCCGTCGGGCAGGTGGGTGGCTTTCGACAACCCGGTCATCCACGCCTACTTCGCGGCCACTTTCGCCCAGGAGGAGGACTCCGAGAAGGTCGCCGATCGCATCCTGCAGTTCCACTGGCGGGAGGCCGCCCAGCTGCTGGTGGCCAATCCGCAGACGCCGCAGGACATGGTCGAGCACATCCTGCGGACCGCGCTGGACGCCAACCTCGTGTACGGGGCGTGGTTGCTGCAGGCCGCCCCTCCCGGCCGGTTCGGAAGGCTGCGGGACCGGCTCCTGCGTACACTCACCGCGCAGCTGGAGGCCGGGGACAGCGGTCAGCCGGCCTGGCGGCAGGCGGCGTACGGCTTTGCGAAGTACGGCACCCCGGACGCGCTCCGGGCGCTGCGGACGACCGCCATGGACGCGGCGGCGCCGGCGGCGGCCGAAGCGCTGGACGGCCTCGTGATGATGCACCAGTGGTTCGTGCCGGGCGCCCGGAAGGCGCTCACGGAGATCGTGAGCCACCTGCTGGACGCACAGCCGGACGACGTCGACCAGGACCTGACCGTACGGGCCGTACGGTCGATCGCCACGACCCGGCTGCACGAACTCGTCGGCTACTTGTGGGACCGCGTCCGGGCCGACGCGCCGTGGCCGGTCATCCGGCAGGCCTGGCAGGCACTGGCCCAGTTGAACGTCCGGCCCAGCGGTGCCGTGCGCCGGACCTACACCGAGGCGTGCCGGCGCAGGCTTCCCGAAACGCTCACGGAGCTGTCGCGGACCGCCGATGCCACGACCGTCCATCAGCTCCATCTCGAACAGCGGGACATCCTGACCGTCCTGGCCGGCAACGGCGATCTGTCCACCCTGCTGGAATACCGCTTCCGGACCGGCCTGGCCGACGACATCACCTGGCACCCGCTGCTGACCACGGCGGCGGAGCACTGTGACGACACCGGTCCGGCACGGCTGCTGCGCGACGGCGAGGAGGTCGACTGGGACGCGCTGCTCGACCGGGACGACGACACCACGATGGTGCTGGCCTGCCACATGCTTCTCCATCGCGGCCGGACCCTGCCCGTCACCCGCGTGCAGCAACTCGCCGCCGACGCCTCGCCCACCCGGCTGCTGGCACTCGCCGCCTTCGTGCACACGCTGAACGGTCACGAGATGCCTGCCGTAGATGACATCGTGCGCGCCTACACGGACCGGCTCGACGAGGGGTATCTCGAACCCTTGTCGGCGCTCGTCCGCGCGGTCAGCAGCCACGACCTGGAGGCCCGGCCCCGAGCGGCCCTGCTTCTCGACGAGGCCACCCGTCGCCCGGGCCGCGCTCCGAGCATGTACTGGCCGTGGGCCCCGGCGTGGCGCGAGAGCGTCCCCGACCGCTCCGAGATCGACCTCTTCGCCCAGGCTCCCCGTCTCGACGACAGCGAAATGCTCAAGTTGCTGGGCACCACCGACGTGCTGCTCGACGCGCCGCCCTTCGACCCGGTGCCCCTGAGCGAGGAACAGCGCTCGCGCCTCGAGCGGCTGCAACCGGACGACCCCGGCAGTCTGGACGCGCACCGGTTCGTGATACTGGCCGCCAGCACGGGACTTCACCAGGCACTGAGCTTCGTCCGCGCTGCGGCGGACCACCCCGGCAACCGGACCACCACCGTCGTGCACTCCCACCCGCTGCACGGCGTCCAGACCGTCGTCCCGGCCGCCCACGCCGTCGCCGCGATCGGCTATCTGAGCCTCCTGGCGGCCGAGGAGCACCCCACGGCCGGGCGGCTCGTCTCCACCGCGTACAAGGAGCTCAACAGCATGATCCTCGCTCCGGACGAGGCGCATCCGAGCCTGCGGCGGGCCCGTCTGGTCGGCATGGGCTTCCTCGGCGACTGGACGGAGATCCTCGAAGGCCTGGAGGCCGACGATCCGGTGATGCACCATGCCGCCTGGAACATCGTCATGCACTGGGTGCCGGGACCGTGGACGCCCCCTTCCGAGGAGAAGGACCCGCTCGTCAGCGTCGCGCGCTCGATCAGCGAGCGCTTGCGGCAGAGCGGGATCCCGTCCCCCACCCGAGCGGCGCTCGTCCACATCCGCGACAGCGCGGAGACACGAATGGGGCGCTATGTCCGGTAGGTTCCGTGCGGTGTCGTCCGTCTCACAGGCCCATCTCCTTCTTGGCGGCGTCGATCACCGCCCGCCGGGCCCGGGACGCGGCCGCCAGCGCCTCGTCGCGCTCCGGCCCCGCGGGCACGTCGTGCACCTGGCGCTGCCGGCGCAACAGCGACTCCCCCGCGTCCACCACTCCGTCGGCGGCCAGCAGCCGCAGCCGCGTGAGCTGACTGCGCATCTCCCTGTACTCGGCGAGCAACGGCTCGGCGCAGGCGTCCGCACCCGCCGTCCCTGCGGCCGTGTCGGAATGCCGCCAGCTCGCCTCGAGGAAGGCCACGAAGGCGTCCGTCAGCGCGTCGCGCGCCCACCGGTGCCGTTCCCGTCGTCCGCCGACGACCGTCGTGACGACCAGCGTCGCCAGACTCGTCACCGCCGCGGCCCAGGCCGCCCACGCACTCGCATCCATAGGGCACTGATTGTCGCAATACGGCAGCCCGCGCACGGCAGTTCGTCCCAGAACGCCAAACTCACCCCTTCGCGCTCTAGCCGAGCCCCCTCGCCATGCCGGACCATGGGCGGGCACGGCACCCCCGCACCGGTCGACCCACACGCCAACCCCTCGCCAAACCGGCATCGCAGGAGTGACCAGCCATGACGGATTCCGCAGCAACAGCGCCCACGACCGGCTCGTCGAGCCGGACGGTCGCCGACCTTCAGCGCGCCCTGGCCCAGGGTCTCGCTTCCAATCCGCTGTTGAACAGCGAGTCCGGATGGCGCTCCCTGACCGCGCGCCTGGCCCGGCAGGGCGGCCCCTTCCCGCCGACCCCCGGCGACGGCGCACCACCGGCGGACCGGATCGGAGAGCTGGTCGCGGCCTGCGGTGAGCAGGCGGACGACGCCGAAGCCCTGGCCGACGCCCTCGATCACGTCACCCGCGATCCCGGCCTCGCCCTCCCCCTGCGTACCGTCGCGGACTGGCTGACGGCCAGGACACTGCTGTCGGACGCCGAACTGGACGAGCTGAGGGGGCTTCTCGACCAGGTACCGGCCCACCAGGCCACCTCGGCCGCCCAGGCGTGCCTGCCCTTCCTCGCGGCCGACCTGCCGGCGCACTGCACCGGCACCTGGCCCACCACCCTGCACCTGCTGCGCCGCAACATGCTGCCCACCGGCCTGCCTCCCCTCCTGGCCTACCTGGAGCACCTGGCCGCGGCCAGACCGGCTCAGGAGAGCGCCTTACACGCCTGGGCGGGGCGGAAGGCCGAGGACTGGGGAGTGACCGAGGAACTCCGGGCATGCCGCACCGCGGCCGCCGACTTCGTCCTGCCCGAGCGGTCACCGGCCCGGGTCATGTTCGTGCTGCTGCCCGACGGGCTGCAGAAGGACACCTACACCCTGCGCATGTGGCACCGCGAGGGGGCCCGTGCCAAACCGGCGCTGCGGGACGAGGACACCCAGGCCGTCAGCCACACCGAGCTGAGGCCCACCGTCGCGCAGCGCCTGCGGCAGTGGGTGCAGGAGACCAGCGAGGCCGTCCTGGACGACATGTGCGTGGAGTTCTGGCTTCCGCTGCCGCTGATCAACGAGCCCGTCTGGGACTGGTGCGCGGACGCCACCCAGCCGGCCCACCCCGCCCGCACGGTGCTCGTCCGGAGCCTGGACCGGCTGCAGATCCCCACGATCCAGTCGGCGTGGCGCGCGAGGTGGGACAGCCTCATGCACGCTTCGGAGGAAGCGGAGTCCCCGGACGGGGGCACGGCCGTCTCCGCCCCGCACGACGCAGAGTCGCACCGGGAGCCCACCACGCCACGGAAGACCCAGGACCCCGTCATCCTCAAGAGCCCGCCCAGTGACAAGGAGGGACGCCTGCAGTTCCTCGACGCCCTGCGCAGCGGGGCCCCGGCCATCCTGTGGCACCGGCTGGACTGTTCGGCCGCCTTCCAGAGCGCCGCCCTCCGGCTGATCGGCGCGGGCCCGCTGCAGGAGTTGCCGGACCGCATCAGCGCGCTGCGCGCGGACCACCGGCGTTCGACCTCCGCCGACGACGCCGTCGCCGACATCACGCTGCTCTGGGACGATCCGACGCACACCCTGCCCACCCTGCACAGTCTGGTCGCCCCCAGCGAGGCCAGGGTGCTGTGAACACTCATCCGGACGGCAACTGGCTCATCACCAGCACGCCACAGGACAACCGACGCCAGTTCTCCTCCCTGCGCCCGCGTCCCTTTCCGGCGCCCGATCTCTTCTCCGAGCCCCCGGACGACTGGCCACGCCCGGCTCCGGTACCGGCCGTGCCGGCGGCGGCCAGTGCGCTGCGGGCCCTGGAGACACTCGATCCGACGGCCCAGGCGAACACCCCCACGCTTCCCAACCTGCCCGGCGCGAGTCCCTATCCCCGCGCGAGGCCACCGGCGTGGGACCTGGTGCTCATCATCGACACCGGCGCCTCCATGGCGGCGTGGTACGACAGCATCAAGGCCTTCGTCGAAAGTGCCTACAAACTGGCCCACTTCGCGCATATCCCGGTCATCAGCCTCCACAGTCAGGGATTCGATCCGACGCGCCCGGTCTTCGACGCGACGGAGGTGGGGCGGGCCGGCCTCGGGGACGAGACACGGAAGAAGATCATCCTCGTCATCACCGACGCGGTGGGGCCGGCCTGGGAAGGGGAACCGCTGAAGAGCCGGCTCGCCGACTGGGCGGCGGTCCATCCCCTGGCCGTCCTCCACGTCGCGCCGCACCCGCACTGGAGCCGCTCCGCCCTGGCCACCCGGCCCCTGAACCTCAGATCCCCCGAACTCGGCGGGCCGAACACCACGTTCGAGGTGCAGACCCCGGACGACGCCGCCCTCGACGCGCTGGTGCCGGCGGAGCCCGTGCCCCCGAACAGCGTCGTCATCCCCGTCCTGGAGCTCAGCAAGCGCTGGATCGAACAGTGGTGCCGGCTGCTCAACTCCAGCAAGTGGGTGAGCCAGCAGGCCATAGTGGTCACCCCGGACGGCGACGCGGCGGAAGTCCCGGACGGGGTGGAGCCGGCGCACGCCGCCGGGGTGCCCCAGCCCCGGGTGCCGGCGCCCCGGCAGGAGGCGTGCGCCGAGCCGACGGCGGAACAGCGTGTCGTCGAGTTCCTCGGGAAGGCGCTCGGCGACACCTGCGAGCTGACCGTGCTGCTGGCGGCCGCTCCGCTGAACCGGCACATCATGCAGCTCATCGCCTACCACCTGATGCCCCGGACCGGCCCGGAGCATCTCGCCGAGATCCTCAGCAGCGGCCTGCTCCAGGTCGTGGACACCAACGACCCCCGCAGCACCCCGTACCACCGCATCGTCTTCGACTTCCTGCCGGGAGTGCGGATGCAACTGCTGTCCCGGCAGCGGGACGGCAGGCGGGACTGCTACGAGGTGGCGCAGCTGATCGACAGATACCTGTCGCCGGCCGTCCCGGAGGTCGAAGGTCTCGCGGTACGCATTCGACAGCTCACGCCACCGGACTCCGTGGACGTGACCTACGAGAACCTCCATTTCCTGGAGGTGGAGCGGGACATCTTCCACGCGCGCGTCCCGCACGCCCGGGCCGACACCGTTCACCGCCTGGGAGAGACGATCGATCGCTTCAAACGGGGCGGGACCCGGGACCAGCCGCCCACCGGTCGTTGACAAGTGCGCCCTCGGCCCGAACTCTGGCATGAGCACGTCCAGCACCACGCCTCACGAGCACCAGAGCACCACCACGCAGCGCGGTCACACCGCCTTCAACGGAAGGACGCTCCATGGCGCAGAAGATCGAGATCCGTCCGCTGGACAAGAAGGAAACCACCGGCGACAGCAACAGTCAGGGCGCCTGAACCAGGGGGCGTGGTCCGGCGCCGTCGCGGCGCCAGACCATGCTCTGCCCTGCCTCGGCCGCGGTCTGCGGCTCGTCCGGTTCGACCCGGAGCAGGCGGTAGCCGATCCGGGGCGGGATGCCGGCGCTGCGGACATTGGCCTGGTCGCAGTGGATCTCCATGGCTCTGACGCCGGGGAGCCCCAGTCCCTCCTCGGTCAGCGCGGCCGCGGCCCGGGTGGCGAGCCCGCGACCGGTGGCCGGGGAACACACCCAGTAGCCGATCTCCAGAACACCGGCCTCGCCGTTCGGGAACATCGCGCCCCCGCCGATCACTCGGTCGCGACGGTCCGGCGGGGTCAGCACGTAGACGAAGGACCGGCCCGCGTCCCAGTCCGCGTCCTGTTCGGCGCGGGCCCCCTCCGTCTCCTCGCGGGTGGGCGGGTGCTGGGCCCAGCGAAGCCACTCCCCCAGGTGCTCGACGTCGGCGGCGACCGCGTCGATGAACGCGTCGTCGGACACCAGGGAACGCCGTCGCAGTACGGAACCGTCCGGCAGGTCGATGTTCTCTCGTGGAAGCCTGGAAAGAGTTCCCTCTGTCATGCCAGCATCTTGGCCTACCCGACCGGCCACTTGAAGGGGGCCCGCACAGGTACGCGCCGCGGTGTCACGGCGATGCCCCCGGTGACCGGCCGGCCCGCCGGGTGAAGCGTCGCAGGCCGCGGCGGGTGGGCTTGAGGGGCTTGTCCTCGGGGGCCACCGGGGCCGGGGACTGCGCCGCGCCGGGAACCGCGGGCAGGGCCGCGGGCGCGGACGCGGGCGGTGGTACGGAGCGGCCGCCTTGGGCGAGCCGACTCCGCACGGCCTGGGCCATGGCCCGGTGGGCCGGTTCCCGCAGCAGGCCGGCCGCGGACAGCCGCTCCCACATGTGCAGGAGTTCCTGCCCGCGGGTGGCCACCTGCCCCTCGTCCCACAGCCGTTGCCAGGCCGCGGTGGCGCGGGCCACGTCGGGGGCGGCCCGGTCCAGGTCCGTGCGGCAGCGGATACGGGCGACGGTCAGCGCGAGGACGGTGGAGAGCATGTGGTCGCCGCGCTTGTACGCGAGATAGGCCTCGATCGCCCGGGCCTCCAGGGACAGTTCGTCCTCGGCACCCCGGCGCAGCGTGAGGTGCTCCCGCAGCGCGCTGGCGAGGACGAAGGCGGCGTGCAGCTCCTCGCGCTGCGCGTGCTGGATGATGCGCTCCACGCGGGCGAGCGGAGGGAAGGCGGCCTCCTCCGCGGCGGTGCGCTCCTGCCCGGGCGGCAGGTCGTCCTCGTCGGCGATGGTCCGGCTCGACCCGTCGGGGTGCACCCGCAGCCGCGCCACCTGCTGCACGGTGCGGTCGATCACGGTGGCCGCGACCGGTGCCCCCAGGGTGCGGGCGAACATGGCGACGGCGTCGAGGATCGCCTCGTTGGGCGGCCGCATACCGCCCATCTCCAGCAGGTGACCGTTGACCACCGTCGACCCGTCCTCGGCCACGTAGGCGTCGAGGCGGATCAGCGGCGCGGCGCCGAGCGCGGGCAGGTTCCCCTCGTCACGGGGGGTTGGCAAGTGGGTCATCCGCTCAGATTCCGGGTCGTACGACGCCGAGGACGGGCATGGAGGCGGCCGGCGCGGTGGTGATCGAACGGCCGGGCCGCGGTGCGTGGACGATCTGTCCACCTCCGATGTACATGCCCACGTGGGTGGCGTCGTTGTAGTAGATGATCAGGTCCCCGGGGCGGGCCGAGGACAGACTGACGCGGGTCAGGCCGCCCCACTGAGCCTGTGAGGTGCGCGGAATGGGGTGCCCGGCCGCCGCCCATGCCGCCGAGGTGAGTCCGGAGCAGTCGTACGAGGACGGGCCCACGGCGCCCCACACGTACGGTTTGCCGATCTGCGCCATCGCGAAGTCCACGGCCTTGCCGGCCGCCCCGCTCACCTGGGTCCCGCCGCCGGGCCCTTGGGCCTTGCCCCTGCCCTTGCCCTTGCCCTTGCCCGCCGAGCCGCCGGAGGAGCCGCCCGATTCCGTCCACCTGGCCTCGGCCTCTTTGGCCCGCTCCTTCTCCAACTGGGCCAGTCTGCGGGTCTGTTCCTCTTCGAGCCCCGCCTCGATCCGCTCGGCCGTGGCGATCTTCTTCTCGATCTTCTGCTTCGCCGCCGCCTTGTCCGCGCGGCTGCTCTTCAGCTTGCGCAGCTCCTTCGTGGCGGCCTCGGTCTGCTCGCCCAGCTCCTGACGGGCGGTCTTCTGGGTCTCGGAGACGTTGACCAGTCCGCGCATGGCCTGGCGGGCCTGGGACGCCTCGTCGAGGGCCGACTCCGGGTGGTCGCCGAGCAGCAACTGGATACCGGTGGCGGCGAGATCGCCGCCGCGGTACTGGGTGCGCGCGGCCGCGCCGGCGAGGGCGTGCAGGTCCTTCACCCGCTTCTCGGCACGGGTCAGGTCCTTGCGGAGGGTGGTCAGCCGTTTCTCCTGTTCGGTGGCCTTCTCGTTGGCGGCGTTGTACGCCTCGGTGGCCACTTCCGCCTCACGGTAGAGGCCGTCCAGTTCGTCGCGGATGTCCTCGATCGACCGGCCGGTGTTCGGGTCGGGGTCGCCCGGGGCCGCGTAACCGGGGCCGGGCGACAGGACGATCGCGCAGACGAGGGCCGCCGTGGCGCCCCGGCTCCGTAACCGTCTGCCGCCGGTCGACACGTTCATGAGCTCCACTCTCAGAGGTCGCGTGCGGGCGGCCCAAACGGCCGCCGTCGCGCTCGCCACCGCAGGTCACGCGGTGGGCCGTTCGAGCCTTGAACACACTACCTTCCCCCGAACGGCCCACCCCGGTCTCCCCGGGCGTGTCAGCTTGCTCACACGCAACTGTTCAGCGCGCGGTACTCAGTTGTGCCAGGTGTCGTCGAGACTGATCTTCGTGGAGTTCACCGTCGCGGTGCGGTTGGCGCCGCCCTCCCAGGTGACGTTGCCCGCCTCGTCCTTGCGGAGGTACTTGTACTCGAAGGACGTGCCCTCGGGGAGCTCCACGTCCCGCTTCCACACCGGGTAGGCGGCCGGGTCGAGCGGGAGCGCGCCGGCCGGGTTCCAGTTGCCCAGCTCCGGCCGGTTGCCGGTGACGTAGATGTTCTGGCCCCAGCTGGTGGTGGCGTTGACCGCGAAGGACACGCCGGAGGCGACCGGGTCGGGGTCGCCGGGATCGGTTCCGCCGGCACAGGTACGGGCACCCACGTGCAGGGCGACGGCCGTGTCGGCGCCCAGGGTCGCGGTGAACCGTCCTGCCCCGTCGACCGTGACACCCTTGCCCGACTGGACGTCGCAGTAGTCCCCTGCGGGCAGCGATGTCTGGAACGTACGGGTCAACGCGGCGCCCTCGTGGTTGATGGCGACGTACGCCTTCGAACCACGCCCGAAGGCGATCTGGTCGCCGCCGTTGTCCCACCAGTCGGTCACGGCCTGGCCGCGGGCGGAGTTGCGGAAACCGACCATGGAGGAGATCTCGCGCCAGGCGTGCTGGCACTTCCAGCCGTCGCTGTAACAGGCGTTCACCTGGCCGCCGCCGGGCGGGCCCGCGTCGTGGTCGGTGAACTCGTAGCCGGAGTGGACGTCGGGGCTGCCGTACGGCCAGGCCAGCATGAACACGTGCGCCAGGGTGTAGGCGGCGCCGTCCTTGTAGGTGAGGGTCTCGCCGTTGCGCTCGGTGTCGTGGTTGGTGACGAAGACGGCTGCCTTGTCCGAGGGCATGTAACCCCATGCCTCGCCGAAGTTCTTCAGGTAGGCGAGGTTCTCGTCGGTGAAGACGCGCTTGAGGTCGCGCGCGTACCGGAACTCCTGCACGTCGCCGCTGCCCAGGTACTCGGCCGGGGACACGGCCTCGCCGGCGCCGTAGATCGCCTCGTGCTTCCAGTAGACGTTCGGGTTGGTGAGCCGGGACTTGATGTCGGCGAGGTCGGCGGCGGCCATGTGCTTGGCCGCGTCGATGCGGAAACCGTCGACGCCGAGGGAGAGCAGGTCGTTGAGGTAACCGGCGATCTTCCCCCGTACGTAGTCCTCGCCGGTGTCCAGGTCCGCGAGGCCGACCAGCTCGCACTCCTGGACGTTGTAGCGGTCGCCGTAGTTGCTGATCTGCGAGGTGCAGTTGTCGAGGTCGTTCGGCGAGTAGAGGCCCGGATAGTCGTACTTGGTGTACGACGAGCCTCCGGTGCCCGTGCCGTTGCCGGCCGACATGTGGTTGACGACCGAGTCGGCGACGACCTTCACGCCGGCGGCGTGGCAGGTGTCGACCATGCTCTTGAACTGGGCGCGGTCACCGAGGCGGCCCGCGATCCGGTAGCTCACCGGCTGGTACGAGGTCCACCACTGTGCGCCCTGGATGTGTTCCTGGGGCGGTGAGACCTGGACGAAGCCGTAGCCGGCCGGGCCGAGGGTGTCGGTGCACGCCTGGGCGACGGACGTGAACTTCCACTCGAACATCACCGCGGTGACGTCCTTGTCCCCGGGCGGGGCCGCCTGGGCCGGCGCCGCGGTGGCGAGGAGGCTGCCGGCCACGCCGGCGGTGAGGGCCAGCGCGGTGGCGGTCACTCTTCGCGCTGTGCTGGTGTTCCCGTGCATGGAGTCTCCCGTGTGAGGATGCGGGTGTCTCGGGGGGCAGGATGCCAATGGGTGTCTGGTGTCTGGGGAGTCGACACCCGTCTTGCAATGCGTTGCAGAAGGGGTCTGCAAGGGGTTGCGGTCGTGACCGTAAGGGCGCCGTTCAACAGAGGTCAACCCTTCCCGCACTCCGAGAAGTTGAAGCGTGACCCCTTTACGAAGCCACCGCGTAGGGGTAGCTTCCGGCTGCCGTAAGAGCTTTCTGCAACTTTCCGTTCACTCTTTCAGGGTCCGGGCGTTCGACCGCCCGTAGCCCCGCCGCCCGCCTGCCTGGAGACACGCATGAGACGCACGAGACGCAGCCGCATGCGGTTGCCCGTACGGCCGTCGGCCGCGGCCCTCGCCGCCGGCGCCGTCCTCGCGGTGACGTGACCCTCACCACCGGCGGCCTCCCCCGCGACCGCTCCCGCAGCAGCCACGGCCGACAACACGGCGACGGGCGGCGCCACCTACACCGGCATCCCCAACGGGAACTACCGGGACGCGGTCACCGGCGACACCCGGACCGTCACCGGCGGCCGCCTCACCGTCGCCGCCCCCGGCAAGGGCAATCTGCGGGTGTACGTCCTGAACGGCACCGGGAAGATCGGAGCGGACGGTCCGTACCTGAAGTAGGCGTCTCAAGCTTTCGGAACTACCGCTGCCGTTCCTTCGTCCTGACTGGTGAGACTGCCGGCGAGGACGAGGGAACGGGGTGTGATGACCGACTGGGCGGCCTGGACGGGCGGGCGGGGGCGGGTGCTCGCCGGGGCTGCGGTGGTCACCGCCCTCCTGCTGTCGTTCCACGGGGCGGTGCCCAACCGTGTGGGAGGGCTGGGGAGTCTGCTGGAGTCCTTCCTGCTGTGGCTGGGCGCGGTCGTGGCGGTGCTCCTCGTCCTGGCGGTGGTGCGCCGCTCGGCGTTCGCCCTCGTGGCCCTGCTGCTGCCGGCGGCCGCCTGGACGTACCACTTCGGCGGGCTGCTCCTGCCCGCACCGGACCCCGGCGCCGACGACCTGGTCGTGGTCCAGCACAACGTCAGCGACGAGAACGCCGACCCCGCCGGCACGGCCCGCGCCCTGGCCCGTGCCGAGCCCGACCTCGTCGCGCTGGAGGAACTGGTGCCGCCGGCGCTGGAGGTGTACGCGAAGACCCTCGCCCCCGCGTATCCGTACCAGGTGGTCCGGGGCACCGTCGGGCTCTGGTCGAAGTATCCGCTCTCCGGCTCCCGTCCGCTCGACATCAAGCCCCGCGGCATCGAAGAGGAGTGGGAGCGCGGGCTGCGGACCGTGGCGCACACCCCGCGCGGGGAAGTCGCCGTCTACGTCGCGCACCTGCCGTCGGTACGGGTGGGGGCGAGCGGACTCGCGTCCTCCTGGCGGGACGAGAGCGCCGGGCTGCTGGGCGAAGCCCTCGCTCGGGAAGGGCTGCGCAAGGTGGTCCTGCTGGGCGACCTCAACGGCACGGTTGACGACCGGGCACTGGATCCCCTGACCACCCGGCTGAACATCGCCGAACGGGGCCTCGCCCTCAGCTTCCCCGCCGGCGTCCCGCTGGCCCGGATCGATCAGGTGATGGCCCGCGCCGGGACCGTCGGCGCCCTCCGCGCCCTGCCCGCCACCGGCAGCGATCACCTTCCGGTGCTGGCCCGCGTCACCTGGCGCTGAAGCAAGCCGCTTGCGGTGTTTGCGTTAGCCTTTCGTCTGTGACGCGACGACTTGCTCAGGTGGCGAAGAAGGTTGGGGTCAGCGAGGCCACGGTCAGCCGGGTGCTCAACGGCAAGCCGGGGGTTTCCGAGGCGACCCGGCAGTCCGTGCTGAGCGCGCTGGACGTGCTGGGCTACGAGCGGCCCACCCAGCTGCGGGGCGAGCGCGCGCGGCTGGTCGGGCTGGTTCTGCCCGAGCTGCAGAACCCCATCTTCCCCGCGTTCGCCGAGGTCATCGGCGGCGCGCTGGCCCAGCAGGGGCTCACCCCGGTGCTGTGCACCCAGACCAAGGGCGGCGTCTCCGAGGCCGACTACGTCGAGCTGCTGCTGCAGCAGCAGGTCTCCGGGGTGGTCTTCGCGGGCGGGCTGTTCGCGCAGGCCGACGCCCCGCACGACCACTACCGGCTGCTCGCCGAGCGCAACATCCCCGTGGTGCTGATCAACGCGTCGATCGAGAACCTCGACTTCCCGTGCATCGCCTGTGACGACGCGGTGGCCGTCGAGCAGTCCTGGCGGCACCTGACGTCCCTCGGGCACGAGCGCATCGGGCTCGTGCTCGGGCCCTCGGACCACATCCCCTCGCGTCGGAAGCTGGCCGCCGCTCAGGAGGCCGCCCGGGCCGCGAACGCGGAACTGCCCGAGGAGTTCGTCGAGCGGGCCATGTTCTCCCTGGAAGGCGGCCAGGCAGCCGCCACCCGCCTCCTGGACCGCGGCGTCACCGGCATCATCTGCGCCAGCGACCCCCTCGCCCTCGGCGCCGTCCGCGCCGCCCGCCGACGCGGCCACCACGTCCCCCACGACGTCTCCGTCGTCGGCTACGACGACAGCGCCTTCATGACCTGCACCGAACCACCCCTCACCACCGTCCGCCAACCCATCGAAGCCATGGGACGCGCCGCCGTCGACCTCCTCTGCGCACAAATCCAAGGCACCGAAGTCCCCCACGGCGAGCTGCTCTTCGAACCCGAACTCGTCGTCCGCGGCTCCACGGCACAGCCGGCCGCCGGCTAGCAGAGTTCTCCTCGCACCATCCCTTTGACCCGCAAGTTCCTTGCGGGAAATGACAGCGGTTTGCGGCTACCCGACACAGCCCGTGAAAGCCGCTGATCCTAGGCATGCCCAGGTGCGCGCCCGCCCTTCCGTGCCCCCATCGCGCCCTGTCGTATGACGACTCCACGCTGCTCCACCTGTAGACGACTCAACATTTCTCTGCAACTCTGCGAGCGCTCAACGTAAATGGCAGAGAACATTCGCGTGTCTACCTGATGTGGGGACAGATGAGAAACCGGAACTGGAGATCACGTGCCCTGTGCACGGTGGTCGCGACCAGTCTCCTGGCGCTGGGAGGACCACTGCTGTCGGCCACGGCAGCCGGCGGTCCCGACCTCGCCGTCGGAGACGCCACTGCGGCGAGCAGTTCGCACGCCGAGTACGGAGCCGCCAACATCACCGACGGCAACCAGAGTTCGTACTGGCAGAGCGCCGGCAGCAGCCTGCCCCAGTGGGTCCAGACCGACCTCGGCGCCACCGAGCGCATCGACGAGGTCGTCCTGAGACTGCCCGCCGGCTGGGAGAGCCGCAGGCAGACCCTCTCCGTGCAGGGCAGTGCCGACGGCACGGGGTTCAGCACGCTGAAGACGTCCGCCACCTACGCCTTCGACCCGGGCGCGGGCAACACGGTCACCGTGTCCTTCCCCGCCACGCAGACCCGGTTCGTGCGGGTGAACATCACCGCCAACACCGGCTGGCAGGCGGCCCAGCTCTCCGAGCTGGAGGTGCACGCGGCCGGGGAGTCGTCGACCAACCTCGCCGCCGGCCGGCGACTGACGGCGAGCAGTTCCACGGGCGCGTACACCCCGGGCAACGGAAACGACGGCAACAAGGCCACCTACTGGGAGAGCGCCAACAACGCCCTGCCGCAGTGGCTGCAGGCCGACCTCGGCTCCTCGCGCCGCCTCGACCGCGTCGTCCTGCGGCTGCCGGAGGGGTGGCCGGACCGCAGCCAGACCCTGAAGATCCAGGCCAGTGAGAACGGCTCGGACTTCACCGACCTGACCGCGGCCAAGGCCTACACCTTCGACGCGGCAGGGGGCCAGTCGGCCACGATCACCTTCGACGCGGCCACCGCGCGCTATGTCCGGGTCCTGGTGACGGCCAACACCGGTCAGCCCGCCGCGCAGGTCTCCGAGCTGGAGGTCTACGGTCCCGAGACGGGCGACACGCAGGCCCCGACCGCCCCTGCCGACCTGGCGTTCACCGAGCCGTCCACCGGGCAGATCAGACTCACCTGGAACGAGTCCTCCGACGACACCGCCGTCACGGGGTACGACGTCTACGCCAACGGCGATCTGCTGACCTCGGTCGCGGGTGACGTCACCACGTACACGGACACCAGGCCGGCCGACACGACGGTCACCTACTACGTGCGCGCCAGGGACGCGGCCGGCAACCAGTCCGGCAACAGCAACACGGTCACCCGCCGGGCCGACACCGGCGACACACAGGCGCCCACCGCGCCCGCGAACCTGGCCCTGACCGAACCGGCCACCGGGCAGATCAAGCTGACCTGGACCCCCTCGACCGACGACGAGGGCGTCACCGGGTACGACATCTACGCCAACAACCAGCTCCGCAAGAGTGTCGGCGGCGACGTCACCACCTACACCGACAACCAGCCGGCGTCGGCGAACGTGACCTACTTCGTGCGGGCCAAGGACGCGGCCGGCAACCAGTCGGGCGACAGCAACTCCGTGCCGGCACCGGCGGCGACGGCTCGAACCTGGCCGTCGGCAAGCCGATCAGTGCCTCGTCCCACATCCACACCTACGTCGCCGAGAACGCCAACGACAACAGCACGTCGACGTACTGGGAGGGCGCGGCGGGCAGCTACCCGAACACGCTGACCCTGAAGCTGGGCGCGGACGCGGACGTCGACCGCGTCGTCCTGAAGCTCAATCCGGACACGGCCTGGTCCAAGCGCACCCAGAACATCCAGGTGCTCGGCCGGGACCAGGACGCGTCCGGCTTCACCTCCCTGGTGGACGCGAAGGACTACGTCTTCGACCCGGCGAGCGGCGGCAACAGCGTGTCCATACCCGTCGGGAAGCGGGCCGCCGACGTGCAGCTCAGGTTCACCGCCAACAGCGGGGCGACGGCCGGGCAGGTCGCCGAGTTCCAGGTCGTCGGCACCCCGGCGCCCAACCCGGACCTCGAGGTGACGAAGCTGACGACGTCCCCGGACTCCCCCGTCGAGTCGGACGAGATCACGGTGGGCGCGACGGTCCGCAACAGTGGCGCCGCCGACGCCCCCGCCGGCAAGGTCGCCGTCCGGCTGGGCGACACCAAGGTCGCCACCGCCGACGTCCCCGCCCTCAAGTCGGGTGCCCAGACCACCGTCAACGCGTCCGTCGGGGCCCGCGCCGCCGGTTCGTACGAACTGAGCGCGGTCGCCGACGAGGCGAACGAGATCATCGAGCAGAACGAGACCAACAACACCTACACCCGGCCCGACCCGCTGGTCGTCAGGCCGGTGCAGAGCTCCGACCTGGTCGCCGCCACCGTCACCACCGCACCGTCCAGTCCGGCCGCCGGTGACGACGTGACCTTCAAGGTCGCGCTGAAGAACCAGGGCACCCAGGACTCCGCGGGCGGCGGCCACCCGGTGACGCTCGCCCTCCTCGACGCCAAGGGGAGCACCGTCAAGACCCTGACCGGCGAGCACTCCGGCGTCATCGCCGCGGGCGAGACCGCCCCGGCCGTGCGCCTCGGCACCTGGAAGGCGGCCAACGGCTCGTACTCCCTGAAGGTCACGGTCGGCGACGACGCGAACGAGGTGCCGGTCAAGCGGGAGAACAACACCTCCACGCAGCCGCTGTTCGTCGGGCGCGGCGCGAACATGCCGTACGACATGTACGAGGCGGAGGACGGCACGGTCGGCGGCGGTGCCACCGTGGTCGGGCCCAACCGCACCATCGGCGACATCGCGGGCGAGGCGTCCGGCCGCAAGGCCGTCCACCTGGACAGGACCGGCGAGTACGTCGAGTTCACCACGAAGGCGGACACCAACACCCTGGTGACCCGCTTCTCGATCCCGGACGCCCCGGGCGGCGGCGGCATCGACGCCACGCTGAACGTGTACGTCGACGGCGTCATGAAGAAGGCGCTGCCGCTGACGTCGAAGTACGCCTGGCTGTACGGTGCCGAGGCCTCGCCGGGCAACTCCCCGGGCGCGGGCGCCCCGCGGCACATCTACGACGAGGCGCACATCATGCTGGGCGAGACCGTCCCGGCGGGCAGCAGGATCCGGCTGCAGAAGGACGCGGCGAACACCTCCGACTACGCGATCGACTTCGTCAACCTGGAGCAGGTCTCCGCGCTGCCGAACCCCGATCCGGCGGCGTACGCGGTGCCGGGCGGGTTCACTCACCAGGACGTGCAGAACGCGCTCGACAAGGTCCGCATGGACACCTCGGGCAAGCTCGTCGGGGTGTATCTGCCGCCCGGCGACTACCAGACGTCGAGCAAGTTCCAGGTGTACGGCAAGGCGGTGAAGGTGGTCGGCGCCGGTCCCTGGTTCACCCGGTTCCACGCGCCGACGACGCAGGACAACACCGACATCGGCTTCCGTGCCGAGGCGAGCGCCAAGGGCTCGACGTTCGCGAACTTCGCCTACTTCGGCAACTACACGTCCCGCATCGACGGGCCGGGCAAGGTGTTCGACTTCTCCAACACCTCGGACATCGTGATCGACAACATCTGGAACGAGCACATGGTGTGCCTGTACTGGGGCGCCAACACGGACCGGATGACGATCAGGAACTCCCGGATCCGCAACATGTTCGCCGACGGCATCAACATGACCAACGGCTCCACCGACAACCTGGTGTCCAACAACGACGCCCGGGCGACCGGTGACGACAGCTTCGCGCTCTTCTCGGCGATCGACGCGGGCGGCGCGGACATGAAGAACAACCTGTACGAGAACCTCACGACGACACTGACCTGGCGTGCCGCGGGTCTGGCGGTCTACGGCGGCTACAACAACACCTTCCGGAACATCCACATCGCGGACACCCTGGTCTACTCGGGCATCACCATCAGCTCGCTGGACTTCGGCTACCCGATGAACGGCTTCGGCACCGATCCGACGACGTTCGAGAACGTGTCGATCGTCCGGGCCGGTGGGCACTTCTGGAACGGACAGACCTTCCCGGGCATCTGGGTGTTCTCGGCGTCCAAGGTGTTCCAGGGAATCAGGGTCAACAACGTCGACATCGTCGACCCGACCTACAGCGGCATCATGTTCCAGACGAACTACGTGGGAGGTCAGCCGCAGTACCCCATCAAGGACACGGTCTTCACCGACGTCTCCGTCACGGGCGCGCACAAGAGCGGTGACGAGTTCGACGCCAAGTCCGGCTTCGGCCTGTGGGCCAACGAGATGCCCGAGGGCGGGCAGGGACCGGCGGTCGGTGAGGTCACCTTCAACGGACTGAAGCTCAGTGACAACGCCGTGGACATCCGGAACACGACGTCCACCTTCAAGATCATTCGCAATCCCTAGCATCACGATCCTAGTCCCGTAGGACACTGACTGGCGCAAGTCTCTTGCGGAGACTTGCGCTAGTCTTGCGTTTGTGACGCGACGACTTGCTCAGGTGGCGAAGAAGGTTGGGGTCAGCGAGGCCACGGTCAGCCGGGTGCTCAACGGCAAGCCGGGGGTCTCGGCGGCGACCCGGCAGTCCGTGCTGAGCGCGCTGGACGTGCTGGGCTACGAGCGGCCCACCCAGCTGCGGGGCGAGCGCGCCCGGCTGGTCGGGCTGGTTCTGCCCGAGCTGCAGAACCCCATCTTCCCCGCGTTCGCCGAGGTCATCGGCGGCGCGCTGGCCCAGCAGGGACTGACCCCGGTGCTGTGCACCCAGACCAAGGGCGGCGTCTCCGAGGCCGACTACGTCGAGCTGCTCCTCCAGCAGCAGGTCTCCGGCGTCGTCTTCGCCGGCGGCGGGCTGTTCGCGCAGGCCGACGCGCCGCACGACCACTACCGGCTGCTGGCCGAGCGCAACATCCCCGTGGTGCTGGTCAACGCCTCCATAGCGGACCTGGGTTTCCCCTGCATCGCCTGCGACGACGCGGTGGCCGTAGGACAGTCCTGGCGGCACCTGACGTCCCTCGGGCACGAGCGCATCGGGCTCGTGCTCGGGCCCTCGGACCACATCCCCTCGCGGCGCAAGCTGGCCGCCGCCCGGGAGGCCGCAGCGGCGGCCGGCGGTGCCCTGCCCGACGCGTATGCGGAACGGGCCATGTTCTCCCTGGAAGGCGGCCAGGCAGCCGCCACCCGCCTCCTGGACCGCGGCGTCACCGGCATCATCTGCGCCAGCGACCCCCTCGCCCTCGGCGCCGTCCGCGCCGCCCGCCGACGCGGCCACCACGTCCCCCACGACGTCTCCGTCGTCGGCTACGACGACAGCGCCTTCATGACCTGCACCGAACCACCCCTCACCACCGTCCGCCAACCCATCGAAGCCATGGGACGCGCCGCCGTCGACCTCCTCTGCGCACAAATCCAAGGCACCGAAGTCCCGCACAGCGAGCTGCTCTTCGAACCCGAACTCGTCGTCCGCGGCTCCACGGCACAGGTTTCCACCCGGTAGCGGAACCTCAACTTCTACGGCCGTCTGTCAAACAATTACGAAATGAGCGCGAGATATTGCGTTCACTTGTTCACGGTGATTGAGTGAGCGGCGCCCCACAACGCATCGGCGGTGGGGCGCCTTCCACGTTCATGCCCGAAGGGGACCACCCATGAGAAGTGCTCGGTTCCGCCGTACTCGCCGTGCCGGCGCCATCACGCTCGTCTCCGCTCTCACCCTGACCGCTCTCGCCGCCTGCGGCACGAGCAGCAGCGACGACGGCGGCGGTTCCGAAGGCGGCAGCGGGTCGTCCGACCCGGCTGCCCCGCTGGACCCGAAGACCAAGGTGACGATCACCATCGACTGCATGCCGCCGAAGGCGAAGGCGGCCGAGCTGAAGGAATGGCAGGAGGACGTCAAGGAGTTCAACAAGACCTACCCCAACGTCACCATCGAGGGGCGCTCCACCCCGGGCCAATGTCTGGAGCCGCCGCGCTTCACGGCCATGCTGAAGGCCAAGTCGCAGCCCGACGTCTTCTACACCTACTTCACCGACCTGCCCCAGGTGCTGGACAACGACGGCGCCGAGGACATCACGGCCTACGTCAACGACAAGACCGTCCCGGCCCTGAAGGACATCGACCCGAACGTCCTCGGCTCGCTCAAGCACGAGAACAAGCTCTACGGCCTGCCCACCAGCAACTACACGATGGGTCTGCTGATCAACCGCAAGCTCTTCGAGAAGGCCGGACTCGACCCGGACACCCCGCCGCGCACCTGGGACGAGGTCCGCACCGCCGCCCAGAAGATCGCCGGCCTGGGCGACGGCATCGCCGGCTTCGGCGAGTACAGCGCGGGCAACACCGGCGGCTGGCACTTCACCGCCCAGATGTACAGCCGCGGCGCCGAAGTCGTGGACGGGAGCGGCAAGAAGGCGGCTTTCAACAACGAGGTGGGCAAGGAGGTCGCCGAGAACCTCCACGCCATGCGCTGGGAGGACGAGAGCATGGGCAAGACCCAGCTGCTCAAGTGGGGCGACCTGCAGAAGCAGATCGCCACCGACAAGCTCGGCATGTTCCTCGCCGCGCCGGACGACATCACGTACATGGTCCAGCAGCTCGGCGCCGACTACGAGAACTTCGGCATGGGCCCGATACCGGGCGCGAAGAGCACTCTCGCCGGCGGCAACAGCTACATGATCAAGAAGGGGATCTCCTCCGACAAGATCAAGGCGGCCGTCGCCTGGCTGAACTTCGAGAACCTGACCGTCGGCAAGGGGCAGTTCGACTGGGCCCGCAAGAAGAAGGACGACCTGCCGGTGGGGCTCCCGCAGCCCAACTTCTGGCTGAACGAGTCGAAGAAGAAGGACGACGCGGCCCGGGTCGAGCACGCCACCATGCCGGTCGAGAACTTCAAGTCGTTCATGGACAACCCGGTCCCGGGCATGGCCGAGCCGCCGAAGGCGCAGGAGGTCTACAAGGTCCTGGACAACGTGATGTCCGGCCTCCTCACCAACGAGGACGCCGACATCGACAAGCTGCTCTCCACCGCGGAGCAGCAGGTCGACCAGGTTCTGGCCACGCAGTGACCGGCTCCCTCGGGGGGCGGGCCGCACCGCCCCCCGGGGCCCATGAGACCAGCCCCAAGGAGCGACGATGTCGGCCCCCAGCCTGACCCCGAGCAAGCCGGCCAGAGCCCGCCACGCCCAGCCGCCGGTGGACGGCCCGCCCCAGCGCGGCGGGGCGTTCGGCAGAAGCCTGAAGCGCAACCTCACCGCGCACGGCTTCCTGATCGGAGCGGTTCTCTGCTTCGCGTTCTTCTCCTGGTACCCGATGGTCCGGGAGTTCTTCCTCGCCTTCCAGAAGACGGACCGGGGCGAGGTCTCCTGGGTCGGCCTGGACAACCTGGAGACGGTCTTCAACGACCCGGCCTTCTGGCAGGCCTGGCGCAACACCGCGCTCTTCACCGTGCTGGCCCTGGTCCTCGGCTTCGCCGTGCCGTTCGTCGTCGCCGTCGTCATCAACGAACTCAGGCACGGCAAGGGGTACTTGCGGCTGCTCGTCTACCTGCCGGTGATGTTGCCCCCGGTCGCCTCCGTGCTCCTGTTCAAGTACCTCTACGACCCCGGATACGGGCTGCTCAACGAGGTGTTCGGCTTCTTCGGGCTGCCCGAGCAGCAGTGGCTGCAGGACCCCGACCTCTCCATGCTGTCCGTGGTCATCGCGTCGACCTGGATGAACATGGGCGGCGCGGCACTCATCTACCTGGCCGCGCTGCAGGGCATCCCCGGCGAGCTGTACGAGGCGGCGGAGCTGGACGGAGCCGGGCTGCTGCGCAAGGTCTGGCACGTGACGATCCCGCAGACGCGGCTCATCCTGTCGCTGATGCTGCTGATGCAGATCATCGCCACCATGCAGGTCTTCGTGGAGCCCTTCCTGCTCACCGGCGGCGCCGGCCCCGAGGGCTCGACGACCACGGTCGTCTACCTCATCTACCAGTACGCCTTCAACTTCAACAACTACGGTGCCGCGGCGGCCCTCGGCCTGCTGCTCCTCGTACTGCTGGCCGGGTTCTCGGCGGCGTACGTGAAGCTCAGCCGCGCCGAGGACGAGTAGAGCCGGGGGAAGCCACAGATGTCCACACGCACACTCATTTCACCGGCCCAGCTCGCCCGCCCGCGCGGCAAGGCGCTGTACTGGGTGGTGTTCGGCCTCGTCGTCACCCTGTTCACCGTGGTCTTCCTCGGCCCGATGTACTGGATGGTGTCCAGCGGTTTCAAGGACACCCAGGAGGCCGTGCAGACCCCGCCGACGCTCTTCCCCGAGTCCTTCCAGCCCGACAACTACGCGCAGGCCTGGAACGTCATGGACCTGGCGAGCCTGCTGGGGAACACCCTGTTCTACGCGTTCGGCGCGCTCGCCTTCCAGCTGGTGTTCGACGTGGCGGCGGCCTACTCCCTGTCCAAGCTCCGGCCGGTCTTCGGCAAGGCCATCCTCGGGCTGATGCTGGCCACGCTGATGATCCCGGCGACCGTGCTGCTGGTGCCGCAGTACCTGACGGTGCTCGACGTGCCGATCTTCGAGCGCAACCTGCTGAACACGCCGTGGGCGATCTGGCTGCCGTCGGTGACCAACGCCTTCAACATCTTCCTGCTGAAGCGGTTCTTCGACTCGATCCCCCGGGAGCTGCTCGACGCCGCCTCCATGGACGGCGCCTCGCCGATGCGCACGCTCTGGTCGATCGTGCTGCCGATCTCCCGCCCGATCCTCGGCGTGGTCTCCATCTTCGCGATCGTGGGCGTCTGGAAGGACTTCCTCTGGCCCATGCTGACCCTGCCGGACCCCGCCAGGCAGACCCTGAACGTCGGGATCTACTCCCTGTCCAACGGGGTGCCCGTGAACGTGCTGATCGCCGCGCTCACCATGGCCTCCCTGCCGACGCTCATCATCTTCCTGATCTTCCAGCGCAACATCATGAGCGGACTCACCGCCGGAGGACTCAAGGGCTGAGGGTTCCGGCGCCGGGGCGCCTGCCGCCCGCCCTTCCTTCCCGCCCTCCCGGCTCGTCCCGTCAACCTTCGCCGCCGGCCCGTCCGACGCCCCGCTCTGTCCGGGCCGGCGGCGAAGATCCACCCTGCCCGAAAGGACCGTCACGTGGCAGCCCCCAACTCGCACCGCACCGACGACTGGTGGCGCGATGCCGTCATCTACCAGGTGTACCCCCGCAGTTTCGCCGACGGCGACGGCGACGGCACCGGTGACCTCGCGGGCGTCCGGGCGAGACTGCCGTATCTCGCCGAACTCGGCGTGGACGCCGTCTGGTTCACCCCCTGGTACGTCTCCCCGCTCGTGGACGGCGGCTACGACGTCGCCGACTACCGCACCATCGACCCGGCCTTCGGCACCCTGGGCGAGGCCGAGAAGCTGATCGCCGAGGCGCGGGAGCTGGGCATCCGCACCATCGTCGACATCGTCCCCAACCACGTCTCCGACCAGCACGCCTGGTTCCGGGCGGCGCTGGAGGCCGGTCCCGGCAGCGCGGAGCGGGAGCGGTTCCACTTCCGTCCCGGCCGTGGTGAGCACGGCGAGCTGCCGCCCAACGACTGGCCCTCGCAGTTCTCCGGCCGCACCTGGACCCGGGTCCCGGACGGCGAGTGGTACCTGCACCTGTTCACCCCGGAGCAGCCCGACCTGAACTGGGCCCACCCCGAGGTGCGCCGGGAGCACGAGGACGTGCTCCGCTTCTGGTTCGAGCGCGGGGTGGCGGGCGTGCGCATCGACTCCGCGGCCCTGCTCGCGAAGGATCCGGCGCTCGCGGACTTCGTGGAGGGCGTCGACCCGCATCCGTACATCGACCAGGACGAGCTGCACGACATCTACCGTTCCTGGCGCAGGGTGGCCGACGCGTACGGGGGCGTCTTCGTCGGCGAGGTGTGGCTGCCCGACGCCGAGCGCTTTGCCCGCTACCTGCGCCCCGACGAGCTGCACACGGCCTTCAACTTCAACTTCCTGGCCTGCCCCTGGGAGGCGGACCGGCTGCGCCGCACCATCGACGACACCCTGGCCGAGCACGCCCCGGTCGGCGCCCCGGCCACCTGGGTGCTCTGCAACCACGACGTGACCCGCACGGTGACCCGGTACGGCCGCGAGGACACCGGCTTCGACTTCGCGAAGAAGGCCTTCGGCATCCCGACCGACCTGGCCCTGGGCACCCGGCGCGCGCGGGCCGCCGCGCTGCTGACGCTGGCCCTGCCCGGGTCCGTCTACCTGTACCAGGGCGAGGAACTGGGCCTGCCCGAGGCCGACATCCCCCGTGAGCGGATCCAGGATCCGATGCACTTCCGTTCCGGGGGCGTCGACCCGGGGCGGGACGGGTGCCGCGTTCCCCTCCCCTGGGACGCCGACGCGCCGTACTGCGGGTTCGGCTCGGAGACCGAGCCCTGGCTGCCGCAGCCGGAGGGCTGGCCGGCGTACGCGGCGGACCGCCAGAGCGCGGACCCGGGATCGATGCTCTCGCTGTACCGCGAGGCCTTGCGCCTGCGGCGTTCCACCGAGGGGTTCGGCGACGGTCCGCTGGACTGGCTGCCGGCGCCGGACGGTGTCCTCGCCTTCCGGCGCGCGGGCGGCACCGTGTGTGTCGTCAATCTGTCCGCCGCGCCGGTCGAGCTGCCCGCGCACGGCGCCGTCCTGCTCGCCAGCGGGCCGCTGAACGAGGCCGGCCGGCTGCCGTCCGACACGGCGGTGTGGCTGGGCGCCTGAGCCGCACCCGAGCGGCACCTTCCGCACGGAGCGGGCTCCGACGGGGGGTGCCGCCGTCGCCGGTCGTGCCGCGGCAGGGCAGAATCGGGACAGGAGGCCGTGGGAGGAGGCGGACGCGTGCGGGAACGACCGTGGCGGGGCGGGCTGCGCCGCCCTCCGAATCCCCTCGTGAGCGGGCAGCGGGCGGCGCGGGGCGCGCTGCGGTCGGTGTCGGAGGCACTGGGCGCGCGACGGCGGCTGGCCTGGCTGAACGCGGCGGACCTGAGTATCGGCACCACGCTCGACGTACGGCGCACGGCGGAGGAGTTGGCCGACTTCACCGTGCCGGAGCTGGCCGACGGTGCCGCTGTGGACCTCCTCGACTCGGTGCTGCGGTTCCAGGACGGCGACCGGGCCGGCGGCGGGGAGGCTCCCCGGCTCAGGGCCATGGCGGTGTCGGAGGTCGAGGGTCTGAACCTGGCGCCCGATCCCGTGGGCGAGCTGTCGGTGCGCACCGCCGACCGCCTGGGGCAGCGGTGCCTCACCACCCGCCGGCCGGTGCTGGTGTCCCGGATGACGCGGGCGGACTTCGCGGTGATCGCGCCCTCGCGCGAGGCGTCGGACATCATGCGCCGGGCGGGTGTCCACTCCTACCTGGCGGTGCCGCTGATCGCGCGCGGGGTGCTGCTGGGGCTCGCCGACTTCGTCCGGGCCGGGCACCGGGCGCCGTTCAACCGGACCGACGTGGCGCTGGCCATGGAGCTGGCCTCCAAGGCCGCCGTGTACATCGACAACGCCCGGCTCTACGGGCGCGAGCGCGACCACGTGGTCACCCTCCAGCGCGCGCTGCTCCCCCGCTCCAGCCCGAGCACCCCGGGCCTGGAGGTGTCCTCGTGCTACGACCCGGCCGCCGATCCGGCCGCCGTGGGCGGCGACTGGTTCGACGTGGTCGCGCTGCCCAGCGGCCGCACCGCGCTGATGGTGGGCGACGTGATGGGGCGCGGGCTGGCGGCCGCCGCGACCATGGGTCGGCTGCGCACGGTGGCCCGGACCCTGATGGCGCTGGACATCGCGCCCGAGCGGCTGCTGGCCCGGCTCGACCTGGCCGCCCGCGATCTGGAGGAGGACCAGGTCGCCACGTGTCTGTGCGCGGTCTACGACCCGTACGGCAGCACCTTCCGCATCGCCAGCGCCGGGCATCCGCCCCCGCTGCTGACCGGGCCCGACGGTGCCGTCTCGTTCCTCGAGGTGCCCGCGGGGGCGCCGCTGGGGACGGGTGTGATCCCGTACGACCCGGTCGAGCGGCAGGTGCCCGAGCGGAGCCGGCTGACGCTGTACACGGACGGGCTGGTCAGGTCGCGCACGGCCGACCTGGGCGCTCAGCTGGAGCGGCTGCGCGAGACGGTCGCCGACGGGGTGCCCGAGGACGGCACCGAGTGCCGGGCGGTGGCCGAGCGGGTCGGTGGCGACCGGTCGGACGACGCGATCGTGCTGGCCGCCTTCGCCCGGCCGCTCGGTCCGGACTGCGACGTGTACGTGCGGGTGCTGCCGCCGGACGGCAAGGCCGCCGGGCAGGCCCGCACGGCGGTGCGCGAGCAGTTGGAGCGGTGGGGCCTGGAGGAACTCGTCGACACCACGGAGCTGGTGGTGAGCGAGCTGGTCGGCAACGCCCTGCGGTACGGCAACGCACCCGGGGAGCTGCGGCTGCTGCGGCACGAGCGGCTGTCCGTGGAGGTCTCGGACTCGGGTCCCGACCTGCCGCAGATCCAGCACGCGGACGTGAGCGACGAGAGCGGGCGCGGTCTCCAGCTGATCAACATGATGTGCCGGCGCTGGGGCTCGTGCCGCACGCCCGGCGGGAAGGTCGTGTGGGCGGAGCAAGACCTGCCGGTGCGGGCCGGGACGCCCGGCCCGCAGTAGCGCCCCCGCGGGCCGCCTATGCGGCCTTCTCCAGGGCCGGGCGTTCGAACTGGGTGCGGTGCAGTTCGGCGTAGCGGCCGTCCGCCGCGAGGAGTTCCTCGTGGGTGCCGCTCTCCACGATGCGGCCGGCCTCGACCACCAGGATCCGGTCGGCCGCCCTGATGGTGGACAGCCGGTGCGCGATGACGACGGCCGTCCTGCCCTGCAGGGCCTCGGTGAGGGCCTCCTGGACGGCCGCCTCGGAGGTGTTGTCGAGGTGGGCGGTGGCCTCGTCGAGGATGACGACGCGCTGGCGGGCCAGCAGCAGCCGGGCGATGGTCATGCGCTGGCGTTCGCCGCCGGAGAGCCGGTAGCCGCGCTCGCCGACGACGGTGTCCAGCCCGTCCGGCAGGGACCGTACGAGGTCGGCCAGGCGGGCGCGGCGCAGCGCCTCCCACAGCTCGTTCTCGTCGGCGCCCGGCCGGGCGAGCAGCAGGTTGGCCCGGACGGTGTCGTGGAAGAGGTGGCCGTCCTGGGTGACCATGCCGACGGTGTCGCGCAGCGACCGGGCGCTCAGTTCGCGCACGTCGACGCCGCCGACGCGGACGGTGCCGGCGTCGGTGTCGTACAGGCGCGGCAGGAGCTGGGCGATGGTGGACTTGCCGGCGCCGGACGAGCCGACGAGCGCGATCGTCTGACCGGGTTCGGCGCGGAAGGAGAGGCCGTGCAGGACCTCTTCGCCGCCGCGGGTGTCCAGGGTGGCGACCTCTTCGAGGGAGGCGAGGGAGACCTTGTCGGCGGACGGGTAGCCGAAGCGGACGTCGTCGAACTCGACGGCCACGGGCCCGTCGGGGACCGGGCGGGCGTCGGACTTCTCGTCGATGAGCGGGGTCAGGTCCAGGACCTCGAAGACCCGCTCGAAGCTGACGAGGGCGCTCATGACCTCCACCCGGGCCCCGGCGAGCGCGGTCAGCGGCGCGTACAGCCGGGTCAGCAGCAGGGCCAGGGCCACGACGGCGCCCGGGTCCAGGGTGCCGCGCAGGGCGAAGAAGCCGCCGAGGCCGTAGACGAGGGCGAGGGCGAGCGCGGAGACCAGGGTGAGCGCGGTGATGAAGGCGGCCTGGGCGGTGGCGGTGCGCACGCCGATGTCGGCGACGCGGCGGGCGCGGTCGGCGAACTCGGCGGACTCCTCCTCCGGGCGGCCGAACAGCTTGATCAGGGTGGCGCCGGGCGCCGAGAAGCGCTCGGTCATGCGGGTGCCCATGGCGGCGTTGAGCGCGGCGGCCTCGCGCTGCATCCGGGCCATGCGGCGGCCCATCCGGCGGGCGGGGAGCACGAACACCGGGAGCAGCACCAGCGCGAGCAGGGTGATCTGCCAGGACAGGGTCAGCATGACGGCGAGCGTGAGCAGCAGCGTGACCACGTTGCTGACCACGCCGGACAGGGTGTTGCTGAAGGCGCGTTGGGCGCCGATGACGTCGTTGTTGAGACGGGAGACGAGCGCTCCCGTACGAGTGCGTGTGAAGAACGCGACCGGCATGCGCTGCACATGATCGAACACGGCCGTGCGCAGATCGAGGATGAGTCCCTCCCCCAGCGTCGCCGAGAGCCTGCGGGAGAGGATGCCGAGCACCGCCTCGGCGACGGCGATGACCGCGATGAGCAGGGCGAGGCGCACGACGGTGCCCTCGTCGCCGTCCGACACGATCGCGTCGACGACCTTCCCGGCGAGGACGGGGGTGGCGACGGCGAGCAGTGCGGTCGCCACCCCGAGCAGCAGGAATCGGAGGATGCGGCGGCGATGCGGGCGGGCGAACGCGCCGATGCGGCGCAGCGTGGCGCGGGCGAAGGGACGGCGCTCGTCTTTGGCGTGCATGACGCTGTACAGCTGCGTCCACGCCGTGGTCTCCATACTCATGCGGATGACCGTAGAACCTCGACCAACCTTGAGGTCAAGGAGACACCTCTCCCGGTCCGTCAATTTTTGTCCGCGCGTCGGCCATCCGTAGTTGGCGCGGCTGGGGGAATGTCTTGTGGTGTGACGACAGCGGTTCGAGTCTCGGAGAAGCCACTCCTGCACCGCGTCCCGGTCCGCAGGGTGCTGTGTGTGCTTCCGCTGCTCCTGGTGGGCGTGGTGGCCGTGCGCCACCGGTCCGTGCTGGCCGACGGGTTCGGCCATCTCGCCACGGCCCGCTGGCCCTGGCTGCTGGCCGCGGCCGGGGCGACCTGTCTGACCTGGGTGGCCGCCTCCTGCACCCGGCAGGGCGCGGTGGTGGAGCGGCTGCCCCGGCGGCGGCTGCTGGCCACGCAGTTCGCGGCGGGCGCGGCCAACCACCTGCTGCCGACCGGGCTGGGCGCGAGCGCGGTGAACCTGCGGTTCATGACGGTGTGCGGGCTGCCGCTGGCCCGTTCCTCGGCCGCGCTCGCGCTGTATCTGCTGGCGGAGTGCGTCGGCCGCCTCGCCCTGCTGGGCGGCCTGCTGATCGCGTTCCCCGGTGCGCTGCGGCTCGGGGCGCTGCTGCCCGACGCGGCCGTGGGACCGCTGCCGGCCGTCGCGGGCGCGGTGCCGTTCGTGGCGGCGGTGGCGCTGGCGCTGCTGCCGCGGCTGCGCGGGGCGCTGGCCTCCTTCCTGCGGACGGCGCTGGGCGAGGCCCGGTCGGTGCACGCCCGCCCGGCGCGGGCGCTGGCGCTGTGGGGCGGCGCGCTGGCCTTCCCCGCGTTGCAGGCGTCGGTGCTGGTGCTGGTGGGGCGGGCGCTGGGTCTCGACGTGCCGGCCGGGCACATGGCGGTGGCGTATCTGGCGGCTACGGTGGCGGTGGCGCTGGTGCCCACGCCGGGCGGCATCGGCTCGGTCGAGGCGGCGCTGGTCGTGGCGCTGGTGGCGGCGGGCGGCCCGGCGGCCGTGGCCACGGCGGTGGTGCTGGCCTTCCGGCTGCTGACGGTGTGGCTGCCGCTGCTGCCGGGGGCCCTGACGCTGGCGGCGCTGGTGCGGATGCGGGTGATCTGAGAGGACTGAGACGGCCCGGACAGCGGGAGGCCGGGCCCGTCAGGCGACGCTGACGTGCACCGGGCCGCCGCCGGGATCGACCCGGTGCGTCCAGCGTGCCGTCAGTGTCAGCGGGCGGTGCGGTCCGGCCGTGGTGAGGGAGAACCGCTCGCGGTGCAGGGGGCGGCCGTCCTGGGTGACGTGCAGGACGGGGCGGGGCAGGGGGAGCGCCGTGCGCAGGAGGTAGGGGAAGCGGTCGCCCGGGGTGACGCGGTTCGGGGCGATGCGGAGCAGGGGCGGATCGGTGACGAGGGGAACGCCGGTGGGCCAGTGGAGGCCCTTCGGGCCGGGCCCGGGGCCGTCCGTGAGCCAGTCGAGTACGGCGGTCGCGGCGTGCGCGCCCTCGCGGGCCGCCGTGGCCGCGCTCTCGGCGGCGTGCAGCACGCTGCCGACCGCGAAGACGCCGGGCCGCGAGGTGCGCAGGGCGCCGTCCACGGCGGGCCCGCGGGTGCCGGGGTCCAGGGTGAGCCCGCCGCGCCGGGCGAGTTCGTGGTCGGGGACGAAGTCGCCGGTGAACACGACGGTGTCGCAGGACAGCGTGGCCGTACGGCCGTCGCGACGGCGTACGCGCACGCCCGACAGGCGGCCGTGGCCGAGGAGTTCGGTGACGGCGGTGCCGGTGAGGACGGGGGTGCGGTGCCTAAGCCGGGCGTCCAGGGTCCGGATGGTGGCCGCGGGAGCCCGGGACAGCTCGGTGACGAGTGCGACGACCTCGGCTCCGGCGGCCCGTACGGTGCCGGCGGCGGCGTGGGAGACGGCCTCGGCGCCGACGATCACCGCGCGGGTGCCGATGTGCTGCCCGTACAGGTGGACCGCCTGCTGGAGTTCGCCGGTGGTGTAGACGCCGGCGGGCCGGGTGCCGGGGACGAGGCGGGCGGCGCGGGGGCGTTCGCGGGCGCCGGTGGCCAGCACGACCGCGCGGGCGGCGAGGGTCTCGGCGCCCGGGGGGCCGACGGTGGTGAGGGTGCGCGGGCCCGCCCAGTCGAGGGCGGTGACGCCGGTGCGCACGTCTGCTCCGGCGCGCTCGGCCGATGCGGTCAGGACACGGGCGTGGTCCGGGCCGGTCAGCGCGCGCGGCCAGGCGCCGAAGCCCCGGTGCGCGCAGTGCCTGGGCACTCCGCCGGGCGTCTGCTCGCGCTCCAGAACCTCGACGCGGGCGCCGGCCGTCGCGAGCAGGGACGCGGTCACGAGTCCGGCGGGACCGGCCCCCACCACCAGGACGTCGACCTGTCGGCTTGTCACCGCTGTGCCTCCTCGAACAACGCGCGTACCGCCGCGCCGCAGAAGAAGCCCTGGCAGCGGCCCGCACGGGCCCGGGTACGGCGGCGCAGTCCGTCGAGCGAGCGGGGCGGGACCGGGCCGGCGAGGGCGTCGCGGATCTCGCCGCGGGAGACCCGTTCGCAGTGACAGACCAGGGTGCCGTACTCGGGGTCGGCGGCGACGAGTTCCGGCTGCTGGTGGGGACGGGGAAAGGCCTCGCCGAGGTTGGGCATGCGGACCGGTTCGAGCGGGCGCCGGGGGCCGAGGACCAGGCCGGTGTCCGCGAGGAGGCCGGTGACGTGCTCGGCGATGGCGAGGGAGGCGGTGAGGCCGGTGGAGCGGATGCCGCCCACGGTGACGTAGCCCTGAGCGGGGTGGGCGGCGATCCGGTAGTCGTCGTACTCGGTGGCCGCGCGAAGGCCCGCGTAGACGGCGGTGACCTCCTCCTCCAGCAGGGCGGGGAGGATGCGGCGGCCCTGTTCCCGCAGCCTGTTCAGTCCCTCGGCGGTGGAGTCGGTGGCGTGCTTGTCGTCGAGGTCCTCGGCGGTGGGACCGAGCAGGACGTTGCCGTGGACGGTGGGGGCGACCAGGACACCCTTGCCGAGGGCGGTGGGGACGGGCAGGAGGATGTGGTGGACGAGGGCGCGGGCGAACTTGTCGTGGACGACGAGCTGCCCCCGGCGCGGGGTGACGGTGAACTCGTCGTGGCCGAGGCTCCGGTCGAGGGTGTCGGCGTGCAGCCCGGCGGCGTTGACGAGCCGGCGGGCGTGCAGCGGTCCGCGCGGGGTGTCGAGCCGGTGGACGCCGTCCGTGTGACCGGCGTGCGCGACGGGCGCGTTGAGGTGCAGGTCCGCTCCGGCGCGGACCGCCTGGACGGCGTACGCCAGGGTCGTCGTCCACGGGCAGATGATGCTCTCGCCGGGCACGTGCAGGGCGCCGAGCGCTCCGGGGCCGAGGTGGGGCTCGCGGGCGTAGAGGTCGGCGGGGCCGAGGAGGCGGGTGTCGTGGCACTCGTTGCGCACGGCCTTCTCGGCGAGGCGGGGCAGGGCGGCGAGCTGCTCCTCGTCCCAGGCGACGAGCAGGGCGCCGACGCGTTCGACGGGGATGCCCGACTCGGCGGCGTACACGGCGAGTTCGCGGGCGCCCTCGCGCACGAGCCGTGCCTCCAGCGAGCCGGGCACGGCGTCGAAGCCGGTGTGCAGGATGGCGGTGTTGGCCTTGGAGGTGCTCTGCCCGACGTCGTCCTGCGCCTCGACGAGGGCGATCCGCAGCCCCCGGTGGTGCGCGAGCCGCCGGGCGATGGCGCACCCGACGACCCCGGCACCGACGACCGCCACGTCGTAGGGCTCGACGGGCAGGGTCCCGGACGCGGTGACGGTCATGCCGGTCCCCCGGCGAGCAGTGCGGCGACCGTCGTGCGGAAGTGGGCGCGGCGCTCGCCGGCCGCGTCGGAGGTGATGCGGGGCTCGTACACGGTGGTGGGTCCGGTGTCGGGAAGTGCCTCGGCGAGGGTGAGGGACGGGGCCGCGCCGAGCCGGGCGAGGGCGCCGACGCCGAGCGCGGTGGCGTCCGGCAGGGCGGACACCTCGACCGGGCGTTGCAGCAGGTCGGCCTGGGTCTGCATGAGGAGCGCGGAGCGGGTCAGGCCGCCGTCGACGCGCAGTGCGGTCAGCGGGCCGCCGAGGTCGGCCGCCGCGGCGTCGGCGAGTTCGGCGACCTGGGCGGCGAGGCCCTCGCACAGGGCGCGCACCAGGTGCCCGGGGGTGGTGTCCAGGCCGAGACCGGTGAGCGAGCCGCGCAGGTCCCCGCGCCACCAGGGGGCGGCGAGCCCGGCCAGCGCCGGGACGAAGGTGACGCCGCCGGTGTCGGGGACGGTGGCGCCCACGGGGTCGAGGTCGGCGGCGCCGGTGATGACACCGAGGTCGGTGAGCCAGCGCACGGCGGAGGCGGCCGTGTACACCTGGCCGTCCAGGCAGTGGTCGGTGCGCCCGCCGAGCCGCCAGGCGACGCAGGCGGCGAGGCCCGAGGCGCCCCGGCGTGGTGTGCCGCCGGTGTGGGCGAGGAGGAACGCGCCGGTGCCGTAGGTGCACTTGGCGGTGCCGGGTTCGGTGACGCGCTGGGCGAGCAGTGCCGCCTGCTGGTCGACGGCGAGGCCGGTGAGCGGGAGTTCGGGCCCGAAGGCCTTGGTCGTGCCGACGTGGGCGGCGTTGTCCACGATGTGCGGGAGCCGTTCGCCGGTCAGCCCGTACAGCTCCAGGGCGCGCTGCGACCACACGGCGCGGTCGAGGTCGAGGAGCTGGGTGCGGGAGGCGGTCGCGGCGTCGGTGACGTGGGCGCCGGTGAGGCGGTGGACCAGCCAGGTGTCGGAGGTGGTGACATGGCCGGCGCGGGTGAGGTGCCGTCGGATCCAGGCCATTTTCGGTGCGGCGAAGTACGGGTCCAGCGGCAGACCGGTCAGGTGCCGTAACTCGTCCGAGTGGTCTTCGAGTTCGGCGCAGAGTGGTTCCGCCCGGCGGTCCTGCCACACCAGCGCGTCGGTGAGCGGGCGGCCGGTGTCCGGGTCCCAGGCGAGGACCGTCTCGCCCTGGTTGGCCAGACCGAGCGCGCCGACCGGCTCGTCCGCGTCGGCGAGTGCCCGACGCCCGGCGTCGACCACCGAGCCGTACAGCTCCTCCGGGTCCACCTCCACCAGACCGCCGGTCAGGTACCGGGGACGGACCTCGGCGAATCCGGTGCCGATCACGCCGCGTTCCGGGCAGATCACCAGGGCCTTGGTGCCGGACGTGCCCTGGTCGACGGCGAGCACCGGGTCCGGCATCGCGCACCTCCCGGCTCCGGCGCCGACGGTCTCGGCGATCACTGCGCGCCAGCCTGCCCCCGCGAGCACACTGCGTCAAGTGTGACTGACTGGCAGTCAGCTCCCCCTGGTGGCAACGGATTTGCGTCGGACGGTCAAAAGCGAACAGAGGCGGAACCTCCGCCTCTATAGTGTGCGCCGACCGCTCGACCATCGCACCGCCGCCCCTGGGGAGGGCTGTTTGTTACGCCATGCTGCCGTCCGGCCCGTTCCGCTCCCGACAGCGGGCCGGTGATGGCCAGAGACGGAGCACAGCCCGCCTACGACCCCGCCGGCCACGACACGGCGCTGCGTTCCGCCCTGCAGGAGGTGCGGGCCGGGCGCTGGATGTCGATGCGCATCCTGCTGGAGCAGACCGGTTCGTGGTCGCAGTGGACGCGGCGCACCCAGGTGCTGGCCGCCTCGGCGGCCGGTACGGACGTGGTGCGGGCCTGGCTCACGGAGGAGCCGCACAGCGTGGCCGCCGCGGTGATGCACGCCCGGGTGGTCGTGGAGCGCGCGCTGCGGGCCCACCGCGAGGACCATCGGCGCACGCGCGAACTGTGGCTGCAGGCCTGGCACGCCTGCGACGCGGCGACCCGGGCCGCGCCCCACGACCCGGTGCCGTGGGTGTGCCTGCTGGCGCTGGCCCGGCTGGACGAGGGGCAGCGCTGGGAGGAGCACCGGGTGGCGCCGCCCGAGCCGATGCTGCCCCCGGGGCCGTGGGGCCTGCTCGCCGAGGCCGGCAAGCGGGACCCGTACAACCGCGAGGCGTACCACCGCATGCTGCAGTTCCTGTATCCGCGCGGCGACTCCGAACGCCTGGCCCGGGCGGCCGGCTTCGCGCACTGGGCGGCGGGATCGGCGCCGCCCGGCTCGGCGCTGCACATGCTGCCGTTGTACGTACGGGTGGAGCGCTACCGCCGCTCCGGCCCGCGGGAGGCGGCGCTGGATCTGCACTGGGTGGCGGAGGACGCCACCCGTGAGGCGGGGCAGGCGTTCGACTCCTGGTTCACGCTCTGCCCGCGGGACGAGCGTTCCCTGCCGGACCTGAACCACCTGGCCCACGCCCTGTGGGGCGCCCTCCGGTTCCGGGAGGCGAACCAGGTGTTCGACGCGCTCGGCCCCTACTGGACGCCGCTGCCCTGGGCCTGCCGGACCCCGGGCGACGGTTCGGCCAGGCGGGCGGTGGAGGTCTTCCTCCAGGCCCGCGCGCGCAGCCGCTCGGCCGCCGGCGGCCGGGGTCATGGCCGCGGCCAAAGACGCGGTCACGCCCGTGACCGTGACCGCCGGCAACCCTGACCCCCCACCCTTCCGTCCCCGGAGGCCCGTCATGTCCCGCTCCACCGAAGCGTCCGCCACCGACGAGGAACACCGCCTGCGCGAACTCGGGTACCGGCCGGTGCTGGCCCGCCGCATGGGCGGCTTCGGCAACTTCGCGATCAGTTTCTCGGTGATCTCGATCCTGTCCGGCTGCATGACCCTGTACGGCTTCGGCCTGGGCACCGGCGGCCCCGCCGTGATGCTGTGGGGCTGGGCGGGCGTCGGTCTGTTCGTGCTGTGCGTCGGGATGGCGCTCGCGGAGGTGACCAGCGCTTACCCGACCTCCGGTGCGCTGTACTACATGGCCGACCGGCTCGGCGGGCGGCGCTGGGGCTGGTACACCGGCTGGCTGAACCTGCTGGGGCTGCTCGGCGCGATCGCCGGGATCGACTACGGGGCGGCGCTGTTCACCGGCGCGTTCCTGAACCTCCAGTGGGGCTTCGAGCCGACGCCGGAGAAGACCGTGCTGATCTTCGTCGTGATCCTGCTCCTGCACGCCACGCTCAACCTCTTCGGCGTGCGCCTGGTCAGCGTGCTCAACTCCGTCAGCGTGTGGTGGCACCTGGCCGGTGTCGCGCTGATCGTCGGCGCGCTGGTGATCGTGCCCGACCACCACCAGTCGCCGTCCTTCGTCTTCACCGAGTTCGTCAACGACACCGGCTGGGAGAACCCGCTGTACGTGGCGGCGATCGGCCTGCTGCTCGCGCAGTACACCTTCTCCGGCTACGACGCCTCCGCCCACCTCTCCGAGGAGACGTCGAACGCCTCGGTGTCTGCGGCGCGCGGCATCGTGCGGGCCATCTGGGTGTCGTGGCTGGCGGGTTTCGTGCTGCTGGCCGGGCTGACCTTCGCCATCCAGGACTACGACGCGACCCGCGACACCGCGACCGGGGTGCCGCCCGCGCAGATCCTCCTGGACGGGCTGGGCACGGACGGCGCGAGCGCGCTGCTCCTGGTCGTGATCGTGGCGCAGTTGTTCTGCGGCAACGCCGAGGTGGCGGCCGCCAGCCGGATGGTGTTCGCGTTCAGCCGGGACGGCGCGCTGCCCGGCTCGTCGCTGTGGCGCAAGGTCTCCGCCCGCACCCAGACCCCGGTGGCCGCGGTGTGGCTGTCGGTGGCGGTGGCCTGTCTGCTGGCGCTGCCGTCCCTGTACTCGGCGACGGCGTACGGCGCGGTGACCGCCATCAACGTCATCGGCATCACCCCGGCGTACGCCATCCCGGTGCTGCTGCGGCTGCGGGCCGGGGACCGGTTCACGCCGGGGCCGTGGAGCCTGGGCCGGTGGAGCAGGCCGGTCGGGTGGGTCGCGGTGGTGTGGGTGGCGTTGGTCACCGTGCTGTTCTGTCTCCCCCAGTCGTCGCCGGTGACGGTCGACACGATGAACTACGCCGCCGTCGCCCTGGTCGCCGTCCTGGTACTGGCCACGGTGTGGTGGTTCGTCGCCCGCCGGTCGTACGGCACCCCGACGACCGCGGCCTACGGCGACGACCGTGAGCAGGAGGAACTGGCCGAGGGCATCGTCTGAAACGCCCCGTTCCGCTCCCCGGCGCGGTACGGAGCACCGCCCGGGGTACGGCAGGATGAGCCCTCGCGCCGGTCGAACTGCCTTGCGGTTCTGCCGGATCGCGCATCCCCGACATCCCGTGGGCATTCCGTAGTCATTCCGTTGGAGGCGGCCGGTGACCGAGGACCTGACCGTGGACCATCTGCTGCCCGCCGGCATCGCGCTGGGCGCGGGCCTGCTGGGCGCGTTCCTGCTGCGCCTGCTGCTGCGCTGGCTGGCGGGTCACGCCGACCGCACCCGCTGGAGCGGCGACGACGTGATCGTGGCCGCGCTGCGCACGGTGGCACCGTGGGCGGCGTTCGCGGGCGGGGCGGCCGGTGCCGCGGCGGCGCTGCCGCTGACCCGGACGGTGCAGCACAGCGTCAACCAGGTGCTGCAGGTGCTGCTGATCTTCGTGGCGACGGTGACGGCGGCCCGGGTGGTCGCCGGTCTGGTACGCACGGTGACGACCTCGCGCTCCGGGGTAGCCGGGTCGGCCACGATCTTCGTCAACATCACGCGGATCCTGGTGCTGGCCATCGGCTTCCTGGTGATGCTGCAGACGCTGGGCGTCTCCATCGCGCCGATGCTCACCGCCCTCGGCGTGGGCGGTCTGGCGGTCGCGCTGGCCCTCCAGGACACGCTGGCCAACCTCTTCGCCGGGATCCACATCCTCGCCTCGAAGACCGTGCAGCCGGGCGACTACATCCAGCTCAGCAGCGGCGAGGAGGGCTACGTCGAGGACATCAACTGGCGCCAGACCACCGTCCGCGAGCTGTCCAACAACCTGGTCGTGATCCCGAACGGCCAGCTCGCGAAGTCGAACATGACCAACTTCATGCGCCCCGAGCAGCGACTCACCGTCCTGGTCCAGGTCGGGGTGTCCTACGACAGTGACCTGGAGCACGTGGAACGCGTGACGACCGAGGTGATCGCCGAGGTGATGACCGAGGTCGGCGGCGCGGTGCCGGACCACGAGCCGGCGATCCGGTTCCACACCTTCGGCGACTCGCGGATCGGCTTCACCGTGATCCTCGGCGTGGGCGAGTTCAGCGACCAGTACCGGATCAAGCACGAGTTCATCAAGCGGCTGCACAAGCGCTACCGCGCGGAGGGCATCCGGATCCCGTCGCCCGCGCGGACGGTGGCCCTCCGGCAGGGGGCCGTGGTCCTGCCGCAGCAGCGGGCGGGCGAGGACTCCGTCCCGCTCGGCTGAACCGGAGGTGGCCGGAATCTCCCGGCCACCCCTGTCGAGCCGGGGTCGATCACGAGATATCTTGATGTCGAGCAATGTTGCAGACGTGGAGCGGAGCACCCGGTGACTGACTCGACCATCATCTATACACACACTGACGAGGCCCCGGCCCTGGCGACGTATTCGTTCCTGCCGGTGGTCCGGGCGTACGCCTCGCAGGCGGGTGTCGCGGTCGAGACCCGCGACATCTCGCTGGCCGGCCGCATCATCGCCCTGTTCCCGGAGTACCTCACCGAGGACCAGCGCATCCCGGACGCCCTCGCGGAGCTCGGCGAGCTGGCCAAGACGCCCGCCGCCAACATCATCAAGCTGCCGAACATCTCGGCGTCCATCCCGCAGCTCAAGGCCGCCATCGCCGAGCTGCAGGGCCAGGGCTACGCGCTGCCGGCCTACCCGGACGACCCGAAGACCGACGAGGAGCGCGACGTCCGCGCCCGCTACGACAAGGTCAAGGGCTCCGCGGTCAACCCGGTCCTGCGCGAGGGCAACTCCGACCGCCGCGCCCCGGCGTCGGTGAAGAACTACGCCAAGACCCACCCGCACCGCATGGGCGCCTGGACCGGCGAGTCCAGGACCAACGTCGCGACCATGGGTGAGAACGACTTCCGTTCCACCGAGAAGTCCGTGGTGATCGCCGAGGACGGCACCCTGCGCATCGAGCTGGTCGGCGACGACGGCACCACGACCGTGCTGCGCGATTCGGTACCGGTGAAGAAGGACGAGGTCGTCGACGCCTCCGTGCTGCGCGTCGCCGCGCTGCGCGAGTTCCTCACCGCGCAGGTCGCCCGCGCCAAGGCCGAGGGCATCCTGTTCTCGGTGCACCTGAAGGCCACGATGATGAAGGTCTCCGACCCGATCATCTTCGGCCACGTGGTCCGCGCCTTCTTCCCGAAGACCTTCGCCCGGTACGGCGACGTCCTCGCCAAGGTCGGCCTCACCCCGAACGACGGTCTGGGCGGCATCTACAAGGGCCTGGAGTCCCTGCCCGAGGGCGCCGAGATCAAGGCGTCCTTCGACGCCGAGCTGGCCGAGGGCCCGGAGCTGGCCATGGTCGACTCCGACAAGGGCATCACCAACCTGCACGTGCCCTCCGACGTCATCATCGACGCCTCCATGCCGGCCATGATCCGCACCTCGGGTCACATGTGGGGCGCGGACGGCAACGAGCACGACGCCCTCGCCGTGATCCCGGACTCCTCGTACGCCGGTGTGTACCAGGCCGTCATCGAGGACTGCCGTGCCAACGGCGCCTACGACCCCTCCACCATGGGTTCGGTCCCGAACGTCGGCCTGATGGCGCAGAAGGCCGAGGAGTACGGCAGCCACGACAAGACCTTCGAGATCCCCACCACGGGCACCGTCCGCCTGGTGGACGCCGCGGGCAACGCGGTGCTGGAGCAGACCGTCTCCGCCGGTGACATCTTCCGCGCCTGCCAGACCAAGGACGCGCCGATCCGCGACTGGGTGAAGCTGGCCGTCACCCGCGCCCGCGCCACCGGCGACCCCGCCGTCTTCTGGCTGGACGAGGGCCGCGCCCACGACGCCAACCTGATCGCCAAGGTGAAGGCGTACCTGCCGGAGCACGACACCGAGGGCCTGGACATCCGGATCCTCAACCCGGTCGAGGCCACCAAGCTGTCGGTGGAGCGCATCCGCCGGGGCGAGAACACCATCTCGGTGACCGGCAACGTGCTGCGCGACTACCTGACCGACCTGTTCCCGATCCTGGAGCTGGGCACCAGCGCCAAGATGCTGTCGGTCGTCCCGCTGATGGCGGGCGGCGGCCTCTTCGAGACCGGTGCCGGCGGCTCGGCCCCGAAGCACGTGCAGCAGCTGGTCAAGGAGGACTACCTGCGCTGGGACTCCCTCGGCGAGTTCTTCGCCCTGGTGCCGTCCCTGGAGCAGTACGCCGAGGCCACCGGCAACGGCAAGGCCAAGGTCCTCGCCGACACCCTCGACCGCGCCACAGCGACCTTCCTCAACGAGGACAAGTCCCCGACCCGCCGCGTCGGCGGCATCGACAACCGCGGCAGCCACTTCTACCTGTCCCTGTACTGGGCGCAGGAGCTGGCCAAGCAGACCGACGACGCGGACCTGGCCAAGGCCTTCGCCCCGCTCGCCGAGACGCTCACCGCGAGCGAGCAGAAGATCGTCGAGGAGCTGAACGCCGTCCAGGGCAAGCCGGCCGAGATCGGCGGCTACTACCAGCCCGACCCGGCCAAGGCCGCCAAGGTCATGCGCCCGTCGGCCACCTGGAACGAGGCACTGGCGTCCCTCGCCTGATCCTCCCCGGGTCCGCACGGACCCCGGCACCCCGTCTTCCGTCTCTCGGAGGCGGGGTGCCGCCGCTTCACCACTCCCGCGGCGCGATCAGCTCCTCCGGGTCCGCGTCCGTGAAACCGTAGGCCTGGGCGACGAACCAGAAGGCCTCGCCTATCTCCTCCCGGGCCGTGGTCTCGATCTCGCTGCCCGCCTCCTCGAAGGCCGCCTCCAGCTCGTTGAACTCCTCGGTGGCCGCGTGGGTCAGCGCATAGAGCGCCGCCAGGTCGCCCGGCCGGTCCGCCTCCACGCGGGCGCACAGCCGGAGCAGGATGTCGCGGCCCCGGTCCACCACCCGGTGCGGGAAGTAGTCGTCCTCGTACAGTCCGGCCAGAAACCGGTGTGCGGCCAACCGCTGGTTGGTGATCGGCATGATGCCCCCTGTCCTCGCTGCCCGGTGCCGTCCCCGTGATCCTGCCGCACCCCACTGACAACGCCCTCGGAGCCGCCCCGTGACCGACGCCCCGCCCGCCTTCGCACTGCTGCCGGGCGCCCCGCACTCCCCCGTGATCCTCCACGTGCCGCACTCCTCCCGCGCGGTCCCCGCCGACGTCCGGAGCGGCATCGTCCTGTCCGACGCGGAGCTGGAGCGGGAGCTGGACCACATGACCGACTCGCACACGGCCGAGATCGCCGGGCGGGCCGCCGAACTGGCCGGTCTCACGCCGTGGCGGTTCGTGAACCGGGCCTCGCGGCTGGTGGTCGACCCGGAGCGGTTCCCGGACGAGCGGGAGGAGATGACGGCCGTGGGGATGGGCGCCGTGTACACGCGGACCTCGCACCGTGCGGTGCTGCGCCCGGACGGCACCGACCCAAAGCCGCTGATCGAGCGGTACTTCCGGCCGTACGCGCGGGCCATGACCGAGGCGGTCGCCGACCGGCTCGCGGTCACCGGACGGGCCGTCCTCGTCGACGTGCACTCCTACCCGGCCGAGCCGCTCCCCTACGAACTGCACGGCGAGGGCCCTCGCCCGCCGGTCTGCCTGGGCACCGACGACTTCCACACGCCGTCCGGGCTGCTCACCGCCGCCCGGGACGCGTTCGCCGCGTGCGGGGGGACCGGCCTGGACAGCCCGTTCAGCGGGACGTACGTGCCCCTGGACTTCTACGGCAAGCGGACCGAGGTCAGCGCGCTGATGGTGGAGATCCGCCGGGACACCTACATGACGGAGCCGGGCGGTCCGGCCGGGCCCGGGCTGTCCCGGCTCGCCGAGTCGCTCGCGGCGCTCGTCGACGCCGTGTCGCGCTGAGGAGGGCCGGGCCGCCGGTGCGGCCGCCACCGGCTGGAGCACTCCCGCGCGACAGCCGGGCGGGGCGCGGCGAGGGTGGGGGGATGACGCAGGAGACCACCACCCTCACCGGCCAGTCGCCGCCCCCGGTACGGGACTGGCCCGCCCTCGACCTGGACGGCCCGGAGTTCGACCCGGTCCTCGCCGACCTGATGCGCGAGGGGCCGCTGACCCGCGTCCGGCTCCCGCACGGCGAGGGCTGGGCCTGGCTGGCCACGCGGTACGACGACGTGAAGGCGATCACGAACGATCCGCGCTTCGGGCGGGCCGAGGTGACGCAGCGTCAGATCACGCGCCTCGCCCCGCACTTCAAGCCGCGCCCCGGCTCGCTCGCTTTCGCCGACCAGCCCGACCACAACCGGCTGCGGCGGGCGGTGGCGGGGGCGTTCACCGTGGGCGCGGCGAAGCGGATGCGGCCCCGGGCGCAGGAGATCCTCGACGGTCTGGTCGACGGCATCCTCGCCGAGGGGCCGCCCGCGGACCTGGTCGAGCGGGTCCTCGAACCCTTCCCGATCGCCGTCGTCAGCGAGGTGATGGGGGTGCCGGCCGCCGACCGGGAGCGCGTGCACTCCTGGACCCGGCAGATCATCTCCACCTCCGGCGGCGCCGAGGCCGCCGAGCGGGCGAAGCAGGGCCTGTACGGGTGGATCACCGAGACCGTCCGCGCCCGGGCGGACAGTGACGGCGACGACGTGTACTCCATGCTCGGCGCCGCCGTGGGCCGCGGCGAGGTCGGCGAGACGGAGGCCGTCGGGCTGGCGGGGCCGCTGCAGATCGGCGGCGAGGCCGTCACCCACAACGTCGGCCAGATGCTGTACCTGCTGCTGACCCGTCGCGAGCTGATGACGCGGATGCGCGAGCGGCCCGAGGCGCGGGGCACGGCGCTGGACGAGCTGCTGCGCTGGATCTCGCACCGCACCTCGGTGGGCCTGGCCCGCATCGCCCTGGAGGACGTCGAGGTGCACGGGACGCGCATCGCCGCCGGTGACCCGGTGTACGTGTCCTACCTGGCCGCCAACCGCGACCCGGACATCTTTCCGGACCCGGACCGCATCGACCTGGACCGCGACCCCAACCCGCACCTGGCATACGGCAACGGGCACCACTTCTGCACCGGCGCCGTGCTCGCCCGGATGCAGACCGAGCTGCTGGTCGACACGCTCCTGGAGCGGCTGCCGGGGCTGCGGCTCGCGGTCCCGGCCGAGCAGGTGGCCTGGCGACGCAAGACCATGATCAGGGGACCGCGCACGCTGCCCTGCACCTGGTAGCACCGCCGTCCGGTGGGGCGCTCAGGTCCGCAGCCACTCCGTGACGACCACCTCCCGGCCGGTGCGCAACCGCAGCGCGAACGGCCCCGTCGGCGGGGCGTCGCCGGTGAACCGGCCCATGTCGTCGGCCGTCAGCCGCGCATGGGCCCGGGGACCGCTCAGCACCTCGATGCCGGCCGGGCCCGGCGGCAGCAGCTGGCCGATCAGGCCGTCCGCGGTCACCTCGACGTCGACGGTCAGCCCGTCCGTGCTGAAGGTCAGCATCCGCGGCGGGTCCGCCACCCCCCTGACGGGGATGCCGTCCAGCAGCGAGTCGAAGGTCAGCTCGGCGACGCGGGCCTCCAGGTCGTGCAGGGCGAAGGCGTCGACCGCGACGCGCCGCAGTTCGGCCGGGACCGGGTCCAGGATCGCGGCGGCCTGCCGCAGCTCCTCCTCCAGCAGAGCGTCGTGCGACTCCCCGTCGCGCTCGTCGTATCCCTCGCGCTCGTCGTACTCGTCGTTCAGATCGCTCATTTCGTCCCCCGTGCCTCCAGCCGGGTCCGCAGCCGGCGCAGACAGCGCTGGCGCATCGGCCCGATGCTGCCCACCGCGATTCCCAGCGCGGCGGACACCTCCTGATAACTGGGCGGTGGCGAGGAGATCAGCACCCGCAGCAACTGACGGCACCGCTCGCCCAGTTCCTCGAACTCCTGCCACAGCAGCCGTACGCGCTCGGTCTGCGCGGCGGCCTCCTCGGAGTCGAGCAGCGACTCCTCCGGCGTACGGTCCTCGCTCGGCCGGTCGAGCAGCTGCGGATCGTCGGTCGGCGTCCACCGCTTCGACGCCTTCAGCAGCTTCAGGCACTCGTTGCGTGCCGTGCTCGCCAGCCAGGAGCCGGTCTTCTCCGGTTCCCGGATCCGCCCCAGGTGCTGGGCGAAGCGGAACCAGGCGGTCTGGTACACCTCGTGGGCGTCGGCGTCGGACAGCCCGTGCGAGCGCGCGACGGACCAGACGAGCGGGCCGAGCCCGTCCACCAGTGACTTCCAGGCCGCCGCGTCCCCGTCGGCCGCCGACTGGACGAGCGCCCCGACATCTGCACGGTCCACGGTCCCACCCCTCGTGTACGACGTGCCATCGTACGCCGCGGAGCGGGTGGTTCCGACCGGCAGCAGGCCGTTCACGACCCGCCGGCCGACGGGTCGACGGGAACCGGGTGCCACGTGGGCGGCAGCAGCGCCGGCACGTGCGCCCCGCGCACTTCCGCGTACTCGGTGGTGGCCGCGAGGAGTTGCCGGCCTGCCGTGCGGGGGTCGGTCTCCTTGTGCGCCGTCATGTGGGAGGCGACCAGGCCCGCGACAACGGGGGTGGCGAAGGAGGTGCCGCTCCACTGCGCGTGCCCCTCGAACATCACCTGGTCCGGCTTGGCGGGCGCCTCGCCCGGCTCGCTCAGCACCCCGTTGTGCCGCGGGGACTGGCAGGTGCAGGCGTAGAGGAAACCGAATCGACAGGCGTCGTAGGTGGAGTGCTGGTAGACGTACGGCACGGGTGAGACGAAGCCGGTCAAGGGACCGGTGAGGCGCTCGCCGGGGGCGTAGGCCCGCACCCAGCCGCCGTGGTTGCTGAAGCAGGCGCCGAACTCGCCGTCGGAGCGCAGTGCCCCGATCGACAGCACCGAGTCCTCCCAGCCGGGCAGGGTGGCGTAGGCGGCGGGCCAGAAGGGCGTCGCGCTGGCGTTGTTGCCCGCGGCCGCCACCAGCAGCGTGCGCTGATCGCGGAGTTCCTCCATGAAGGCGTGCACGCCGAGCAGGCCGTCGGTGCGGCCGTTGGAGGTGCCGGCGGAGAGGCTGAGGAGTTCGGGCCAGCCGTCGCGGTCGACGGCCTCGAAGAGCTTCTCGCCCAGCTCCGACTCGAGGACGGCGCCCGCGTCGTTGAGGGTGTTGCGGACGGTCACGTCGGTGTTGGGCGCGACGGCGGCGACGAGTCCGGCGATGAAGGTGCCGTGTCCGACGTACTGGCACAGGACGCCGTCGTCGTCGCACTCCCTGATCTGGGCGTCGCCCTCGGTGTGGGCCAGCAGCGGGTAGGACCGGTAGTCGTGCATGAGGCCGGTGTCGATGACGAGGACGCCGACGGCGGACCCGGCGTCGTACGGCGTTCCGTCGGAGGCCGGGTTGGGCGGCTCGCTCAGCGGGACGGGCACGGGTTCGTCGCCGGGGCAGGCGTTGACGGCGATGGAGACGACGTGGTTGCGGCTGATCAGCCGGCGGCCCGCGCGGCCCTCCGTGGTCCTGAGGGAGCGCAGGGCGTGGGCGACGACGGGGTCGCCCTCACCCACGCCCTGGCCGGGATCGGCGACCTGGATGCGGGTGATGCCGGTGCGGTTGGTCTCGGGGCTCGCCCGGCGCACGTGGTCGGGCGTCAGGCCGGACATGGCGGTGAAGTGGTCGCGCACGGTGTCCTCGACGAGGCGGGCCTCCTCGCCGTCGCGGGCGAGGACCACGCCCTTCTCGTAGAAGAACTCGGCGGAGTCGTCGGGCCCCATCGCCAGCGGGACGTCCGGCATCGAGCGCTGGATCTGGTCGAACTGCTCGCGGAATCGCTGTGGTGCCATGCTTGTCCTCCACTGGGTCGGTGGCGGTGACGACGTTCAAAGCCGCGGTCGTGACCGCGAACGTGACCACGGTGGCGGCAGCGGTCGTCAATCAGAGTCCCGGGGCGGCCGATTGATACAGACTCGAACCTGTGTGGCGTGGTTCCGGAGCACTACCATCCGTGGAGTGACAGCGCGAAACGACTCGGTTCTCGAACTGCTGCCGATGGTGTTCGCCGCCCCGGGCGAAGCGCTGGCGCGGGCTGAGGAGTTGCTGGGCGCCGATCCTTCGCCGCTGCACGCCTCGGTCGCTCATCAGGTGATCGGCATCTGGCAGCGGGACTTCGGCGACACCCGGCGTGCCCTGGCCCATCTGCGGCGCGCCCGCGACCTGGCCGCCCGTGCCGACTCGGCCGAGCGGGAGGCGGACGTCCTGGCCACGCTCGGGGTCGCGCTGGTGCACGCCGGGCGTACGAGGGCGGGGCTGGCCGCGTTCGAGCAGGGGGTCGCGCGCGGAAGCGGTCACACGCGCGCGCGAGTGCTGTACCGGCGGGCGTACGTGTGGTGGGTGCTGGGCAGGCACGGCGAGGCGCTGGAGGACGTACGGCGGGCGATCCCGGTGCTGCGGCAGGCCGACGACGTGATCTGGACGGCGCGGGCGCTGACGCTGCGGGCGACCGTGCACCTGGCGCTGGGCTCGGTGGAGCGGGCGGATGCCGACTTCACCGCGGCGGAGGCGCTGTGGGACACCACGGGCCAGGAACACGACAAGGCCGACGCGGTGGAGAGCCGGGGCCTCGCGGCGTTCCGGTCGGGCGACGTGCCGGCGGCGCTGCGGCTCCTCGACGAGGCGGAGGAGCGGTACGCGAAGCTGGGCACGCCGACGTTCATGCTCACCATCCGGCGCTGCGAGGTGCTGATGGCCGCGGGGCTCGCCATGGAGGCGCTGGCGGAGGCGGACGGGTCGATCGCGGTGCTGGAGGGGATCGGCGGGCAGTCCACCCGCAGGGCCGAGCTGCTGCTGGTGGCCGCGCGGGCGGCCCGGCTGGCGGGCGAGCCGCAGACGTCGCTCGCGCGCGCGGCGGTCGCGGTGCGACTGTTCGCCGGGCAGCGGCGGACCTGGTACGAGACGCACGCCCGGCTGGTGCTGATCGAGGCGCGGGTCGCCACGGGGCGGGGGTCGGGCCGGCTGGTCGCGGACGCGGCGACGGTGGCGGAGCGGCTGGCGGCGTTCGGTGCGCCCGCCGCGCCGGAGGCCTCGCTCCTCGCGGGCAGGATCGCGCTGGACCTCGGCTGGACGGCCGACGCGGAACGGCATCTCGCGGTGGCCGCGCGCAGCCGGCACAGCGGGCCACCGCTGGCGCGGATGACGGGCTGGGCGGCACAGGCGCTGCGGGCGCGGGCGGCGGGGTCGGCGCGGGGTGTGCTGGAGGCCTGCCGGCGGGGTCTTGACGTCCTCGACGACCACCGGATGACGCTGGGCGCCTCGGAGCTGCGGGCCCGGGCCACGGCGCAGGGCGCGGAACTGGCGGCGCTGGCGCAGCGGGCGTCGCTGGTCTCGGGCGGGCCGCGGCGGCTGCTGGGCTGGAGCGAGCGCTGGCGGGCGACGGTGCTCTCGGCGCCGCCGACCCGGCCGCCGGCCGATCCGGTGCTGCTGACCGCCATGACGGCGTTCCGGGAGCTCGCCGCCCGCGCCGAGGAGACCCGCTCGGACGGCGGCCGGCCGGCGCCCGCGCTGGAGCGCGAACAGCGGCGCCTGGAGCGGGAGATCCGTTCCCGCACCCTGCACATGCGGGGCGAGGCGCCCGGCGACGGCGACCGGTTCGACGTGGGTCGGCTGCTGCGCCGGCTGGGCGACGAGGTGCGGCTGGTGGAGCTGGCGGTGCTCGACGGGCGCGTGCACGTGCTGCTGTGCGGGCAGGGGCGGGTGCGGCGGTTCGAGGCCGGGCTGCTGGCCGAGGCGGAGGCGGAGGCGGAGCACGTGCAGGCGGGTCTGCGACGGCTGGCCCATCCCGGCGCCGAGGCGCGGCTGCCGCTGGTGGAGGCGGCCGGCGCCCGGCTGCAGCACCTGCTGTTGGGGCCGGCCGCGGCACACCTCGGCTCGGGTCCGGTCGTCGTGGTCCCGCCGGCCCGTCTGCATCGCGTGCCGTGGTCCCTGCTGCCCGCCCTGCGCGAACGGGTCCTGAGCGTGTCGCCGTCGGCGAGCAGCTGGCTGCGCGCGCGGGACACCGCCGCCCCGCCCGGCGGCCGCCAGGTGCTGGTCCGCGGCCCCGGTCTGGCGAGCGGCGGCGCCGAGATCCCGGAACTCGCGCAACGGTACGGGGCGATGCGGACACCGAAGGACGGTGCGGCGTGGCACCGGCCACCCGGGCAGGGGTACGGCCCGGGCGGCAGCGCCCCGGAGGCTGAGCCGTCCGGCAACGGCATCCACTACGGGGCGACCGACCACACGGACCGGCCCGGGCTCCCCGGCGGGGAACCCGATGCCGGGTCGACCGCCGCCGAAACCCGGACAGCGGAGCCCGCCCGAGGGACCCCGTCCCGGCTCCCCGACGACGACACCCGGCCCGGGGCCACCGACCGCGAGACCCGGTCCCCGGCGCCGGGCGGCGAAGTCCCTGTCCCGGCGGCCGGTGGTGGGACCCGGTTCGCGACGGACGGCTCGGGGAGCCCGCCCGCGACGGCCGGACCGGGAGGCCCGGGCGCGGTGAGTGGTGAGGGCGTTCGGAGGCCTGTGCCGTGGGACGCAGCGGAGGGGGCGGGTGGTCGTCCTCCACGGGCACGCACGGCGCGGTCCCCCGGCGGCCCGGACCGGCGCGGTGGGCCCACGGTGCTGGAGGGGGACGAGGCGCGGGTGCCGAGGGTGTTGCGGGAGCTGGACGGGGCCGCGCTGGCGCACATCGCGGCGCACGGGACCTTCCGGGCGGACAGCCCCTTGTTCTCCTCGCTGCGGATGGCGGACGGGCCGCTCATCGTGCACGACTTCGAGCGCCTCGAACGCAGCCCGTACCGGATCATCCTGCCCTGCTGCGACACCGCGCGCTTCGCGTCGGTCGGCGCCGACGAACTGCTCGGTCTCGTCACCGCGCTGCTGCCGCTGGGCACGGCCGGTGTGGTGGCGTGCACCGCGCCGGTCAACGACGCCGCCGCGGTGCCCCTGATGCTCGCGCTGCACAAGGGCCTGGACGCGGGCCTGTCCTTGGCGGAGGCGTTGCGTGACGCGCGCGCCTCGCTGCCGGGCGACGCGGTGCACCAGGCGACGGGGTGGGCCTTCACCGCGTTCGGGGCGGCCTGAGACCGCCGGCCGCCGCCCGGTCAGGCGGTCAGCGGCTCGGGCAGTTCCATCAGCCAGGGCAGGGCGCCGCGGTCGCCCGCACCGAGTCGCGTGTAGGCGCCGTAGAGGTGGTTGCCGACGGTACGGACGGACAGGGTGAGCCGCTCCGCGATCTGACGGTTGCTCAGCCCCGCTGCGGCGAGCGTGACGATCTGCCGCTGACGGGCGGTGAGTTCGCCGAGTACCAGGCCGGACAGCGCGGGGGTGCGGGCGCCCTGGCAGCATCGGGCAAGGGCGGCGGCACGGGTACGGGCGGTACGGGCGGCCCGGGGGTCGCGGTGGGCGCGTACCGCCTGGGCGTTGGCCTCGGCCGCGAAGAGCAGGAAGCCGCGTCTCTCCAGTTCCCCGGCGGCCCGGTCGAGCGCCGGCCCGTCCCCGCGCGCGAGGGCGTCGGCGTGGGCGGCGAAGACACCGGTCAGCCGGCCGGTCGCCCACTCGGGCGCGCCGAACCGGACGGCGTCGTACGGGTCCTTGGCGGCGGCCGCCCGGACCGCCTCGCCGAGGTCGCCGCGTGCGGCGGCGGCCCAGGCCGCGCAGGCTTCTGCCGGACCACTGACGCCTGCCGGGTCGTCGCCCGACTGTGCGACGGCCAGGACGAGTTCGCGGCGGCAGGCCGCGTCGTCGTCCCCGACCCCCAGTCCCTCGCGGGCCCAGGCCGCCGCGTCGCGCAACCGGCCGCGCAGCCGTGCGTACCGGGCCCGCAGCGCCGCGTACGGGGCCGGCAGCGGCGCTCCCTCGGCGACCAGCCAGTCCCCCACGGGTGTCTCGACGGGCCGTACGTCCGCCTGCTCGATGCGCAGGGCGAGGGCGGCCCGCTCCGCCTCCAGGGCGGGCCCGGTCCGGTCGGGGGTGCGGGCCAGGCGCCGGGCCCGCAGCCGGCCCGCGGCGGCGCGCAGGACCGGGCCGTGCAGCGGGTGCGCGAGACGGGCGGCGCCGTGGTCGTCGACGGTCACCAGGCCCTCGGCCTCCAGGTTCTCCAGGGCCCGCAGGTCGAGGTCGTCCCGGCCCGGGTCCAGGGGCAGCGGTTCGGCGAAGGCCAGGCGGTCGAGTGTCTCCCGCTCCTCCGCACGGTCGCGGACGCGGTCGAGGACCCGGGCGGTGCGCTCGCGGACCGCCCGGGTGATCGGCACGGGGCCCCGCCACGCGCGCCGGTCCGTGCCCGGCACCGGCACGAGAAGCCCCTCCTCGCGCACGGCGGTCAGGAGTTCGCGCAGCAGTCGCAGGTCCCCCCGGCTCAACCGGTGCAGGCGGTCGACGGTGAGCGGTTCCAGGCCGATGCCGGCGCCGGCCGTGAGGAGTTCCGCGGTCTCCTCGCGGGGCAGCGGTTCCAGGGCGAGGCGCGGCAGCAGATCCCCGGACCACAGCCGGGCCACCGCGTCCGGTACGGGGGCGCCGTCGGTCGCGACGACCAGGAGGCGGATGCGCCCGTGCACGGCGAGCTGGTGCAGGAGGGCGGCGGAGGAGTCGTCGAGCAGGTGTGCGTCGTCGACCAGCAGCAGCCGTACGCCGGACAGGAGCTGGACCGCGCGGTGCAGGGTGACGGTCTCCGGGAGCAGGTGGGCGAAGGCGGCGAAGGGGATCTCCCGGGTCTCGGGTGTCCCGGCGACCCGGGCGCGGTCCGTGCCGCGCACGGCCTCCGTCACGAGCCGGGTCTTGCCCGATCCGGCCGGTCCCGTCACCACGAGGCCGCCCCGTCCGGCCGCCACGGACCTGCGCACCAGCTCCAGTTCGTCCGCCCGCCCGGTGAACGGCCAGGGGGCGTCGGGTGCCGTCGCGTCCCGCAGAGAAGTCGTCACAGTCGTCACGGGAACATGAGTCGGCCTACTCATCCCTGATACAGGGTGACTTGAGTACCCCTCGACTCAGGCGCCGGCGGCGGGCCGGACGGCACCATGACGGCCATGACCGCACGCTACTGCTCGCTGCCGCGGCAGCCCGCCCCCGTGCTCGCACCGGGGCTGGCCGCCGAGCGCGTCGCCGCGCTCGTCGGCGGGCAGCGGATGTGGGTCAACGGAACCGTGCTGCACTACTGCTTCCTCGGGGGCGACGTCGACACCTCGGTGGTCCCGATGCCGGGTGCCGGCCGGCCGCGGCGGGGTTCGTGGGTCGGGACCGAGGAGCAGCGGGACGTGGTGCGCGACTGCTTCCGGGAGTGGCGGGACCTAGGCATCGGGCTCGACCTCACCGAGGTCCGCGACCGGTCGGAGGCGGAGCTGCGCATCGGCTTCGAGCCGGGCGACGGGTCCTGGTCGGCGGTGGGCAAGGACGCGCTCCGGGTCGGTCTCAACGACCGTACGATGAATTTCGGCTGGGACCTGACCGCCCCGGGCGAGCGTGCGACGGCCCTGCACCAGATCGGGCACGCGCTCGGGATGCTGCACGAGCACCAGAGCCCGTTCGCCGGCATCCTCTGGGACGACGAGGCCGTCTACACCGAGCTGGCGGGCCCGCCCAACCACTGGAGCCGGGAGCGGACCTTCGACAACATTCTGCGCAAGCTCGACGGCGACGAGGCCAACGCCCCCGTCTGGGACCCGCAGTCGATCATGGAGTACCCCTTCCCGTCGGGTCTGATACTGGAGCCCGAGCACTACCGTTCCGGCCTGCACCCGCCCGGTGTCCTCTCCGCCGCCGACAAGGAGTTCGCCCTGCGCTGGTACCCGCCCACCGGCCGGCCCGGTCCGCTGGTGCCCTTCCGCTCGGTGCCGCTGGGTCTCGGCCCCGGTGAGCAGGCCGACTTCCGGGTGGATCCGCCGGAGACCCGCGAGTACACCGTGGGCACCTTCGGCGACAGCGACGCCGTCGTCGTCGTCTTCGAGGAGCGGGACGGCGTGCCCCGCTACTTCGCCGGACAGGACGACGGGGGAAGCCCCCGCAACGCCACTGTCAGGGCCCGTCTCGTCAAGGGCCGCCGCTATGTCGTCCGGGTGCGCCTGTACTCCTCGTGGGGTGCGGGCGAGACGGCGGTCATGTACTGGTGACCGCACGGCTCGCAGATGCCCGGGCGCCGTGGCCGTGAACCGGCGCCGGGGGCCGGCCGCGGAACGTCTCCTTCGGGGGTGGGCGGACGTTCCGCGGCCCACGCCGTGTCCGCCGCTGGGGGGCGGCGGGCACGGCCATGCGTCCGAGGGGTACACGGCGGAGGGAACCGGTGCCCCAAGTGAAAAGGGCCTCCGCGAGCTTCCGCCCGCGAAGACCCTTCGCACACCGTCGGGACGACAGGATTTGAACCTGCGACCCCTTGACCCCCAGTCAAGTGCGCTACCAAGCTGCGCCACGTCCCGGTGCGCGATCCGTGTTCTGCGTGATCGCGCTGGTCAACCCTACCCCATCCGGTGATCACATGACGAGACGGCTTTGCGCTGCCTCGCCCACCAGGCGTTACCTCGCACGGTGCGTACCGAAAGAACTCAGCGAGCGGAACGAAACGAATCCCTGGGCGACGACGTGAGCGGCGACCGCTCCGCGCGGCGTGCCGTCACCGTCTTCCCGGTCCTGGTCCTCCTGGCCGGCGCGCTCGGCCTGCTGCTGCCCGGGAGTTTCACCGGGTGGGGCGAGGCGGTGCCGTACCTGCTGGGTGTCGTGATGTTCTGCATGGGCATCACCATGACCCCGGAGGACTTCCGCGGGGTCGTGCGGCGTCCCTGGGCGGTGGCGCTGGGGCTGGTCGCGCACTACGTCATCATGCCGGGGCTCGGCTGGGCCGTCGCCCACCTGCTCGACCTGCCCCCGCAGCTCGCCGCCGGCGTGATCCTGGTGGGCTGCGCGCCCAGCGGTACGGCGTCCAACGTGGTGACCTACCTGGCCCGCGGCGACGTCGCCCTGTCGGTCTCGGTGGCCACCGTCTCCACGCTGGTCGCGCCGCTGGTCACCCCGCCGCTGACGCTGCTGCTGGCCGGCGAGTACCTCCCGGTGGACGCGGGGTCCATGGTCACGGACATCCTCAAGACGGTGCTGCTGCCGGTGCTCGCGGGCGTCGTCGTACGGCTCCTCGCGGGACGGTACGTGCAGCGGGCGCTGCCGGCGCTGCCCTGGCTGTCCGCGCTGACCATCGCCGTGATCGTGGCGGTGGTCGTGGCGGGCAGCGCGGACGCCATCAAGTCGGCCGCCGGGCTGGTCTTCGTCGCGGTCGTGCTGCACAACGGCCTCGGACTCGCCCTCGGTTACGGCGCGGGGCGCCTGGGCCGGCTGGGCGAGCCCGGCAGCCGCGCGATGGCCTTCGAGGTCGGCATGCAGAACTCCGGCCTCGCCGCGTCGCTGGCCACCGCCCATTTCAGTCCCCTCGCCGCCCTGCCGGCCGCGGTCTTCTCCGTCTGGCACAACGTCTCCGGTGCGGTGGTCGCCGCGTGGCTGTCGCGGCGGGGACCTGCGGGCGGCTGAGCGGGCAAGCGCCGTTTCGTCGGCCGATGCCGTCCGACTGCGGGTGCCGTGTGGCTGGTCGCCGTCTCGTCCCCGGCCGGCCGTGCGAACGGCCGCTGACGTTTGTCCTGTCAAAAGGTTGACAGGATGCGGACGTCCGCCCAGGGTGGCCGGGACAGAACACGCTGGACAGATCACGGACGGATCCGGAGAGGTGTGCTCATGGTGGACGCGCTCGGTGTCGCGGTCGTCGGTTTCGGCTGGATGGGACGGGTGCACACCCAGGCGTACGCCCGCGTCCGGCACCACTACCCGCACCTCGCGCTGCGCCCCGAGCTGGTGACGGTCGCCGAGGAGGTGCCGGGGCGGGCCGAGGAGGCCGCCGCGCAGTTCGGGTTCGCCTCGACCACCCGCGACTGGCGCGAGGTGGCCGCGGATCCGCGTGTCCGGGCGGTCAGCATCACGGCGCCGAACTTCCTGCACCGCGAGATCGCCGTGGCGATGGCCGAGGCGGGCAAGCACATCTGGATCGAGAAGCCGGTGGGGCTGACCACCCGGGACGCCCGCGCGGTGGCGGACGCGGTGGCCAAGGCGGGGGTGCAGGGCGCGGTCGGCTTCAACTACCGCAACGCGCCCGCCGTCGAAGCGGCCCGCGACCTGATCGCCGCCGGCGAGATCGGCGCCGTCACCCATGTGCGCATCCGGCTCTTCAGCGACTACGCCGCCCATCCCGAGGGGGCCCTGACCTGGCGGTTCGAGCGGGAGCGCGGCGGCAGCGGAGTACTGGGGGATCTGGCCTCGCACGGGGCCGACCTGGCCCGGTTCCTGCTCGGCGAGATCTCGTCCCTGACCGCGGACACGGCCGTCTTCCTGCCCGAGCGGGCCCGCCCGACCGTGGCCGCGGCCGGTCACTCCCGGGCGGCGGGCGGCGAGCCGGGACCGGTCGAGAACGAGGACTACGTCGGCTGCCTGCTGCGCTTCGCCTCCGGCGCCCGCGGGGTCCTGGAGGCCTGCCGGGTCTCGGTCGGCGAGCAGAACAACTACGGCTTCGAGGTGCACGGCACCACCGGGGCGGTGTACTGGGACTTCCGGCGCATGAACGAACTGGGCGTCAGCCGCGGCACGGCGTACCAGGACCAGCCGGTCAGCACGGTCTACGTCGGCCCCGAACACGGCGAGTTCGCGGCCTTCCAGCCGGGCGCGGCCAATGCCATGGGGTACGACGACCTGAAGGTGGTGGAGGCCCACCGCTTCCTGCGCTCGATCGCGGAGGGCACCCCGTACGGCGCCACCCTGGCGGACGCCGTGCACAGCGCGGCCGTCCTGGACGCGATGGCGCGCTCGGCGGAGCGCGGCACCTGGGTCAGTCCCGAGCCGGCCGGGTGACGGCGCGGCGGCGGGCCGGCCCGCGCCATCGGGCCGGAACTTCACGATCGTCCCGCTGTCACCCGCTCCGCGCCACCCTCTCGAGGAGCGCCCGGAAGGTGCCCGGGAGCCGGCCGGTGACGCGCCGGACCGTGTCGGTGACGCGGTCCTCCGCGCCGTCGGCGATGGCCCGGTCCAGGCCGGCCAGCATCGCGGCGAACTCCCTTGGCACCTCCGCCGTGAGGCGATCGCGCATCTGCTCGTAGGACAGACGGCGGTGGGCCACCGACCGACCGGTGACCTCGGTGACGACCGCGGCGATGTCGTCGTGGCTCAGTGCCTCGGGTCCGGTGAGGACGAGATCGGTGTTGGGTGCCTGCTCGTCGGTCAAGGCGCGGACGGCGACGGCCGCGATGTCCTCGGCGTCGACGAAGCCGACCCGACCGCTTTCGGTGGCGGTCCGGATGACGCCCTCGTCGCGGATGCTGCGCGCGTGCGCGTGTGTGCCGGTGAAGTTCTGCATGAACCACGAGGGCCGCAGGACCGCCCACTGTCCGAAGAGACCGGGCAGGGCCCGGTGCACCGCACCCACCGCCGGGCCGCCCTCCGCGACGGCCGAGGAACTCAGCAGGACCGCACGCCGCACGCCGGCGGTGCGGGCCCGGCGGAGGAACGGCAGCATGGTCGCCGCGGGGTCCGAGTCGCCCACGGGCGGTACGAGGTAGACGCGGTCGGCGCCGTCGAGGGCGGCCGCGTGGGTGGCGGGGTCGTACCAGTCGAAGCGGACCGGCTCGGCACCGGCGACCGGGACGGCCCGGCGGCTTGCGGCCCTGACGCGGTGGCCCTCGGCCGTCAGTCGTGCGGCGCTGCGGCTGCCGGTGGTGCCGGTGGCACCGATGACCAGTGTGGTGCCGCTGGTGGTCATCGGCCGCTCCCGGTGAAGTCGGCGCCGGGCTGCTGGGCGGCGAGGGGGTTCCAGTAGTCGCGGTAGGAGGTGATGCGCCCGTCTCGGACGGTCACGACGGCGATGTAGGTCATGTCGAAGGGAGCGCCGCTCTCCACCAGCCGGCCGACGCCGCGCATCTCGACCACGACGGTCTGTGGATCGGTGGTCTCGTGGATCCGCAGCTCGGGGAAGTCGTGCAGGTCGATGTGGTCGGGGTAGTGGCGCATGTAGGCGGCGACGGCCTCCCTGCCCTCCAGGCGCTTCGGCCGGCCTTCGGGGGCGAAGGGGAACTCCATGAGGCCGTCCTCGGCCCACAGGGCGACCCACGCGGGGATGTCCTTGTCGAGCAGCAGTCTCAGGCTGTGGCGGTACAGGTCCGCCGGGGAAGTCGGTGCGGACATGGGTATCCTGTCTCTCGAGCAATCCGGACCTCTGGTCCGCTTTGACGATACGGACCGCTAGTCCGCTTTGCAAACGGAGGTGGCATGCCCGAGCGCACGCCCCGCAAGGACGCCGCTCGCAACCGGGAGGCCGTGCTCGCGGCCGCCGACGCGCTCTTCGCGCGCTGCGAGAGCCCCGAGGACGTCACCATGGCCGGGATCGCCGCGGCGGCCGGCGTTGGCAAGGGCACGCTCTTCCGGGGCTTCGGCGATCGCGCCGGACTGCTCCGCGCGCTGTACGAGGCACGGCTCGAACCGGTCAGGCAGGCCGCCGAGACCGGCCCACCGCCCCTGGGCCCGGCGACCCCGCCGCAAGAGCGCGTACCCGCCCTGCTCGATGCCGTCCTGTGCTTCAAACTCGACAACCGGCGCCTCGCGCTCGCCCTGGAGGAGGACGGGAGCAGCAGCCCGTACCGGGCGGAGCACTACGAGCGGTGGCACAGCCTGCTCCGAGCCGTGCTGGAGCAGATCCCCGGCCTGACCGGCAGCGACTTCACCGCCCACGCCCTGCTCGCGGCCACGCGAGCCGACCTCGTGGAGCACCTGGCCGGAGCAGAGCAGGTGCCGCGGGAAAGACTGCGGTCGCAGTTGGCGGACTTCGTCACCGGCGTTCTGGCCTCCGGTCCACCGCAGGGGCGGACCGCCGGAACATGACCGACCGGGGCCTCCGGCGCAGGCGGAAGGTCGCCCCGTTACCGGTGGCTTCCGTCCGGGCTCACTCCGAGCGGCATGTTGTGCGGGGTGACGACCTGGATCGCCGACGGCCGCGCCGGACCGGCGGGTGGCAGGGCGCCATGGGCCCGCATCACGTGGCGGCAGGCCTCGCGCAGATCCTGGCGCAGATCGTGGTGGAGGACGACGGACAGGCGCCGCTCGCGCAGCAGCCGGGTGTTGTCCTGGTCGAGGTCGTGGGCGACGAACACGTCGCAGGGGCGGCCGAGATCCGCGAAGGCGCGCAGGGTGGCGATGTTGCCGCCGCCCATCGAGTAGACCGCCCGGATGCCGGGATCGCCTACCAGCGCGGCGCGGACCAGGTCGTACTGGGTGGCGTCCAGGCCCTGTCCCTCGGCGATCTCCACGAGGGCCCGCGCCGGGTGGCGGGCCCGCATGACGCCGCGGAAGCCCATCTCGCGCTCCTCCTCGTTGCGGAAGAAGCCGCTGCTGAGGCTGGTGAGTACGTTGCCGGGACGGTCGCCGAGCCACTGGCCCATGAGGTAGGCGGCCGTCGCGCCCGCCGCCCGGTCGTCGATGCCGACGTACGCCACCCGGGTACTGGCGGGCAGGTCGGTGGCCAGGGTGACGACGGGGACGCCCGCGTCGCTCAGCCTGCTCACGGCGGCCACCACCTCGGGGACGTCCGGGGCCTTGAGGATCACCCCCTGGGAGCCGCGCCGGGCGATCCGGTCCAGGGTGTCGGTCAGGCCGCCGGCCGGGCCCGTCTCGCGGAAGTGGAAGCGGCAGCGCACCACGGCGGGGTGCAGGGCGGGCAGTTCGGCCTCCAGCGCGGTCCGTACGGCGGTGGAGAAGCGTTCCGGCGCCTGCATCACGATGTCGCACATGAACGTGCGGCCGACCAGCCGGACCTGGGTGCGCTGGCGGTCCAGGTCGGCGATGGCCCGGCGCACCTCGTACGCGGTGCTCTCGCGCACCCCGCCGCGGCCGTTGAGGACCCGGTCGACGGTGGCCTCGCTCAGGCCCGCCTGACGTGCGATCTCCCGGATCGGGAAGGGGTGCCCCATGACCGGCTCCTCGGCTGCGTCGGCGCGGCACGTCCTGAGGGGTTTTTGATGGCCGCCTGCTGGTTGTTCGACACGTTTGTCAGGACAAGAATGACAGCACCAGGTCGCCCCTGTCAGCGAAAGGACGACGATGTCCGCAGCGCCCGTCGCCGCCGGCCGTGCCCATCTGTCCGAACGCGACTGCGATCTCGGTGCCTTCCGCGCCCTCGTCGAGCGGCCGACCGACCCGGCCGCCTACCCGAGGGCCGCCGCCGTGGAGCGAAACGTCCTCCTGTACGACGCCGGAAGGCTGCGCGACGACGCGGGGACGGCGGCCGAACTCGTCCACGCCCTCGCCGACGGTCCCGGCATCGTGGTCCTCAAGAGCGCCTTTCCGGACCCGGCGGTGGTCGACCGGGCCACCGCCGTGTTCGACGCGCTGATCGACGAGCAGCGTGCCTCGGGTGCCGCCGCCGGGGACCACTTCGCCGCGCCCGGGGCCAACGACCGGGTGTGGAACGCCCTGGAGAAGGCGGCCCTGCACGACCCCGAGGCGTTCGCCGACTACTACGCCAACGACGCCCTGTCCCTGGTGGCCCGGGCCTGGCTCGGCCCCGGTCACCAGGTCACCTCTCAGATCAACGTGGTCAACCCGGGCGGCGCCGCCCAGACGGCGCACCGGGACTACCACCTGGGTTTCCTGTCCGCCGAAGGCGCGGCCGCCTACCCGGCGCACGTGCACCGCCTCTCCCCCGTGCTCACGCTCCAGGGCGCGGTCGCGCACTGCGACATGCCCGTGGAGTCGGGCCCCACGCTGTACCTGCCGCACTCGCAGAAGTACGAGCCGGGCTACCTGGCCTGGCGGCTGCCGGAGTTCCGGGCCTACTTCGAGGCGCACCACGTGCAGCTGCCCCTCGCCAAGGGCGACGCGGTCTTCTTCAATCCGGCCCTGTTCCACGCGGCGGGCGCCAACCGGTCGTCGGGCATCCGTCGCATGGCCAACCTGCTGCAGATCTCCTCGGCCTTCGGCCGCGCCATGGAGACGGTGGACCGGGAGGCGGTGGTGAACGCCGTCTACCCGCTGCTGCTGAGGCGGAAGGCCGAGGGCGCGGGCGAGCGGTGGCTGGAGCAGGTGGTCGCCGCGAGCGCGGAGGGATATCCCTTCCCCACGAACCTCGACCGGGACCCGCCGGTCGACGGACTGGCCCCGCCCTCCCAGGCGGACCTCGTACGGCGGGCGCTGCGCGAGGAGTGGACACCCGAGGCGCTGCGCGCGCGGCTGCGGGCGGGCCGCGAACGACGAGAGAGCCGGTGAACGGCACCGCGGGGGCACGGACCCCGGCGCGGACACCCATCACCACCCCACGCAAGGAGCAACGGAGCACATGCGTATCGGAATCCTCGGCCTCGGCCGCATCGGTGCCTTCCACGCCGAGACCCTCGCCGGACTCGACGCCGTCGACTCGCTGGTCGTCGCCGACCCGTTCGCGGACGCCGCGCGGGCCGCCGCCGAGCGGTTCGGCGCCGAGGTCGCGGACTCCCCCGAGGCGGTACTGGCCGCGAGGGCGGACGGTGTGGTGGTCGCGGCGGCGACCGACGCCCATCCGGGTCTGATCCTCGCCGCCGCGGAGGCCGGCGTGCCGGTCTTCTGCGAGAAGCCCGTCGCCCGCACCATGACGGAGGGCGTCGAGGTGCTCAAGGCGCTCGCGGGCCGGGACGTGCCCGTCCAGATCGGCTACAACCGCCGCTTCGACGCCGGGTTCGCCGCCGCGCGGGCGGCCGTGCTGGGCGGTGAGCTGGGCACGCTGCACACCGTACGGTCGACCACGCTGGACCCGGCGCCGCCGCCCGCCGCGTACGTCGCCGCCTCCGGGGGCATCTTCCGGGACTGCTCGGTGCACGACTTCGACATCATCCGCTGGGTGACCGGGCGTGAGGTGAGCGAGGTGTACGCCGTCGGCGGCAACCGGGGCGCCGACTTCATCCGGGCGGTGGGCGACGCGGACACCACGGGCGCGATCCTCACCCTGGACGACGGAACCATCGCCGTGGTCTCCAACAGCCGCCACAACGCCCGCGGTTACGACGTACGCATGGAGATCCACGGCTTCGACGACTCGATCGCCGTCGGCCTGGAGGACAAGCTGCCGCTGCGCTCGGTGGAGCCGGGCACGACCTTCCCGGCCGGTACTCCGCACGACTTCTTCATGGACCGCTTCGCCGCCGCCTACCGGGCCGAGCTGACCGCGTTCACCGAGGTCGTGGCCGGTACGCGCACCTCCCCCTGCACGATCGAGGACGCGCTGGAGGCGGGCTGGATCGCCGAGGCGTGCGCCCTGTCGCTGCACGAGCACCGTCCGGTGACGATCGCGGAGGTGCGGCGGGGCTGACGGGGCGCGGGCCGCTACGGGCCGGCGGGCTGCTCGGTCAGCTCGCCGGCTCGCTGATGTTCACCATCCAGGGGACGCCGAACCGGTCCGTGCACATGCCGAAGACGTCGCCCCACATCTGCTTCTCCAGGGGCACGGCGACGGAACCGCCGGCGGACAGCTTCTCCCAGTAGCCGCGCAGCTCGGCCGCGTCGTCGCCGCTGAGGCTCACGGAGAAGTTGCTGCCCGGCCTGTACTCCATCCCGGGCGGGGTGTCGGAGGCCATCAGGGTGAAGCCGCCCGAGGTCTCCAGCATGGCGTGCATGACCTTGTCGGCGTACGCGGGGTCCGGCATGCCGGACTCGCCGAACGTGTTCAGCGCCAGGCTGCCGCCGAACACCTGCTCGTAGAACTCCATCGCCTGTCGGGCGTCGCCGTCGAAGCTGAGGTACGGGTTGAGACGCGAGGTCATGGCTGCCTCCCGGAACGGGACGAGATGCGGTCGTCAGTGCTCGCACGCTAGCGCGCGGCACTGACAACGGCCCGCCGAGCGGCGCACCGGCGGTACCCTGCCCGCCGGTGGGGCCGCTTCAGGCGCCGCAGGACCGCAGGAACTTCCGGGTGCGCACCGCGATGGGCAGCGGCTTGTCCGGCTCACAGGGGTACATGTCCTGCTCGACGATGGCGAACAGGTCCACGCCGAGTTCCTGGGCCGCCGTGAGCACCGGGCCCAGCTCCGGCACGCCGCCCGGTGGCTCGCACATCACGCCGCGCTGCACGGCCGGTCCGAACGGCACCCCGCCCTCCCGCACGCCGGCGAGGATCTCCGGGTCGACCTGCTTGAGGTGGAGGTAGCCGATGCGCTCGCCGTAGGTCTCGATCAGCTTGACGCTGTCGCCGCCGCAGTAGGCGTAGTGGCCGGTGTCCAGGCAGAGGTTGACGAGGTCGGAGTCGGTGGCGTCGAGGAAGCGCTCCACGTGCTCCTCGGTGTCGATGTGGGTGTCGGCGTGCGGGTGGACGACGATGTCCAGGCCGTAGGTGTCCCGCACCTCGCGGCCGAGGCGTTCCATGCCCCGGGTGAGGTGGGTCCACTGCTCGCCGGTCAGCTCCGGCGGCTCCAGGATCTCTGCGGTCTTGTCGTCGCGCCAGAAGGACGGGATGACGACGAGGTGCTTCGCGTCCATGGCCTGCGTCAGGGCGGCGACGCGGCCGACCTGCTCCCGGGTGGCGTCCCATTCGGAGGGGCCGCGGTGCAGCCCGCAGAAGATGGTGCCCGCGGAGACCTTGAGGCCGCGCCGGGTCACCTCGTCGGTGAGCCGGGCGGGGTCGGTGGGGAGATAGCCGTAGGGGCCCAGCTCGATCCAGTCGTAGCCGGCCTCGGTGACCTCGTCCAGGAACCGTTCCCAGGGCACCTGCCGGGGGTCGTCGGGGAACCAGACGCCCCAGGAGTCGGGGGCCGAGCCGACGCGGATGCGGTCGAGGGCAGAGGGCATGCTCAGGCCTTCCCTTCGGCGGTGCCGGGTGCGGTGCTGTCGGACGGGACGCTCTCGCTCTGGTCGGTCCGGTCGGTCTTGCGGGCCTTGTCGGCAGTATCGGGCGTGGTGGCCCTCGCCGCATCGCCCGGGTCGTCGGGCAGCGCCGCGAGGTCGACGCCGCCGACCTGGGCCAGTTCGTGCTTGAGGGCGGCGAGTTCCGCCCCGCCCGCCATGTGGTTGGTGAGTTCCTCCAGGGTGATGTCGGCGCGGGCGGCGCTGAGTTCGAGGGTGCCCAGGCGCAGCACGCTGAAGTGGTCGCCGACCATGTAGGCGTGGTGGGGGTTGTGGGTGATGAAGACGACGCCGAGGCCGCGCTCGCGGGCGGCCGCGATGTACTTGAGGACCACGCCGGACTGCTTGACGCCGAGGGCGGCGGTGGGCTCGTCGAGGATGAGGACGCGGGCGCCGAAGTAGACGGCGCGGGCGATGGCGACGGACTGGCGCTGGCCGCCGGAGAGCGTGCCGATGGGCTGTTCGAGGTCGTCCAGGACGATGCCCATGTGGCGCAGTTCCTCGTCGGCGGTCCGCTTCATGCGGGCGATGTCGAGGCGGCGCACGGGCCAGGGGCCCTTGGTCATCTCGGAGCCGAGGAAGAAGTTGCGCCACACCGGCATCAGTGGGACGGTCGCGAGGTCCTGGTAGACCGTGGCGATGCCCCGGTCGAGGGCGTCGCGCGGGCTGGCGAAGCGCACCGCCTCGCCGTCGACGAGGAACTCGCCCTCGGTGTGCTGGTGCAGTCCGGAGATGATCTTGATGAGGGTGGACTTGCCGGCCCCGTTGTCACCGAGCACGCAGGTCACTCTGCCGGGGTGGACGGCGAGGTCGACGCCGTGCAGGGCGCGGATGTTGCCGTAGGACTTGCCGGTGCCGCGCAGTTCGACGAGCGGACGGCCGCGCTCGGGTGTTGGGTCGGCGAGAACGGCGCCGTGGGTACCGGGGGGCTGTGCGGTCCCGGGGGTCTTGCCGGTCATTGCGGTCACCTCCGGGTCGCGGCGCGGCGGACGTACAGGTTGATGAGGACGGCGCCGAGGAGCATCGCGCCGAGGAAGGCCTTGAACCAGTCGGGGTTCCAGCCCGCGAAGACGATGCCCTGGTTCACCATGCCGAACATGAAGGCGCCGAAGACCGGGCCGATGGCGGAGCCGTAGCCGCCGGTGAGCAGACAGCCGCCGATGACCGCCGCCGCGATGTAGATCAGCTCCTGGCCGACGCCCTCGCCGGACTGCACGGTGTTGAAGGAGAACAGCTGGTGCATGCCGACGAACCAGGCGCCGAAGGCGACCAGCATGAACAGCGTGATCTTGGTGAAGGTGACCGGCACGCCGACCGCGCGGGCGGACTCCTGGCTGCCACCGACGGCGAAGATCCAGTTGCCGTACTTGGTGCGCAGCAGCACCCAGGTGGCCAGGGCGGCGAAGACCAGCCACCACACGACGGTGATCTTCACCTCGATGCCGCCGACGTCGAAGGACGAGGCGAACAGCGCCTTGGCCTGGTCGAAGCCGTCCATGTCGCTGATGTCGTCGGTGGCGACGTTGCCGGTGACGAGCCTGGTGACGGCGAGGTTGACGCCCTGGAGGACCAGGAAGGTGGCCAGCGTCACCAGGAAGCTCGGCAGGCCGGTCTTCACCAGCACCCAGCCGTTGAAGGCGCCGACGGCGAGCGAGGCGACCAGGGCGACGACGACGCCCATCCAGACGTTCATGGTCAGCTGGTAGCTGAGCATGCCCGCGGTGAGCGCCGAGGTGACCACGGCGACACCGGCCGACAGGTCGAACTCGCCGCCGATCATCAGCAGGGCGACGGGCAGCGCCATGATGCCGATGGTGGACGACTGGTACAGCACCGTCGCCATGGAGCCGCCGTCGCGGAGCGTGGGCGCGGCGATCAGGAAGAAGACGAACACGGCGACGGCGCCGAGGAAGACCCCGACCTCGGGCCGGGCGAGCAGCCGCAGCGCCACGTGGCGCTCACGGGTCCGCCCGTCGGTCTCCTCGGGGCCGGGAGCCGGCGGTGTGGTCACCGCCGGCTCAGCCTGGCTGGCCATGCTCATCACCGAGTGCCCTTCGAGGCGAACTCGGCGACGGCCTTGACGTTGGACTTGTCGACGAAGGCCGGGCCGGTCAGCACCGGCTGCTCACCGCCGCCGCTGTAGTTTCCGTTGTTCTTGTAGAGCCACAGTCCGTCGATCGCCAGGTAGCCCTGGAGGTAGGGCTGCTGGTCGACGGCGAACTCGATGTCGCCCTTCTCGATGGCGCCGGTCAGTTCCTTGTTGAGGTCGAAGGTGGCGACCTTGGCCTTGCTGCCGGACTCGTCCACCGACTGCACGGCGGTCATGGCGAAGGGGGCTCCGAGCGTGACGACGTGGTCGATGGCGCCGTCCTGCTGCAGCTTGGCCGTGACCGTCGACTTGACCGAGGGCTTGTCGGCGCCGTTGACGTACAGGTTCTCCACCGAGCCCTCGAACGTCTTCTTCAGGCCGTCGCAGCGCTGGGTCAGGCCGACGTTGCCCTGTTCGTGGATGACGCAGAGGGCCTTCTTCGAGCCCACCTCGTTCAGCTTCTTGCCGAACGCCTCGCCCGCCACGCTCTCGTCCTGGCCGAAGAACTCCATCAGGCCGAGCTTCTTCCAGTCCGCCAGACCGGAGTTGAGCCCGACCACGGGTATGCCGGCCTTCTCCGCCTTGGCGAGGACGCTGCGCAGGGCGTCCGGCTTGGCGAGCGTGACGGCGATGCCGTCGACCTTCTGGTCGATCGCGTTCTGCACCAGGTTGGCCTGGTTGCCCGCGTTGGGGTCGGCGGAGTAGACGAGCTTGACGTTGTCCTTGTCGGCGGCGGCCTGGGCGCCCTTGCGGACGATGTCCCAGAAGGTGTCGCCGGGCGCCTGGTGGGTGACCAGGGCGACGGTCATGCGGGGGGTGTTCGCCTTGCCCGCGGAGGCACCCGAGTCGCCCTCGTCGTCGGCCTTCTTCCCGCCCGAGCTGCTGGAGCAGCCGGCGAGGGTCAGGGCCGCGGCGGCGGCGAGGGCCACGGCGGGGGCGAATCTGCGGGAGCGGGCGTGCGAAGAGCGGTCCATCTTTTCCTGCACCTCACTGTGCGACTGTGCGACGGGAGAGCCGTGTGCCTGACCCGAGTGCCAGACCCGAGAAGAATGGCTGTTGCTGCGCTGGGACCGGATACAAGTCCTTGAGACGCCCACTGTCAATACTTTGTCAAGACATCATTTCACTCACAGGTCCGAATGTAAGTACAAAGTCTTGACAGCGTCGTCCAGGAGTCATACACCTGGGAGGCGGCAGGCCCCCGCCCAGCCCGAGGAGCGTCGCACATGGCCGAGTCAGTCCCGCGTTTCGATCTGATCACGATGGGCCGCATCGGGGTCGATCTCTATCCTCTGCAGACGGGCGTACCCCTGGCGGAGGTTGAGACCTTCGGCAAGTTTCTCGGCGGTTCGGCCTCCAACGTGGCGGTCGCCGCCGCCCGGCTCGGCCGTACCGCGGCCGTCATCACCCGCACGGGCGACGACCCCTTCGGCGGCTATCTGCACGGCGCGCTGAAGGAGTTCGGCGTCGACGACCGCTGGGTCACCCCGGTCGCCGCCTACCCGACCCCGGTGACCTTCTGCGAGATCTTCCCGCCGGACGACTTCCCGCTGTACTTCTACCGCCGCCCCAAGGCGCCGGACCTGGAGATCCACCCGGAGGAACTGGACCTGGACGCCGTCCGCGCGGCCTCGATCTTCTGGATGACCGGCACCGGGCTGAGCGAGGAGCCGAGCCGCACGGCGACGCTGGCCGCCCTCGCCCACCGCGCGAAGTCCGGCACCACGGTCTTCGACCTGGACTGGCGCCCCATGTTCTGGGCCGACCCGGACCGGGCCCGCCCGTACTACGCCGAGGCGCTCGCGCACGCGACCGTCGCGGTCGGCAACCTGGACGAGTGCGAGATCGCCACCGGCGTGCGCGAACCCCGCGCCTGCGCCGACGCGTTGCTGGCGGCCGGAGTGGAACTGGCCGTCGTCAAGCAGGGCCCGAAGGGCGTCCTCGCCGTGCACCGCGACGGCCGGTCGGCCGAGGTGCCACCGGTCCCGGTCGAGGTCGTCAACGGCCTCGGCGCGGGCGACGCGTTCGGCGGCTCCCTGTGCCACGGTCTGCTCTCCGGCTGGGAGCTGGAGCGGATCATGCGGTACGCCAACGCGGCCGGCGCCCTCGTCGCCTCCCGTCTCGCCTGTTCCTCCGCGATGCCCACCGGGGCGGAGGTCGACGACCTCCTCGCGCGAGCCACTCCCTGAACGGAGCTACGTCTTGTCCCCCAGCATCTCCAGCATCCCGGACCTCACCGCGGTCAGGGCCCGGCATCCGGAGGCGATCGCCGAGGCCGCCGCGCGCCGGGTGCGCCGACCGCTGATCGGCGACTCCGGCCGCCTGATGATCGTGGCCGCCGACCATCCGGCGCGCGGCGCGCTCGGCGTCGGCGACCGCCGGCTCGCCATGGCCAACCGGGCCGACCTGCTGGAACGCCTGTGCACGGCCCTGTCCCGGCCCGGCGTCGACGGGGTGCTCGCCACCGCCGACGTGCTGGAGGACCTGCTGCTGCTAGGGGTGCTGGAGAACAAGGTCGTCATGGGTTCGATGAACCGCGGCGGCCTCGCGGGCGCCGCCTTCGAGATGGACGACCGTTTCACCGGCCACCGCGCCGAGGACATCGCCCGCCTGCGCTTCGACGCGGGCAAGCTGCTGCTGCGCATCGACTACGACGACCCCGGCTCGCTGACCACGATGGAGGCGAGCGCCCGCGCGGTGGACGCCATGGCCGCACACGGACTGCCGCTGTTCGTGGAGCCGTTCATCTCCCGCCGGATCGACGGACGGGTCCGCAACGACCTGTCCGCCGAGGCCGTGACCCGCTCCGTCGCCATCGCCTCCGGCCTCGGCGGCACCTCCGCCTACACCTGGCTGAAACTGCCCGTCACCCGGAACCCGGACGACATGGCCGAGGTCCTGGAGACCTCCACGCTGCCCGCCGTGCTGCTCGGCGGCGACATAGGCGGCTCCCCCGCGGACCAGACCGCGGCCTACGAACGCTGGCGCAAGGCCCTGAGGCTGCCCACCGTGCAGGGCATGGTGGTCGGCCGCTCGCTGCTCTACCCGGCCGGGGGCAGCGTGGAAGAGGCAGTGGACACGGCCGTGGGACTGCTGTGAGTCAACCGAGGCGGAGGAGCAGGGGATGACCTATCACCTTCCGGCGGGCAAGGCCGCGGCCGACGGCCCGTACGTCGTGGACGTGACGCCCGAGAGCGCGGGCTGGGGCTACTCGAGCCTGCGCGTGGTGAACCTGCCCCCCGGCGGCAGCCACACCTTCGACAGCGGCGAGAGCGAGTGGATCGTCCTGCCGCTGAGCGGCGGCTGCACGGTCGGGGTCACCGACGACTCCGGCGAGGAGACCTTCCGGCTCACCGGACGCGACAGCGTGTTCAGCGGCGTCACCGACTTCGCGTACGCCCCCCGCGACGCCCGCACGACCCTGACGTCCCCCGGCGGCGGCCGGTTCGCGCTGACCGGTGCCCGCTGCACCCGCCGCCTGCCCGCCCGCTACGGCCCGGCGTCGTCGGTGCCCGTGGAGCTGCGCGGCACCGGGAACTGCTCGCGACAGGTCAACAACTTCGGCGCGGCGGGGACGTTCGAGTGCGACAGGCTGATCGCGGTCGAGGTGCTCACCCCGGGCGGCAACTGGTCCTCCTTCCCGCCCCACAAGCACGACGAGCACCGCCCCGGCGAGGAGTCGGTGCTGGAGGAGATCTACTACTTCGAGTTCGCGGCCCACGACGGCACCCCGGGCCTCGGCTACCAGCGCGTCTCCCCCTCCGGGCAGGGACGGGGCACGGACGTGCTCGCCGAGGTGCGCGACGGGGACGTCGTGCTGATCCCCGACGGCTGGCACGGACCGTCGATGGCGGTCCCCGGTCACCACATGTACTACCTCAACGTCATGGCGGGGCCGGAGGCCGAGCGCGCGTGGCTGATCTGCGACCACCCCGACCACGCCTGGGTCCGCGACACCTGGCCCGAGCAGCCGGTCGACTGCCGGCTCCCCCTCTACACCGCACCGGAGAGGTCCGCATGAGCGCCGCCGCCACCCGCCGACTGACCACCGCCCAGGCCCTGGTGCGCTTCCTGGCCGCGCAGTACACCGAACGCGACGGCGCGCGACGCCGGCTGATCACGGGCACCTGGGGCATCTTCGGCCACGGCAACGTGGCCGGCCTCGGCCAGGCGCTCGTCGAGTACCGCGAGGCGATGCCGTACCACCAGGGCCGCAACGAACAGGCCATGGTGCACGCGGCCGTCGGCCACGCCCGGCAGCTGGGCCGCCTGTCCGCGCAAGCGGTGACGACCTCCATCGGCCCCGGCGCCACCAACCTGGTCACCGGCGCCGCCCTCGCCACGATCAACCGGCTGCCGGTTCTTCTCCTCCCCGGCGACTACTTCGCCTCGCACGCCGTCGACCCGCTGCTCCAGCAGCTGGAGCACCCCGTCGAGGCCGACGCGTCCGTCAACGACGCCCTGCGGCCCGTGTCCCGCTACTTCGACCGGATCACCCGGCCCGAGGCGCTCCTCGCCTCCGCGCCGAAGGCCGTGCGCGTGCTGGCCGACCCGGCGGAGACCGGCGCGGTCACCCTGGCGCTGCCGCAGGACGTGCAGGCGGAGGCGTACGACTGGCCGGAGGAGTTCTTCGCCGACCGCGTCTGGCGGGTGCGCCGCCCCGCACCCGACCCGGCGGAGCTGGCCGAGGCCGTACGGGCGGTCCGCGCCGCCGCGCGCCCGCTGATCGTCGCGGGCGGCGGCGTCCACCACAGCGAGGCCGAGGACGCCCTGAGGGCGCTGGTGGACGCCACCGGCATCCCGGTCGCCTCCACCCAGGCCGGCAAGGGTGCCCTGCGCCACGACCACCCGGCCGACCTCGGCGGCATCGGCCACACCGGCACCGCGGTGAGCGACGAACTCGCCCGCAGAGCCGACCTGGTGATCGGCGTCGGCACCCGCTACTCGGACTTCACCACCGCCTCCGGCACCCTCTTCCAGCACCCGGACGTCCGTTTCCTGAACCTCAACATCACCGCCTTCGACGCCCACAAGCTCGCCGCCGGCACCCTGGTGTGCGACGCGCGGGCCGGGCTCACGGCGCTGACGGAGGCGCTGTCCGGCCACCGCGTGGACGCGGCGTACGAGTCGGAGTACCGCGCGGGGAAAGCCCGTTGGGAGGAGAAGGTCGAGGCCGCCTTCCGGGCCGAGGACGACGGCGCGGTGCCGACCCAGACGCAGGTGCTGGGCGCGCTCGACGCGGTGGTCGGCGACGAGGACGTGGTGATCAACGCGGCCGGCTCGCTCCCCGGCGACCTGCACAAGCTGTGGCGGGCCAGGTCCCCGCGCCAGTACCACCTGGAGTACGGCTACTCCTGCATGGGCTATGAGATCCCGGCCGCGCTCGGCGTCCAGCAGGCCGCGCCCGGCACCCCCGTGTGGGCCCTGGTGGGCGACGGCACGTACCTGATGAACCCGACGGAGATCGTGACGGCCGTGCAGGAGAACCTGCCGGTGAAGCTGGTCCTGGTGCAGAACCACGGCTACGCCTCCATCGGCGGCCTGTCCGAGTCGGTGGGCGCCGAACGCTTCGGCACCGACTACCGCCACCGCGTCGCCGACGGCTCGTTCACCGGGGCCCCGCTCCCCGTCGACCTCGCCGCCAACGCGGCCAGCCTCGGCATGGACGTCCTGCGCGCCAAGACGGTGCGGGAGCTGCGCGAGGCGCTGGCGACGGCCCGGGCGGCGACCCGCCCGACGTGCGTGTACGTCGAGACGGCGCCCCCGTCGGCCGCGCTGCCGGCCCAGGCCTGGTGGGACGTGCCGGTGGCCGAGGTGTCCGCCCGCGAGGCGGCCACCGACGCGCGCAAGGCCTACGAGCGCGCGCTGGCCGACCGCCGCCACCACCTCTGACCCTGCCTCCGCCGCCCGCCCCGACAGCCAGTCACCCATCCAAGGGAGGTACGTCCATGGCGAATTCCGGCGACCCCGCACGTGCCGTGACCGCCCCCGCGACCGGCACCCTGGACTTCGCCCTGGACCGCGGCAGTCCGGTGCCGCTCTACTACCAGCTGGCCCAGCAGCTGGAGGCGGCGATCGAACACGGCGTGCTCGCGCCGGGAAACCTGCTGGGCAACGAGGTCGATCTCTCCGTCCGCCTCGGCCTGTCCCGGCCGACCGTCCGCCAGGCCATCCAGTCGCTGGTCGACAAGGGGCTGCTGGTGCGGCGGCGCGGGGTCGGCACCCAGGTGGTGCACAGCCAGGTCAAGCGCCCGCTGGAACTGAGCAGTCTCTACGACGACCTGGAGGCGGCCGGGCAGGGCCCCGGCACCCGGGTGGTGCGCAACGAGCGCGTTCCGGCCGCAGCCGAGGTCGCGGCCGCCCTCGGTGTCGCGGAGGGCACCGAGGTCACCGTCCTGGAGCGGCTGCGCCTCACCCACGGCCAGCCGGTGGCGATGCTGTGCAACCACCTTCCGGCGGACCTGCTGGAACTCGACGACGCCCGGCTGGAGTCGACCGGCCTGTACCGGATGATGCGCGCGTCCGGCATCACCCTGCACAGCGCCCGGCAGACCGTCGGCGCCCGCATCGCCTCCCGGGAGGAGGCCGAGCGCCTCGGCGAGGCGGAGGGCGCCGCGCTGCTCACCATGCAGCGCACCGCCTACGACGACACGGGGCGGGCGGTCGAGTACGGGACGCACGTCTACCGCGCGTCCCGGTACGCGTTCGACTTCCAGCTGCTGGTCAGGAACTGACCGGACGACCGGCCGGCCTCAGTGGACGGCGTCCAGGCGGGCCCGCTGGTCCGTCGTCAGTTCCAGGTCCACGGCGGCGAGGTTCTCCTCGAGCTGGGCGAGCGACGAGGCCCCGGCCAGCGGCACGATCGGCAGGTCCGCGCCGATCTGCCAGGCGAGGACGACCTGGTTGACCGTGGCCCCGGTCTCCCGGGCGACCTCGCGGAGCACGGCGAGCCGGGCCGGGGTGCCCGGGTGGTCGTAGTCCGGGGGCAGCGGCTTGTCCTCGCGGACGTAGGCGCCGGCCAGCAGCGGCGAGTAGGCGACGAGGGTCAGGTCCGGCTCGGCCCGCAGATAGCCGAGCAGTTCGGCGCCGGCGTGGCCGAGGCTGCCGTACGGGGAGAACTCGCTGGGCACGTCGAAGCGGGGCCGCAGGTGGCTGTGCTGGTACTGCAGCACCTCGTAGCCGGGCAGCCCGGCAGCGGCGGCCAGGGCGCGGGCCCGCTCGACGCGCCACATCGCCTGGTTGCTGACGCCGAGCAGCCCCACCGTGCCCTCCGCGACCAGTGCGCCGAACCCCTCCACGGTCTCGCGCTGCTCCACGGTGTAGTCGTCGATGTGCGCGTACAGCAGGTCGAGCTTGTCCACCCCGAGCCGGTCCCGGCTGCGCTCGGCGGCCTCGCGGATCACCTTGGCCGACAGGCCCTCCGGGTTGTCGGTGTAGCCGGTGCCGGGCGCCAGTGGACGCGCGCCGAGCTTGGTGGCGACGACGACCTCGTCGCCGACCCCGCGGCTGCGCCGCCAGCGGCCGAGGAGCTCCTCGCTCTGGCCGCCCTGGCCGCCGTCGGTCCAGAAGGCGTAGTTGTCGGACGTGTCGACGAAGTTGCCGCCGGCCTCCACATAGCGGTCGAGGACGGCGAACGAGGTCCTCTCGTCGGTCAGTGACCCGAAGAGCATGGCGCCGAGCGCCAGCACACTCACCTCCCGGCGGTGGGCGGGGTCGGTGCCGATGGTGCGGTACTTCATGATGTTCCTCCCCATGCGTGTCCGGTCGTCCGGGCACGGCGGGGAGTCTTCAACTTGAAGTGCGCTTCAAGTCAAGCACTCGGTAGTCTCGGCTCGCGTGAACAGGCGAAAGCACAAGAAACTGTCCCGGCGTCTCGTCGACGCCGCGCTCGTCGGCGACGTGGCGCGGGTCCGGGCGGCAGTGCGGGCCGGAGCGCCGGCCGAGACGGCGGACACGGCGGGAAGCACTCCGCTGTACCTCGCGTCCGTGAACGGGGACGTCGGCGTCGTCCGCGTGCTGCTCGAGGCCGGCGCCCGACCCGACACGGAGAGCGGGACCGGCTCGGAGGGCACGCCCCTGTGCGGGGCGGCCTGCTGGGGCCACGCGGAGACCGTCCGCACGCTCCTCGATCACGGAGCGGACCCGAATCTGCGCGAGGACCACGGCACCGGCCGGACGCCGTTGGACTGGGCGTCGACCGGCCCGCACCGGGAGACGACGGACCTGCTCGTGGCCGCGGGGGCCCGGCCCCGGGAGTGACCGCCCGGGGCCGGCAACGCCACCCGCGGCCGCGGACGGTGACGGCACGCGACGCGCCGCGGCCGTCACCGGGGGCCGGTCAACGGACGGTGGTGACCCGGTGTTCGGCGAGGGCGGCGCAGTTGGAGCCGGTGATCTGGACGCTGACGTTGCCGATGCTGCCGCCCCAGTCCACGCAGTGGGCCTTGCCGTAGACGTAGGTGGGGCCGGCGTACGAGGTGTACGTCCCGTAGTCCTCGTCGTACGCCTGGGTGTCGGGCACGTAGATCCAGGCGGACATGTCCGTCGCGGTGCCCGGGGTGTTGCGGATGGTCGCGACGCAGTTCTTGCCGTTGGTGGCGTTGTAGGTGAGGTAGACGGTGCCGCGCGAGCCGACGGCGGCCGAGTTGACGGTCTTGTAGCCGCTGCCGCAGACCTTGCCGGGCGTGGTGTTGGGAGCGGCGGACGCGGGTGCGGCGAGCGCCGTCGCGGTGCCCAGGGACAGGGCCGCCACGGCGGTGACGGACAGGGCGGAGCGTGCAATGCGCATATTTCCCCCTTGCGGTCGTAGGAGTCGTTTACTCCTGCCTGGTGTGACTACGGGCGGCGGGGATTGGTTGTGCTCCGGATGCGCCTTTTCCGTCCGTCCTCCGGCGGCCCCCTGGCTCTCCGTCACCCGTGCCCGTGCGGTGCCCTTCCGGGTGTGCGCAGCGCCAGGAGGGCGACGTCGTCGAGACCGGGGGGCCGGACCCGGTGCAGGAGCTGGTCGGCGAAGGCCGGCAGGGGCCGGTGGGCGAGCGCGGCGGCGTGCTGGCGCAGCCGGTCCAGGCCCTCGTCGAGGGTGCGACCGGGCACTTCGATGAGGCCGTCGGTGTACAGCAGGAGTGTGCAGCCCGGTGGCAGCAGGACGGTCGCGTCCGGACGGGAGGTGCCCAGGCCCGTGCCGAGCAGGAGGCTGTGTCCGTCGGTGAGGTAGTCGGTCAGACCCTCGCGGGTGACGAGCAGGGGCGGGGGATGACCGGCGTTGGTCCAGGACAGCCGCCAGAGTCCGTTGTCCGTCCTGCTGACGCGGCCGAAGACGAGCGTGGCCATGGAGACGTCGGTGATGGGCATGATCGCCTCGTCCAGGCGTTCCACGACGCGGCTGGGCGGCTCCTGCTGCGACCAGGCGTAGGCACGGAGCATGTTGCGCAACTGGGCCATTCCGGCCGCGGCCTCCAGGTCGTGGCCCACGACGTCCCCGACGGCCAGCGCGGTCGCGCCGTCGGACAGGGAGAAGGCGTCGTACCAGTCCCCGCCGACCTGGGAGGCGTCGGGGGCGGGCAGGTAGCGGACGGCCATCTGCAGCCCGGGGACGCGCGGCATCTGCGGCAGGAGGTGATTCTGCATGGTCTCGGCGACGGCACGCTGGCGCTGGTAGAGGCGGGCGTTGTCCAGGGCGAGGCCGGCCCGCCGGGCGACGTCCTCGAACAGGGGCAGGTCGGGGGTGGAGAACTCCCCCGGTGCGTCGGCCCGTCCCAGGGTGAGGGCTCCCAGGACCTCCCGGGTTCCCCGGATGGGGACGATGGCGGCGGACCGGATGCCGGTGGCGTCGAGCATCCGGCGCTGCTCGACGGCGATGCCGGAGTCCGGGGTGCCCCGGTAGGTGTCGGGCCCGGCCAGCGCGGAGGCGACTCCGCGCAGGGCACGGGAGAGCGGCATGAGCGACTCCTCGGGCACCGGCGGCATCGGCCCTTCGAGATCCTCCCGGTGCACCAGGCGGCCCCCCTCGGCATGGACCACTGCGGTGCGCCACACCTCTTCGTGCTCGGTGATCAGATCGATGACGGCCCAGTCGGCCAGCCGCGGCAGGACCAGGGCCACCAGTCTGCGCAGCGTCTCGTCGACGTTGAGCGTGGAGGTCAGCCGGGTCGTGGTCTCGGCCAGCAGGGCCAGTCGTTCGAGTTCGCTCAGGGGCCGCACGGACCGCTCCGGGGGCGGTTCGGCGGAGCGCGCCTGCTCGCGCGGATGAAAGATGACGAGGGTGTGGGCGTTCCGACCGTGCCCGGAGTAGGGGGTGACGAGCCAGGAGACGGACAGCGTGGAGCCGTCGGCGCGGGCGAAGTGGTCGAGCGCGGCCTGTCCCGGGCGTCCGGCGTGGAACGCCTGCCGCATCCCGCACTGGGTGGCGGGCAGTTGCTGTCCCTCGGGCCCCCGGTGCAGGAGATCGTGTGCGTCCTGGCCGGCCATGTCCTCGGCCCGGCGGCCCAGCAGTTCCTCGGCCCGGCTGTTGACGGCGAGGATGCACCCCTGCGCGTCGACCACGTACGCCCCCGCCCCGATGGCCTCAAGGGCTTCGGTGAGCCGGCCGGGCGCGTCGCCCCGGCGCCGCTGCCCACCGCTCTCCGTGTCTGCCGCGCCTGCCATGTCGGGTCTCCTCCTGACCGTGTGCCGCCTCGGTCCCACTCCTGCTCAGGTCGTCCTCCGAAGTCTGCATCTCGATGTTCCCGCGGCGGCACACAAGTCTCACCTCGGCAGCGGACGGGCCGGGGACGGTGCGATCAGCGGTGCGGTGGTGAGGTGGGCGGCGTCGTCCGCCGGCAGGCAGACGGACACCTGGGACGACGTGGTCCCGAACGGTCCTCCGAAAAGATCAAGGGCCGGTTTCACATACCTCTGAAACCGACCCCGACCTGCGACTGTCTCCAGTCGGGACGACAGGATTTGAACCTGCGACCCCTTGACCCCCAGTCAAGTGCGCTACCAAGCTGCGCCACGTCCCGGTGTGCTCACGCACGGTGCACCGCGCGATCACGCGGACAGCACTTTACCCCACACACCGGGCGACGCCTAAGCGGGCGTCGGCGAGGCACAATCGGTCCCATGGACAGCCGTGCCGACAGCCCCGTGGACGACGCCGCCTCCGACCGACCGGTGGGCGGCCGGGACCGTGACGAGGAGGGGCGGGCCCGCAATGCCCGGCCGCGGGACGGGCTCGGGCGGCCGTTGCCGTACGGCGCCGACGGCGTGCCGCGCCAGCCCGAGGGGGTCGTACGGGCCCCGGACGAGACCGTCGCCGAGGCGCAGCGGCTGCTGGACGACGGGAAACCGTTCCACGCGCACGAGGTCTTCGAGGACGCCTGGAAGTCGGGGCCCGCGCAGGAGCGGGAGCTGTGGCGCGGAATGGCCCAGCTGGCCGTCGGGCTCACGCACGCGGCGCGCGGCAACGTCACCGGCGGGGCCAGGCTGCTGCGGCGCGGGGCCGGTGCCGTCACGGCGTGGGAGGCGTCGGAGGCCGGGCGGGAGCGGCCGTACGGGATGGACCTCGGCTCGGTGGCGGCGTGGGCCCGGGAGCTGGCCGGTGAGGTGGAGGGCGGCGGTTCCGTGGACGCGGCGGCGCGGGCGCCCCGGCTGAGCGGCTGACCGGTCCGCAGCCCGCCGGGGGCAGCCCGGCCGGGGCGTTGCCGGAGTCGTACGGCAGACTCGTGGCGTGCGGACAATTCATGTGATCGGAATCGGCGCGGGCGACCCCGACCAGCTGACGCTCCAGGCGGTCGGGGCGCTGCGGAGCACGGACGTGTTCTTCGTCCTGGACAAGGGCGAGGCCAAGGCCGACCTGGTGCGGCTGCGCCGGGAGATGCTGGAGACGCACATACCGGAGGGGACCTACCGCGTCGTCGAGGCGCGCGACCCCGAGCGGGACCGGAGCGCGGGCGGCGCGGCGTACTCCCCCGCCGTCGGGGACTGGCGCAATGCCCGCGCCGGCATCTACGAGCGGCTGATCGCCGAGGAGCTGGGCGAGGACGAGAGCGGCGCGTTCCTGGTGTGGGGCGACCCCGCGCTGTACGACAGCACGCTGGGCATCCTGGAGGAGATCCTGCAGCGCGGGGCCGTGGCGTTCGAGTACGACGTGGTGCCCGGTATCAGCAGCGTCTCCTCACTGGTCGCCCGGCACCGGACCGGGCTGAACCGGGTGGCGCGGCCGGTGCAGATCACCACGGGGCGGCGGCTGGCCGAGGGCTTCCCCGAGGACGCGGACGACGTCGTCGTGATGCTGGACGCCCACCAGACCTTCCGGCAGTACGCGGACCAGGACATCGACATCTACTGGGGCGCCTACCTGGGCACCCCGGACGAGATCCTGGCCTCCGGTCCGATCGCCGAGGCGGCGCCCCGGATCGAGCGGCTGCGGGCGGAGGCGCGCGAGCGCAAGGGCTGGATCATGGACACCTATCTGCTGCGGCGCAACCCCGGCGACCGCTGACCGCCGCATACCCGGGCGGCCCCGTCCCGCATGCGTGGCCGGTGCACCGGTGTGATCGTGGCCGCGTGACAGTCGCCGAGGAATCGCCACGGACGGCCGCCGCCCAGCCGCCCGTGCTGGACCGGCGACGCCGCAACGTCGTCTTCGTCACGATCATGCTCGGCATGCTGCTCGCGGCCCTGGACCAGACGATCGTCGGCACCGCGCTGCCCACCATCGTGTCGGACCTGGGCGGCGCCGAACACATGTCGTGGGTGGTGACCTCCTACCTGCTCGCGGAGACCGTGGCGACGGTACTGGTCGGCAAGTTCGGCGACCTGTTCGGCCGCAAGGTGGTCTTCCAGGTGTCCGCGGTCGTGTTCATCACCGGCTCGTTCCTGTGCGGGCTGGCGACCGACATGCCGCTGCTGATCCTCTGGCGGGCGGTGCAGGGCGTCGGCGCGGGCGGCCTGATGGTGACGTCGATGGCGTTGATCGCGGACGTCATCCCGCTGCGGGAACGGGGCAAGTACCAGGGCGCGATCGGCGCGGTGTTCGGGGTCGCGACGGTCATCGGGCCGCTGCTCGGCGGGCTGTTCACCGACCATCTGTCCTGGCGCTGGGCGTTCTACGTCAACGTGCCCATCGCGGTCGTCGTCGTGGTCGCCGCCGCCCGCACCATCCCCGTGGTGAAGTCGGCGGCCCGTCCCGTCATCGACTACCTGGGCATCGCGCTGGTCGCGGTCGGGGCGAGTGCGCTGATCCTGGCGACGAGCTGGGGCGGCAACGAGTACGCGTGGGGCTCGGCGGTGATCGTCGGGCTGTTCGCGGGCGGGCTGGTCGCGCTCGGCCTGTTCTGCTGGGCCGAGACCCGGGCGGCCGAACCGATGCTGCCGATGCGGCTGTTCTCCAACCCGGTGTTCACGGTCTGCTCGGTCCTCAGCTTCATCGTCGGGTTCGCGATGCTGGGGGCGCTGACGTATCTGCCGACCTATCTGCAGTACGTGGACGGCGACTCGGCCACGGTCTCCGGGGTGCGGACGCTGCCGATGGTGGCGGGGCTGCTGATCGCGTCGGTGTTCAGCGGAAACGTGGTCAGCAAGACCGGGCGGTACCGGCTGTTCCCGATGGTGGGCACGCTGGTGATGGGCGTCGGCCTGTTTCTGATGTCGCTGATGGATCCGGACACGGGCGTGTGGCTGGAGTCGCTGTACATGTTCGTGCTGGGCACGGGCATCGGGCTGTCCATGCAGGTGCTGACCATCGCCGTGCAGAACACGGTCGCGTACTCCGACCTCGGCACCGCGACCTCCGGCGTCACCTTCTTCCGCACGCTGGGCAGTTCCTTCGGCACCGCCGTGTTCGGCACGATCTACGCCAACGCGCTGGGTCCCAACCTGCGGGACGCCGTCGGCGCGGCGGCCCGCACCGGCGCCGCCGACCCGTCGGTGATCGCCGGGGCGGCGACCAGTCCGGAGGGCGTGCACCGGCTGCCGCCCGCGGCGTCGGCGCCGATCGTCGGCGCGTACGCGGACACGATCCAGACCGTGTTCCTGTGGACGGTGCCGGTCGCGGTCCTGGGCTTCGTCGTCGCCCTGTTCCTCAAGCAGGTGCGATTGCGCGACAGTGCCCGGGCACGTTCCACGGACATGGGCGAGGGCTTCGCCTCACCGCACGACGCGAGCAGCAGGCGGGCCCTGGAGGCGTCCGTCGGCAAGGTCATCGGCGGTACGGAGCTGGACACCGCGCGCCGGATCGTCGCGGACAGCGACACGCGGCTGGACGTCGCCGGGGCCTGGGCCGTGATGCAGGTCGAGCTGTTCACGCGGCTGGTCGGACACGCGAGCCTCGGTCTGATCGCGGCCCGCCGCAGGCTGCCGCCGGAGGTGCTGCTGCCGGTCTTCGACCGGATGGTGGCGGAGGGGTTCCTCACCCGGCACGGCTCCCTGCTCTCGCACACCGACGCGGGCGCCCGCGAGGCCCTCGTGATCGGCCGGGCCTGGGCGGCCTGGCTGGAGGACCGGGTGGAGCGGGACATCGGGCGGCCGACGGACACGGAGCTGCGCGCCGCCGTCGACGCCATCGCCAAGCGCCTGCTGGTGGAGGACCTCAGCAACGGTCTGCCGCAGCGGGTCAGGCAAGCAGGAGCTGCAGACCGCCCACAACCGTCGCCGCGATCACCAGGCGCTCGAACAGACGTTGGTTGATCCGGGTCACGGCCCACTTGCCGAGGAACGCGCCGGGCACCACGAAGACGACCAGCACCGCGTCGAGCAGCAGCGAGTGGCCGTCGATCAGGCCGAGGCCCGCGCTGAACGGCAGCTTGGAGACGTTGACGATCAGGAAGAAGAACGCCGAGGTACCCAGGAAGCCGAGTTTCCTGAACCCGGCGGACAGCAGGTACATCGACATCACCGGGCCACCCGCGTTGGCGACCATGGTGGTGAACCCGCCCAGGACGCCGTACGAGCGGGCCTTCGCGCGACCGGTGCGCGAGGCCACCTCGTCCGGCTGCTCGGCGGCATCGGCCAGCCGTCGGCGCCACACCGTCACCCCGGCCATGAACAGCAGGATCACGCCGATCGACGTACGCACGACCGCGTCGTCCGCCCACACCAGGAACAGGGTGCCGACGACCACGCCGACGCCGACCGCCGGGAACAGCCGCCACAGGGTGGGCCAGTGCGCGTGGCGCCGGTAGGTGAGGACGGCGAGGACGTCCCCGGCGATCAGCACCGGCAGCAGGATGCCGGTGGAGGCGCGGGCCGGCAGGACGGCCGCGAAGATCGCGAGGCTGACCGTGTTGGCCCCGCTCACCGCGGTCTTGGAGAAGCCGACGAGCAGCGCCGCGAGGGCGAGCGCGGCGAACTCCCAGCCGGTGAGGTGCCAGAGCGTGATGGTGTCCATGCGGGCACCGATGCTATGCGCACCCCACCGGCACCGTAAGCACCGTCTCGCCCATTGGTCCTTAGCGGCCGGTGTACCGAGCTCTCAGCTCCCGCTTGAGCACCTTCATGCTCGGCCCGAGCGGCAGTTCGTCCGCGAACTCCACCCGGCGCGGGTACTTGTGGCGGCCGAGGTGTTCCTTGGACCAGTCGGTGATCTCGCCGGCGTCGGGCGCCGCCCCGGAGCCGGTGCCCGGGGCGCGCACGACGACGGCGCAGACCTCCTCGCCGTGCAGTTCGTCGGGGAGTCCGATGACGGCGACCTGGGCGATGCCCGGGTGGCGCATCAGCACTTCCTCGACCTCCCGCGGATAGACGTTGTAGCCGCCCCGGATGATCACGTCCTTCTTCCGGTCGACGATCCGCAGGAACCCGTCCTCGTCCTTGGTGCCGAGGTCCCCGGTGCGGAACCAGCCGTCGACGAGCGCCTCGGCGGTGGCCTCGGGGCGGCCGAGGTAGCCGGAGAAGACGTTGTGACCGCGCACGACGACCTCGCCCAGTTCGCCGGCCGGCAGCAGTTCCACGGCGTCCTCGACCTCCGCGCGGGCGATCTCCACGTCCACGCCCCACAGCGGGTGGCCGATGGTGCCGGGCCGGACGCCGAACACCGGCTGGTTCACGGCCGCCGCCGGCGAGGTCTCCGAGAGCCCGTACCCCTCGTAGATCTTCGCCCCGAACGCCGCCTCGAACCGCTCCAGGACGGCCACCGGGAGCGAGGCGCCGCCGGAGACGCACACCCGCAGCTCGGGCAGGGCCTCGGCGTCGGCCGCCGCGGCGGCGAGGGCGACGAACATGGTCGGCACCCCGTGGAAGGTGTTGACCTTCTCCCGCACCATCAGGTCGATCGCGCGCGCCGCGTCGAAGCGCGGCAGCAGGACGAGGGTCGCGCCCGCCCGCCAGGTGGAGTTCAGGGAAACCGTCTGGCCGAAGGCGTGGAAGAGGGGCAGTGCGCCGAGCGCGACGTCGTCGGGGCGGATGTCGTTGGCGTCGAAGGCGTTGACCGTCGCGTTCATCACCAGGTTGAAGTGGCTGAGCACGGCGCCCTTGGGGACGCCGGTCGTGCCGCTGGTGTAGAAGACGACGACCGGGTCGTCGGCGTTCCGGGTGACGTACGAGGGCAGGGGCTCGGCGTCCGCGGCGAGCTTGCCGAACTCCTCGCCGAGCGTGATCATCCGTACGCCGGTCGCCCGCGCGGCGGCGGCCCCGGTCTCCGCCTGCGCCGGGTGGCACAGCAGCAGGGTGGCGCCGCTGTCGCGCAGGACGTGCTCGACCTCGGCGGCCGACAGCAGCAGGTGCACGGGGACGACGACGGCGCCGGCCGCGGCGACGGCGTAGTACGCCTGCGGGAAGTCGGCGGTGTTGGGCGCCATCAGCGCCACCCGGTCCCCCGGCCGGACGTCCAGGCCGACGAGGGCGCCGGCCTGGGCGCGGGCCCGCCGCCACACCTCGGCGAAGGTCAGGCGCAGGTCGCCCTCGACCAGCGCCTCCTTGTCGGGGCGGCGCCGGGCGTTCTCGGCGAGGACGGCGGCGACGGAGAGGGTTGCCATGGGGTGTTGCTCCGTTTCCTTGCTGCGGCTCTGCACAGGGGGTGGCTCTGGGGCGGGGGCTCGGCCTAGTGGCGTTCGACGAGAACCGCGCTGCCCTGCCCCACGCCCACGCACATCGTGGCCAGCCCGCGGCCGGCCCCCGTGCGGCGCATGCGGTGGAGCAGGGTGGTGAGGATGCGGGCGCCGGAGCAGCCGAGCGGGTGGCCCAGCGCGATGGCGCCGCCGGTCGGGTTGACCAGGTCGGGGTCGATGCCGAGCCGGTCGACGCAGGCGAGGGCCTGGGCGGCGAACGCCTCGTTGAACTCGGCCTCCGCGAGGTCGCCGACGCTCCAGCCGGCCCGGGCGAGGACCTTGCGGGTGGCGGGGACCGGGCCGATGCCCATGACGTCGGGATGGACACCCGCCGAGGCGCCCGCGACGTAGCGGCCCAGCGACTCCAGGCCGAGGTCGTTCAGGGCCTCCTCGCTGACCAGGAGGAGTCCGGCGGCGCCGTCGTTCATCGGGGAGGCGTTGCCCGCGGTGACCGTGCCGCCGGGGCGGAAGACCGGCTTCAGACGCCCCAGCTTCTCCAGGGAGGTGCCCTCGCGGACGCACTCGTCGGTGTCGACGACCACGCCGTCCAGGCGCTCGACGGGAAGGATCTCGTCGTCGAAGTGGCCGCATCCGCGGGCCTCGGCGGCAAGGCGGTGGCTGCGCAGGGCGAACGCGTCCTGGCGTTCGCGCGGGACGCCGTACCGCTCGGCGACCTCCTCGGCCGTCTCGCCCATGGCGAGCAGTCCGTGCAGGTCCTTCATCGCCGGGTTGACCAGGCGCCAGCCGAGCCGGGTGTCGGCGGTCTCGATGCGGTGGGGCAGCGCCTCGTCGGGGCGGGGCAGCACGAAGGGGGCGCGGCTCATGGACTCGGAGCCGCCCGCGAGCACGATGTGGGCCTCGCCGGCGGCGATGGTGCGGGCGGCGGCGGTGACGGCTTCGAGGCCGGAGGCGCAGAGCCGGTTGACGGTGGCGCCGGGCACGGTCTCGGGCAGGCCCGCGAGGAGGGCGGCCATCCGGGCGACGTTGCGGTTGTCCTCGCCGGCCTGGTTGGCGGCGCCCCAGTACACGTCGTCGATCCGGGCGGGGTCGAGCGCGGGCACGTCGGCGACCAGGCCCCGGATCACCGCGGCGGCGAGGTCGTCGGGCCGTACGGCCGACAGGGAACCGCGCAGCTTGCCGATCGGGGTGCGGCGGGCGGCCGCGAAGTGGACGGGACGCACGGGGAACTCCTGACCGTCGTCGCGCGGTCGCCGGACGGCGCACCGCCGTCGCGTCGACCACCGCGAACCTTGATGAGCACTACCTTTAATTAGCACTGCTAGTTTTGGACTATAGACCGCCGGGCGGCCTCCTGGGAAGATCCCCCTGACAACGGACAACGGACAACGGACAACGGTCACCGACGCAGCCGGAGGAGACATGGCCGAGACCCGCGAGCACACCCTGACCGGAACGCGGGGACGGATCACCGTCCGCGAGTGGGCCGCCGGGCAGCCGCGCTACGTCGCCGTGCTGGTCCACGGGTACGGCGAGCACTCCGGCCGCTACGAGGAGGTGGCCGGCGTCCTCACCGGCCACGGCGCCGCCGTCTACGCCCCGGACCACGTGGGACACGGGCGCTCGGAGGGCGAGCGGGTGGTGGTGGAGGACTTCGAGGACGTGGTCACCGACGTGCACGCCGTGGCGGAGCTCGCCCGGGCCGCCCACCCGGGCCTGCCGGTCGTCATGGTCGGACACTCCATGGGCGGCCTCATCGCCTCCCGGTACGCCCAGCGCCACCCCGGAGAGCTGGCGGCGCTGGTGCTGTCGGGGCCGGTCATCGGCGACTGGGAGCTGCCGCGTCGGCTGCTCGCCCTGGACGAGGTCCCCGACACCCCGATCAGCCCGGCCTCGCTCTCCCGCGACCCGGCGGTGGGGGCGGCGTACGCGGCGGACCCGCTGGTCTGGCACGGTCCGATGAAGCGGCCGACCCTGGAGGCGTTCGTGCGGACGCTGGAGACGGTGGCCAAAGGCGGCGACGTCGGCCGGCTGCCGCTGCTGTGGGTGCACGGGGACGACGACCGGCTGGTGCCGCTGCCCGGCAGCCGCGTCGGCGTCGAGCCGCTGAGCGGCGGCGACCTCACCGAGCGGATCTACCCGGGCGCCCGGCACGAGCTCTTCAACGAGACCAACCGGGACGAGGTGTTCACGGACCTCACGCGCTTCCTGGACGACGTGCTCGCCCGCTGATCCGGCGCGGCGCCCGCCCGGCGTTTGCCCGTGCGCCCCATGGGCACCCGCGCCGGCATGGAGTGGTTGCGCAGCGCCGCCTGTGTGGACGAGGACCCCGATCTGTTCTTCCCGGTGGGCACCGCCGGGCCCGCCCTGCGGGACACGGAGGCCGCCAAGCGGGTCTGCGCCAGATGCCCGGTGACCCCCGAGTGCCTGACGTTCGCGCTGCAGTCGGGGCAGACGTCGGGCGTGTGGGGCGGCACCGACGAGGCGGAGCGCGTCGCGCTGCTCCGGCTGACCACACCGCACGCACGTACGCACGACGAAATGAGGGACCCCTCATGGCCGACACCCTCGAACTCGACGCGCTGTGGGAGGACTTCCACCGCGTGGTGAACATGACCTCCGCGGAACTCGCGGACTGGCTCCGGGTGCGCGACTCGGGCGAGCTGACCGAGCCGCTGCCGGACGACGCCGGGCCGCCGCTCGGGCAGCACGTCCTGTCGATCCTGCAGAAGCGGCGCACCGACCTGACGGAGGACGACCTGCGGGCGATGCGCAAGGTCGTGGACACCGTCACCTCCCAGACCGACCTGGAGAACGAGCCCGAGGCCGACGACACCCGCCTGCGGCACCGGCTCATGACGGTCGGTCACGACCCGCTCAAGCCGTAGCCGTGGGCCGCGACGAACGACGGATCGTCGGCGACCTCGTCGGCGCGCACGGGCAGACGTACGCCGGCGAGGCGGGCATCCGGTTGAAGGACACGCCGCAGCCGCTGTACCGGCTGCTGGTCCTCGCGCACCTGCTCAGCGCCCGCATCAGCGCCTCCATCGCGGTCGCCGCCGCCCGCGCCCTGGGCGAGGCGGGGCTGCGCGACCCGCGCCGCATGGCCGGTGCCGACTGGCAGGAACGGGTGGACGCGCTCGGCCGGGGCGGCTACCGGCGCTACGACGAGCGCACCGCCACCCAGCTCGGCGAGGGCGCCGAACTGCTGACCGAGCGGTGGGGCGGAGACCTGCGCAAGCTGCGCGACGAGGCGAACGGCGACGTGTCGGAAGAACGGCGGCTGCTCCAGGAGTTTCCCGGAGTGGGGCCGACCGGCGCGGACATCTTCCTGCGGGAGGCCCAACTGGTCTGGCCGGAGGCGGCCCCCTACCTGGACCGCAAGGCCCTCCAGGGCGCCAGGCGCCTCGGTCTGCCCGACGACGCGGACCGGCTCCTCACCCTGGCCGGGAAGACGGAACCGGCCGTCCTCGCGGCGGCGCTGGTGCGGGCGGCGGTGGACAAGGACGTCGCCGAGGACGCCCTCCACCACGCGGCCTGAGCGGCCGGGCGGCCCCTCACCCGAACAGCCCGGTGCGCTGGTGCGCCTTCGGCCCCGGTGATGCCCTGAGGACACCGTTTCCCGTCCCAGGAGGGCATCCCGCGATGAGCCGTCGTCCGTCCCACCCCGTCCGTCTCCTGGCCTCCGCCCTGGCGGCGGGCGCGCTGCTGACCACAGCGGCCTGCTCGGACGGTGCCGGCTCGCGGAGCGCCTCGGGCACCGCCGCCGAACAAGCCGGCATCGCCGAGCAGAACGCGGCGAAGCAGACCCCGAGCGGTTCCCCCACGACGTCCCCGACCGGCTCGCCCAGCGCCTCCCCGGGCACCCTCACCGAGTCCGGCGCCAAGGCCGCCCTGCTCACCGAGGCCGACCTGGAGGACGACTGGAACCAGGTCCAGGACGCGGACAAGTGGCGCGACCGGCTCCTCGTCGGCGAGGTCGACGTGGCCGCCTTCCTCTCCGCGAAGGCCGAGGCGGCCGAGTGTCAGCAGCTGCTCGACGGGCTCTACCGCGACAACCTGCTCGGCGAGCCGTCGGGGCCGTCCGCGCTCACCGGCTTCGAGCAGGGGGACTCCCGCCTCCTGGAGCAGGTCGCCGGGTACGACCGCGCCGGTCTCGACGACCGCATGAAGTGGCTGGACTCCCTGCCGCAGACCTGCGACGAGTTCACCGCGACCGACCCCGACGGCAACAAGCGCACGGTCCAGGTGACCGAGGCCTCGGTGCCCGACGTCGGCGACGCCCGCGAGGGTGTGCACGTGACCGTGCAGGGCAGCGCCGACTCCACCCCGGTCACGCTCACCCTGGACATCGCCGCCGTACGCGTCGACACCTCCGCCCTCGCCATCACCGCCGGCGGTCTGGACGGCGGGCAGGCCTCCTCCGTCGAGCGCGGCGTACGCCAGGGCACCGAACGCCTGCAGACCGTCCTCGACGGCGGGACGCCCTCGCCGCAGCCCACCAACCTGGACTGACCTCCACCGGGGCATCCCGGGCGGCCTTCACCGCGTCGTGCGCACATCCGGCGAAACCCGGACAGCGTGATCACCGGACGGCACAATGGTCCACGACGGACGGCGCACGCGCGAAGGAGCCCAGACGTGAGCGAGAGCGACCCCGTGCCCGGCGGCCGCCCCGGTGAAGTGGAGCGGGCCACCGCGCTGAGCGGCGAGCTGACCGGGCAGGGCGTGCACGGCGTGGTCCTGGCCTACGTCGACACGGCCGGGATCACGCGGGTGAAGACCGTGCCCACCGCGAAGCTCGCTCCCACCGCCGCCTGGGGCGTCGGCATGTCACCGGTGTTCGACACCTTCCTCGCCGACGACTCGATCGTCACCACGGACGTCCTCGGCTCCCCCGACGGCGACCTGCGCCTCTACCCCGACCTCGACCGGTTGACCGTGCTGGCGGCGCAGCCCGGCTGGGCGTGGGCCCCGGTCGACCGGATCACGCAGGAGGGAGCACCGCATCCGGCGTGCGCACGTACCGTGCTGCGCCGGACGGTGGCCGGGGCGGCCGAGCGGCACGGCGTCACCTTCAAGGCCGCCGTGGAGATCGAGTGGGCCGTGGGCCGGGACGACGCGGAGGGCGACGCGTTCGTCCCCGCGGTCTGCGGACCCGCGTACGGCGCCGTTCGGCAGATCGAGCTGAGCGACTGCGCCGCCGACCTGCTGGCGGCGCTCGCGGCGCAGGGCGTGGACGTGGAGCAGTTCCATCCCGAGTACGCGGCGGGGCAGTTCGAGCTCTCGGTGGGCGCGCTCGACCCGGTGGCGGCGGCCGACCACAGCGTGCTGGTGCGGCAGACGATCCGGGCCGTGTCCCGGCGACACGGGCTGCGCGTCTCCTTCGCCCCGGCGGTCCTCGGGCAGGGCGTCGGCAACGGCGGGCACCTCCACCTCTCCACCTGGCGTGACGGAGCAAACCTGCACGCGGGCGGCACGGGCCGCTACGGCATGACCACCGAGGCCGAGTCCTTCGTGGCCGGAGTCCTCGGCCGGCTCCCGGCGCTCACGGCGATGACCGCGCCCAGCCCCGCCAGCCGGCTGCGGTTGCGACCGTCGCAGTGGGCGGGCGTGTTCACCGCCTGGGGCCGGGAGACCCGCGAGGCCGCGCTGCGGATCGTCACCGGCACCGCCGGGATCCACGACCGCGCGGCCAATCTGGAGGTCAAGCCGGTCGACCTCGCCGCCAACCCCTACCTCGCCCTCGCCTCGGTGATCGCCGCCGGCCTCGACGGGCTCGCCTCGTCCGCGCCGCTGCCGGAGGAGACCACCGGCGACCCGGCCCGGCTCGACCCCGCCGAGGCGGCGGCCCGGGGCGTGCGGCGGCTGCCGGTCACGCTCACGGAGTCGGTGGCGGCCTTCCGTACGGACGAGGTGCTCAGGAGGGCGCTGGGGCCGGTACTGACCGACGCGGTGATCGCCGTACGGCTGGGTGAGGCCGCGGCGGCCGAGGGACTGGACGACGACGGTGTGGCGGCGGCCTACCGCTGGAAGTACTGAGATGACCGCCGGGCCCGTGCACGAGTGGCTCGCCGCGCTCGACCTGGTGGACCACCACTGCCACGGCGCGGTGACCGACGACCTGGACCGCGCCGGGTTCGAGGCCCTGCTCACCGCGGGTGAGGCGTGGCCCGGCGTCTCCCCCTTCGACACTCCCGTCGGCCTCGCCGTACGCCGGCACTGCGCGCCCCTGCTGGACCTGCCGCGCCACGCCCCCGCCGACGGGTACGTGGCCCGGCGCGCGGAACTGGGTGCGGCCGAGGTCAACCGGCGGTTCCTGCGGGCCGCGGGCGCCGGCATGTTCTGCGTGGACACGGGATTCGCCCCGCACCCCGTGACGGGTCCGGCCGAGCTGGCCGCGGCGGCGGGCGCGGCGGCCTACGAGGTGGTCCGGCTGGAGGGCGTCGCGGAGGCGGTGGCGGCGGGCGGTGTCGAGCCGGACGCGTACGCGGAGGCGTTCCGTACGGCCGCGTGGGAGGCGGTCGGGCGGCCGGGCGTGGTGGGCGTCAAGTCGGTCGCGGCCTACCGCACCGGCTTCGACCTGGACCCGGCCCGTCCCTCGCCCGCCGAGGTCACCCGGGCCGCCGCGCGCTGGCTGGCGCGCGGCGGCGGCCGGCTGGACGACCCGGTGCTGGTGCGGGAGTTGCTGTGGACCGCCGTGGACCTCGGGCGGCCGCTGCAGCTGCACACGGGGTTCGGGGACGCCGACATCCGCATGCACCGGGTGGACCCCGCCCTGCTGACCGACTGGCTGCACCTGACCGCCGGCACGATCCCGGTCCTGCTGCTGCACTGCTGGCCCTACCAGCGCCAGGCGGCCTATCTGTCGGCGGTCTTCGAGCGGGTGCACCTCGACGTGGGTCTCACCCTGCACCACGTCGGCCCCGCCCGGGCGGGCGCGGTCCTCGCGGAGGCGCTGGAGATCACTCCGTTCCGCAAGCTGCTGTACAGCTCCGACGCCTACGGGGTGGCCGAGTTCCACCACTTGGGGGCGCTGGCCTTCCGCCGGGGGCTGGCCGGGTTGCTGCAGGAGCGGGTGGACGCCGACGAGCTGTCCCTGCCGGACGCGCTGCGCCTCGCCAGCTGGGCCGGGCGCGACAATGCCCGCCGGGTCTACGGGCTTCCCGGCGGTCCGGCGGACGACGGCTGAGCGGCGTGTGACGGGTCACAGTCCCGGAGCGCCGCCCGGGACTCTCGAACGGCTGAAAGTATGATCAAGCGATGTCTGACATGACCGAGACCACGCCGGGCTGGCTGACGACGGACGAGTTGGAGATGGCACGCGCCCGCATGCCGATCCTGTACGTCGAGGCCGTGCCCGTACGCGTGGACGACAGCGGCGAAGTCACCAGCGTCGGCCTGCTCCTGCGCATCGGGCCCGACGGAACGGTCAGCCGGACGCTGGTCTCCGGCCGGGTGCTGCACCACGAGCGGGTGCGGGACGCCCTGCTGCGCCACCTGGAGAAGGACCTCGGCCCGGTGGCGCTGCCCCGGGTGCCGTCCTCGCTCCAGCCGTTCACGGTGGCGGAATACTTCCCGACGCACGGTGTCACGCCGTACCACGACCCCCGGCAGCACGCGGTCTCGCTCGCCTACGTCGTGCCGGTGACCGGTGACTGCCGGCCGCGCCAGGACGCCCTCGACCTGGTCTGGTTCGATCCGCGCGAGGCCCTGTCCGAGGCGGTGCAGAGCGAGATGCCGGGCGGGCACGGGGTGCTGCTGAAGCAGGCACTGGCGCACGTGGGCTGCGTGGGCTGACCGCTTCCCCGGCTACTCCTCGCGCCGGCCCTCGTCGCTCAACTGCGGGTCCAGGTCGTCCCGGAGCAGGCCCCGGGATCCCGTCTGCCCGGTGCGATAGGCGGAGCGGGCCACCAGGTGGGAGGCGACCGGGCTGGTGAGGAACTGGAAGAAGACGATGAGCGCGAGCGTGCCCACGTCGGTGCCGTGGCGCAGCCGCAGTCCCACTCCGGCGAGGACGAGGAGCATGCCGAGCGTCTGCGGCTTGGTCGCCGCGTGGCTGCGGGAGAGCACGTCGGGGAAGCGGAGCATCCCGATCACCCCGAGCAGGCACTGCAGGCAGCCGAGGAGCAGCAGCACGGTCCCGGCCAGGTCGGCGGCATCGGTCCAGGCGTTCACCGGTGGTCCTGCCTGCCGTCCGGCTGCACGGAGGGCCGGTCGCGTACGGCGATGAAGCGGGCGATGCCCACCGAACCGCTGAAGCCGAGGAAGGCGAGCACCAGCATCACGGGGAAGTAGAAGGAGTCGCGGTCGTGGGCGGCCTTGACGCCGATGCCGGCGATGATGAGCGCCGCGAGCACGTCGAGGGCGACGGCGCGGTCCAGCATCGAGGGGCCGTACCAGATCCGGTACAGCAGCAGGGCGCCGGCGACGAGGATCATCGCGAGCGAGGCGACGAGCAGGGCGTCTTCGACGGCGTGCAGGGTGGTCACGTCGGGAGGTCACCTTCCGGTACGGGACGGGCGGCGTCGGCGATGTCCTCGGCGGTGCCGAAGGCGCGGGCGACGAGTTCCTCCATGCGCCACACCTGCCGCTGGGCGCCCTCGATCTCGCCGGGGTTGGCCGCGTCGAGGACGTGCAGGAACAGGGTGGCCGTGGACCGCCGCACCTCGATCACGGAGCCGCCGGGGACGTTGGAGACGGCGACCGCGGTGGCCGTCAGCATGAGGTCGCTGCGCACCCGCAGCGGGACGGCCACGACCGCGGCGTGGTAGGGGCCCTTGGCGAAGATCTGCCGGGTGACCTCGACGCTGGAGGAGAACATGTCGTACAGCAGGTAGGCGGCGAGGCGCAGGATGCCCAGCGGGCGCAGCCTGAGGCCGATGTCCACGGCGGGCAGCGGGAAGGCCAGGCACAGGCAGACGGCGACGAGGACGCCGTTGACGAGGTTGGCCCAGGACGGGCTGCCCCACAGCAGGATCCAGATGACGGTGAGCCAGCCGACGAGCGGCAGGTCGAGGACGCGCCGGCCGCGGCCCACTCTGAAGGACCAGCTGTAGGGCGAACGGTCGCGGAAGAGGTTGCTCACCGGCCGAGCACCGCCTCGATGTAGGGGGTGCGGGCGAGGAGTTCGGTCGCGGCGGCCTGCGTGAAGGTGGTGAGGGGGCCGCCGAGCACCGTGTACGACAGGCCGAGGGCGACGGCGGCGCCGGTCGCCGCCGTCATGGGCCAGGGCAGCCGTTTGGTGGTGGTGATGGACTGCCCCAGGAAGCCCTCGGAGACCACGGCGCCCGCCGGCACCGGCAGCCCGGCACCGGCGTCCCGTCCCCGGTCGCTGCCTCTCCCCGGGCCGCTCGCCCTCTCCTCCTCCCCGTCGTCCTCGTCGTCGCCCGGTTCTTCGTCCTCGGCGGACTCCAGCACCACGCCCTCCTCCTCCGCCCCCGGTGGCGCGTCGCGCCAGAACGCGAGGTTCCAGACCTTCGCCATGACATAGAGGGTGAGCAGGCTGGTCGCCGCGGACCCGGCGACCAGCGCCCAGGCCCAGCCGCCGCCCGCGTCGACACCGGCCCGCATCAGACCGAGCTTGCCGATGAACCCGGACAGCGGCGGGATGCCCGCGAGGTTCATGGCGGGCACGAAGAACAGCACGGCCAGCAGCGGCGCCGCCTTCGCCAGGCCGCCGAGACGGGTGAGTTCCGTGGTGCCGTCGCGCCGCTCGATGAGCCCGGCGACGAGGAACAGGGTGGTCTGCACGGTGATGTGGTGGGCGACGTACACGATCGCGCCGCTGATCGAGCCGTGCCCGGCGAGCGCGATACCGAAGACCATGTAGCCGATGTGGCTGATGAGGGTGAAGGACAGCACCCGCTTCAGGTCGGTCTGGGCCACGGCGCCGAGGATGCCCACGACCATGGAGGCGAGCGCGGCGAGCATCAGCAGGTCGCCCAGGCGGTGGCCGGGGAAGAGCAGGGTCTGGGTGCGCAGCATCGAGTACACGCCGACCTTGGTCAGCAGCCCGGCGAAGACCGCGGTGACCGGTGCGGGCGCGGTCGGGTAGGAGTCGGGCAGCCAGGCCGCCAGCGGGAACACGGCCGCCTTGATGGCGAAGACCGTCAGCAGCATGGCCTCCAGCAGGGTGCGCACCCCGAGCGGCACCTCCTGGAGCCGCAGGGAGAGCTGGGCGAGGTTCACGCTCCCGGCGACCGCGTAGGTCATGGCGATGGCGATCAGGAAGAGCACGGAGGAGAACAGCGAGATGATCACGTACGTCGATCCGGCGCGGATCCGGGTCGCGGTGCCGCCGATGGTGAGCAGGACGAAGCTGGCGACGAGCATGATCTCGAAGCCGACGTAGAGGTTGACGAGGTCACCGGCGAGGAAGGTGCAGGAGACGCCCGCCACGAGGATGAGGTAGGCGGGGTGGAAGACCCCGACCGGCGCTTGGTCGTCGCGGTCTGCCATGCCCTGGCCGAGGGAGTACACGAGGACGAGCAGGGTGACGGCGCTGGAGACGGTGAGCATCAGCCCCGCCAGCCGGTCCGCGACGAGGGTGATGCCGACCGGCGGCGCGAAGTCGCCGAGGTGCACGCTGAGCGGGCCGTGGCGGTCGGCGGCCACCATGAGCACCACGGAGAGCACCAGGACCGCGCCGAGCACCGCGAGGCTGATGAAGCGCTGGAGCCGGTGCAGCCGGGGCCCGATGGCCAGCTTGAGGCCGGTGACGCACAGGGGCAGCAGGACGGGGAGCGGGACGAGCGCGTTCACCTGGTTCCTTCCGTGCCGGCGCCGCCCGGGTCGTCGGGCTGGTCGGGCGGCGGGTGGCAGGAGTCCTCGCCGGGGAGCGAGTCGGGCTCGCGGCCGGTCTCCTCGGGGTCGTTGGAGGGCCCGGCGATCCGGGCGGGCGCCGGTCCGGGGCGGCCCGCGGCGTCGGTGGAGCCCAGCTCGCGGCCTTCCCGGTAGTCCTCGGGGTCGGCGCCGAGGATGTCGTTCCAGAGGTTGCCGGAGACGTCGTTGGCGCGGGCCTGGTAGGCGCGTTCCCGGCGGACCCGGCGGCGGAGCCGTTTGCGGGCGGCGCGGTAGCGGGCGCGCTGCTCGGCGTCGGCGCCGCCGTCCTCGGCGCGGGCCTCGCGGTAGCGGTCGCGGAGCTCGCCGCGCCGGTCGAGGAACTCGGCGCGCAGGGCGACCATCCGGTCCTCGGTGTCGTCGCTGATCTCGTCGGAGCCGGTGACCTGGTGGCTGCGGTAGGCCATGGAGAGCAGGAACGCGGTGGTGGCGAGGGTGATGACGATCGCGGTGAGGGCGATGGCCTGGGGCAGGGGGTCGGTGACGCGGTTGCGGATGATGTGCGGGTAGAGCAGCGGTGCCTCGCCAGCGCTGCCGGTGGAGGCGAGCACCAGCAGGTTGACGCCGTTGCCGAGGACGACGGCGCCCAGCAGGATCCGAGTGAGGGACCGGGTCAACAGCAGGGTGGCGCCGACGGCGTTGAGGACGGCGGCGGCCACCAGCAGGGAGAGGCTGACGGTCATGCGCGGCCCGTCTCGGGGCGTGGGGCGGCCCGTTCGATCTGGCGGTCGATCCTGGCGCCGAGGGCCCGCACGATGTCCTGGACCACGCCGAGGACCAGGAGGTAGACCCCGCAGTCGAAGAGGACGGCGGTGGACAGGTGGGCGTCGCCCCACACGGGCAGGTGGCCGTGCCAGGTCCAGCCGTGCAGCACCGTCCCCTCGCCGAGGCCGCCCAGTGCGATGCCCGTGGACAGGAAGAGGCCGAGGCCGGTGAACAGGCCCGGTTTGAAGGGCACGGCGTCGGCGAGTTCGTGCCGTCCGCCGGCGAGGTAGCGGGCGATGAACGCGACGCCGGCGGTCAGGCCCGCGACGAAGCCGCCGCCCGGCAGGTTCTCCGCGCACAGCAGCAGGTATACGGAGAGGACGAGGACGGGGTGGAAGATGAGGCGGGCGACCACTTCCAGGACGAGTGAGCGGCGCTCGGGGGCGAGGGTGGCGCTGGCGGCGAGCCAGGTCCGCTCCGGTGCCCCTTCGTCGCCGCTGGGCAGCCCCGCCGACTCGTACCCGCCCGCCCGCCAGGCGGTGCGCAGTCCGGCGTGCGGGTGGTCGCCGGGCAGCGGCAGGACGGGCTGCTCGGTCCCGTCGGCGCGGCGGTGCAGGTAGATGAGGCTGGTGACGCCGATCGCGGCGGCGGCGAGCACCGCGGACTCCCCCATCGTGTCCCAGGCCCGCAGGTCGACGAGGATGGTGGCGACCACGTCCTTCAGGCCGTGGTGCGCGGTCTCCTCGACCATCGCGGCGCCCGCGCTGTCGGCCCGGCGGTGCCCCGCCATGATCCAGACGACGACGGCGACGGCGGCGCCGCCCGCCAGGGCCACCGGCATCCGCAGCAGGCGCCGCCACCGGCTGAAGTTCTCCTCGAAGCGCACCGGCATCCGGCGCAGCACCAGCACGAAGACGATCATCGAGACGGTCTCCACGCAGAACTGGGTGAGCGCGAGGTCGGGCGCGCCCTGGGCGACGAAGAGCAGCGCGGTGCCGTAGCCGGTGAGGCCGGCGAAGACGACGGCCTTCATCCGGCGCCGCACGCGCAGGCACAGCAGGGCCGCGGCACAGGTCAGCAGGGCGACACCGGCCTGGGCCGGGTGGTCCCAGAGCCTCGGGGCGGGCACCCCGGTCCAGGGTTCGTCGACGACGAGCACGGCGAGCTGCCCCGCGAGGACCACGCTCATGGTCGTCACCAGGTACACCGACAGCGAGCCGCGCTGCACGAGTCCGGTGCACTGCAGGGCGGTGCGTTCCAGGGCGAGCAGCATCCGTCCGAAGACGAGGTCGGCGGAGCGCCAGGCGAGCTGCCGGCCGACCCGCGCGACGGGGCTCGCGGCGAGGAACAGCAGTACCCCGCCCGCCCACGCCGCGCCGGACAGGCCGAGGGCCGGGCCCGCTCCGTGCCACAGGGTGAGGTGGTAGGGATGGGCGGGCGCGGGGAACTGCCCGGCGTAGCTGCCCAGCAGGCCCTGGAGCCAGGTCACCCCGGGTCCGAGGACCAGGCAGGCCAGGGCGAGCACGGCGGGCGGCGCGAGGAAGGCCACCGGCACGCGGTGCGCGTCGGTGTCGGGCAGGCCGGGCTTGCGGGCGAAGGCGCCCCACAGGTAGCGCAGGGTGTAGGCGGTGGTGAGGGCCGAACCGAGGACGGTCGCGGCGAGCGCCCAGCGGTCGCCGGTGCTCCCGTCCAGGAGCGTCTGGAAGGCGGCCTCCTTGGCGGTGAAGCCGAGCAGGGGCGGTACGGCGGCCATGGACGCCCCGGCGGTCACGGCGACGGCGCACACGGCGGGCAGCCGGCGTCCGAGTCCGGAGAGCCCCCGCAGGTCCCGGGTGCCGGTGGCGTGGTCGACGATGCCGGTGACCAGGAAGAGCGGCGCCTTGAACAGGGCGTGCCCGAGGATCATGGCGGTGGCGGCGAGGCCGGTGTCGTGGCGGCCGGCTCCGGTGAGGACGGTGAGGAAGCCAAGCTGGCTGACGGTGCCGTACGCGAGGACGAGTTTCAGGTCGTTCATCCGCAGTGCCCGCCACCCGGCCAGCAGCATCGTCACCGAGCCGGCCACCAGCAGGAGCGGGCGCCAGGGCGTGACGTCGGCGAAGGCGGGGGCGAGCCGGGCGACGAGGTAGACGCCGGCCTTGACCATGGCGGCGGCGTGCAGATAGGCGCTGACCGGAGTGGGGGCGGCCATGGCGTTGGGCAGCCAGAGGCTGAAGGGCCAGATCGCGGACTTGGCGAGGGCGCCGGTGAGGATCAGCACGATCGCCGTGGACAGTGCCGCCGACGGGGGCGGCGGATCGGCCAGGATCGCCGAGAGGCGGTAGGTGCCCGCCTCGTGGCCGAGGACCAGGAGGCCGACGAGCATGGTCAGGCCGCCGAGTGCGGTGACCGTCAGGGCCTGCAGGGCGCTGCGCCGGTTGCGCTTGCGGTCGCTGGTCTGGCCGATCAGCAGGTAGGAGAAGACCGTCGTCAGTTCCCAGAAGACGTAGAGCAGCACCAGGTCGTCGGCGAGCACGAGCCCGAGCATCGCCCCGGCGAAGGCGAGCAGGTTGCCGGCGAACCTGCCGAGCTGCCGCGAGCGGTCGTCGAAGTACGAGGCGCAGTAGACCAGGACGAGCGTGCCCACTCCGGCGACGAGCAGCACCATCAGTTCGGCGAGGGCGTCCAGTCTCAGCGCCCAGTCCACCCGGTAGGCCGGCAGCCAGCGCCATGCGACGGTGTCGGCGCCGCCCGCGGCCGTCGTGCTCCACCGGGTGGCGGCCCAGACGGTCGCCGCGGCGGGCGGCAGGGCCAGTACGAGGAAGGCACGCGTTCCGCACCGTCTCACCAGCGGCGCGGCGAACAGCGCGAGCGCGAAGTGGCAGAGGATGAGCGCGGACACCCGACAGTGATATATCGGGCATCTCGCCTGAGCGCCCAGGCACGCCGCAGGGCGAACAATCGAGGGGCGGTTCCGGATCTCTCCGGAACCGCCCCTCGATCAACGACTGTCTCCAGTCGGGACGACAGGATTTGAACCTGCGACCCCTTGACCCCCAGTCAAGTGCGCTACCAAGCTGCGCCACGTCCCGTTGCCCGCCTGACCTGGGGTTTCCCCCGGCCGAACGTGCAGGAAAACCATACCGCACTCGGGCCGGTGGTCGCGCACGGCTTTTCCGGCGCGGCATCCGGCGGCGTCAGCACTTCCGCGTGCGCGACGGCTCGGTCACGGCCGGGGTGCCGCCCGGGCCCGCCGCGGCCGCCTCCACCCGGACCAGCCCGCGCACCGCCGGTATCAGCAGCAGGGCGGCGCACACGGCGAAGCTGGTCGCCCCCGCGACGAGCAGGACGTGGTCGGCGCCGAGGGCGGCTGCGGCCGGGCCCGCGAGGGCCTGGCCCACCGGCATCATCGCCAGCGAGCCCGCGACGTCGTAGGCGTGGATGCGGTTGAGGACGTCCGGCGGGACCTGGGTCTGCACGCTGGTCGCCCACATCACGCCCCAGAAGGACATGCCGGCCCCGGCGACGGCGGCTCCGGCCGCCATCGCGGGTACGCCGAGCCCGGCACCGACGCTGGCGGGGAAGGCGGCGAAGCCGACGAGGGCGATCGCGCCGGCCCGGAGCATGCGCAGCGGCCTGAGCCGCAGGGCGAGCAGACCGCCCACGACGGTCCCCGCACCCAGGGCGGAGTTGACCAGTCCGTAGGCGCGCGGGCCGTGCTCCCGCACCACCTCGGTGGCGACCAGGGGCACGGTCGGGCCCCAGACCGCGATCATGTAGACGCACCAGACGGCTATCACGCTCCACAGCCACCGGCGCGCGAGGAACTCCCGCCATCCCTGGACCAGGTCGGCGCGGAAGGCCCTGCTCCCGCGGCCGGACACCGCCCGACTGCCCGGCGGGAGCGGCGGCAGCCGGAGCAGCAGCAGGCACAGGGCACTGATCGCGTACGTGGTGGCGTGGGCGGCGAAGACCCCGCCGGGTGAGGCGAAGCCGACCAGGAGACCCGCGACGGCGGGGCCGGCGAGCTGGGCGGCGGACTCGGCGACGCGGATCGCGCCGTTGGCGCCCTGGACGTCAAAGGCGAGCCGGGGCACGGTGCTGGCGACGCCGGGCTGGAAGACGGCGCCCGCGACGCCGTTGGCGAATCCGATGGCGCAGATCTGCCAGAGCACGACGTGTCCGGAGAAGAACAAGGCGGCGGCCAGGGCCTGGGTGCCGAGCCGCACCAGGTCGGCGCCGATCATCAGTTTGCGGGTGCTGAAGCGGTCGGCGAGGACTCCGCCGAAGACGACCAGACCGGCGAAGGCGGCGGCGGTGGCGGCCATGGCGAGGCCGACCGCGCCCGCCCCGTACCCGTGCTGGAGCAGGCCGGCGGCGAGGGCGACGGGCAGCATGGTGTCGCCGAGGCGGGCCACGGCCCGGGCGGTGAAGAACAGGGCGAAGTCCCGCGACCAGACGGCTCGCGCCGCCGCCCGCTGCCCGTCCGCGGGCGCGCCCTGGCGCCCGGCCTGTGACGACGTACCGGCCATCCCGCTCTCTTCTCTCCCCTGCCGGTCCCCCGCCGGCGAACCGCCCCCGCACCCCCGGTCCCGCGCACCGTGCGTCCGACGGCCGGGACCCCCCTCCGGTCCCGGCCGTCACGCACGCCTTCGGATCATGCCACGGGGCACTGACAACGCCCGAGGGGTTTTCAGCCGCCTGCGGGCAGCCCCAGCCGGGGGTGGGCCTCCAGCAGCCGGACCGGGGCCGCCTGGCGCCAGGAGTCGGCGAGGATGTCGCGCAGCTCGTCCTCGCCCTCCAGGGCGGCGAGCCGGGCCCGTACCCAGGCGAACTGGGCCTCGTGGCCGGCGATCCAGAACTTCTCCGGTTCCGCCAGCACCAGTTCGTCGCGCTCCTCCTTCGGGCAGCGCACCGCGAGGGAGGTCTCCTCCTCGGGGAGCGTCGCGAACATCTTTCCCGCGACCCGGAAGGTGGGCATGCTCCAGGCGATCTTCTCCGTCGTGTCCGGCAGGGACAGGGCGATACGGCGTACGTCTTCTGCGTCCGGCATGACAGGCACGGTATCCGCCGGCACTGACAATCACCGGGCGACGGCGGGTGTGCCCGTCCGGCGGCCGTCCTGCCCGCCGACCTGCTTGAAGTACAGCGTCGTCGGCCGCAGTTCCCCGCGCGGGTCCGTCGCGTAGTCGGGGATCGTGCCGGCCCGCGTCCATCCGGCGGACCGGTAGAGGTGCTCGGCGGGGCTGCCGGTCTCGGTGTCCAGGTGGAGCAGGGTGATGCCGGCCGCCGCGGCCGCCTCCTCGGCGGTGGTCAGCAGCCGTCGGCCCAGTCCCCGACCGCGGGCCTCGCGGGACACCATGAGCTTGGCCAGTTCCGCGCGGTGGCGGCTGTTCGGTCTGTCCGGCAGGGCGAGGCTCACGGTTCCGGCCACCCGGTCCTCCTCCCGCGCCACCCAGAGGGCGAGCCGACCGGCGGCCACCGCGGCGGCCCGCCCCCGCCACCAGTGCGCGGCCTCCGCGTGACCGAGCGGGATGAGAAAGCCGACGGAGGCACCGCCCGCGACGGTGTCGGTCAGCAGACCGGCCAGGCCGTCCAGCAGACCGACCACCCCGTGCTCGTCGACACGGTCCACGATCACGGCAGGACCACCGCCAGCGCATAGCGTGCGGTCTCGGTTCCGGCGCACCGGAACCGTGTCGGCCCCCACACCCGCATCCGCAGGCAGTCCCCGGCGGCGAGGGCGTGCCGCACGTCCCCCGCCGTGATCTCCAGGGCCCCTTCCAGGAGCCAGACGTGCTGTTCCAGACCGGGCACGGGTGGCCGGTCGTAGGCGATGTCGGCGCCCGCGGCGAGCCGCCCCTCGACGAGTTCGCCGCGCAGTCCGGCGTGCGGCGGGGACACCGAGCGGCGCACGAACCCGCCCGTGCGGTCCTCCCACACGGCCTGCTCGGCCGCCCGCACCAGCGGCGCGGGTTCGCCCTCGACCTCGCCGAGCAGCCGGGACATGGTCCGCCCGTAGACCGCGCACAGGCGGTTCAGCACAGCGGCGGTGGGACTGGTCTCGGCCCGCTCGGCCCTGGACAGGGTGGAGCGGCTGACCCCGCTGCGCTCCGCCAGCTCCCCCAGCGACCAGCCGCGTTCGGCCCGCAGTTCGGCCAGCCGCGCGGCGAGGCGGGCGTCGACCGTATCCGCGCGCTCGTCGTCCGCGCGCTCGTCGTCCGCGCACTCCTCATCTCGTGTCATATTCGGGAGGATATCCCGGAAATGAGACAGCCCGGTTACGGAAGCCTCACGCCCGGGCCACCTCGCCGAGTGCGTCCAGCACCGGGCGGATGAGCGGGTGTTCCTCCGCCCCTCGGCGTACGGCCGCGAAGACGCGGCGGGTGGGAGCGACCCCGTCGACCGGGCGGACGACCACGCCGGTGAGGTCGGTGCCGTGGAGCGCCGAGCGCGGGACGAGGGCCACCCCGGCGTCGGCGGCGGCGAGGGAGACCACGGCGCGGAAGTCGTCCGAGGAGTGTTCGAGGCGGGGCTGGAAGCCCGCGTTCTCGCAGGCCAGCACGACCACGTCGTGGCAGGGGTTGCCCGGGTAGGGGCCGATCCAGGTGTCCTTGGCCAGCTCGGCGAGCGGGACCTCCGCGGCGTCGGCGAGGCGGTGGGCGACCGGGACGACCGCGTCGAAGGGCTCGGCGTACAGCGGGACGTGGGTCAGGCGCGGGTCGTCGGCGGCCGGCGCACCCCGGTACTCGACGGCCACGGCGACGTCGAGTTGCCGGTCGAGGACCATCGGCAGGCTTGCGTCGCCCTCGGCGTCCTGGACGCGGACGCGGATGCCGGGCGCCGAGGCGGCGAGGCGGGCCAGGGCGGGCGCGACGACGAGGGCGATGCCGGTCGCGAAGGAGGCGACCGTGACCGTGCCGGCCTGGCCCGAGCCGTAGGCGGCCAGCTCTGCCTCGGCCCGCTCCAGCTGGGCGAGGACGGCGTTGGTGTGGCTGAGCAGGATCTCGCCGGCCGGGGTCAGACGAACGCCTTTGGCGCCGCGCTCGACCAGGCGGTGGCCGGTCTCCTGCTCCAGGGCGGCCAGCTGCTGGGAGACCGCCGACGGGGTGAGGTAGAGCGCGGCGGCCGCCGCCGTCACCGTGCGGTGATCCGCCACCGCTCGCAGGATGTGCAGCCGCCGCGCCTCGATCATGGGATCGATTCTCTCAGGTCACTGAGGGTTTCTAGGCCGTGAGCTGCTCCCGGGCCGCCACGAAGGCGTCCACCGCGCGGTTCACGTCGTCCGTGGAGTGGGCGGCGGACAGCTGGACGCGGATGCGGGCCCTGTCCTGCGGGACGACCGGGTAGGAGAAGCCGATCACGTACACGCCGCGCTCCAGGAGCAGCTCGGCCATGCGGCCCGCCTTCGACGCGTCGCCGATCATGACGGGCGCGATGGGGTGGTCGCCGGGGAGGATGTCGAAGCCCTCCTCGGTCATCCGGCGGCGGAACAGCGCGGTGTTCTCGGCGAGCCGTACGCGCAGGTCGTCGGCGGACTCGAGCAGGTCGAGCACCTTGAGGGAGGCGGCGGCGATCACCGGGGCGAGGGTGTTGGAGAACAGGTACGGCCTGGAGCGCTGGCGCAGCAGGGCGACGATCTCGGCGCGGGCCGCGACGTAGCCGCCGGAGGCGCCGCCGAGCGCCTTGCCGAGGGTGCCGGTGATGATGTCGACGCGGTCCATGACGCCGTGCAGCTCGGGGGTGCCGCGGCCGCCGGGGCCGACGAAGCCGACGGCATGCGAGTCGTCGACCATGACCATGGCGTCGTAGCGCTCGGCGAGGTCGCAGATCTCGTCGAGCGGGGCGACGTAGCCGTCCATGGAGAAGACGCCGTCGGTGACGATCAGCTTGCGGCGGGCCTCGCCCGCGGCCTTGAGCTGCGCCTCCAGGTCGGCCATGTCGCGGTTGGCGTAGCGGAACCGCTGGGCCTTGGACAGGCGGATGCCGTCGATGATCGAGGCGTGGTTGAGGGCGTCGGAGATCACCGCGTCCTCCGGGCCCAGGAGCGTCTCGAAGACGCCGCCGTTGGCGTCGAAGCAGGAGGAGTAGAGGATCGTGTCCTCCTGGCCGAGGAACGCGGAGAGCCGGGCCTCCAGTTCCTTGTGCACCTCCTGGGTGCCGCAGATGAAGCGCACGGAGGCCATGCCGTAGCCCCAGCGCTCCAGCGCCTCGTGGGCGGCGGCCACGACGTCGGGGTGGTCGGCGAGGCCGAGGTAGTTGTTGGCGCAGAAGTTGAGGACCTGGCCGGGGCGGCCGCCCGCGGTGACGTTCACGGTGGCGGACTGCGGGGTGCCGATGACGCGTTCGGGCTTGTGCAGGCCGGCGGCGCGGATCTCGTCGAGGGTGGCGCGCAGGTCGTCGCGCACGGAGTCGAACATCTCAGAAGCTCCTAAGAGGATACGTACGTCTTCACGCGGTCCAGTCGAGGATGACCTTGCCGCCCCGGCCGCTGGCCGCGTCGGCGAACGCCGCCTCGAAGTCGCGGTGGGAGTACCGGCCGGTGATCACCGGGGCGAGGTCGAGGCCGCCTTCGAGCAGCACGGACATGGCGTACCAGGTCTCGAACATCTCGCGGCCGTAGATGCCCTTGACGGTGATCATGGAGGTGACGATGCGGGCCCAGTCGACCGGGAACTCCTCGGCGGGCAGGCCGAGCATGGCGATCCGGCCGCCGTGCGTCATGTTGGCGATCATGTCGCGCATGGCCTCGGGGCGGCCGGACATCTCCAGGCCGATGTCGAAGCCCTCGCGCAGGCCCAGCTCACGCTGTCCGTCGGCGATGGTCGCGTTCGAGACGTTCAGGCCGAGGCTGACGCCGACCTTGCGGGCCAGTTCCAGCCGCTCCTCGCTCACGTCGGTGATCACGACGTTGCGGGCACCCGCGTGCCGGGCCACGGCGGCGGCCATCAGGCCGATCGGTCCGGCGCCGGTGATCAGGACGTCCTCGCCGACCAGCGGGAAGGACAGGGCGGTGTGCACGGCGTTGCCGAACGGGTCGAAGATCGCCGCGACGTCGAGGTCGACGGGGACCCGGTGCACCCAGACGTTGGACGCGGGCAGGGCGACGTACTCGGCGAACGCCCCGTCCCGGCCGACGCCGAGGCCGACGGTGGCGCGGCACAGGTGGCGCCGGCCGGCCAGGCAGTTGCGGCACCTGCCGCAGACCAGGTGGCCCTCGCCGCTGACCCGGTCGCCTGCCTTGATGTCGGTGACGTCGCGGCCGGTGTCGACGACCTCGCCGACGAACTCGTGGCCGAGGACGAGCGGGGTGCGGATGGCCTGCTGCGCCCAGCCGTCCCAGGCCCGGATGTGCAGGTCGGTGCCGCAGATGCCGGTGCGCAGCACCTTGATCAGCACGTCACCGGGTCCGACGACGGGCTCGGGCACGTCCGCGAGCCGCAGCCCGGGCTCCGCCTTCTCCTTGACCAGCGCCTTCAACGCTACCGCTCCTGACGGGGTGAGGTCCCGGCGGTGGGCATGCTTAGGGGGTGTCGTTTGCATCTTGCCGGGGTCGCGGGGCCTGGCACGCACATCTGCGGCGTTGTCGTCGGTTGCCAGGGCTCCGCCCTGGCGCCCTCCTCCGCCTTGCAGCTGCACGCACCAGACCCCGCTCAGGTCGGCCACAAGGCACCGTCGCCCGGAGCCGGCCTGATCCAAACGACACCCCCTAGCGGCCCGCGTCCGGGAAGGGGGAGGGGAATCGCACAGCAATCTGCCGTACGACACCGCCCCCGGTCCATCGAGCCTTTCTTAAGCCCGGCCGCAGCTTTCCTTCACGCCGCACGTCCCGGGCAGCCGATCGCCCCGGGACTCACAGCGGGAGCCCGTCCTGCGCGCTGCGTTCGATACGCCGCACGAGGTCGGCCGCGGCCGACTTGATCGTCGCCAGGCCCGCGGTGCCCCAGGTGCGGGGGCGCACGTCGGCGGCGGACACGGTGCCGAGCACCGTCCCCGTGCCGTCGATGAGCGGGGCGCCGAGGTAGGAGCGGATGCCGAAGGCGTCGACGACGGGGTTGCCCGCGAAGCGCGGGTAGTCGCGCACGTCCTCCAGGACCAGCGCCTTGCGCCGGACCACCACGTGGGGGCAGAAGCCGTGGTCGCGGGGCTGGACCCGGCCGAACTCGGGACTGGTCCCGTCACCGCGCGTCGCCGGCGGGACCTCCGGCACCCGCAGGCCCGCGAAGAACTGCCCGCCCTCGACAGGGAAGTTGACCATCGCGTACGGCGCCTCGGCGACACCGGCGAGGTGCGTGGCGAAGGCGTCGAGGGCCGGGTCGGCGCGTTCCGCGAGACCGAGCCGGCGCAGGCGTCGTACCCGCTCGGGGGCCTCCCGGTCCTCCGGGGTGAGCAGCAGACGTCCGGCCGGGCGCGGCGGGTCGTAGCTCATGGGCGGACCCCGGCGCCGAACCCCGAGGCGGTGGCCGGGGTGTGGGCGATGAGGTGGCGTACGAGGGTGAGCAGTGTCTGGACTCCGGAGCTGGAGATCCGGGCGTCGCAGCGCACGATCGGGATCTCGGGGTGGAGGTCCATGGCCGCGCGCACCTCCTCGGGGTCGTAGCGGTAGGAGCCGTCGAATTCGTTGATCGCGACGACGAAGCCGAGGCCGCGCTCCTCGAAGAAGTCGACCGCCGCGAAGGACTCCTCCAGGCGGCGGGTGTCGGCGAGGATCACCGCCCCGAGTGCGCCTTCGCACAGTTCGTCCCACATGAACCAGAAGCGTTCCTGGCCGGGTGTGCCGAAGAGGTACAGGACGTGTTCGGCGTCCAGGGTGAGGCGGCCGAAGTCCATGGCCACGGTCGTTTCGAGTTTGTTCTCGATTCCGTCGAGGTTGTCGGTCGCGGCGCTGACCGTGGTGAGCAGTTCCTCCGTGCTCAGCGGCGCGATCTCGCTGACCGCGCCGACGAAGGTCGTCTTGCCGACGCCGAATCCGCCCGCCACGAGGATCTTCAGGGCGGTCGGGAACAGGTCGGCGCCTTCGCCGTGTGCGTGGTCAGAGCTGTCGTCGTAGTCCATCGAGCACTGCCTCCAGAAGGGCCCGGTCCGTGGGATGGTGGTGGAACGCGGCGGGGGGTTTGGTGGTCAGCGCGCCGCAGTCGACGAGGTCCGAGAGCAGCACCTTGGTGACCGCCACCGGAAGCCGCAGGCGGCCGGCGAGTTCGGCGACCGGAAGGGGCGCCCGGCACAGGTCGAGTGCCTGCGTGTGCTCGGGTCCGAGGTAGCCGAGGGGGGTCGCCCCGGTGGCCATGACCTGGGACATGAGGTCGAGCGCGACGGTGGGCCGGGTGCGGCCGTTGCTGACGGTGAAGGGGCGCACCAGCCGTCCGGCCGCGTCGTCGAGCCAGGGCCCGTCGCCGGCCGCGGCCACCGTCAAGGCCTCATCGCCGGGGGTTCGACGGCCTGCTGCCGGGGCGCGGTGACCAGGTAGGGGCGGACGCTCTTGACCAGCATCGCCATCTCGTAGCCGAGCACGGCCGCGTCGGCCTCGCGGCCGGCCAGCACGGCGAGGCAGGTGCCGGAGCCGGCGGTGGTGACGAAGAGCAGGGCCGAGTCGAGTTCGACGACGACCTGCCGCACGTCGCCGCCGTCGCCGAAGCGGACACCGGCGCTGCGGCCGAGGGAGTACAGGCCGGAGGCCAGGGCCGCCATGTGGTCGGCGCTGTCGGCGTCGAGGCCGTGGACGGACTTCACCAGTCCGTCGGCGGACAGGAGCACCGCGCTGCTCGTGTGCGGCACGCGCTGGACGAGGCCGCTCATCAGCCAGTCGAGGTCGGACACTTGGCCGGTCGGCGCATCGCTCGCCATGGTGGATCGACTCCTTGGGGTACGAAGGTCTGCGGGAGCGCTGGTCGTGAGGGTGATCAAGGGCGTGGAGGTGGGGGTGGGGGTGGTCGTGGGGGCGGAGGGGGACGGGACCCGGGTCGTACGGTCGGTCATTCGGCCGGCACGCCCGGGTCGCCGTGGGTCGGGGTCGGGGGCGCCGCCGGTTCGGCGTGCTGCTGGGCCTCGGCGAGGCCGATGCCGCGCTGGAAGGCCGCCATCAGGCCCGGGTCGTGCCCGGTGTACTGCTCGGGTTCCTGACGGGGCGCGGGACCGCCGCGCAGTTGCGGTGCGATGTGTTCCTGGGCGCGGCGGCGCGGCAGTTGGGGCTTGCCCATGGTGCCGCGCACGGCGCTCTGCCGCGGGACGGGCGGGGTGGCCGCGTGTTCGGCGAGGACGCCCCGGTCGTCGGGCCGCACACCGGGCACGGCGGCGGCCGGGGTGGGCCGGTTGCGGTGCGTGCCGCGCACGGGCAGCGGCACGGGTGCGCCGTCGGCCCGGTGCACCTCGACCGGACCGGGTGCCTCCGGTACCTCGGCAGCAGGGGCGGGCGGGGGTGCGGCGGGAGCCGGGATCGCGGGTGTCGGAGCGGGTGCGTCGAGGTTCGGCAGGCCCGGCGCCGGTACGTGCGGCATGGTGGACGGGACCGGGGCCTGCGGCGCCGTGGGAGGCACGGCCCGCAACTGCTGCCGGGGCGGCGTCACGGGCACCGGCTCGGCACCGACGGCCTGCGCCGGCCGGGCCGCACCGCCGGGCAGCGCTCCGGGCTCCGCGCCCAAGAGCGCCTGAGGCACGACGAGTACGGCCTGCACACCGCCGTAGATGTTGGTCTGCAGCCGGACGGTGATCCCGTGCCGCTTGGCGAGCTGGGAGACGACGAACAGCCCGATGCGGCCGTCCGCCAGCAGCCGGGCGACGTTGACCTGGTCGGGGTCGGCGAGCAGGGCGTTCATCCGGTCCTGTTCGCCGACGGGCATGCCGAGTCCGCGGTCCTCGACCTCGACGGCGAGACCCGAGGTGACGAGGGTGGCACGCATCAGCACCTGGGTCTGCGGGGCGGAGAACAGGGTGGCGTTCTCGACGAGTTCGGCCAGCAGGTGGATGACGTCGGCGACGGCGTGACCGCGCAGGGTGCCGTCGACCGGCGGGACCAGCCGGACCCGGGAGTACTGCTCGACCTCGGCGATGGCCGAGCGCAGCACCTCGGTCATGTCGACCGGGTTGCTCCACTGGCGGCGGGAGACGGCGCCGCCGAGCACGGCGAGGTTCTCGGCGTGGCGGCGGATGCGGGTGGCGAGGTGGTCGACGTGGAAGAGGCCCTTGAGGAGATCGGGGTCCTCGATCTCGTTCTCCAGCTCGTCCAGGATGGAGATCTCCCGGTGCACCAGGGACTGCAGGCGCCGGGCGAGGTTGACGAAGACCTCCAGCTTCTGTTCGCTGCCCGCCTGGCTGGAGAGCTGGGCGGCGCGGACGACGGCGGTGACGGCGCCGTCGTGGGCGCGGGTGAGATCGGCGGCGAGCAGTTCGAAGTCGTCGGCGTCGACCGGCGGTGCGCCGCGCGGTGTGCGCGGGGCCGGGGCCTCGCCGCGGCGCAACGCCTCCACGACGGCGCGCAGGTCGCCCTCCTGGCGCGCGGTGCTGCGGCGCAGGGCGCCGACGCGGTCGCGCACGGTCCGCGCGGCGCGGTCGGCGGCGACCGCGGCGATGACGACGGCCGCGGCGGTCACCGAGACCGCCCCCGCGAGTACGCCCCACAGGACGGGTCCGGGCCGCGCGCCGGTGGACCGGACGGTGAACAGGACCACCGCGCAGGCGCTGAGGGCGACCGCCACCGGCGGCAGGACGGCGAGCCGCAGGAGTTGGGGCCGTATGTGGGTCTCGGTCGGTGCGGCGGTGGTGCGCGGGGCCGGCCGGCCGTGCCGCCCGCCCTCGCGGCGGTCTGCGCGCGCGGCCGGTGCGCGGAGGTGAGACATCGGTGTCCTCGTACTGGTCCGTGTACTGGTTGGTCGGCCCTACGTCGCCCGACGGACACTGACAGTAGTCGCCCTACCCTCATGTGCGGTGGGCAGTTGCCAAAGTCCCCCGGACAACGTCCCGCTCTGGTATGAGGCCTCGTACGAAAGACCGATAAGCCGGTGAAGCAGTCGTTCCGGAGGGGTCGAGAACGGTCTCTCCCGATCGAAAACGTTCACTCTCGGTGATCGGGGCAAGGACCTTTCCCGAACTCGTGCTCACCGGGGGCCGGCCCCTCCCCCTTCGGGCTCGTCGGTCATGCGTCTGCCGACGCGGGCGACGGTCTCGCGCAGCCGGATGTGGCCACCGACGCGGGCGCGCGCGACCTGCAGGGCGCGGAGACGAAGGTCGGCCTCGGCCCTCCAAGGGCAAGGACACCGCCACCGCCCTCGGCCCGTACCCCGTCACCGCCGACGCGCAGAGAGCCGTACCGGGACGCCGACGGCTCCCTGCGCCTGGCCCTGACCGCCGGGGCGCCTCAGGATCCAGCTCAGGGACGCCGATGTGGTGCTGGAGCCCGGCGAGTTGTTCGTGGTTCCCCGCGGGGTCGAGCACTGCCCCGTGGCGGACGAGGAGACCGCCATCCTGCTGTTCGAACCAACGGGAACACTCGACACCGGTGACGCAGGCGGGCCGATGACCAAGGCTGCCGAGGTCCTCGGCAGACGCGTGGCACATGGGGTCGGGCGTGTCGGGGCGGCGGGCGTTCCGGTTGCGCGGCGGCAGCGAACGTCACGCGGCGACGGTGGTGGTTTCCGGATCCCGTTCGTGACCAGCAAGACGCTCCAGCATCCGGATCATCTCCCCCGGGTCGTTGCCGACAACGTCACCGCTCTCCCGCGAGATCCAGATCCCCCCTGCTCGTCCCGGCCACGCCCTCGGCGGCCCGGGGACGACGCCACGGATGCGCGATCGGCTGCGACACCGCCCGCCACCACGGCTCCCCCGGCAACTCCCCCGCCGGCTCGAACGGCTCCCCAGGCCTCGGGAACGCCACCGCCTGACCCGCCTCCCCGGCCACGTCCCTCGTCCACTCCCCCGGCTCCGCCCACGCGTGCGGCGCCAGGTTGAACGTGCCCCAGTGGATCGGCAGCAGGGTGCCGTGCGGCCGGCCGCCCTGGAGGTCGAGGTGGGCGCGGACGCCCTCCTCGGGGGTCATGTGGATGTCCGGCCAGAACTCGGCGTACGCCCCGAGCTGGATCATCGTGGCGTCGAACGGGCCGTGCGCGGCGCCGATGTCATGGAATCCGTCGAAGTAGCCGGTGTCGCCGCTGTGGTAGACGCGGTGCTCCTGACCGGCGACGACCCAGGACGCCCAGAGGGTGTGCTGGGTGTTGCGCAGCCCGCGCCCGCAGAAGTGCCGGGCCGGGGTGGCGGTGAGGGTGAGGCCGCCGACGCGCGTCGACTCGTGCCAGTCCAGCTCGCGCAGCCGGCCGGGGGAAACGCCCCAGTGTTCGAGGTGTGCGCCGACGCCCAGCGGCACGGCGAACACGGTGTCCGTGCGGGCCAGCGCCTTGATGGTCGGCATGTCCAGATGGTCGTAGTGGTCGTGGGAGATGACGACGACGTCGACGGGGCCGAGGGCGGCCAGCGGCAGCGGGACCGGGTGCAGGCGCTTGGGGCCGGCGAAGGGGACCGGGGAGCAGCGCTCCCCCCACACGGGGTCGAAGAGCACGCGCTGCCCGTCGATCTCGGCGAGCACGCTGGAGTGGCCCATCCAGGTCAGCCGGAGTCCGGTGGCGGGCGGCCTGGCGATGTCGGCCAGGGTGGTGGCGTGCACCGGGACAGAGCCCCGCGGGGACCGGCCCAGCCGCGCCTGCTTGTCGAAGTAGATCTTGGCGAACTCGGTGGCCGAACCGGACGGCCGGGTCCGGGCGGGGCCGCCGGGGTTCTGGAAGACGCCGTCGCGGAAGTGCGGGGATCTGCGGATGCGCGCCATCCGCTCGCCACCCGGGTCCGCGCCGAAGGCCGCGGGCCGCGGCACGCTGAACCCGGGATGCGGGGAACGGAAAGCGGGCACGGTACCTCCAGGTGGAGCGGTCAGGCTCTCGTCTTGTTCGTCTTCGTCTCGTCCTACGACACCTCGAACGACGGACGCCACATCCGTGTTCCCGGTCCGCGGCGAACCGCAAGGGCCTCACGGCACGTCGGGGGCCTGTATAGGGTGACGTGCGTGGGGAGAGTCCGGTTGAGCGTGGCGGAGCGCCGCGAGGAGTTGCTGCGCGCTGCCGTCGAGCAGATATCGGCGCGGGGCGTGGCGGCGCTGAGGATCGCCGACGTGGCCGCCGCGCTCGGTGTCAGCAACGCTCTGGTGCTCTATCACTTCTCCACCAAGGAACGGCTGGTGGCCGCCGCGTTCACGCACGCCGCCGAGGCCGATCTCGCCCATCTGCACAAGCTGCTCACCCGTCGTACGACGGCGCTGCGCCGCCTGCGGGCGGCCGTGCGGTGGTATGCGCCGACCGGTCACGCCAAGGGCTGGCGGCTGTGGATCGAGGGCTGGGCGGCGGCGCCGCGCGAGCCCGCGCTGCGGGAGGTCACGCGCGAGCTGGACCGGCAGTGGAAGGCGGCGCTCGCCGAGGTCATCGCCGAGGGCGCGGCCGGCGGCGAGTTCTCCTGCCCCGACCCGGAGACCGCCGCCCTGCGTCTGACGGCGTTGCTCGACGGGCTGGCGGTGCAGCTCACGTCGTACGCGGGCACGGTCTCGCGGGCCCGGGCGCAGGAGTGGGTGGACGAGGCGCTGGCCCGGGAACTGGGCCTGGAGCGGGCGGCCCTGGTGTCCGCACGACGTTAGGGGCTGTCGCACGGGGCCCGGCCGCCCGGTCCGCCTCAGGCCACCGAGGCGATCCGCGTCTTGATGTCGTCCGGCGACAGCGTTCCCTTGGCCGTCACGTGGTCGCCCGACGACTCGCCGCGCAGCCGGCGCCCGATCCACGGGACCAGGTACTCGCGCGCCCAGTGCACGTCGTCGCGCCGCACGTCGAGCGTGCCGCGGGGCGGCAGGGGCGGCCAGGGCTGGTCGGGGTCGGCCGGGACGCGCAGGCCGAGGGCCTGTCCGGCGCGCAGCGCCACGCGGGTGTGGCCCTCCGGCGACAGGTGCAGCCGGTCGGCGTCCCACGCCCTGCGGTCCTGGACGCTGCGGAGCGACCACAGGTCGAGCACCGGGCAGCCGTAGCGGTCGGCGATGGCGCGCACGTGCCCGTTGTACGTGGCGATCTTGCCCCGCAGGTGCTTGAGGACGGGCACCCCGCGGGTGTCGAACCCGGTGGTCACCAGGACGGTGCCGGCCGCGGCGGTCAGCGCGGCCACCGCCAGTTCGAACCGCTCGGCGACCTCGTCGGGGTCGGTGCCGGGCCGGATGATGTCGTTGCCGCCCGCCGCGAAGGACACCAGGTCCGGCGCGAGGGCGACGACCCCGGGGACCTGTTCCGCCACGATCTGGTCGAGGAGCCTGCCGCGCACGGCGAGGTTCGTGTACGTGAAGTCTCCCTCGGGGCGCCGGTCCGCGAGCAGTACGGCCAGCCGGTCGGCCCAGCCGACGAACGCCCCGCCGGGGCCGGGGTCGCCGACGCCCTCGGTGAAGCTGTCCCCCACCGCCACGTACGACCCGATCACTGCTCTGCTGTCACTCTTCGAATCGTCTGCCACGTCGGCCCATGATTCACCTTGGAATGTGACCTACGCGACCGTAGGCAGGGGTTGACGGTCGGTGAGAAAGGCCACGCCTAAAGTGTTCGTCAATTCCGGAATACGCCGAGGTCCGGACACGCCGAAGGCCGGACCCGGGGATCGGGGTCCGGCCTTCGGGGTGCGGAGGCCGCGCGGAGCCGGTCGTCAGACGGAGACGCCGTGCGAGCGCAGGAACGCGAGCGGGTCGATGTCCGAGCCGTAGTCCGGCGTGGTGCGGATCTCGAAGTGCAGGTGCGGGCCGGTCACGTTGCCGGTGGCGCCGGAGAGGCCGACCTGCTGTCCCGTCGTCACGGTCTGACCGGCGGAGACGGAGAGCGAGGAGAGGTGGGCGTACTGGGCGTAGTGGCCCTCGTCGAGCTTGATGACGACCTGGTTGCCGTAAGCGCCGCCCCAGCCGGCGGAGACGACGGTGCCCGCGCCGACGGCCTTCAGCGAGGTGCCGGTCGGAACGACGAAGTCGGTACCCGTGTGGTAGCCGCTGGACCACATGCTGCCGGACTGGTGGTACGGGGTGCCGACGGTGCCGCCCGCGACGGGGGAGGTGTAACCGCTGGTGGTGCCCGCGGACTGGGTGCCGGAGTCCGAGGACGCCGAGGACTCGGTGGCAGCGGTCTTCGTGGTGTCCGTCGACTTCTGGGCCGGCTTCTCGGCGGGCTTCTGCTTCTCGGCGGGCTTCTGCGACTGCGCGGAGGACGGCGCCGAGGACTTGGCGGCCTGGCCGGCGATCGAGAGCTCGAGACCCGGGTGGATCAGCGACGGGTCGGAGCCGACGGCCTCGCGGTTGTCCGCGTAGAGCTTCTTCCAGCCGCCGTCGACGTGCTGCTCGTCGGCGATCTTCGAAAGGTAGTCACCGCTCTTCACGGTGTATGTGCGGGATTCCGCGTTCTTGTCGGAGCCGTTCGCGGCGGCCTTCTTGGCCGACGCCGGAACGGACTGCACGGCCTGCTCGGAAACGGAGTGCGCGGGGGCGGCGTTGGCGGAGGCGGCACCCATCAGCGGGAGCGCGAGCGCGGCGCCACCGGTTCCGGCGACGGCGATGGTGCGGGTCAGGCGCATGGCCCTGGTACGGCGGTGCTTACCCTTCGCGGGCATGGCGAATTCCTCTCCGGCGCCTGCGAGGTGAGCTGTCGGGTGCGGGCTGGAGATGCCCGGCCGCGCCGAAGCGCGGCTTTACCCCAAGCCGTTCCGGGAACCGGAACAGGCAGTTCTACCTGTGGGTCCCCCGCTCCTGCCGTGTACGGGTGGTGGATGAGTGCGGGCTCCGGTCGGCGGCAGGATTAGGCGTCCGTCCGGATCGGTGGTGAACGTAAGGGACCAAGACGCACAGGGACAAGCGAGAGGTTCCGGCGACAGCTGTTTCTATTGATCCATTACGGGAAATCCCGGTAACCCTGCGTCGATTTCCCTCGCACCGCTTTCCCTGAATTCCCTTGAGAACGGGCCGGATTACGTGAACATGACGGGCAACGCTCGGTCACGGATATGACGCTGCTCACGCGCCCCTCACCCACCTGCCGCCATTTCAGGCCCAGTTATAACCAATCATCCAATTCGGACAGAAGGCCCTTTCCGGCCCGCAATACCCCTGCCTGAACGGCCTTCGCGCACCGGCCATGCCGTATCGTCGAATGGCGCCCGCCGGCGAGCAGCGGCGGCGGGGCGGAGTGGGAGGAGCCCCCGTGACGCAGCAGGTCCCGTCGACCGAACCCGAGCTGACCGGTGTGCGCAACTTCCGGGACGTGGGCGGACTGCCGACCGTGGACGGCCGGCGGGTACGGCAGGGGGTGCTGTTCCGCAGCGGCCACCTGGCTCATGCCACCGGGGAGGATGCCGCGTTCCTCGCCTCGCTGGGCCTGCACACGATCTTCGACTTCCGCAACGCGGCCGACCAGAAGCTCGACGGCGCGGACGTCGAGCTGCCGGGCGTGCGCAATGTGAACCTGCCGCTGAGCGATCCGGCCGACGGCGCCGAGTTCTGGAAGATGGTCCGGGACGGAGATCTCGACCAGCTGCACGGGATCCTCGGCGACGGCAAGGGCGCCCGGCGCATGGTCGCCTCCTACCGTGCGATGGTCACGGAGCGCACCTCGGAGCACTCCCGGATCCTGCACGCGCTCGCCGAGGACAGCGTCCCGGCGCTGATGCACTGCGCGGCCGGCAAGGACCGCGCGGGCCTGTCGATCGCGGTCACCCTGCTCGCCCTGGGTGTCGAGCGCGAGGCCGTCGTCGAGGACTACCTGAAGTCGAACGCCGCGCACCGCCGCTACAAGGTGCGCCGCAGCAGCACCGCCGCCTCCGCCTACTCCCCCGAGGTCATGGAACTGCTCAGCCCGCTGTTCGACGCGCGCGCCGAGTACCTGGCGGCGGCCTTCGAGACGATCGAGGAGACGTGGGGCGGAGTCGACGCCTATCTGGAGAAAGGGCTGCGGCTCGGCGCCGGGACCCGGGAGCGGCTGCGCGAGCGGATGGTGGACTGAGCCACCCGCTCGCGGACGGGCTACTTGGCGCCCACCTCGAACAGCAGGTAGAGGAAGCCGCCGAAGACGTGCCCCAGGGCGATGTAGATGACCAGGCGCACCCACAGGGCGCGCGGGAACTTGTCCTCGATGGCACTCATGGCGTCTCTCCAGGGGTCGGGCCGAGGCACAGCGCGGCCGTCGGGCTCTGCAGCAGGGTGTGGACGAAGAGCAGCTCGACCCCGTCGGGGTCCTGCGCCGCGATCCGGTGCGGGGTCATGGAGTCGAAGTGGGCACTGTCCCCGGCGGTGAGCCGGTGCTCGGTGTCCCCGAGGCGCAGCCGCAGCCGGCCCCTGAGGACGTGGAGCCACTCCTCTCCTGGGTGCACCCGCACGACGTCGCCCTGGGAGCCGTACGGCACCTCGACGCGCAGGGCCTGCATGCCCCGGCCCGGCGCTCCGGCCTGGTAATACGTCCAGCCGCCCGCGCTCGTGGCCTCCATGTCGGCGGCGCGCACGACAGCGTCCCGGTCGGCCGCGGTCTCGCCCAGCAGCTCGGCGACGGTCGTCCCGTAGATGCGGGCGAGGGCGAGCAGCATCGGCAGTGAGGGCTGGCGCTGCCCGGTCTCCAGGCGGGAGAGGTGGGCGGGTGACAGCCCTGCGGCGCGGGCCGCGGCCTCCAGGGTGAGGGCGGCCCGCCGCCGCAGCTCGCGCAGCTGCGGTGCGACGGCGGCGACCGCACCCTCGGCGGGGCCGGTCTCGGAGGAGCTCATGCCTCCATTCAGCCCGAGTGTTGCCCCGCAGGCAAATTTCTTGCCTCACAGGCAAAAAAGTCGGTCAGCGGTTGGCCACCGCCTGCTTGACCAGGGTCTTCCCGAAGTCCCACATCAGTCCACCGCCATTGTGCGCGTCCTCCATCACCTCCGTGAAGGCGTCGACGAACCGGTCGGCGTCGTCGGTGTCGATGATCAGCGGCGGGATCAGCTTGATCACCTCCAGGTGGTCGCCGGACACCTGGGTCAGGATGCGGTGCCGCTGCAGCAGCGGCACGACCACCATCTGCGCGAACAGTCCCTTCCGCGCGGCCTGCAGCATCGTCCAGCGGCTGCGCAGTTTCAGGGAGCTGGGCCGGCCGAACTCGATGCCGATCATCAGTCCGCGGCCCCGGACGTCGGCGAGCAGTTCGTAACGGTCCACCAGTGCGGCCAGCCGGGACTTCAGCCGGTCCCCCACCGCGGCGGCGTTCGCGACGATCTCCTCGTTCTCCATCACCGACAGCACGGCGAGGCCGGCGGCCATGGCCTGCGCGTTGGACCCGAAGCTGGCCGAGTGGACCTGCACGCGGTCCATCGAGGAGTAGACCTTCTGGAAGATCCAGTCCTTGCCCAGGGTCGCTCCCACCGGCACGTATCCGCCGGACAGCGCCTTGGCGACGCAGACCAGGTCGGGTTCGACGCCGTCGTCGTGCTGGTAGGCGTAGAACTTCCCGGTACGGCCGAGCCCGGTCTGCACCTCGTCGGCGATCAGCAGCGCCTTGTGCCGGTGCAGCAGGTCCTGCGCGGCGCGCAGATAGCCGGGCGGTGCCTCGTGCACGCCCTTGCCCTGGACCGGCTCCACGATCAGCGCGGCCACGTCGCCCTTCTTCAGCTCCCGGGCCAGGGCGTCCAGGTCGCCGAGCGGGACGGCGGTGTCGGGCAGCAGCGGCGCGAAGCCCTTGCGGAACGAGTCCTCGCCGTTGACGGAGAGGGAGCCGGTGGTCAGTCCGTGGAAGGCGTGGGAGCAGTACAGGATCCGCTGCCTGCCGGTCGCGTACCGGGCGAACTTCAGGGCGGTCTCGACGGCCTCGGTGCCGCTGTTGCCGAAGAAGACGCGGTCCAGGTGGGGGCTGTAGGAGAGCAGCTTCTCCGCCAGCAGGCCGGGCAGCGGCGGGCAGTCGAAGCGGGTCAGGTCGGCGAGCGAGGCGTCGAGGACGTCGTGCAGCGCCTTGCGGACGACGGGGTGGTGGCGGCCCAGGCCCATGACGGCGAACCCGGCGAGCATGTCCAGGTAGTCGTTGCCGTCCGCGTCCCAGAAGTGTGCGCCCTCGGCCCGCTCGTAGACCTTGTCGAAGCCGATGGTGCGCAGCATGCGCGGCTGCTGGTGGTTGAGGTACCTGGCGTGCAGCTCGTACCGCTCGGCGCCGCGCTCGGCCAAGAGCGCGGCGAGGTCGAACTCCTTGGTCATTCAGTTCTCTCCTTGCGCTGGCATGACGATCCGTCCGTCGCCGGACATCCGCCCGTCGCCGGGCTGTTCCACCGCCGGTTCCCCCGCCTGTTCGCCGGCCGGTTCGGCCAGGGCCAGGCTCGCGGCGATCCGGCCGGCGACGTCGACCGGGGTGAGGCCGATGTCCGCGAGCACCTCGGCGCGCTTGGCGTGCGCGAGGAACTGCTCGGGAATGCCGAATCGGCGTACGGGGACGTCGACCTCGGCGTCGCCGAGCGCCAGGGCCACCGCGGAGCCGACCCCGGCGGCGCGGCTGTTGTCCTCGACGACGGCCACCAGGCGGTGCTCGGCCGCGAGGGGCGCGAGCGCCGGGTCGACGGGCTTGACCCAGCGGGGGTCGACGACGGTGCAGCCGATGCCGCGGGCCTCGAGGAGTTCGGCGGCGCCGAGACAGACGGGCGCCATCACGCCGACGGCCACGAGCAGCACCTCGGGCCGCTCGGCGGCGTGCAGGACGTCCAGGCCGCCGATCCGGTCGACGGCGGGTACGGCGGGACCGACGGACTCCTTGGGGAAGCGCAGCAGCGTCGGCGCGTCGTCCACCGCGACCGCCTCGCGCAGCTGGGCGCGCAGCTGGTCGGCGTCGCGCGGCGCGGCGATGCGCAGGCCGGGGACGACCTGGAGGACGGACATGTCCCACATGCCGTTGTGCGAGGCCCCGTCGACGCCGGTGACGCCGGCCCGGTCCAGGACGAAGGTGACCCCGCAGCGGTGCAGTGCCACGTCCATCAGGAGCTGGTCGAAGGCACGGTTGAGGAAGGTCGCGTACACGGCGACGACCGGGTGCAGTCCGCCGGTGGCGAGGCCGGCGGCGGACACGGCGGCGTGCTGCTCGGCGATGCCGACGTCCCAGACCCGGTCGGGGAAGCGCGCGGCGAAGGGCGCCAGACCGACCGGGTGCAGCATGGCCGCGGTGATCGCGACCACGTCCTCGCGCTCCTCGCCGATCCGGACGATCTCCTCGCCGAAGACCGAGGTCCAGGACGGCCCGCCGACCGGGCTGAGCGGCTCGCAGGTGAGCGGGTCCATCACACCGACGGTGTGGAAGTGGTCCTCATCGTCGCGCAGGGCGGGTTCGTAGCCGCGGCCCTTCTCGGTGAGGCAGTGGACCAGCACCGGGCCGTGGAAGCGCTTGGCACGGCGCAGCGCCGACTCGACGGCGCGGACGTCGTGGCCGTCGATCGGGCCGAGGTACTTGAGCCCCAGGTCCTCGAAGAGCCCCTGCGGGGCGAAGGCGTCCTTGAAGCCCTTCTTGGCGCCGTGCAGGGCCTCGTACACGGTGTTGCCGACCACGGGGGTGCGCTGGAGCACGTCCTTGCCCCAGGCCAGGGCGCGCTCGTAGCTGTCTGTGGTGCGCAGGGTGGCGAGGTGGTTCGCGAGGCCGCCGATGGTGGGGGCGTACGAGCGTTCGTTGTCGTTGACGACGACGATCAGCGGCCGGTCCCGGGCCGCCGCGATGTTGTTGAGCGCCTCCCAGGCCATGCCGCCGGTGAGCGCGCCGTCACCGATGACGGCGACGACGTGGCCGTGCTCCCCCTGCACCTGGCGGGCCTTGGCGAGGCCGTCGGCCCAACCGAGGACGGTGGAGGCGTGGCTGTTCTCGATGACGTCGTGCTCGGACTCCTCACGCGAGGGGTAGCCGGACAGGCCGCCCTTGCTGCGCAGCTTGGAGAAGTCCTGACGGCCGGTCAGGAGTTTGTGCACGTAGCTCTGATGGCCGGTGTCCCACAGGATGCGGTCGTCCGGCGACTCGAAGACCCGGTGCAGGGCGACGGTGAGCTCCACCACGCCGAGGTTGGGTCCGAGGTGACCGCCGGTGCGGGCGACCGCGTGCACCAGGAAGTCACGTATCTCGTCGGACAGTTCACCGAGTTCCGCCTCGGACAGCGCCTTCAGGTCGCGTGGTCCCCGGATGTTCTCCAGAATCGTCACGCTCGGGCCCCCTTCGGTCCGCGTTTCAGCTCACGGTGACGGCCGGCGCCCCCGAGGCGCCGTCCTTCTCCATCTGCTCCGCGATCCTCATCGCCTCCTCGATGAGGGTCTCCACGATCTTCGACTCGGGGACGGTCCTGACGACCTCGCCCCTGACGAAGATCTGCCCCTTGCCGTTGCCGGAGGCGACGCCGAGGTCGGCCTCGCGGGCCTCGCCGGGGCCGTTGACGACGCAGCCCATGACGGCCACGCGCAGCGGCACCTCCATGCCCTCCAGACCGGCGGTGACCTCCTCGGCCAGCTTGTAGACGTCGACCTGGGCCCGGCCGCAGGACGGGCAGGAGACGATCTCCAGCCGGCGTTCCCTGAGCCCGAGCGACTGGAGGATCTGGATGCCGACCTTGATCTCCTCGACCGGCGGGGCGGAGAGGGAGACGCGGATGGTGTCGCCGATGCCCTGCGAGAGCAGCGCGCCGAAGGCGACCGCCGACTTGATGGTGCCCTGGAACGCGGGCCCCGCCTCCGTCACCCCCAGGTGCAGCGGGTAGTCGCACTGGGCGGCGAGCCGGCGGTAGGCCTCGACCATGACGACCGGGTCGTTGTGCTTGACCGAGATCTTGATGTCCCGGAAGTCGTGCTCCTCGAAGAGCGACGCCTCCCACAGGGCGGACTCGGCGAGGGCCTCGGGGGTCGCCCTGCCGTACTTCTGGAGCAGCCTGCGGTCCAGCGAGCCCGCGTTGACCCCGATGCGGATCGGGGTTCCGTGGTCGCGGGCCGCCTTGGCGATCTCCTTGACCTTGTCGTCGAACTGCTTGATGTTGCCCGGGTTCACCCGGACCGCCGCGCAGCCGGCCTCGATCGCGGCGAAGACGTACTTGGGCTGGAAGTGGATGTCCGCGATCACCGGGATCTGCGACTTCCTGGCGATGACGGGCAGCGCGTCGGCGTCGTCCTGGGTGGGGCAGGCCACGCGCACGATCTCGCAGCCGGCCGCCGTCAGCTCGGCGATCTGCTGGAGCGTGGCACCGATGTCGGAGGTGCGGGTGGTCGTCATCGACTGCACCGACACCGGGGCCCCACCCCCGACCGCCACCGGCCCGACCTGGATCCGCCGCGACACGCGCCGCTCGGCGATCGGCCGGACCGGTACCTCGGGGAGCCCCAAGGGGATGGCGGTCATGACGTCACTCCCGGTTCGAGGAGACGGTCTCGCGCATGGCGCGCAGGGACTCCTTGAGCGAGCCCATGGTGGCCAGGACGGCGGTGGGCTCGTAACCGCAGTGCGCCATGCAGTTGTCGCAGCGCGGGTCCTTGCCGCGGCCGTACTTGTCCCAGTCGGTTTCCTCGATCAGCTCCCGGTAGGTCGGGACGTATCCGTCGCTCATCAGGTAGCAGGGGCGCTGCCAGCCGAAGAGGGAGTAGTTGGGGATCGCCCAGGCGGTGCAGGGGAAGTCGACCTTGCCCTCGAGGAAGTCGAGGAACAGCGGGGAGTGGTTGAGGCGCCAGCGGGCCCGGTTGCCCCCCGAGAAGGCCTTCCGGAACAGCTCGCGGGTCTGCTCCACGCCCAGGAAGTGCTCCTGGTCGGGCGCCTTCTCGTAGGCGTAGGCGGGCGAGATCATCATCTCGTCGACCTTGAGGTCGTCGTTGAGGAAGTTGAGCACCTCGACGATGGTCTGCGGGGTGTCGGTGTTGAAGAAGGTCGAGTTGGTGGTCACCCGGAAGCCGCGGCGCTTGGCCTCCTTGATGGCCTCCACGGCCTCGTCGAACACGCCCTCCTTGGCCACCGACTCGTCGTGCCGCTCGCGCAGCCCGTCGATGTGCACGGCGAAGGCGAAGTACGGCGAGGGCTTGAACTTGTCCATCTTCTTGCGCATGAGCAGCGCGTTGGTGCAGAGGAAGACGTACTTCCGCTTGGCCACCAACTGGCGCACGATCTCGTCGATCTGCGGGTGCATCAGGGGCTCGCCGCCGGCGATGGAGACCATCGGTGCACCCGATTCGAGCACCGCTCCCACGGCCTGCGCGACCGGCATGCGCTGCTTGAGCACACCGGCGGGGTGCTGGATCTTGCCGCACCCCTCGCACTTCAGGTTGCAGGCGAAGAGCGGCTCCAGCTCCACGATGAGCGGGAACTTGTCCCGTCGGCGAATCTTCTGTTCGGCCAGGTATGTAGCGACCTTGATGGACTGGCGCAGCGGCATGGCCATCTGGGCTCACCTCCGGGGGAGCAACAAAGAACGGTGCCATTCGAAAAATGCGGGAAGAACGGATCGAAGAACACGGAAAGCCGATATTCCACCGCGCACGGTGCCGATCCGGACGAGTTCGTGTTCTGGAGCGTCCACGACCACCCGGACGGCCGCAACCGGGCGCGGGCCCGTGCGGACGGCGCTCAGGAGCGTGGCCGCGGACTCCATGTCAACGGCGATCGCGCCGGTCGCGAGCAGGTCGGCCCGTTCGGGGCCGCGGACGACGTGGTCCGAGCCGGTCAACGGCCCGGTGTGGACGGTGCGCCCCGGGACGGCTCGCGCGAGTTCCTTGACGAGCCGGTCGGTCGCGACACAGGGGACGGTGGAGCGGGGGTCCCGGGTCTCCTCGGCGACGACCAGGTCGCCGGGGTGCATGCCGGGGGCGAGTCCCGCGCAGAAGCCGGTGGCGAGCACCGCGGCGGCGTCGAGCTCCGGGTCGGCGAGGACCCGGGCGACCGAGCGCTCGGCCGCCTTCGGGCCCATACCGGTGCGCAGGACGGTGACCGGCCCGCCGGCGCCGACGCGGTCGCCGGTGCGCAGGGCGAGGTGCTCGATACCGAGCGCGCAGGCGATCAGCAGCGGGGACGGGCCGGTCTGCGAGGTCATCAGCTGCCCTTCACCTCGGCCACGACGGACGCGGTGGGTGCCTCGGCCGCACGGGGCTTGTCGGCGAAGGGCTCCCCGTGGACGTACCGGCCGAGTGCGGTGAGCGGGAAGACCTGCCGGTAGAGGTGGTAGTTGATGGAGAAGTCCCACGGGAAGCCGGTGCCCGTGAAATACGGCTCGTCCCAGGAGCCGTCCTCGCGCTGGGTGGCCGCGAGCCACGCGATGCCGCGCTCCACGGCCTTGGACTCCCGCTCCCCCGCCGCCAGCAGGGCCATCAGTGCCCAGCCGGTCTGCGAGGCGGTGGAGGCGCCCCGGCCGCTCCACTCCCGGACGTAGCGGTAGGAGCGCAGGTCCTCGCCCCAGCCGCCGTCCTCGTTCTGGACGGACTCCAGCCAGCGCACCGCGCGCCGGATGGCCGGGTGCGAGGTGGGCAGCCCGGCGGCGGTCAGCGCGGGGATCACGGACCCGGTGCCGTAGACGTAGTTGACGCCCCAGCGGCCGAACCAGGAGCCGTCCGCCTCCTGCGCGTCCAGGAGCCACTGGATGCCGCGGCGGGTGCGCGGGTCGTGGGCGAGGCCCTCGACGGCCAGCATCTCGACCACGTGCGCGGTGACGTCGGCGGACGGCGGGTCGATGACCTCGCCGAAGTCGCAGAACGGCAGCCGGTTGGGGAAGGCGCTGGTGTTGTCGACGTCGAAGGCTCCCCAGGCGCCGTTCTTGGACTGCATGCCGAGGTTCCAGCGCACCCCGCGCCCGATCGCCTTCTCCACCCGCTCCGGGTCGTGGTGCCTGACCCGGCGCAGGGCGAGGACGACCTCGGCGGTGTCGTCGATGTCGGGGTAGTTGTCGTTGTGGAACTCGAAGGCCCAGCCGCCGGGCGGGAGTCCGGGGCGCTTCACCGACCAGTCGCCGGGGCGCACGATCTGTTCGCCGAGCATCCAGTCCGAGGCCTTCACCAGCTGGGGGTGGTCCTCGGGGACGCCCGCGTCGGCGAGCGCGATGGTGGCCAGGCAGGTGTCCCACACCGGGGACTGGCAGGCCTCGATCATCCGGGCGCCGTCCTCGCGCCACACGGCGAACCGGTCCAGCGACTCCAGGCCCGCGCGCATCACGGGATGTTCGAGGTCGTAGCCGAGCAGGTAGAGGGCGATGACCGAGTAGACGGCCGGGGGCTGGATGCCGCCCCAGCAGCCGTCGTTCTCCTGACGCTCGATGATCCAGCGGGCGGCGCTGTTCATCGCGGCCCTGCGCAGCCGGCGCGGGGCGACCTTGCGGTAGGCGTGCAGGGCCTTGTCGATGCGCTGGAAGGCGCCGTCCCAGCTGGCCGCCGGTGCCAGGGGGCGCGGCGGGTTGGGGCGCGCCGGGTCGGTGTGCAGTTCGTCCAGCGAGAACGGCGCGGGACGCACCGGCCGCTTCGCGGAGACGATGGTGAGCGGCACGATGGTCTGCCGGGCCCAGCAGCCGAAGTCGTAGATGTTGAGCGGGACCCAGGTCGGGAAGTAGATGAGCTCCGGCGGGAGTTCTGGCAGGTCCTCCCACTTCCACCAGCCGAACAGCGCCAGCCAGATGCGGGTGAAGACGCGCGCCGCGGCGATGCCGCCGCGGGAGCGGATCCACTCCGAGGCCCGCGCCATGTGGGGCGCGTCGGGTGAGTCGCCGGCCAGGCGGAGGGCGACGTAGGCCTCGATCGTGGTGGACAGTTCGCCGGGGCCGCCGTAGAAGGTGGCCCAGGTGCCGTCCTCGCGCTGCTCGCCGCGGATGAACAGCGCGGCGGCGCGGGTGGTCTCCTCGTCCTGGATGCCCAGGAACTGACGCAGGAGCAGGTCCTCGGCGTCCATCGTGACGTTCGTCTCGAGGTCGCCCTTCCACCAGCCCTCGGCGTCCTGCTTGGCGAGCAGGAAGTCGGTGGCGCGCCGGGTGGCGCGGGCGGCGGCTTCGGGTACCCCGGCCGCCGTGGCGGGGATCGTGCTGTCGGTGTCGCTGGCCGAGGCTGCCAGGGGCCGCAGGGAGGCCCCGGTGCTTCCGTCGGTCGTCGCTGTCATGGCTTCCCCTTCGTGCAGTGTGCATGTGGTGCGTCTGCTGGGTCCGCCGTCGGCCGGTGCTCGTGTCTCCACGACACCGGCCGGCGACTACGCGAGGGCTATTCGACCGATAATGATCATCTCTTTCGTACGACGACGAAGTCCGCGAGGGCCGTGAACATCTCCCGCACCCGGTCGGGCATGTCGACGGCGTCTAGGGCTTCGATGGCGATGGTGTGCTGGCGACGCGCCTCGTCGGCGGTCCACTCCCGCCCGCCCGCTTCCTCGATGAGGGCGGCGCGGGCCGCGAACTCCTCCTCGGAGAAGTTCGCGAAGTCACTGGCCTTGGCGTCGGCGGCGAGGATCTCGCCGAGCCGCTCGGAGGCGGGTCCGTCGGCCGCGAGGGCGGCCACGACCGGCAGCGACTTCTTGCGCTGGCGCAGGTCGCTCCAGGTCTGCTTGCCGGTGGCGTCCGGGTCGCCCCAGATGCCGAGCAGGTCGTCGACGGCCTGGAAGGCGAGGCCCAGGTGGTAGCCGTACTTCTCGAGGGTGTCGGCGGTGCGCTCGTCGGCTCCGCCGAGCACCGCGCCGACGGAGCTGGCGCAGGCGAGCAGGGCGCCGGTCTTGTTGCCCTCCATCTCCAGGCACTCCTCGACGCTGACGCGGTCGCGGTGCTCGTAGGAGATGTCCTGGGCCTGCCCGTCGATCAGGGAGCGGCTGGCCTTGGTCAGGCGGCGGGTGGCGCGGCCGGCCTCGGCGGTGCCCAGCTCCAGGAGCACCTCGTTGGCCAGCGCGAACAGGGCGTCGCCGACCAGGATGGCCTGGGCGGGGCCGTGCACCTTCCAGACGGTGTCGCGGTGGCGGCGCTGTTCGTCGCCGTCCATCAGGTCGTCGTGCAGGAGGGAGAAGTTGTGCACCAGTTCCACGGCCACCGCGCCGGGCACGCCCACCTCGGGCGCGGCGCCGGTGACCTCGGCGGAGAGCACGGCGAGCGCGGGCCGCACGGCCTTGCCGCCGTCGCCGTCAGCGGGGTTGCCCTGGGCGTCGATCCAGCCGAAGTGGTAGGCGGCGACGGTGTCCATGGGAGGGGCCAGGCGGTCGACCGCCGCCCGCAGGACCGGCGTGGCCAGGGTCCGGCCGCGCTCCAGAAGCGCGGTCACGTCCACCGTGGTCCGTCGATCGGCCGTCGGGGCCGGGGGCACAGTGGGCACAGTCTTTCCTCCAGTTGCGGTGCCGGGAGTGCGGGAGTCGGTCCCGCGCGGATCGGCTTTCACGCCGCCTCCTCGAAAAAATCGGGGAGGAGGCCGCGGGACCGGCCCAGGGCGCCGAGCGCGGCGGCCGCCGCCCCGACACCGCTGCGAACCGCACTCTCCATGGTCGCGGGCCACCCGGTGGCGGTCCACGCTCCGGCCAGGTAGAGGCCGGGTGCCTTGGTGCGGGCGCCGGGCCTGAGGCGGCCGACGCCGGGGGCGGGGGCGAACGTCGCGGTGCGCTCCCTGGTCACGAAGAAGTCCTTCACCTCGGCGCCCCGGGTACGCGGCAGCAGCCGCTCCAGTTCGGGCAGATACCGCTCGCGCAGCGCGGCCACGGGCTCGTCGATCTCGTTCTGCGCCGTCGACTGGGACAGCGCCAGGTACTGACCCTCCTTCAGTCCGGAGGCCTCGGTGCGGTCGAACACCCACTGCACTGGGGTGCCGAGCGCCGTGAGGAACGGTGTGGCGAGCACCTTGCGGTCGTAGATCACGTGGACGTTGAGGATCGGGGCGGTGCCGATCCGCAGAAGATTTTCCGGGCCGTCGAGCGCACCGTCCGGCAGCAGGTCGTGGGCCTCGCGCTGGGGTACGGCGAGGACGACGGCGTCCGCTTCGAGCGTCTCCCCGGGAACCTGCACGCTCCAGCCGCCGTTCCCGTTTGCAGAGACGGAGGTGACGCGTGTACGGACCTCGGTACGGACGCCCGCGGAGTCGAGCGCCTTGCGGGCCAGCCGGTCGTGCAGTTCGCCCAGCGGGACGCGGGCCCACCCGATGTCGGCCGCTGCCGGGTCGGACAGCAGACCGGTCTTGAACACCATCGCGGCAAGCCCCAGGGAGGCGTCGCCCGCGACCGCGTTGAGGGTGGCGACCCCGACCAGGTCCCACAGGGCCTCGACGGCGCGCGCCGACTGACCGTGCGCGGTCAGCCAGCTGCCGAAGTCCTGGGTGTCCAGGGCCGGATCGTCGAGGTCGAGCCCCTTGAGCGCGAGCGCGGCACGCCCCACCGAGGCGCGTTCGGCGAGGGAGAGGTGCGGGTAGGTCGCCAGGCTGCGCCCCAGATGCAGGGGCACGGGCAGCGCGTCGCGCCGCAGTCTGCCGAGCCGGTTGCCCTCACTCCTGGCCAGGTCGACCACGGGCACGTCGAGACGGTCCTGCACCGGTGCGAGCGCCGCTCCGCCGATCCGGTCGAGGAACCACCGGTAGGCGGTGCAGCAGCGCAGGTACACGTGCTGGCCGTTGTCGACGGTGAGGTCGCCGCGCTGGAAGGAGAAGGCGAGTCCGCCGAGCCGGGGACGTCCTTCGAGCAGGGTGACGCGCACGCCGGCGTCGGCGAGGGCGAGCGCGGTGGTGACCCCCGCAAGTCCGCCGCCGACCACGACGGCATGCCGGCCGGGCCCGGAGACCGGGGCGTCCGCGAGCACTCCGCCGTCGCGCGTGCCGTTGCCCTGCGTCATGGTGCGCCCTTCCCTGTCCGGCCGCCGTGGTGTTTGAACGGCGTACGGCCGACCGTCTCAGTCAGGGACGCCGACCGCCACCGGAGGGTTGCCCGCCGCTGCCCGCCGCCGGTTCTGTGCGGGTCCCGGGTGTCGAGTGTGCCCGGTGTGTCCATCAGGCGCGCCTCCTGACGGTCCGCCGGGTGACGTGCCGGGCGTCGAGGCCGGACAGGCCGCGCACGGCGACGTACGCCTTCTCGCGTCCGGGCAGGGAGACCCGGCCGCGCAGCACGGCCTCCGGGTCGCGCTCGATGCGGTCGAGGAGGCGGCGGTAGATGCCGGCCATGGCGGCCACGCAGGCGCCGCTGCGCCGGTCGAGCATGGGCAGCAGCCGGTAGCCCTCGGCGAAGAGGGCACGGGCCCGGCGCACCTCGAAGTGCACGAGCCCCGCGAAGTCGGAGTCCTCGGGCGGTGCCGGCCCGTCGAACCCGGCCGAGCAGCCGAACTTGGCGAGGTCGTCGGCGGGCAGGTAGACACGCCCGCCCTCGGCGTCCTCCCGGACGTCGCGCAGAATGTTGGTGAGCTGCAGCGCGAGCCCGAGCGTGTCGGCGTACTCGGACGCGCGCTCGGCGCCGCGCGCCCCCGGTTCGGTGCCGAACACGCCGAGCGAGAGGCGTCCGATGGCGCCCGCCACGCAGCGGCAGTAGACCTTCAGGTCGTCCCAGGTCTCGTAGGTCTCGCCGCGCAGGTCCATCTGGACGCCGTCGATCAGCTCGTCGAGGCCGCCGAGCGGGATCGGAAACCGCCGTGCCGCGTCGGCGAGGGCGACCGCGACCGGGTCGGTGTCGTCCTCGTCGACCGCGCCGTCCTGGATCCGGGCGAGCACGGCCCGGGTCTCGTCCAGCCGGGCGGCCTTGACGTCGTCCGCCAGCACTCCGTCGCCGATGTCGTCGACGCGGCGCGAGAACGCGTACAGCGCGGACATCGCCCGCCGCTTGGGCGTGGGCAGCAGCCGGATGCCGTAGGCGAAGTTGCGCGCCTGCTGACCGGTGACGGCCTCGCAGTAGCTGTAGGCGGCGAGCACCGGTGCCGGCATGTTCGCTGACGACTCCACGGACCCGATCACCCCTCTCCTCGCAGAACCACGCCCGCCTCGCGCAGCAAGGGGACCTTGCCTGACTTGGGCGGGCCGGGAAGTACGTCGTGGTCCGCCGCGGCGATCGCGCGCAGCGCCGCCCTGCCGCCCGCCACGAACCCCGCGAGGAGCAGTCGCAGCCTGCCGTGGACGCTACCCACGAGGGGGGCTCCTTCATTCAGCAGGTCGCGGGCGCGGGCGGCCTCGTAGGCGATCAGTGCCCGCACGGAAGCGTTCGCGGTGGGAGCGGCGAGGTCGCTCTCCTGGACGTGGAAACGTTTCATGTCCTCGGCGGGCAGGTAGATCCGGTCCCGGCCGAGGTCCTCGGCGACGTCCTGGAGGTGCTCGACGATCTGCAGGGCGGTGCAGATCTCGTCGGAGCGGCGGATCCGTTCGGGGGTCGAGGTGCCGGTGACGGCGAGGACGAGCCGGCCGACCGGGTTGGCGGACAGCTCGCAGTAGGCGAGGAGGTCGTCGTAGGTCTCGTACCGTGCGACGAGCTGGTCCTGGCGGTTGGCGGCGATCAGGCCGAGGAAGGGCTCGGGGGTCAGCGCGCGGCGGCGCACGGTGGGGACCAGGCGGCGCAGCAGCGGGTGGCGCGGGGTGCCGTCGAAGACCCGGTGCAGGTCCTCCTCGAAGGCGTCCAGCATCAGCAGCCGGTCGTCGGCGCGGTCCTCGGGGACGCCGAGCAGTCGGGCGTCGGCGCCGCCGGGGGCGAGGTCGCCGTCGCCGATGTCGTCGACGAGGCGGGCGAAGCCGTACACGGCCATGAGGTCGGTGCGCCAGGCACGGGGCAGGAAGAAGGGGGCGACGGGGAAGTTCTCGTCGGCGGCCTTGGCGAGGGTGCTGTGCGCAGGGTCGACGGCGCGCCCCGTCCCGGTGGCCGTCATCGGGGGCTGCCCTGGGCGGGGACGGCGCACGCCTCGGGGAGCCTGGGAGTTTCCGTAGCCATTGCCGTCACATCTCCCGTTCTACACTGCCGACCCAATACACACTATTTCGGACACGCCGCCCTGCCACCTGCGCGGCAGGCCCGCTTGAGGGTGTCGGGCATTATCGCCCCATGTGCCGCGTTTCAGGACCGGTACAGCTTACGTTGTACAACTCACGGGCGTCCGTCGGGGTGCACAGCGCATCACAACAACACACCGATTGGCTTCAAGATTCCTGAGAACGCGAGGAGTTGACGTTTCCTTTGCAGACGCGGGGCCCCGCCGGAACAGATGCGGCGGGGCCCCGGCGTGTCGGGCTACTTGCCCGTGAACTTCTCGTACTCCTTGAGCACCTCGTCGGTCGGGCCGTCCATGCGCAGCTCGCCGCGCTCCAGCCACAGGACCCGGTTGCAGGTGTCTCGGATGGACTTGTTGTTGTGGCTGACCAGGAAGATGGTGCCGGCCTTCTTCTTCAGTTCCCGGATGCGCTCCTCGGAGCGGGTCTGGAACTTGCGGTCGCCGGTGGCCAGGGCCTCGTCGATCATCAGGACGTCGTGGTCCTTGGCGGCGGCGATGGAGAAGCGCAGCCGGGCGGCCATGCCGGAGGAGTAGGTGCGCATCGGCAGGGTGATGAAGTCGCCCTTCTCGTTGATGCCGGAGAAGTCGACGATCTCCTGGTACCGCTCCTTGATCTGCTCGCGGGTCATGCCCATGGCCAAACCGCCGAGGATGACGTTGCGCTCGCCGGTCAGGTCGTTCATCAGGGCGGCGTTCACGCCGAGCAGGGAGGGCTGGCCGTCGGTGTAGACCTTGCCGCGCTCGGCGGGCAGCAGGCCCGCGATGGCCCGCAGCAGCGTCGACTTGCCGGAGCCGTTGGAGCCGATCAGGCCGATGGCCTCGCCCCGGTAGGCGGTGAAGGAGACGCCGCGCACGGCGTGCACCTTGCGCACGCCCCGTTCCTCGCCGCGCTTGAGAATGCGGCTCAGGGCCGCGGTGGCGCTGCCCTTGCCGGTCCTGGCGCCGTTGACGCGGTAGACGATGTGCAACTCGTCCGCGATGACCGTCGGCACCCGCTGGTCCTGCTGCTGCTCAGCCACGGCCGTACCTCTCCTCCGCCTTCCAGAAGTACACGAAGCCGCCCACGGCGAGGACCACGGCCCAGCCGAGCCCGACCGCCCACACGTGCGGCGGCAGGTTCTCGGAGCCGTACCCGTCGATCAGCGCGAAGCGGATCAGGTCCATGTAGACGGCGGCCGGGTTCCACTGGAGCACGTCGGCGAGCCAGGCCGGCTGGTCCTCCAGCATGATCGGGATGGAGAACATGACGCCCGAGGCGTACATCCAGGTCCGCATGACGAACGGCATCAGCTGGGCCAGGTCCGGCGTCTTGGCCCCCATGCGGGCCACGATCAGCGCCAGCCCCGTGTTGAACAGGAACTGCAGGACGAGCGCCGGGATCACCAGCAGCCAGGACAGCGAGGGGTAGCTGCCGAAGCCGATGACCACCGCGAACAGGACGATCATCGAGGCCAGCAGCTGCTGGAGCTGCTGGAGCGCGAACGAGACGGGCAGCGAGGCCCGAGGGAAGTGCAGCGCCCGCACCAGTCCGAGGTTGCCGGAGATGGCGCGCACGCCCGCCATCACGGAGGACTGGGTGAAGGTGAAGACGAACACACCCGTCACCAGGAACGGGATGTACACGTCCTTGGGCATGCCCCTGCCCGCGTTCAGGATCAGACCGAAGATCGCGAAGTAGACGAACGCGTTCAGCAGCGGGGTGGCCACCTGCCACAGCTGGCCGAGCTTGGCCTGGCTGTACTGGGCGGTCAGCTTCGCCTGGGAGAAGGCGAGGATGAAGTGCCGCCGCCCCCAGAGCTGACGGACGTACTCCACGAGGGAAGGTCTGGCACCGCTCACGGTCAGCCCGTACTTGGCGGCGAGCCGGGCCGGTGTGAGGCCCTCGTCGGGCGACACGGGCTTGGTCATGGCGACCGTGCCGTCGTGCGTTGTCTCACTCACTGGTGGATACTTTCGTCTTCGAAATGCTCGGCCCCGCGGGCCTGGCGCGGACTTGGACCTGCTGGCCCTCCGGCCGGAGGGCCGGAACGCTCTCGGTACGAGCTTGTCAGATCACCGGGGGGCGGCCCAGCCGGGTCAGGCGCCACACCGTACGCCACCGCATGGGCCGGCGCGGACCGCACGGGGTGGCCCAGCCCTCGCGGAAGCCGCCGAACCAGGCCTTGAGCGCGGGTCGCGACGGGCGGCGCAGCAGGGTGAGCGCCATCCATACGCCGAGGTAGACCGGGATCAGGAGCGCGGGGAGGTTGCGGCGGGCGAGCCAGACGCGGTTGCGGGCGACCATGCGGTGGTAGACGGCGTGCCGGGAGGGCGCGGTCGTGGGGTGGTTCAGCACCATGTCGGACCGGTAGTCGATCGTCCAGCCCGCGTCGAGGGCCCGCCAGGCCAGGTCGGTCTCCTCGTGCGCGTAGAAGAAGGCGTCCGGCAGCCCGCCGACCTGGCCGAGGACGCGGGTGCGCACCGCGTTGGCGCCGCCGAGGAAGGTGGTGACCCGGGAGGAGCGCATCGGGTCGGAGGCGCGCAGCCGCGGGACGTGCCGGCGCTGGGTCTCGCCGGTGTCCGGGTCGGCGATGCGGAAGCTGATGATGCCCAGGTCGTCGTCAGCCGCGAACGCCTGGCGGCACAGTTCGGCGGTGTCGGTGCGGGCGAGCAGGCCGTCGTCGTCGAGGAAGAGCAGGATGTCGACGTCACTGCCGCCGGGGCCGAAGGCCTCGATGCCGACGTTGCGGCCGCCGGGGATGCCCAGGTTCTCGGGCAGCTCGACGGTGCGCACGCCGTCCGGCACCTCGGGTACGGGCGCGCCGTTGCCGACCACGACGACCTGGACCGGGTCGCCGTCCTGCCCCGCGACCGAGTCGAGCAGGGCCCGCAGTTCCTCGGGGCGGTTGCCCATGGTGATGACGACGGCACCGACCTTCATGGGCGCGCTCACTTCAGCCTGCTGGAGGCGAGGATGGACACCAGGTGCAGCAGGGTCTGCAGCAGCGCGATGCCGGCGAGTACGGCGGTGCCGAGGCGGGTGAAGAACAGGTCGCCGCGCGCCTGGTCGACGATGGCGAGGACCAGGATCAGCAGGGACGCCTCGATGCCGAGGATCAGCCGGTGAAACTTGAGCGCCCCGGCGGCCCGGCGGGCCAGCGCCATGCCGGAGGAGCGGATCTCGGACGCGGCCTCCTTGACCGGGGGCATCCCGTTCTGGTGCCGGGCGACGCCCACCAGGTCGGTCTCGGCCTTGATCAGGATGGCGCCGAGCGCGGCCAGGGTGCCGAGGAAGGCCCACAGCCAGTCGATGCGTCCGGTGCCCCAGATGTCGGCGGCGCGCAGGCCGAGGCCGACCAGGACGGCGGCGTCGGTCAGGTAGGCGCCGACGCGGTCCAGGTAGACCCCGCCGAGCGAGTACTGCTTCCGCCAGCGCGCGATCTCGCCGTCGACGCAGTCGAGGAGCAGGTACAGCTGGACCGCGACCACGCCGAGCACGGCGCCCCAGACGCCGGGCACGAGCAGCGCCGGGGCGGCGAGCACGCCGCAGACGGTCATCAGGTACGTGAGCTGGTTGGGCGTGATCCTGGTGTTCACCAGGTAGCGGTCGATCCGCAGCGAGACCTCGCGCATGTAGAGGCGTCCCGCCCAGTGCTCACCGCTGCGCCGGTCCTTGACTCCCGCGGGATGGACGACCGGGCGTAGTTCAGCTACCGATGGCCTTGACATAGTCGGCGTACAGGTCCTTGATCTGGTCGGTTTTCAGGTCGAGGTGCTCGAGGATCGTGTAGCGGCCGGGCCGCGTCTGAGGGGCGAACTCCACGGCCCGGAAGAACTCCTCGGGCGTGAACCCGATCTCCTCGGGCAGCACCGGCAGCCCGTGCCGCCGCAGGACCTCGGCCATCTGGGTGGACTCTTCGTGGGCCCCGCGCAGGAACATCGCGAAGGCCGCGCCCAGGCCGCACTGCTCGCCGTGGGAGGCCGCGCGGGTGGGGAAGAGCAGGTCGAAGGCGTGGTTGATCTCGTGGCAGGCGCCGGAGGCGGGCCGCGAGTCGCCGGAGACCGACATGGCGATGCCGGTGAGGACCAGTGCCTCGGCCAGCACCTGGAGGAAGTCGTTGTCGCCGATGCCGCCGGGGTGCCGGAGCACGGCCTCGCCGGCCTGGCGGGCCATCGCGGCGGCCAGGCCGTCGATCTTCTCGCCCTTGACCCGGTTGGCCAGTTCCCAGTCCGCGATCGCGGAGACGTTGGACACGGCGTCGCCGATGCCGGCGCGCACGAAGCGGGCCGGGGCGGCGCGCACCACGTCCAGGTCGATGACGACGGCGATCGGGTTCGGCACGCCGTAGGAGCCGCGGCCCGCGTCGTTGTCGAGGGTGGCGACCGGCGAGCACAGTCCGTCGTGCGCGAGGTTGGTCGGCACGGCGACCAGCGGGAGGCCGATGCGCGCCGCCGCGAACTTGGCGCAGTCGATGATCTTGCCGCCGCCGAGGCCGACGACCGCGTCGTAGTGGCCGCCCTTCATGGCGCCGGCCAGTTTGATCGCGTCGTCCAGCGTGCCGCCGCCGACCTCGAACCAGTCGGCGCCGGGCAGCGACGGGGCGACGCGCTCGCGCAGCCGGGCGCCGGAGCCGCCGCTGACGGCGACGGCGAGCTTGCCCGAGTGGGAGATGCGTTCGTCGGCGAGTACGCACCCCAGGTCGTCGAGGGCACCCGCGCGGATGTCCACGACGACCGGCGACGGGATGAGCCTCGTCAGTACTGGCACGCGATCTCCCTGCCCTTGGCGAGGTCGTCGTGGTTGTCGATCTCGACCCACTTGACGTCGCCGATCGGGGCCACGTCGACCTTGAAGCCGCGGTTGACGAGCTCCTGGTAGCCGTCCTCGTAGTACAGCTGCGGGTCGCGCTCGAAGGTGGCCTTCAGCGCGTCGGCCAGGTCGGCGGCGGCCTCGCCCTCGATGAGGGTGACGCCGATGTACTCGCCGCTCGCCTCGGCCGGGTCCATCAGCTTGGTGATGCGCTGGACACCCTTGTCGGGGTCGACGACGACCTTCATCTCCTCCTCGGCGAGGTTCTTCACCGTGTCGAGGGCGAGGATGATCTTCTTGCCGTCGCCGCGGGCGGCGAGCAGGGTCTTCTCGACGGAGACCGGGTGCACGGTGTCGCCGTTGGCGAGGATCACGCCGTCCTTGAGGGCGTCGCGGCCGCACCACAGGGAGTAGGCGTTGTTCCACTCCTCGGCCTTGTCGTTGTCGATCAGGGTGAGCTTGACGCCGTACTTCTGCTCCAGCGCCTCCTTGCGGTCGTACACGGCCTCTTTGCGGTAGCCGACGATGATCCCGACCTCGGTCAGGCCGACCTCGGCGAAGTTGGCCAGCGTCAGGTCCAGGACCGTGATGCTGTCCTCCGCGCCCTCGGGGCCGACCGGCACCAGTGCCTTGGGCAGGGTGTCGGTGTAGGGGCGCAGACGGCGTCCGGCGCCGGCCGCCAGCACGAGGCCGATCATGCGGGTTCTCCTTCGTCGTGTACGGCGGGTGCGCCGACCTTGTGGGCGGCGACCCAGAAGCGGATGCTCTCGACGAGCACCACGAGTGCCACGGCCACGGCGAGGACCGTGAGCGCGAGCTTGAACTGTGGGGCGGTGAGCAGCGCGGCCAGCACGCAGATCACCAGCGTGCGGCCCTCGTGCCCGCCGATCGTCCGCACCAGCCACTGCGGCGGCGCGCCCGCGTCGCCGCGGATGCGGTAGACCGTGTCGTAGTGATGGTAGGCGACCGCGGCCACCAGCCCGAAAGCCGCCGGAAGGGCCCCGTTCACGTCGGCCTTCGCCGCCAGGAACAGGACGGTGAGGTATTCGGCGGCCCGGAAGAACGGTGGGACCAGCCAGTCGAGGGCGCCCTTGAGGGGGCGGGCGACGGCGAGCGCGGAGGTCAGCAGGTAGCCGATCGCGGCGACGAGCGGCCAGGGGCCGCCGAAGTCGGTGAGCGCGGCGGTGGCGACGACGGCGGCGCCGCCGAGGAGGGCCACGGCGGGCGCGGTGATCGCGGGCAGCCGGCGGGCCGTGCCGCGCAGCACCCTGGCGGCGGCCTCGGCGAGCGGTCCCGAGTCGGCGAGGTCGGCCAGCGCCTTCGCCGCCCGGTCGGTGCGGGTGGCCCTGCGGGTCAGCGAGCGCAGCACGCGGCCGGCGGTGGTGTAGGTCGCGGAGAACGCGCAGCCGATCAGCAGCGCGTAGAAGGTGATCCGGGGCGTGGTGAGCGCGGTCAGCACGGCGATCATGGCCCAGCGTTCGCCGATCGGCAGCACGATCATGCGGCGCACCCAGACCGTCCAGCCGACGCTGTCGAGCTTGTCGGAGAGGGCGGCGGTGGGGCTGGCCAGCGACACTTTGCCGAGCGCGGTGGCGTCGTGGTTGGCCTCGTTGAAGGAGAAGTCCACGACGTGCCGGCCGGTCTGGAGGATCATCGCGCCGAGGGCGAGGGCCCATACGTCGTCCCCGCCGCGGGCGGCTCCGAGGGCGAGGCCCGCGTAGTAGGCGTACTCCTTGGCGCGGTCGAAGGTGGCGTCGAGCCAGGCGCCGAGCGTGGAGTACTGCAGGGAGTAGCGGGCGAGCTGTCCGTCGGTGCAGTCGAGGACGAAGGAGGCGATGAGCAGCACGCCGGCGGCGACGAAGCCGCCGCGGGTGCCGGTGGCGGCGCAGCCCGCCGCTATGAGCGCGGTGATCAGCGAGGCGGTGGTGACCTGGTTGGGGGTCAGTCCGCGGCGCGCGCACCAGCGGGCGATGTAGCGGGAGTACGGGCTGATGAAGAAGGTGGTGACGAAGCCGTCGCGGGCCTTGACCGCCGACTTCAGGCGTACGGCCTCGTCGTCGACGGCGGCGACGGCCTGCCGTGCCTCGTTGCGGGCCTGCGGGTCGGCGGGGACGGCGGCGACGAGGCTGCCCAGCTCGGGGCGGTGCACGTCGGCGCCGTCGGCGTCGAGGGCGGCGGTGATCCGGTCGGCGAGGCTGTCCACGGCGAGCACGGTGCCGCCGCCGGCGCAGTTCTCGCGGGCCAGCGCGCGGGCCAGCGCCTGGCGGGCGGCCGGCTGGGCGGTCACGGCGCCCGGGATCGCGGCGAGCGGGAAGCGGGGGTCGGTGAGGCCGAGGCGCAGGGCGTGCGGGTGGCCCACGAAGCGGGCGTCGACCACGGCGACCCGGTGCTCGCCCGGGACGCGGGCCAACAGGGTCTCGGTGTCGGCGGCGCCGGAGGCGAGGTGCACGTCGAAGCCCAGGGACCGCAGCTCGCTCTCGATCGACGAACCGGGGACCGGCTGACCGGTGAGGATGGCGGTCGGCAACCGAACTCACTCCCTGGTGCCGGCGCCTGGGCGCCGGGCCTGTGCATGGTGGAGCGCCCGTGCCTGGGGCACCCGGGCGGCATGTCGGCAGAGGTTATCGGATGCCGGGAACGCCGTGTTCACCGCCCGTTTCACGGTCGGTCGACGCCGCTTGCACCCGCCTTCGCCGCGATCATCATCGTGGATCCGGGGCCCGCCCCACAAACCGCGCTCCCAGACCGGGCATCGCGGACATCGCAGAGTGTCTGCGGTCGTTCGCACAGGGTCAGGGCGGCCCTGCGTGGACGCTGCCGCCCTTCGGCGGACGCGAGGCTTCCGAATGCCCCGAGACGCCTTGACCTGCATGACGTTTTCGCAGGTCAAGGCAGATGACAACGGTGTTCAGTGCCGCGTTGCCCGATACCCCCTACCCGTAGTTGACTGTCATCCGGGCACCGGAGGCCGGACGCCCTTTCGGACAAGGGGGCGGCTTTCTCATGGGGGCTGGGCACGATCACGGGCACGCGCACGGCGGGGACGCAGGCGGGACGGTGACCGCCGCGTACCGGGGCCGGCTGCGGGTGGCGCTGGCGATCACCCTCACGGTCATGGTCGTCGAGATCGTCGGCGGTCTGGTCGCCGACTCGCTCGCACTGATCGCCGACGCCGCGCACATGGCGACGGACGCGCTGGGGCTCGGCATGGCTCTGCTGGCCGTCCACTTCGCGAGCCGCCCGCCGAGCGACCGCCGCACCTTCGGCTACGCCCGCGCCGAGATCCTGGCCGCCCTGGCCAACTGTCTGCTGCTGCTCGGGGTGGGCGGCTACGTCCTGTACGAGGCGATCGACCGGTTCATCACGCCGGCCGACACCGCGGGCGGGCCGACCGTCGTCTTCGGTGCGATCGGCCTGGTGGCGAACATGGTGTCGCTGTCGCTGCTGATGCGCGGCCAGAAGGAGAGCCTGAACGTGCGGGGCGCCTTCCTGGAGGTGGCGGCGGACGCGCTGGGATCCCTGGCGGTGATCGTCTCGGCGCTGGTGATCGTGGCCACCGGCTGGCAGCCCGCCGACCCCATCGCCTCGCTGCTCATCGGCCTGATGATCGTGCCCCGTACCGTGCGACTGCTGCGCGAGACCCTGGACGTGCTGCTCGAGGCGGCTCCCAAGGGCGTGGACATCGCCGAGGTGCGCGCCCACATACTGGCCCTCGACGGGGTGGAGGACGTGCACGACCTGCACGCCTGGACCATCACCTCGGGCATGCCCGTGCTGTCGGCGCACGTGGTGGTGGACGGCGAGGCGCTGAGCGCGATCGGTCACGAGAAGATGCTGCACGAGCTGCAGGGCTGCCTGGGCGACCACTTCGACGTGGAGCACTGCACCTTCCAACTGGAGCCGAGCGGGCACGCGGAGCACGAGGCTCGGCTGTGCCGTTGAGGCGGGGCGTCCCGTCGCACGGGGGACAGGGGGCGCGTACGCACTGGTACGCGCCGCTGAACACCCGCGTCCGCGTCCGGCCCGCAGCCATGCCCTCCCGGGCACGGCGGACTCGGGGGTTCCCGGGGGGGTGACGCCGGGAACGATCTTCCATCGGACCCCTGCTCGGTGTCCGGCCGGCCGCCTCCGGTGCCCGTACGGTCACCCGGGACATGCGCGTGTGCCGGGAAGTGCCGAGAGTGCCGGATTCGTACGGCACACTTGGGGCGCGAGGACCGATGTGAAGGATGGGTATGCCGATCACTCCTGCCACCGCGACGCCCAGCTCGTCGAACGGCACCGCAGACGCGATTTTGCTGGAACTGGTCGACGAGAACGGCGTGACGATCGGCACCGCGGAGAAGCTCTCCGCGCACCAGCCGCCGGGGCGGTTGCACCGCGCCTTCTCCGTGTTCCTCTTCGACGAGCGGGGGCGGCTGCTGCTCCAGCAGCGGGCGCTGGGCAAGTACCACTCCCCCGGTGTGTGGTCCAACACCTGCTGCGGTCACCCCTACCCCGGCGAGGCGCCGTTCGCTGCGGCGGCCCGGCGGACGTACGAGGAGCTGGGGGTGTCGCCCTCCCTGCTCGCCGAGGCGGGCACGGTGCGCTACAACCACCCCGACCCGGCCTCGGGGCTGGTCGAGCAGGAGTACAACCATCTGTTCGTCGGTCTGGTGCAGGCCGAGCTGCGTCCGGACCCGGAGGAAGTGGCGCAGACGGCCTTCGTCTCCGCGGCGGAGCTGACCGAGCGGCACGCGAAGGACACCTTCTCGGCGTGGTTCATGACGGTGCTCGACGCGGCCCGGCCGGCCGTCCGCGAGCTGACGGGCGCGTCCGCGGGCTGGTGACGGGACTCCCGCCGCGGGGACGTCCCCGCGGCGGGCATCGCACTGCGCGGCGTCCTGCCGCAGAACGTCCTACCGCGGCGTGTGCTTGAGCGGCAGGGCGGCCCAGATCACCTTGCCGCCGCTCGCGGTGTGGGCGACGTCGCAGGCCCCGCCCGCCTCCCGGGTCATCTCGCGGACCAGGAGCAGGCCGCGCCCGCCGGTGCGGCCGTGGTCGGTCTCCAGGGCGGTCGGGCGATAGGGATGGTCGTCCTCCACGGCCACCCGCACCCACTCGGGCCCGACGGCGACCTCCACCGCGAGCGCCGGCGAGAGCACCGCCGCGTGCCGGACCGCGTTCGTGACCAGTTCCGAGACGATGAGCAGGAGGGCCTGCGTGACGTCGTCGGAGACCGGCACGCCCTGCCGCGTCAGCAGGTCGCGCACGGCGTGCCGGGCCTGCGGCACCGAGGCGTCCACGGCGGGGGCGGTGAACCGCCAGACACCTTCGTACGGCAGCGGCCCGGTGGGCCCGGTCTCGTCCATGGTCCGGTCGCCACCCCTGGGCTCGATTGTCACCACACCCCTGAGTGTTGGTAACGCGCCGGGCCGCACCCGGGGGCTGAACACAAGTCAGCGAATATCGAGCGGTTTCTGATCGTTGGCGCATGACACGCGACCATTCCTGTCCCGCCTGCTCACCGGCCGCCCGGCCGCCCGGGGCGGAGGGCCGGTGGATAGCATCCGGTTGCATGGAGCCGCAGCTGCTGCACCGGGTCGCCGACTCGGTCGCCACCGTCGTCGTCCACCACCCGGCCAAGCGCAACGCCATGACGGCCGCGATGTGGCGGGCGCTGCCCCGCCTGCTCGACGACCTGGCCGCCGATCCGGAGGTGCGGGCGGTGGTGCTCACCGGTGAGGGCGCGACGTTCTGTGCCGGGGCCGACATCTCGACCCTGCGCGAGTCGGCGCAGGAGGCGCAGGAGCTGGCGGTACAGGCCGAGGAGGCCCTCGCCGCGTTTCCCAAGCCGACGCTGGCGGCGGTCCGGGGGCACTGCGTGGGCGGCGGGGCGCAGTTGGCGGCGGCCTGCGATCTGCGGTTCGCCGAGGAGACGGCGCTGTTCGGGGTGACCCCGGCCAAGCTGGGAGTCGTGTACCCGGCGTCCGCGACCCGGCGGCTGGTGGCACTGACCGGGCCCGCCACCGCGAAGTACCTTTTGTTCAGCGGGGAGTTGATCAACGCCGCGCGGGCGCTGCGCACCGGCCTGGTGGACGAGGTGCTGCCGGAGGGCGAACTGGGCAAGCGGGTGGCGGAGTTCACCCGGGTGCTGGCGTCCCGTTCGCTGCTGACGCAGTGCGCGGCGAAGGAGTTCGCGAACGGACGCACCGACCGGGACGCCCACTGGACCGCGCAGGCACGCGGCAGCGGCGACACCGCCGAGGGCGTCGCCGCCTTCCTGGAACGCAGGCAGCCGCGCTTCGGCTGGAGCGGGCCTACGTCAGGATGAACCGGCTCCGGCCGCGGAACTCCTCGACGAGGTGCGCGGGCGCCTTGGCCGGGGATCCGGCGTCGTAGGGCGGCTGGGGGTCGTACTCGGTCAGGAGCTGCACCGCCTGCGCGTGCTCGTCGCCGGCGATCCGGCCGAGCGGGGTCAGTCCCATGTCGATGTGCGCCGGGTTCGGGCGCCATACCGAGGATTCTTCGCCCACCGCGGGACGGCCGCAATGACGAGAATCCCACCATTCCTGCCATGCCTCGCACGGGCCCGCGGCACGTACTGAGCGGTTGGTAACGTGCGTGGCATGACAACTGCCGCGATCGACGCACGCGCGGGCCGCCGCTGCCACAACGCGCTCAACTCCCTGCACTCGACGCACTACTTCTCCCCCGACCTGGGCCGTGAGCTGGGCGCCCTCGGGGTCACCGACGCCCCGGCGGTCAACTTCGCGGTGCGGGCCGCCGCGCTGGGCCCGGTCGGCGCCGGCGCCGTGACGGCGACGTTCTACAACTACCAGCACGACCTGGTCGCCCGGCACGTGCCCGCCGTGTGGGAGAAGGTCACGCCGGAGCAGGCGCTGGCGGCACGGCTGCGTGCCGTGGACGCGACGCTGCGCCGGCTGCTGGGCGAGGAGGCCGTGGCGTCGGCCGGAATGGCGGAGGCGGCCGACCTGGCCCTGCGCGCCGCCGCGGGCTGCTCGCGCGGCGCCCGCCCGCTCTACTCGGCCCACGCGGACCTGCCCGTGCCAAACGCCCCGCACCTGGCGTTCTGGCACGCGGCGACGCTGCTGCGCGAGCACCGCGGCGACGGTCACCTCGCCGCGTTGGTGACCGCGGGCCTGGACGGTCTGGAGGCACTGGTGACGCACACCGCGACCGGCAAGGGCCTGGCACCGAAGTGGGTCTTCACCACCCGGGGCTGGACCCGGGAGGAGTGGGACGCGGCCGTCGGACGGCTGCGCGAGCGCGGGCTGGTCGACACGGCCGGCGAGCTGACCGAGGAGGGCACGGCCCTGCGCGAGGGGGTCGAACGGGAGACGGACCGGCTGGACGCGGCCCCCTACGCGCATCTGGGGGCGGAGGGCGTGGCACGCCTGACGGAACTCGCGTCGGCCTTCGCGCGTACGGCGCTCGGTGCGGGTGCCTTCCCGGCGGACCTGCTCGCAGGGCGCTGACGCCGCCGGGCCGACGACACGCCCGGGCGTGCACGGGCGCACACAGAGCGGCGTACGGGCGGGCATACGGCGCCGGTACGGAGGTACCCGTACGGCTCCCGGCCTGGGCGGCCGGGAGACGAAAGGGGCAACTCGTGTTCCGTGCCGTCGCAGACGTACTGCGCCAGATCGGTGGCGCAGTCGCCACCGTGGTGACGCTTCCCTTCCGGGCCCTGGCCCGGCTGTTCGGCGGGGCATCGTCCAGCACCCGGGGCCGCCGGGTCTGATCCCGGCCGTCTCCCCACCGGTTTCGGTCTCCGGGACGGCGCCCTGATCCCCGATTGTCGTCGCCACCTGCCACAATTGCCGCGCAACCTCAGTGAGAAGGCGGTACGGGATCGTGACGACACCCGACGTAGGGTCCATCGAAAGCAGGATCGCCGACGAGCTCGGCGTACGGGAGCGGCAGGTGAAGGCCGCCGTCGAGCTGCTCGACGGCGGCTCGACGGTGCCCTTCATCGCCCGCTACCGCAAGGAAGCGACCGAGATGCTCGACGACGCGCAGCTGCGCACGCTCGAGGAGCGGTTGCGCTATCTGCGGGAGCTGGAGGAGCGGCGGACGGCGATCCTCGACTCGGTTCGCGAGCAGGGCAAGCTCACCGAGGAGCTGGAGGCGCGCATCCGCACGGCGGAGACCAAGGCGCGCCTCGAGGACGTCTACCTGCCGTTCAAGCCGAAGCGGCGCACGAAGGCGCAGATCGCGCGAGAGGCGGGACTCGAACCGCTCGCCGAGGGCCTGCTCGCCGACGCGTCGGTGGACCCGCCGGCCGCGGCGGCCGCGTTCGTCGACGCCGACAAGGGCGTGGCCGATCCGCAGGCCGCACTGGACGGGGCGCGCTCGATCCTCACGGAGAAGTTCTCGGAGGACGCCGACCTGATCGGCGAGCTGCGCGAGCGGATGTGGGGGCGCGGGCGGCTCGCGGCCAGGGTGAAGGACGGCAGGGAGGAGGCGGGCGCCAAGTTCGCCGACTACTTCGACTTCGCCGAGCCGTTCACCGAACTGCCCTCGCACCGTGTGCTCGCGATGCTGCGCGGCGAGAAGGAGGACGTGCTCGATCTCGTCCTGGAGCCCGAGGAGCCCACCGAGGGCCCGTCGTCGTACGAGGCGATCGTCGCGAGCCGGTTCGGGATCGCCGACCGGGGCAGGCCCGCCGACAAGTGGCTGGTGGACACCGTCCGTTGGGCCTGGCGCACCCGTATCCTGGTCCACCTCGGCATCGACCTCAGGCTGCGCCTGCGCACCGCGGCGGAGGACGAGGCGGTGAACGTGTTCGCCGCCAACCTGCGCGACCTGCTGCTGGCCGCCCCGGCCGGCACCCGCGCGACGCTCGGCCTCGACCCCGGTTTCCGTACCGGCGTGAAGGTCGCCGTGGTCGACGCGACCGGCAAGGTCGTGGCCACGGACGTGATCCACCCGCACGTGCCCGCCAACCGCTGGGACGAGGCGATCGCCAAGCTGGCGCGGCTGGCGAAGGAGCACGCGGTCGAACTGGTCGCCATCGGCAACGGCACGGCTTCCCGCGAGACCGACAAGCTCGCCGGGGAACTCATCTCCAAGCACCCGGAGTTGAAGCTCACCAAGGTGATGGTGTCCGAGGCGGGCGCCTCCGTGTACTCGGCCTCCGCCTTCGCCTCCCAGGAGCTCCCCGACATGGACGTCTCGCTGCGCGGCGCGGTGTCGATCGCCCGGCGGCTGCAGGACCCGCTGGCCGAGCTGGTGAAGATCGACCCGAAGTCGATCGGCGTCGGCCAGTACCAGCACGACCTCTCCGAGGTCAAGCTGTCCCGCTCGCTGGACGCGGTGGTCGAGGACTGTGTGAACGGCGTGGGGGTGGACGTCAACACGGCCTCCGCGCCGCTGCTGGCCCGGGTCTCCGGCATCACCTCCGGGCTCGCCGAGAACATCGTGGCGCACCGGGACGCGAACGGACCGTTCACGTCGCGGACCGCGCTGAAGAAGGTGTCGCGGCTCGGCCCCAAGGCCTACGAGCAGTGCGCGGGCTTCCTGCGGATCCGGGGCGGCGACGACCCGCTGGACGCGTCCAGTGTGCACCCCGAGGCGTACCCCGTGGTGCGGCGGATGGTGAAGACCGCCGGGCAGGAGGTGGCCGGCCTGATCGGCAACACGTCGGTGCTGCGGTCGCTGAGGCCGGACCAGTTCGTGGACGAGACGTTCGGTCTGCCGACGGTCACGGACATTCTGCGGGAGCTGGAGAAGCCCGGGCGCGACCCTCGGCCCGCCTTCAAGACGGCCACCTTCAAGGAGGGTGTGGAGAAGATCTCCGACCTGGCCTCCGGGATGGTGCTGGAGGGGGTCGTCACGAACGTCGCCGCGTTCGGGGCGTTCGTGGATGTCGGTGTGCACCAGGACGGGCTCGTGCACGTGTCCGCGATGTCCAGGACGTTCGTGAAGGATCCGCGGGACGTGGTGAAGCCCGGGGACATCGTGAAGGTGAAGGTGATGGACGTCGACATTCCGCGGAAGCGGATCTCGTTGACGTTGCGGCTGGACGACGAAGCGGCTCCGCAGGGGGAGCCGAAGAAGGAGCGGGGCGGCAGGCCGCCTCGGCAGCGGCAGCAGCGGCAGGGTGGCTCCGGGGGCGGTAAGGGCCGGTCTTCGTCGGCGCCTGCTGCGTCCAACGGGGCGATGGCGGACGCGTTGCGGCGGGCCGGGTTGGCATAGGTCTCCGGCGGCTGCGACGGGGTGGGTTACGCGGGCCGGCGCGGCACGGGTGCCGCTGCGCCCACCCGTGCCGCCCTGGGGGCACCTCCCAGGCCGTTCGGGCCCTGGAGGAGGCACGACTGCCGCCGGCTAGCGTTCTGTGACCTTGCCGTCCGTTACCTCCAGGCGGCGGGTCACGTGTACCGCGTTCAGCATGCGGCGGTCGTGGGTGACGAGGAGGAGCGTGCCCTCGTAGGCGTCCAGGGCCGACTCGAGTTGCTCGATGGCCGGCAGGTCGAGGTGGTTGGTCGGCTCGTCCAGGACCAGGAGGTTGACGCCCCGGCCCTGGAGGAGGGCGAGGGCGGCCCGGGTGCGCTCGCCGGGTGAGAGGCTCGACGCCGGGCGGGTGACGTGATCCGCCTTGAGGCCGAATTTGGCCAGCAGGGTGCGGATCTCCGCCGGTTCCGTGTCGGGGACGGCGGGGCGGAAGGTGTCCAGCAGGGCCTCGGGGCCGTGGAACAGCTCGCGGGCCTGGTCGACCTCGCCGAGCAGGACGCCGGAGCCGAGCGCCGCGTGCCCGGCGTCGAGCGGGACCCGGCCCAGGAGGGCGCCGAGGAGCGTGGACTTGCCCGCGCCGTTGGCTCCCGTCACCGCCACCCGGTCCGCCCAGTCGATCTGGAGGGAGACCGGGCCGAGCACGAAGTCGCCGCGCCTGACCTCGGCGTCGCGCAGGGTGGCGACGACCGCGCCCGAGCGGGGTGCCGACGCGATCTCCATCCGCAGCTCCCATTCCTTGCGCGGTTCCTCGACGACCTCCAGGCGTTCGATCATGCGCTGGGTCTGACGGGCCTTCGCGGCCTGTTTCTCGCTGGCCTCGCTGCGGAACTTGCGGCCGATCTTGTCGTTGTCGTTGCCCGCCTTGCGCCGGGCGTTCTTGACGCCCTTGTCCATCCAGGCGCGTTGCGTCTGGGCCCGGTCCTGGAGGGAGGCACGCTTGTCGGCGTACTCCTCGTACTCGTCGCGGGCGTGCCGGCGGGCCACCTCGCGCTCCTCCAGGTACGCCTCGTAGCCCCCGCCGTAGAGGTTGATCTGCCGCTGGGCGAGGTCGAGTTCGAGGACCTTGGTGACGGTGCGGGTGAGGAACTCGCGGTCGTGGCTGACGACGACGGTGCCGGCGCGCAGGCCGGTCACGAAGCGTTCCAGGCGTTCCAGGCCGTCCAGGTCGAGGTCGTTGGTCGGCTCGTCGAGGAGGAAGACGTCGTAGCGGGACAGAAGGAGGGAGGCGAGGCCGGCGCGGGCGGCCTGGCCGCCGGAGAGCGAGGTCATCGGCTGGTCCAGGTCGACGGTCAGGCCCAGCGCCTCGGCGGTCTCCTCCGCCCGGTCGTCGAGGTCCGCACCGCCGAGAGCCAGCCAGCGCTCCAGCGCACTCGCGTAGGCGTCGTCGGCGCCGGGGGCGCCGTCGACCAGGGCCTGGGTGGCCTCGTCCATGGCACGCTGGGCGTCGGTGACGCCGGTGCGGCGGGCCAGGAACTCCCGAACGCTCTCGCCGGGGCGGCGCTCCGGCTCCTGCGGAAGGTGACCGACGGTGGCGGAGGGCGGGGACAGGCGCAGCTCGCCCTCCTCCGGTGTGGTCAGCCCGGCGAGCATCCGCAGGAGGGTGGACTTGCCCGCGCCGTTGGCCCCGACGAGGCCGATCACGTCGCCGGGTGCGACGACGAGGTCGAGCCCGGTGAACAGGGAGCGGTCGCCGTGGCCGGCGGCGAGGTCTTTGGCGACGAGGGTGGCAGTCATCAGACCGTAGATCCTAGTCGCGGCCGGGCGTCCGCTCGGCCGGGCCGGCGGCGGGACCGCTCCGGGCGCGGTCAGGGGCGTTCGGTTAACGTCCTGGTGTGGAAAGCGAACTGGATGGCGAACTGACCGGTGAAGTCGTCGTGGTCGGCGGCGGGGTGATCGGGCTGACGACGGCCGTCGTGCTCGCCGAGCGGGGCAGGCGGGTGCGGCTGTGGACCCGGGAGCCCGTCGAGCGGACCACCTCGGTGGTCGCGGGCGGCCTGTGGTGGCCGTACCGGATCGAGCCGGTCGCGCTGGCGCAGTCGTGGGCGCTGCGTTCCCTGGACGTGTACGAGGAGCTGGCGGCGCGGCCCGAGCAGACCGGCGTGCGCATGGCCGAAGGGGTGCTCGGCGAGACCGGCCTGGACGAGGTGGGCGCGTGGGCCGCGGCCCGGCTGCCGGGTCTGCGCGCCTCGACGGCGGCGGAGTACGGCGGCTCCGGGCTGTGGGCTCGGCTGCCGCTCATCGACATGTCGGCCCATCTGCCGTGGCTGCGGGAGCGGCTGGTGGCCGCGGGCGGCACGGTGGAGAACCGTGCGGTGACCGAGCTGGCCGAGGCGGACGCGCCGGTCGTGGTCAACTGCACCGGTCTGGCCGCCCGGGACCTGGTGCCGGACCCGGCCGTACGGCCGGTGCGCGGGCAGCTGGTCGTCGTGGAGAATCCCGGCATCCGCACCTGGCTGGTCTCGGCCGACCCCGACTCCGGTGAGACGACGTACTTCCTTCCGCAGCCCGGCCGGCTCCTGCTGGGCGGGACGGCCGAGGACGACGTCTGGTCGACCGAGCCGGACCCGGCGGTCGCGGAGGCCATCGTGCGGCGGTGCGCGGCCCTGCGGCCCGAGATCGCCGGGGCGCGGGTGCTCGCACACCGAGTGGGTCTGCGGCCGGCCCGGAACGCGGTCCGGCTGGAGCGCGGGACGCTGCCGGACGGGCGGCGGCTCGTGCACAACTACGGCCACGGCGGCGCGGGCGTCACCGTGGCCTGGGGCTGCGCGCAGGAGGCGGCCCGGCTCGCCTCCTGACGCGGTGGTCCGGTCCCGGCCGGCCGGGGTCAGTCCTTGTGGTGCTTGCCGATCGGGTCGCCCTCCACGGCGGTGCCGGGGCCGGGGCCGATCCGGATCTCGAAGTCGCCCTCGTACTGCTTGTGGCCCTCGATGACCGCCAGTTCGACGGCTTCGTTGGCCATCTCGCCGCGCACCATGAGCGGGTCGCGGCGCAGGTCGCGCATGAGGGCGACGCACATGAAGATCATCACGATGACGAAGGGCGCCGCCGCGAGGATCGTGAGGTTCTGCAGCCCGGTGAGCGCGTCCGCCTCGCCGCTGCCGATCAGCAGCATGATGGCCGCGACGGCGCCGGTCACCACACCCCAGACGACGACCACCCAGCGGCTGGGTTCGAGTGCGCCCTTCTGCGAGAGCGTGCCCATCACGATGGAGGCCGCGTCGGCGCCCGAGACGAAGAAGATGCCGACGAGGATCATCACCAGCAGGCTGGTCGCGGTGGCGATGGGGTACTGCTGGAGCACGCCGAAGAGCTGCCCCTCCGGGGTCGAGTCGTCTCCCAGCCGGTTCTGCTCCTGGAGCCGCATCGCGGAGCCGCCGAAGATCGCGAACCAGATCAGGCTGACCGTGCTGGGCACCAGGATGACGCCGCCGATGAACTGGCGGATCGTCCGGCCGCGGCTGATGCGGGCGATGAACATGCCGACGAAGGGCGTCCAGGAGATCCACCACGCCCAGTAGAAGACGGTCCAGCTGCCCAGCCAGTCCGCGACCTCCTTGCCGCCGCTGATCTCGGTGCGGCCGGCCATCTGGGGCAGGTCGCCGAGGTAGGCGAAGACGGACGTCGGCAGCAGGTCGAGGATGAGGATGGTGGGGCCCGCGACGAACACGAAGACGGCGAGGAGCAGGGCCAGCACCATGTTGGTGTTGGACAGCCACTGGATGCCCTTCTCGACGCCGGAGATGGCGGAAGCCACGAACGCCACCGTCAGCACCGCGATGATGCCGACGAGCAGCCCGGTGCTGACCTTGTCCATCCAGTCGAGCTTCTCCATGCCGGAGCCGATCTGCAGCGCGCCGAGGCCGAGGGAGGCCGCGGAGCCGAAGATCGTGGCGATGATGGCCAGGATGTCGATGACCCGGCCGCCGGCGCCGTTGGCGTGCTTCTCGCCGATGAGCGGGGTGAACACCGCGCTTATGGTCTGCCTGCGGCGCCTGCGGAAGGTGCTGTAGGCGATACCGAGACCGACCACGGCGTAGATCGCCCACGGGTGGAGCGTCCAGTGGAACAGGGTGGTGGCCATGGCCGTGGCCATGCGGTCGCCGGAGTCGGCGGGGCTCGTGCCGGGCGGAGGCGTGGTGTAGTGCGCGAGCGGCTCGCTCACGCCGTAGAACATCAGACCGATGCCCATGCCCGCGCTGAACATCATGGCGACCCAGGACACGGTCCGGAACTCTGGTTCCTCGCCCTCGGCACCGAGGTGGATGCGGCCGTAGCGACTGGCCGCGAGCCAGAGGGCGAAGACCACGAAGCCGGAGGCGGCCAGCGTGAACGCCCAGCCTCCGTTGTGGAGCAGACCGCCGAGCATGCTGCTGGAGACGTCCTCCAGCGAGTCGGTGGCGGCCGCGCCCCAGATGACGAACGCCACCGTGAGGACGGCCGTGACGCCGAAGACGACGCGGTCGGTCCGGGGCCTGCGCTCGTGCCCCGGCAGGCCCGCTTCCGAACCCGGGAGCGTGCCTCTTTCGTGCTCTTCCTTGTCGCTTGGTCGGTCCTGCGTCACAGGCGGCACCTTTCCAGTGGATGAGGCCGAAAATACCCGTCCGCTAGGCCCATACCACGTTAGACGCGGAACTCACCCTTTCGGCGGTGGATATCGGGGTGACCGGCAGTCACACGGCGTGCCGCGGGTGGTTCATGTCGGCCGGACGACGATCGTGTGACCAGGGTGGCCGTGGACACGACAGCGCACCGGGGGCTGAACAGGCTCCGAACAGACTTCGTGGCCCTACCACTTGGAGCTTTCGTGCACCGCAGAATCTTCGTGCCGGGCGCACTCGGCGCCGCCTCCCTCATGCTGGCGATCCCGGCGTCGGCGGCGGCCCACTCCCCCGGCGCTCCGGGCATCGGCGACCCCTACTACCCGGCCTACGGCAACGGCGGATACGACGTCTCGCACTACGACCTGCGGCTGAAGTACCAGCCGGCCACCGACCGGCTCGAGGGAACGGCGACGATCCTGGCCCGCACCACCGCGGACCGGTCGCGGTTCAACCTCGACTTCCTGCTGGACGTCGGCGAGGTACGGGTGAACGGCGCGAAGGCGTCGTTCACGACCTCGGGCGAGCACGAGCTGGAGATCACCCCGAAGAAGCCCCTGGACAAGGGCGCGCCCCTCACCGTGGTCGTCCGCTACAGCGGGGTGCCGTCGTCGAAGCTGGCGTACGGCTTCACCAGTTGGCACCGCACCCCGGACGGAGGCGTCGGCGCGGTGAAGCCCGGTGACCCCGGCCCGGAGAACCAGTTCGACGCCGCCGTCTACGACCGGGGCGCGCTGGCCCTCCAGGCGCTGCGCAGCGAGGTCGGGGACGAGGACTTCTTCGCGGTCCTGAAGGGGGGGGCCCGCGAAGCACGCCTACGGCAACGCGTCGGTCGCGGACTTCCAGAGGTACGCCGAGGAGGTGTCGGGCGAGCCGCTGGCCGCGCTGTTCGACACCTGGCTGTTCCAGCCGTCGAAGCCGGACGCGCCGACGGCGCACACCGAGTCGCTCGCGAAGACGTCCGAGGCGTCCAAGGGGTCCGAGGCCCCCGCGCAGCCCCGCTCGTGGCGGAAGATCGCCGCGACGAACGACGTGCACGAGCACTGAGTCGCGGACCGTCCTAGGCGGCGTCCCCGTGGTCGTAGACGGTCACGGGGACGCCGCGCCGGGCGAGGCGGTCGGATATGAGCGGCTCGACGCGGGACCACTTGCCCCCGGCCAGGCCGCAGCCTATGCGGGGCATGTGCACGGACGCCTCCAGCTCGGCGGCCCTGTCGGCTACGCGGCCGAGAGCGGTGCCGAGGGCCTCGTAGCGCACGGGGACGCCCTTGCTGCCGGTCCTCGTACCGCGCTGGCCGATCATGTTGGCCACCCACACGTACGGCTCGACCCGGACGAACTGGACCGCGCCCAGTGCGAAGTCGTTGGACGCGCGGTCGCGGTGCCAGGCGCGGTAGGCCGCCTCCGGCTCGGGCCAGCGGCGGGAGACGGCCAGGACGAAGCCCTTGCCCCAGCCGCCCAGGTCGTTGCAGACGTGGGCGATCACCTTGACGCCCTTGACCGACGGCGCGGTGGCGTCACCCCGGACATACCTGATCTCCGACATGACGCCACCGTAGGGGCCACCCCTGACAGTGGCCCCGGGCCGCTACTTCCGCAGTGCCGACAGCTCCTGCTCGGCGTTGCGCGCCACCCGGCGCCGGACGCCGAACCAGCCGGCCACCAGCATCACCGCGATCGCGGGCACCAGCAGCACGGTCTTGCGGCCGACCTCCTCGTCGTTCCACATCAGGCCGATCACGGCCAGCAGGAAGGCGATCGTGACGATCTCCGTGACGGGGCTGCCGGGCAGCCGGAAGTGCGGCCGCTCGACCAGGCCCGCGCGCGCCCGGCGCACGAAGACCAGGTGGCAGATCATGATGATCACCCAGGTGCTGATGATGCCCAGGGAGGCGACGTTCAGGACGATCTCGAAGGCCTTGTCCGGCACCAGGTAGTTCAGCCCGACACCGAGGACGCAGATGCCGCAGGTCAGCAGGATGCCGCCGTAGGGAACCTGGCTGCGGCTCATCACGCCGGTGAACCGGGGCGCGGAGCCCGCCATCGCCATGGAGCGCAGGATGCGGCCGGTGGAGTACAGGCCGGAGTTGAGGGAGGACATCGCGGCGGTGAGCACGACGAGGTTCATCACGTCACCGGCGGCCGGCACCCCGATGCCCGACAGCACCGTGACGAAGGGGCTCTCGTCGCCGGAGTACAGCGAGCTCGGCAGCAGCAGCGCCAGGAGGACGACCGAGCCGACGTAGAACAGGGCGACCCGCCACATGATCGAGTTCACCGCGCGGGGGACGATCCTGTGCGGCTCGGCGGTCTCGCCGGCGGCGACGCCGACCAGTTCCAGTGCCGCGTAGGAGAAGATCACGCCCTGCATGACGAGGACCACGGGCATCACGCCGTGCGGGAGGATGCCGCCGTGGTCGGTGATCATGCCCACGCCCGGGGTCTGCCCGCTCACCTCGTGCTGGGTGGCCAGCAGGAAGATGCCGATCAGCATGAAGGCGACGAGGGTGGCGACCTTGACGATCGCGAACCAGAACTCCATCTCGCCGAAGATCTTCACCGAGATCAGGTTCACGGCCAGGACCACCGCCAGGGCGATCAGGGCGAGCACCCATTGGGGGATGCTCGTGAACATGCTCCAGTAGTGCGTGTAGAGCGCGATGGCGGTGATGTCGGCGATGCCGGTGGTCGACCAGTTCAGGAAGTACATCCAGCCGGCGACGTAGGCGCCCTTCTCGCCGAGGAACTCGCGCGCGTACGACACGAAGGATCCGGAGGAGGGCCGGTAGAGCACCAGCTCGCCGAGGGCCTTGACGACGAAGAAGGCGAAGACGCCTGCGACGAGGTACGCGACGGCGAGCGCCGGGCCCGCGTCGCGCAGGCGGCCGCCGGCGCCGAGGAAGAGGCCGGTGCCGATCGCGCCGCCGATGGCGATCATGTTGACGTGGCGGGCCTTGAGGTCCTTGCTGTAACCGGCGTCGCCCGCGTCCGCGGGGATGGTCCCGGTCGCCTGGGGGTGGGCGGCGACCTGTGCCGTGTCGACGGCGTCCTTGCTCACGGGTGGTTCCACTCTCTGGTGCGCTCGGGCGGGGTGCGCCCGAGTCGTCCGTACGGGCGTCTCGGGCCCGCACCACCCAATGACGCGGCACAGACCAAGACGGCACCTTCCCACGACACAGCGTGGGCATGCGGTGGTTCATGTCACACAGCGTGACTTCTCACAAGATCCACCGACGTTCTGCACCAGGGGTGCAAGAGGCCCGCGACCGGTGCGGAAGAGGTTTCACAGTGTTGGTGAGACAGCGATACTGCTGCGCATGACGACGACCGACACCGAGGAGCCGACCCTCACGATCGACGAGCTGGCCGCGCGGGCCGGCGTCACGGTGCGCACGGTCCGCTTCTACGGCACCAAAGGGCTGTTGCCGCCCCCGGTGCTCGGCCCGCGCCGCGTGGGGCACTACGGCCGCGAGCACGTGGCCCGCCTCGCGCTGATCGAGGAGCTGCAGCACCAGGGCATGACGCTGGCCGCCATCGAGCGGTACCTGAAGCGGCTGCCGGACGACCTGAGCCCCCACGACCTGGCGCTGCACCGCGCGGTGGTGGCCTCCTGGGCGCCGGAGACGGTGGAGCGGGTCACCCGCGAGGAGCTGGGCCGGCGGGCCGGGCGGCCGCTCACCGACGAGGAGGTGGAACGGCTCGGCACGATGGACGTCGTAGTGCCCGACGGGGACCGCTACCGCGTCGACGCCGGGCTGCTGCGGCTCGGCGTCGAGCTGCTCGACGTGCCTTTCTCCCCCGAGACGGTCCTCGCAGCCCGTGCCGCCCTGCTGGAGCACTCCCGCGCCGCCGCGCGCGACCTGTCGCGGCTGCTGCGCGACGCGGTCGCCGAGCGGGACGCGCCGGACGTGCGGTCCCTGTCGGCGCACATGCACCCGTTGGTGGTGCAGGCGCTGCTGACCACGTTCCAGCGCTCGCTGCGCGAGGAGCTGCGGGAGTGGCTCGACGAGGGCAGCGCGTACGGCGGGGACTGAGGCGGCCCCGGTCCCCGCCGCGGGCACCGGCCTCAGCGACCGTCGGTGAAGACCTCCCCCTTCTCGGCCTTCTCCACCAGCAGCGCGGGCGGCGTGAAGCGCTCGCCGTAGCGGTCGGCCAGCTCGCGGGCGCGGGCGACGAAGCCCGGCAGGCCGCCTTCGTAGCCGTTGGTGTACTGGAGGATGCCGCCGGTCCAGCCGGGGAAGCCGATGCCGAAGATCGAGCCGATGTTGGCGTCGGCGACGGAGGTCAGGACGCCCTCCTCGAGAAGCTTGACGGTGTCGAGCGCCTCCGAGAAGAGCATGCGCTCCTGCATGTCCCGGAACGGGATCTGGTGTCCGGGCCGGGTGAAGTGCTCACGCAGCCCCGGCCACAGTCCTGCCCGCTTGCCGTCCTCGCCGTACTCGTAGAAGCCGGCGCCGCCGCTGCGTCCGGGGCGCTGGAACTCGTCGACCATGCGGTCGACGACGGCCTCGGCGGGGTGCGCGGTCCAGGTGCCGCCCGCCTCCTCCACGGCGCGCCTGGTCTCGCCCCGGATCTTCCGCGGGAGGGTGAGCGTCAGCTCGTCCATGAGGGAGAGCACCTTGGCCGGGTAGCCCGCCTGGGCCGCCGCCTGCTCCACGGACGCCGGCTCGATGCCCTCCCCCACCATGGCGACGCCCTCGTTGATGAAGTGGCCGATGACCCGGGAGGTGAAGAACCCGCGCGAGTCGTTGACCACGATCGGCGTCTTCTTGATCTGCCGGACCAGGTCGAAGGCCCGCGCCAGCGCCTCCTCCCCGGTCCGCCCGCCCTTGATGATCTCCACCAGCGGCATCTTGTCCACAGGAGAGAAGAAGTGCAGCCCGATGAAGTCGCCCTGCCGCTCGACGCCCTCGGCCAGCGCCGTGATCGGCAGGGTCGAGGTGTTGGAGCACAGCAGCGCGTCCGGGGCGACGACGTGCTCGATCTCCTGGAACACCTTGTGCTTGAGCGAGGTGTCCTCGAACACCGCCTCGATCACCGCGTCGCACCCCGCGAGGTCGGCGACCTCGGCGGTCGGCGTGATCCGGGCGAGCAGCGCGTCGGCCTTCTCCTGACTCGTACGGCCCCGCGCCACGGCCTTGGCGCACAGCTTCTCCGAGTACGCCTTGCCCTTGAGCGCCGACTCCAGCGAGACGTCCTTCAGTACGACGTCGATGCCCGCGCGGGCGCACGCGTAGGCGATGCCCGCGCCCATCATGCCCGCGCCCAGGACGGCGGCCCTGGCGACCTTGCGGGGCTCCACGCCCTTGGGGCGGTTGGCGCCGGAGTTGACCGCCTGGAGGTCGAAGAAGAACGCCTGGATCATGTTCTTCGAGGTCTGCCCGGCGGCCAGCTCGACGAAGTAGCGGGCCTCGATGACCTGGGCCGTCTCGAAGTCGACCTGGGAGCCCTCGACGGCGGCGGCCATGATGTTGCGCGGCGCCGGGTAGGGGGCGCCGTTCGTCTGCTTGCGCAGGTTGGCGGGGAAGGCGGGCAGGTTGGCCGCGAACTTCGGGTGGGACGGGGTGCCGCCGGGGATGCGGTAGCCGGGCCGGTCCCAGGGCTGGGCGGACTCCGGGTGGGCGTCGATGAAGGCGCGGGCCCGGGCGAGCATGTCCTCGGGGCTGTCGGCGACCTCGTCGACCAGGCCGTTCTCCTGGGCGCGGCGGGGGTTGTACTGGGTGCCCTGCAGGAGGACCTTCAGCAGGGCGTCGGTGATGCCGAGCATCCGGACGGTGCGCACGACGCCGCCGCCCCCGGGGAGCAGGCCGAGGGTGACCTCGGGGCAGCCGATCTTGGAGCCGGGGGCGTCGAGGGCGACGCGGTGGTGGCAGGCCAGCGCGATCTCGTAGCCGCCGCCGAGGGCCGCGCCGTTCATGGCGGCGACGACGGGCTTGCCGAGGGTCTCGATGCGGCGCAGGTTCCGCTTGATGGCCATGCCGCCGTCGAAGAGGTCCTGGGCGGTCTCGGGGGTGACGCGGATGAGGTCGCGCAGGTCGCCGCCGGCGAAGAAGGTCTTCTTGGCGGAGGTGACGATGATGCCGCGGATGGCGTCCTTCTCGGCCTCCAGGCGGTCGGTGACCGCGGCCAGGGAGTCGCGGAACGCCTGGTTCATGGTGTTCGCGGACTGGTCGGGGTCGTCGAGGACGAGGGTGACGACGCCGGTGTCGTCCTGCTCCCAGCGGATGGTGGTGGGCTCGGTGGTCATGAGGTGTGCTCCAGGTGGTCCGTCGTGGCCGTCGCGGCCGTGGCAGCCGTCGTGGCCGTCGTGGCCGTCGTATCCGTCGGGAGGGGGTCAGATGCGCTCGACGATGGTGGCGATGCCCATGCCGCCGCCCACGCACAGGGTGGCGAGGCCGTAGCGCTTGTCCTGGCGCTCGAGTTCGTCGACGAGGGTGCCGAGGATCATCGCGCCGGTGGCGCCCAGGGGGTGACCGAGCGCGATGGCGCCGCCGTTGACGTTGACCTTGTCCAGGGACAGGCCCATGTCCTTCACGAACCGCAGGACCACCGCCGCGAACGCCTCGTTGATCTCGACCAGGTCGATGTCGTCGATGGTCAGCCCGGCCTTGGCGAGGGCCTTGCGGGTGGCCGGGGCGGGGCCGGTGAGCATGATGGTGGGCTCGGAGCCGGAGACGGCGGCCGAGACGATCCGGGCGCGCGGCCGCAGACCGTAGCGGTCGCCGACCTCCTTCGAACCGATGGCGACCAGGGAGGCGCCGTCGACGATGCCGGAGGAGTTGCCCGCGTGGTGGACGTGGTCGATCTTCTCGACCCAGTGGTACTTCTGCAGCGCCACCGCGTCGAAACCGCCCAGCTCGCCGATGTCGGCGAAGGACGGCTTGAGCTTGCCCAGCGAGTCCGCGGTGGTGCCGGGGCGCGGGTGTTCGTCGTGGTCGAGGACGGTGAGGCCGGCGCGGTCCTTCACCGGCACGACGGAGCGCTCGAAACGGCCCTCCTTCCAGGCGGTGGCCGCGCGCTCCTGGGACAGGGCCGCGTACTCGTCGACGTCGCGGCGCGAGAAGCCCTCGATGGTGGCGATCAGGTCGGCGCCGATGCCCTGCGGGACGAAGTTGGTGGCGAGGTTCGTCATCGGGTCGTTGAACCAGGCGCCGCCGTCCGAGGCCATCGGGACCCGGGACATGGACTCGACGCCGCCCGCGAGCACCAGGTCCTCCCAGCCGGAGCGGACCTTGGCGGCGGCCAGGTTGACGGCCTCCAGGCCCGAGGCACAGAAGCGGTTCTCCTGGACGCCGGCCACGGTGTCCGGCAGCCCGGCGGCGATCGCCGCGATGCGCGCGATGTCGGAGCCCTGGTCACCGACCGGACCGACGACGCCGAGCACGATGTCGTCCACGGCGGCCGGGTCCAGGTCCGGGAAGCGGGCGCGGATCTCGTGGATGAGGCCGACGACCAGGTCGACGGGCTTGGTGCCGTGCAGGGCGCCGTTCGCCTTGCCGCGTCCGCGCGGGGTGCGGATCGCGTCGTACACGTACGCTTCGGTGCTCACTGGCAGGCCTTTCACTGAGGGTTGTGCGCTGCGGGGTTCGGGCGGGACGCCCGGGGCGGGTCCTGCTCGCGTGGCAGGTCCCAGTCGCGGGCCACGGACTCGGCGCCGGCGCCGGGCAGTGCGGGCCCGGTGCGTACGGCGGTGGGTGTCGCGGAGAAGCGGGGCGCGGGGGCGGGCTGGGTGATGCCGCCGTGGTCGGTGAAGGTGGAGCGGGCGGCGAGGTGCGGATGGTGCGGGGCCTCGCGCAGCGACAGGACGGGCGCCGTGCAGGCGTCGGAACCGGCGAAGACGGCCGTCCACTCGTCCCGGGTACGGGACTTGAACCGGGCGGCGACGGCCTCGCGCAGCTCGGGCCAGCGGGACATGTCGTCGCGGGCCGGTGCGAGGCCGGGGATGCCGAGCAGCCGCAGGAACTCGGCGTAGAACTGCGGCTCGAGCGCGCCGACGGCCATGTGGCGGCCGTCGGCGGTCTCGTAGGTTCCGTAGAAGGGGCAGCCGCCGTCGAGGAGGTTGGCGCCGCGCCGGTCCTGCCAGCCGCCCGCGGCGAGCATGCCGTGGATCATCGACGAGAGGTGGGCGGTGCCGTCGACGATCGCGGCGTCCACGACCTGGCCGGTGCCGCTCACGCGCGCGTGGTGCAGGGCGGCGAGGACGCCGACGACCAGGTAGAGCGAGCCGCCGGCGTAGTCGCCGAGGAGGTTGGCGGGGGCGGGCGGCGGTGCGTCGGGGGCGCCGATCATGCCGAGGGCGCCGGTGAGGGCGATGTACCCGATGTCGTGCCCGGCCCGCTGGGCGAGCGGGCCCTCCTGGCCCCAGCCGGTCATGCGGCCGTAGACGAGGCGCGGGTTGCGGGCGTGGCAGTCCCCCGGGCCGACGCCGAGCCGTTCGGCGACGCCGGGGCGGTAGCCCTCGATCAGGACGTCGGCGCGTTCGGCGAGGTCGAGGACGCGGACGGGGCCGTCCGGCGCCTTGAGGTCGACGACGACGGAGCGTTTGTTGCGGTTGGTGACGTCGTGGGCGGGGTCGATCCCGAGTCCGGGCCCGCCGGGACGGTCGACGCGGACGACGTCGGCGCCCAGGTCGGCCAGGAGCATGGCGGCGAAGGGTCCGGGACCGATGCCGGCCAGTTCCACCACGCGCACACCGGTGAGCGGGCCCTCGGTGCCCGGCGTCCGCGTCGGCGTCGTCGCTTCCGACATTCAGCCCCCAGCTCTGTGACACAACCGATGTAACACCAGTGATGCTAAGAACGTGTTCCACTGGGCACAAGACCCGGGCGAGCAAGCGCTTAGCCAAGTGTGGTCGAGGCTCCTCGCCGGGCCGCGCGCTCCTCACGCTAGCCTCAGCCACCGGCAACGGCGCGTGCTGCGGACCCAGGGGTTGCCGACGGGTGACGGAGGGATGTCATGAGCAGGCTGAAGACGGCCGACCGGCCGTACGACATCGTGCTGTTCGGGGCGACGGGTTTCGTCGGCGAACTGACGGCGGAGTATCTCGCCGCGCACGCGCCGAAGGGACTGCGCTGGGCGATCGCCGGCCGCGGCGAGGAGAAGCTGCGCCGCCTGCGCGAGCGGTTGCCGGCCGCGGCAGGCGTCGGCGTACTGCTCGCGGACGTGTCCGATCCGGACTCGCTGCGCGGACTCGCCGAGCACGCGCGCGTGGTCGCCACGACCGTCGGCCCCTACGTCCGCCACGGCGACGCGCTGGTCGCGGCCTGCGCGGACGCCGGAACGGACTACCTCGACCTCACCGGGGAGCCCGAGTTCGTGGACCTGACGTACGTGCGCCACGACGCCCGCGCGCGGGAGACCGGTGCCCGGCTGGTGCACGCCTGCGGCTTCGACTCCGTCCCGCACGACCTGGGCGTGCACTTCACCGTGGGGCAGCTGCCGGAGGGCGTGCCGCTGAGCGTGGACGGTTTCGTGCGCGTCGACGCCGCCTTCTCGGGCGGAACGCTCGCCTCCGCGCTGGGCCAGTTCGCGCGCGGCCGCCGGCTGCGGGCCGCCGCGTTGGAACGCCGGCGGCACGAGCCCCGGCTGGTGGGCCGCCGCGTCGCGACGCCGGCGGGGGCGCCGCGGTTCGCCGGGGAGGTCGGTGCGTGGGCGCTGCCGCTGCCGACCGTGGACGCGCAGATCGTGCGCCGGTCCGCGAAGGCCCTGGACCGCTACGGTCCGGACTTCCGCTACCGCCACTACGCGGCCGTGCGGCGGCTGCCCGTCGCGGTGGGCGGGGTGGCGGCGGTGGCCGCACTGGTGGCGGCGGCCCAGGTCCCGCCCGTGCGGCGCCGGCTGTCCGGCCGGCTCGCGCCGGGCGAGGGACCGAGCGCCGAACGGCGGGCGCGGAGCTGGTTCTCGGTCCGCTTCGTGGGCGAGGGCGGCGGCCGGAAGGTGTTCACCGAGGTGTCCGGCGGCGATCCCGGGTACGACGAGACGGCCAAGATGTTCGCCGAGGCGGCGCTGTGCCTGGCCCTCGACACCCTGCCGGCGACGGCCGGGCAGGTCACGACGGCCGTGGCGATGGGCGACGCGCTGACCGAGCGGCTGCGAGCGGCGGGCATCGGGTTCCGGGTGGCCGCGAGCCGCTGAAGGACCCCGCGAGGCGGTCGGAGGCCGTGTCCGGAGGCCGTCTCTACCCGGCCCACCCGGCGATCGTCCAGATCATCCCGCCGATCCAGGCCGGCCCCGCGCCCACCGCCAGCGCGAGGCCGGCCACCACGGCCCGCTCGACGGGCCGGGCGGCGGGCTCGGCCGAGTCCTTGGATGCACGGTGTGTCGTCATGCCGCCCACCCTGCCGGTGCGACGGGCGGCGGCACATCCGTACGGGTACTCAGACACGCCTGGGCGCCCTAACGGCATGATGTGAGACTTATCGCGCACCTCTCCCCCAGCGAACAGGCCGGGTGTGCGGCAAAGTGCCGAAAAGGACTTCAATGAAACCCTTGAAGGCATGAAGTTCCTTCTCGAAGTCACCATGGACGAGGGCGCGCTCGCCGAGGACCCCGCGGTCGAACTGCAGCGGATCCTGCGGTACTGGGGCGGCAACCTGAAGCACTACGACATGCGGCCCGGAGACGGCTCGGCGATCCACAACTCGGCCTACCGGGAGGTGGGCCGCTGGAGCATCGAGGGTCAGGCCGGACAGGTGGCCGTCCGCAGGGCCGCGCGGCACAGCGCGTCGGCCCTGCGGGTGGTCTCGGGCAGCCGGTAGTCGGGAGTCAGGGCCAGCGTGTGGGCGCAGGCGGTGCCCAGGCTCACCCGGTGCCCGACGGAGACGAACACCGGTTTCACGGCGGCCCGGGTCCGCACCGCACGCCCGACCTCCTCGGCACCGGCGAGCAGCGGGGACGTACTGCCGCGCGGGGCGTCCGGGTCGTCGTACGTGAAGGTGAACGGGTTCTTGGCCACGCCGATCGTGGGCAGGCCGGTGAGAACGCCGAGGTGACTCGCGAGGCCGAAGCGGCGCGGGTGGGCCAGACCGTACCCGTCGCACACGACCAGGCCGGGCGGGCAGGGCAGCGCCTCCAGGGCGGCGAGCACGGTGGGGATCTCCCGGAAGGCGAGCAGACCGGGCACGTAAGGGAAGGAGATCCGCCCGACGGCCGTGGCCTCGGCCACGACGGCGAGAGTTGCGGCGTCCAGCACGACGGCGGCCGCGGCGACGACGTCGCGTTCGTCGTCGTAGGCGACGTCCACGCCGGTCACCCGGCCGGTGCCGGGCGGCGGTCCGGGCTCGTCGAGCACCATGCGGGCGCGCAGTTCGTCCTGGACGGCGCGGGCCCGTTCCTCGGTCGCGGGCCAGTCGGCGGGGATCTGCACGGTCACGGTCGTCATGGTGGCGGCAAGCCTACGGGAGCCCGGAGCAGGCTCGCGATCACGTTCGTACTGGAGCTGTCCCACACCGCCCCGCGCGAAGCCGTCGACGCCGTGCTGGAGGAGCACGTGGCCTGGCTCGACGCACTGTACGAGCAGGGCGTGTTCCTGGCGTCCGGGCCCAGGGAACCCCGCGACGGCGGGGTTGTCCTCGCCGTCGCGGAGGACCGGGCGCGGATCGAGGAGATCACCGCGGGCGATCCGTTCGTCAGGGCCGGCGTGTGCGCGTACCGCGTCACCGAGTTCGTCGCCACGAAGACGGCGCCCGCGCTGGAGCGCTACCGGGAGACGCTTGCCCGGTAGCCCCGGCTCACTTGCCGAGCGCCTGGCGCAGCTCGCCCTTGTTCATGCTCGAACGGCCGTGGACGTCACGGCGCTTGGCCTCCTGGTACAGCTGGTCGTAGGTGGGCCCCTGGGGTCCCTGCCGGTTCCCGGACCGCTCGCCACCGCGCTTGCTCGGCGACTTGTCCTGCGTGGACGTGCGGCTGGCGGTCTTCGACTCGCCGGACTGCGCGCGCTCCTTGTTCACCGTGCGCGCCGCGATCTCCTTGGCGCGGCCGGTGCTCTCGCCGCGGTCCTTCGCGCTCTTCTTGATGTGCTCGTACTGCCGCTCCCGCTTGGAGCCGGAACCGCTCGGCATGTCCGCTCACTTCCTCTCGCGTACGGCTCACGTACAGCGAACGGTTACCCACGTTACGGACAAACACCCCGCCCCGCCCGGCGTCAACGCTCCAGCCTGGCGACCCGGCCCTGCTCGCCCGCGGCCCAACAGCCCAGGTCCGGGGTGCAGTCCACGGTGTCGTAGGACCCGGTGTCGGGGGTGCGCCAGGTGCGGCCGCCGTCCGTGGTGAGATCGGTGCCGGTGGGGCCCACGGCGAGGGCGGCGGTGCGGCTGTGCGGGAGCCATGCGACGCCGGAGCGGCAGGCCGGCGGCGGCCGGTCGGCGGGGCGCCAGGTGCGGTCGGCGTCGGCGGTCCGGGCGGCGGCCCGCGGGGAGGCCTGCTCGGCGCGGTAGTCGCCGCCGACGGCGAGACCGTGGGCGCGGTCGCGGAAGGCGAGAGCGAAGACGCCGCGGGCGGGGTCGCCGGCCCGGGATCGGGGCGTCGGCGGCCGTCCAGGTGAGCCCGCGGTCGGCGGAGTGCAGCACGCGCGCGTGCGCGGCCCCGCCGGTGGCGAGCCACACGTCCCTCGGCCCGGCGGAGACCAGGCACTGGCCGCCGGCCGCGAACCCGGCCTCCCCCGGCTGCGCGGCCGGCGTCCCCGCGTCGGGCAGTGCCTTCCACGAGCGGCCGCCGTCACGGGTCGACAGGATGCGGAACCTCCCGTCCACCGGGTCGCTCATGGCGAGGCCGTGCCGGCGGTCGAAGAAGGTGAGGCAGTCGTAGAGGGCCCGCACGTCGGTGTTGCGGAAGGACTCGGTCCAGGTCGCCCCGCCGTCGTCGGTGCGGTAGAGCCGGGACGCCTCGCCCTCGCCGATGGACAGGGCCACGGCCCGACGGGCGTCGAAGGCCTCGATGTCCCGGAACTGCAGTTCGCCGGCGCCGGGCGGGGAGACGTCGCGCCAGGTGTCGCCGCCGTCGGTGGTGCGCAGGACCGTGCCCCCGGTGCCGGCCACCCAGGCGGTGTGCCGGCTGACGGCGGCGAGCCCGCGGAACCGGACGTCGGAGATCCCGGTGTCCTTCACGTCCCACTGCGGCCGCGGGTGCGCCTGGGCGGGTACGGCGGTCAGCGCGGCCAGCGCCGCGGCGCAGACCGTCGCCGCGAGCGCCACCCGCCCCGTACGCCTGCCGCCGGCTCGAAACGGGCCGTACCGTGCGTCGCGTGCTTCCCAAGCGCCTCATGGCGGGCGAAGCCAGCCCACCGCCCGGGCGCCGTCCAGGGGGCGTCGGCGCAAGCCGTGCGCCACGCGTGTGTGGCGCACGAGTGCCGCAAGTGCCCTTCGGCGCACGCGGGGAGAGCCGTGTCACTCCCGGACGCTCCCGGGCATGAACGCGGTGACAGAGGTCACTCGCTCGTCGTGTGCACGGATGGGCTGATTCCGACGTCTCTTCCAGTGCCCGGCCCGCACCACCCCCGAAGCCCGTCCAGCCGTCACGAGGGAGCAAGGCGTTGTCCACCGTCATCGAGCAGCCCGTCGAGGCGCGTCTCGTCGCCGCCGCACCGCGTATGCCGAGCATCCCCGCCACCCTGCACTACGACCGCAGTGACCCCTTCGCCGTCCGCATGACCTTCCCCGCCCCGGCCACCCTCGAGGGCGTGGACGTCTGCTGGACCTTCTCCCGCGAGCTGCTGATCGCCGGGATGCGGGAGCCGAACGGCCACGGCGACGTCCGGGTGCGCCCGTACGGGTACGACCGCACCGTCCTGGAGTTCCACGCGCCCGAGGGCACCGCCGTGATCCATGTGCGCTCGGGGGAACTGCGCCGGTTCCTGCGGGCCGCCGGCGAGCTGGTGCCGGTGGGTCTGGAGCATCTTCAACTGGACCTGGACCACGACCTGGCGGAGCTGATGCGCGGGAGCTGCTGACCAGCCTGCCGGGCCCCGCGGCGGCGGGAGCTGCCGACCGCCCCGCCGGGGGCCGCGGCGGGGGACGCTCAGCCGCCGGTCGTCGCCGGCGCCTGCGCCCGCGTGGTCTCGTCGCTCACCGCGCCCCGGACCTCGCCCACGATCTTCCGCATGCCGGGGGCCGCGCTCCCGCACCGCCCGGTCAGCTCCGCGATCCGCTCCCGGCCGCGCGCCCCGCTCCCCCAGTCCTCCGGGACGCCCAGCCCGGCGGCGGCCGCCAGCACCGCCATCGCCGCGTCCCGCTCGGAAACCTCCCCTGTCGGCAGCGGCCCCTCCAGGATCTGCCGCGCCTCCTCGCGCAGCGCCCGCGCGACGGCGGGCCGCGCGAGCACGTGGTCCACGGACGGGAACACGCCGAGCACGCGCTTCTTCTCGGCCCGCACGTACCCCTCGGCCACGAGCTGCTCCCGCACGGCGTCGTAGGTGACCCGGGCGTGCGGCCGCACCCACGTGCGCCACCGGCGCGGCATCGACTCGCGGACGAGCTCCAGCAGGCCGTCGAGGACCGGGTCCCCGGTGCGGGAGTCCGGGTCGGCGGGCGTGGCGATGCCCTCGTCGTCGGTGAGCAGACCGCGCCGGGCGAGTTCGGTGAGCGCGCCGGCGCGCACCAGGTGGTGGACCCGGGCGGTGTCGGCGGCCGTGGGCCGCGCGGGGTCCCAGGCCAGCAGGCAGAGCCGGGCCGGCAGTGAGAGCGAGCCGTTGGGCACGGGGGCCTCCTCGGGCCGTGGAGCACGTCGGTGTCCGGGTCCCGCGTAAATGCGTTGACAGGCCACCGGGTCTCTCCTAGGTTCACTATCGCTTCTGTTGCCGCCGATTGGAGAAGGACGTTGCTCGTCTGAGGTCCTGAGACACCGCGTCACACGTATCTCACGTGTGGCCGCCGCGTGCGACCTCGGCGTTCGAGCCGTCCGTGCCTCCTTGCGGAGCAGGGCTTCCTTCGTGCCCTCCCTCGTTCGACGGTGGCCGCCCGCTTCCGGTGTCTCGATACGCGTTTGCCCCTGACCGCTTCGAGCAACCGCGGAGACCCCGTATGTCTACTTCCCCCACTTCCCTCACCTGTACGTCCCTGTCCTTCGCCTGGCCCGACGGCACTGCCGTCTTCGACGGGCTCGACGTCGCCTTCGGCCCCGGCAGGACCGGGCTCGTCGGCGTCAACGGCGCCGGGAAGTCCACCCTGTTGAAGCTGATCGCCGGGCAGCTCACCCCCACCGACGGCACCGTCCGGGTGGCCGGCGAGGTGGGCCACCTGCCGCAGAACGTCACCCTCGACACCGCGCTGCGCGTCGACGACGCGCTCGGCATCGCCGGCCGGCGGGCCGCGCTGCACGCCATCGAGTCGGGTGACGCGAGCGTGGAGCACTTCGAGACCGTCGGCGACGAATGGGACGTCGAGGAACGCGCCATCGCCACACTCGGCGAACTGGGGCTGGGCCATCTCGGGCTCGACCGCACCGTCGGCGAGGTCTCGGGCGGCGAGTCGGTGCTGCTGCGCCTGGCCGCGCTGCTGCTGCGCCGGCCCGACGTCCTGCTGCTGGACGAGCCCACCAACAACCTCGACGTGTACGCGCGCAGACGGCTGTACGCGGCCGTCCGGTCCTGGCCGGGTGTTCTGGTCGTGGTCAGCCACGACCGCGAGCTGCTGGAGCTGGTCGACCAGATCGCCGACCTGCGCTCCGGCACGGTCACCTGGTACGGCGGCAACCTCACGGCCTACGAGGAGGCGCTGGCCGTGGAGCAGGAAGCGGCCGAGCGGATGGTCCGGGTCGCCGAGTCGGACCTGCGCAGGCAGAAGCGCGAACTGGCCGACGCCCAGGTCGTCCTGGCCCGGCGCAAGCGGTACGGGCAGAAGATGTACGACACCAAGCGCGAGCCGCGGGCGGTGATGAAGCTGCGCGCCCGTACGGCCCAGCAGTCGGCCGGCAAGTACCGCATCATGCACGAGGAGAAGCTCGCCGAGGCCAAGGAGCGGCTCGACGACGCGGTGGAGGCCGTGCGGGACGACGACGAGATCCGCGTCGACCTGCCGTACACGGCCGTGCCGCCGGGCCGGACCGTACTCACCCTGCGCGATGTGGAGTTGGCCCACGGCGCCCGGGTGACGGGTGGTCTCGATCTGCACGGCCCCGAGCGGATCGCGCTGGTCGGCCGCAACGGCGCGGGCAAGACCACGCTGCTGCGCACCGTCGCCGGGGAGCTGGCGCCGGTGGCCGGCGAGGCGACGGCACACGTGCCGCTCCGGTTTCTGCCGCAGCGGCTCGACGTCCTGGACGACGAGCTGAGCGTCGCCGAGAACGTGGCCCGGTACGCGCCGGGTGCCACCAACAACCGGATCCGGGCGCGGCTGGCACGCTTTCTGTTCCGGGGCGCCCGCGCCGACCAGCAGGCGGCGACACTCTCCGGCGGCGAACGCTTCCGGGCGGCGCTGGCGGCGCTGATGCTGGCCGAGCCCGCGCCGCAGCTGCTGATGCTGGACGAGCCGACCAACAACCTGGACATGGCGAGCGTCCGGCAGCTCACCGGCGCGCTGGAGGCCTACGAGGGGGCGCTGGTCGTGGCCAGCCACGACCTGCCGTTCCTGAAGTCGCTCGGCATCACGCGCTGGCTGCTGCTGGAGGAGGGGGAACTGAAGGAAATCACGCCGGAAGCTGTCGGGTATTCCGCCTAGCGTCCGCTGGATGAGCGAATTCATCAGCATCACCGGGGCCAGGGAGAACAACCTCCGGGACGTCACGCTCCGCATCCCGAAGGGCCGGCTGACCGTGTTCACCGGCGTTTCGGGGTCGGGGAAGTCGTCGGTCGTGTTCGACACGATCGCGGTGGAGTCGCGGCGCCAGCTGAACGAGACGTTCCCCTGGTTCGTGCGCAACCGGCTGCCCAAGTACGAGCGGCCGCACGCGGACGCCCTGGAGGATCTGACCCCCGCCATCGTCGTCGACCAGCGGCCGGTCGGCGGCCACTCCCGCTCCACGGTCGGCACGATGACCGACATCCACTCCGTGCTGCGGGTGCTGTTCTCCCGGCACGGCGCCCCCAGTGCCGGAGGGGCGACGGCGTACTCCTTCAACGACCCGTCGGGCATGTGCCCCGGCTGCGACGGCCTGGGCCGCAGGGTGCAGCCCGACTGGGACCGCATCCTCGACCCGGCGAGGTCGCTGGCGGGCGGGGCGGTCCGCTTCCCGCCGTTCGCGGCCGGGACCTGGCAGGGGCAGGCCTACACCAACACGGACGAGCTGGACACCGGCAAGCCGGTCGGCGACTTCACCGACGCCGAGCGCGCCTTCCTGATGCGCGGGCGGCCCGGCAGCAAGGTCACCGTCAGCGGCTCGGGCGGAACGTGGAGCACCGACTACGAGGGCCTCGCCGACCGGTTCGAACGGCTGTACCTCAAGCGGGACCTGTCCGGCATGAGCGAGAAGACCCGGAACCTGGTGCGCGGCTTCCTGGTCGAGGCCCGCTGCCCCGACTGCGGCGGCGCCCGGCTGAACGCGGCCGCGCTCGCGTCCCGGATCGGCGGGCGCTCCATCGCCGACTGCTCGCGCATGCAGATCACCGACCTGATCGCCGTACTGCGGGAGATCGACGACCCGGTGGCCCTGCCGGTGGCGGCCGCCGCAGTGGCCGCGCTGGAGCGGGTGGAGGCCATCGGCCTCGGCTATCTGAGCCTGGACCGGGAGACCGCCACGCTCTCCGGCGGCGAGGGGCAGCGGCTGAAGACCGTGCGGCACCTCGGGTCCAGCCTGACCGGGATGACGTACATCTTCGACGAGCCCAGCGTCGGACTGCACCCGCGGGACGTGGGGCGTCTCGGCGGCCTGCTGCTGCGGCTGCGCGACAAGGGCAACACCGTGCTGGTGGTCGAGCACGACCCGGACGTGATCGCGCTGGCGGACCACGTCGTCGACATGGGGCCGCGGGCCGGTGCCGACGGCGGCCGGGTGGTGTTCGAGGGGACGCCGGACCGGCTGGCCGCGTCGGACACGCTCACCGGGCGGTGCCTGGGACGGCGTACGGCGGTGAAGGAGACCGTGCGCACGCCCACCGGCGAGCTGTGGGTCAAGGGTGCCGACCGGCACAACCTGCGGGAGGTGACGGTGGCGTTCGCGACCGGGGTCCTCACCGCGGTCACCGGGGTCGCCGGGTCGGGCAAGAGCACGCTGGTCGCGGAGCTGACCGCCGCCCACCCGGACGCCGTGGTCGTCGACCAGTCGGCCATCGGCATCTCGGCCCGCTCCACCCCGGCGACGTACCTCGGGATCATGGACACGGTGCGGAGGATCTTCGCCCGGGAGACCGGTGCCGAGCCGGGGTTCTTCAGCTTCAACTCGGCGGGGGCGTGCGGCACCTGCGAGGGACGCGGGATCATCCACACCGACCTCGCCTTCATGGACCCGGTGACGACCACCTGCCACGACTGCGAGGGGCGCCGCTTCCGGGAGGAGGTGCTGCGTCTGACGGTCGACGGCCGGTCCGTCGCCGACGTGCTGGCGATGACCGCCGACCAGGCCCTCGGCTTCTTCGCCGACACCGGCACACGCCGCAGGCTGCACGCCCTGCGCGACGTGGGCCTGACCTACCTCACCCTCGGGCAGCCGCTGTCCACGCTCTCCGGCGGCGAGCGGCAGCGCATCAAACTGGCCACCCGGCTGCACCGCACCGGCGCGGTCTACGTCCTGGACGAGCCGACCACCGGACTGCACATGTCGGACGTCCAGGGCCTGCTCGCCCTGCTGGACCGGCTGGTGGACACCGGCAACACGGCCGTGGTCGTCGAGCACAACCTGGACGTGGTGGCGCACGCCGACCGGGTGATCGACCTCGGTCCGGACGGAGGACGGGACGGCGGCCGGGTGATCTTCGAGGGCACCCCGCGCGAGCTGCTCGCGGCCCGCGGCTCCAGCACCGCGGAGCATCTCAGGAGGGCCACGAGCAGCTGACGGGGGTTCCGTCCGCCCAGGTCCCCGCTGCATGATGGCGGACCGGCGCCGATACGTCGCGCCGGAGCAGCCAGCCCCGAATCGGAGACCCCGGAGACCCCTCGTGCCCAGCAAGAAGGCCCTCGTCCGCCGTCCCAGCCCGAAGCTCGCCGAAGGGCTGGTCACGCACATCGAGCGGGAGAAGGTCGACCACGGCCGTGCCGTCGAGCAGTGGGACGCCTATGTCGAGGCCCTCGGTGCGCACGGCTGGGAGACGCTGGAGGTGGACCCGGCCGACGACTGCCCGGACTCGGTCTTCGTCGAGGACATCGTCGTCGTGTTCCGCAACGTCGCGCTGCTCACGCGGCCCGGCGCCGAGTCGCGGCGCGCGGAGACGGCCGGCGTCGAGGAGGCCGTGGCCCGGCTCGGCTGCTCGGTCAACTGGGTCTGGGAGCCGGGCACCCTGGACGGCGGCGACGTGCTGAAGATCGGCGACACGATCTACGTGGGCCGCGGCGGGCGCACCAACGCGGCCGGTGTCCAGCAGGTGCGGGCGGCGTTCGAGCCGCTGGGCGCCCGGGTCGTCGCCGTGCCGGTGAGCAGGGTGCTGCACCTGAAGTCGGCAGTCACCGCGCTGCCGGACGGGACGGTGATCGGGCACATCCCGATGACGGACGTACCCTCGCTGTTCCCCCGTTTCCTGCCGGTGCCGGAGGAGTCGGGCGCCCACGTGGTGCTGCTCGGCGGCGCCAAGCTGCTGATGGCGGCGAGCGCGCCGAAGACGGCGGACATGCTCGCCGACCTCGGTCACGAACCGGTCCTCGTCGACATCGGAGAGTTCGAGAAGCTGGAGGGCTGTGTGACCTGCCTCTCGGTCCGGCTGCGGGAGCTGTACGCCTGAGCGCGGCGCCGGGAACGGCCGTCCGGCCCCGGACCTGCGAGTCTGGGAGCCTTGGCGTACTCCGCCGGATGGTGGCTGATCAGCGGCCTTTACAGTGCGTTTAACCTACGCCCTCGTAACCTACGGTTTCGTAGCCTACGATCCCGTAAGTTCCCGGCACCGCTCGCCGGTCGCACCGCACTGTCGTACGTCCCCCTGGAGTTATTCGTGACGATCGTCTCCCCGCACCTCGGCACTTCCGCAGAATGGACCGACGCCCGGCTGCTGTACGCGCTGGAGGAAGTGGTCGAGCAGGAACTCAACCGGCATCTGAAGGTCGCCAAGGACTGGATGCCGCACGAGTACGTGCCGTGGAGCGACGGCCGGAACTTCCCGGGGATCTTCGAGGACGGCGAGGCCTGGGAGAAGGAGCAGTCCAAGGTCACCGAGATCGGCCGGATCGCCCTCGTGGTGAACCTCCTGACGGAGGACAACCTCCCCAGCTACCACCACGAGATCGCCAGCCTCTTCGGCCGCGACGGCGCCTGGGGCACCTGGGTGCACCGCTGGACCGCCGAGGAGGGCCGGCACGGCATCGTGATGCGCGACTACCTGCTCGCCTCGCGCGCGGTGGACCCGGACAAGCTGGAGCAGTTCCGCATGGCCCACATGAGCGAGGGCTTCGAGTCGGACAACCGGCACTCGATGCTGCACTCGGTGGCGTACGTGGCCTTCCAGGAGCTGGCCACCCGCATCTCGCACCGCAACACGGGCCACCAGTCCGGCGACCCGGTCTGCGACCGCATGCTGGCCCGCATCGCGACCGACGAGAACCTGCACATGGTCTTCTACCGGAACCTGCTCAAGGCGGCCTTCGAGCTGGCGCCCGACCTGACGATGCAGGCGGTCCGGGACGTGGTCGTCAACTTCCGCATGCCGGGTCACGGCTTGCCCGGCTTCGAGCGGGCCGCCGCGCAGATGGCGATCGGTGAGGTCTACAACCTGCGCATCCACCACGACGACGTGATCCAGCCCGTGCTGCGCTTCCTGAAGGTCATGGAGATCGACGGCCTCGGTCCCGATGGGCAGGCGGCCCAGGAGGAACTGGGGCTGTACATGGGCGGGCTGGACGCCGAGGCCGCCAAGTTCGACGAGAAGCTGGCGGCGCGCAAGGCCCGGATGGCGGCCCGCGCGGCGGGCTGACCGCTCCGGTCCCGGTCCGCGCGGGCTCCCCTCGCCCGTGCGGACCGCGTTCAGGGGGCGGTGCGCCGCAGGGCCAGCCGCTCCTTCTCCGACAGTCCGCCCCAGACGCCGAAGCGCTCGTCGTTGCGCATGGCGAACTCCAGGCAGGTCGAGCGGATCGGGCACAGGGCACAGATCCGCTTCGCGTCCCGTACCGAGCTGCCGGGTTCGGGGAAGAAGAAGTCTCCCCCGGTCTGCGCGCACAACGCCTGCTCCTGCCAGCTGAGGTCGGGCGTCGCGGTCGTCTCGATGTGCATGGGCAGCAGCGTGCCGGGGGGCGAAAAACGTTCGATCAACGCGGCATCAACGCCGCGCGTCCGGCACCCGCAGCCGATCAGATCGTCCTTTGCCGCGCACGGCGGCGCACGGCGGCGCGCGGAAGCGGTTGTCAGTGGTCGGTGGAAGACTCGTCAGTGCAGGCAACGGGACCCTTCCGAGGAGGGCGATCATGCTCACCACCCGTTACGTCACCGGCGCTCCGAACTGGCTCGACGTCGGCACCCCCGACCTCGACGGCGCCACGTCCTTCTACGGCGGCCTCTTCGGCTGGCGGTTCCGGTCGGCGGGACCGGAGGCCGGCGGCTACGGCTTCTTCGAGCTGGACGGCCGGATCGTGGCCGGCGGCATGCGTACGACCGAGGAGCAGGGCCCGCCGTCGTGGACCGTGTACTTCCAGGCGCCGGACGCCCGGGCCGCCGCGAAGGCCTCCGAGGAGGCCCGCGGCGGAGTCCTCGTGCAGCCGATGGACGTCATGGATCAGGGCACCATGGCGATCCTCGCCGACCGGGCCGGGGTGCCGTTCGGCATCTGGCAGCCCGGGCAGCGCGGGGGTCTGGACGTGGCCGGTGAGGCCGGCGCCCTGTGCTGGGTCGAGCTGCACACGGCGGACGTCGCGGCCGCCGCCGCGTACTACCGTGCGGTGCTCGGCCTGGAGACCTCCGCCGTCTCCTTCCCCGGCGGCTCCTACACGTGTGTCAATCCGGCCGGGGAGGGCGAGGAGGCCATGTTCGGCGGCGTCGTCCCGCTCGCCGAGGACCCGGCGGACACCGGTGCCGGATGGCTGCCCTACATCGCGGTCGACGACGCCGACGCCACGGTCTCCCGGACGTCGGAGCTGGGCGGCTCGGTGGAGATGCCCGCGACGGACATCGAGGGCGTCGGCCGCGTGGCACGGCTCGCCGACCCCTACGGCGCCCGGTTCGCGATCCTCAGGCCGGCCCCGCGCCAGGGGTAGGGAGCGGGGGGCGCGTTTGGTGCCCGCACTCACGTCGCGGCCCGGCACGGCACGGCACGGCACGGCACGGCACCAGGGCGTGCGTACCGGCGCGTTCCGCTTTCGCGCCCGGTCCGGTGCCCACACTCGCGGGACGGTGCCCGGCGCCCGGCTCGCGCGCGGGCGTGCCCCGCGCGACCAAGCCAAAAGCGCGGCCCCGCACGTCCCGCCTTCGCACCCGGTCCAACACCCGCACGCCGCGCGACGACCCCGGCGCCCGGCTCACGCGCGGGCGTGCCCCGCGCGACCAGGCCGTGGGCGAGCCGGGCGGCGCGTCCGGATCACGCCGTGGCGCGGCGCACCAGGGTGGTCGGCAGGACCACGCCGGGCGCGGTGGCGACCGGGGCCCGAGGGGCGTCGGCGTTGTCGGCCGGCCCCCCGTCCAGGCCGCGCAGCAGCAGGCGGGCCATCAGCCGGCCCATGCCCTCGATGTCCTGACGGACGGTGGTCAGCGGCGGGTCGGTCTCCTCGGCGACGGGCAGCATGTCGTCGAAGCCGACGACGGCCACGTCGTCCGGCACCCGCCGCCCGCGTTCGCGCAGCACCCGCAGGGCGCCCGCCGCGGTCAGGTCGTTGGCCGCGAAGACGGCGTCAAGGCCGGGGCACCGGTCGAGCAGTTCGCGCATCGCCCGTTCCCCGCCGCCCGAGGTGAAGTCGCCCCGGGCGATCAGCTCCGGGCCGGTGCCGGCCCGGACGTCACGGAAGCCCGCCAGCCGGTCGGCCGCGGAGGTCTGGTCGAGCGGTCCGGTGATGTGGGCGGTCCGGGTGCGGCCGAGCCCGGCCAGGTACTGGACGGCGGAGCGGGCGCCGCCCCGGTTGTCGCTGTCCACATAGACCACGTCGTCCCGCCCGTCGTCCCAGTCGGGGCGTCCCCCGAAGACGGTCGGCAGACCGGCGCCGCGGACCAGGCCGGGCAGCGGGTCGTTCAAATGCAGGGAGAAGACGAGCGCGCCGTCGACGTGGCCGCCGGCCAGGTAGCGGCCGACGCGGGCGTGGTCCTCGCGGCCCTCGGTGAGCAGCAGCACGAGCTGGTTGTCGTGGGCCGTCAGTTCCTTGCTGATGCCGCGCAGTTGCTGGGCGAAGTAGGGGTCGGCGAAGACCCGGGTCTCCGGTTCGGCGGCGACGACGGCGACGGCCTGGTGCCGACGGGTCACCAGGGAGCGGGCGGCCTGGTTGGGCACGTATCCCAGCTCCTCCACGGCGCGCCGGACCCGCTCGGCCAGTGCTTCCCGCACCCCGTGGGCGCCGTTGACCACGCGGGACACGGTGGCCCTCGAGACCCCGGCGCGCTCGGCCACGGCCTCGAGCGTGGGGCGCGGCGCGGTCTCGGTCACGGGCGGCTCCTCCTCGGCGGCTGCGGCTCAGGATAGCGGCAGCCACCGGGCGGAAGAGCGCGTACTCGCAGTGGGGAACGTGCAGGTGCGTGGCCGGGTCGGGCCGCCCGGCGGCCGGCACCGGGTCAGTGCTCGTGCTGGTGTTCCTGCGCGGGTGCCTCGGCCTCCGGCGCTCCGCTCTTCGCGGCCGTCCCGCCGTGGTCGTGCGGCTCGTACCCGGGGATCGTGCCGTCCGGCTTCTTCACCAGGAAGAGGCCCACCATGCCCATGTCGGAGTGGCTCTGCACGTGGCAGTGGTACATCCACGCCCCGGCGCCCACCCCCTCCCCCGCGATGATCTGGAAGCCGAAGGAGTCCGCCGGGCCGGTGATCTTGTTGTCGATGACGCGGGACGGGTCGTCGGGCCCGGTGAGGATGCCCGTGCGGTTGTCCGCCCAGCGGTGACCGTGCATGTGGAAGGTGTGGTAGTACTCGCCGTGCGTGATCATGACGATCTCGACGCGGTCGCCCACGGTGGCCTCGAAGTCGGGACCGGTGTGCGGGGCGCGGTTGTTGATGGTCATGTCGTTGAAGACGATCGTGTGCGTGGCGTCCGGCAGCACGTCGCCCTTGCGGCGCACGACCACCGGGCCGTAGAGGCCCTTGCGGATGCCGCCGGTGCCGTGTTCGGTGCCGACCACGTGGTCGTGGTAGTGCCAGTAGCCCGCGCTGCCCGGCCGCCAGGTGCCGTCGCTGCGGCGTCCGGGTTTGTGGGTGCGCCAGGTGTAGGTGCGGGTGCCGCCGGGCTCGACGTCGCTCTTGTTCATCGCGGTGCCGTCGCTGGAGATCTCGTAGTCCAGGCCGTGGACGTGCAGACTGGCCCGCACGTCCATGGTGTTGGTGAACTCGATGTGCAGCGTGTCGCCCTCGTTGAGCTCGATCAGCGGGCCGGGGACGGACGCCTTGCCCTTCTCGAAGCCGTAGCCCATCTGCCCGTCGGGCAGCTTCTCGGCGTACATCTTGAGGTGTCTCACCTCGCCGCCGGCCGGCGCCGTCGGCGCGGTGATCCCCTTGGCCGCGGGCGGGGCGCCCGCCGCCTCCGGGGCGATGGACAACGATGTCGCCGCGGCCGCGCCGCCCAGCAGTACCCGTCGGTTGAAGCCTCGCCTGTCCATGCCCAACTCCCCACGCCGATACGGAATGTGCGCGCACCCAGGACCTGATTGGCCGTGACGAACCTGTGGGACCGTACCGGTTGCCGCCGTGTTTATCCACACTCAGGACAAAGTTCGTTCGATCCCGGTCATACCTATTGGCGAACCGCGCAAAGAGGTCTAGCTTCCTTGGCGCTGCTGCCGTGACCGAGGAGGTGCCCATGCCCTTGAGAGGGTTGAGCGCGAGAAGAAGAGGCTGGGCGGCGTGCGCCACCGCCGCTTTCGTCGCCGCGGGACTGCTGGCCGGCCCTGCCGCCAGCGCACGTCCGGCTCCGGACCCATCCCTGACAACGATGTCGATCAAGTCGCCTCCGGGCGGCGCCAACGTACGGGTGCTGATCTTCTACGGTTCCGCCGCGGCCGGGGACGAGTCTCCGGTCGTGAACGCCGGGATCGCGGCCATCGAGCGGATCGGGCTCTCCGGCCCGGCCAAGGAGCGCTTCAAGGTCGAGGCCACGGACAACGCCGGTGTCTTCACCAACGGGAAGAAGCTCGGCCGGTTCAACGCGGTCGTGTTCCTGACCGGCGGCGGCGATGTCCTGACCCCTGCCCAGGAGGCGGGCCTGGAAGCCTACATGGAGGCCGGGGGCGGGTTCCTCGGCGTCCACGACGCGGCCCGCGCGGAGCCGTACTCGGACTGGTTCACGGGTCTGGTCGGCGCGCGTCCGGCCGCCGACAGCCCGACGAAGGTCCAGCGGGCCACGGTCGAGGTCGGTGACCGGCGGCATCCGGCCACCAAGGACCTGCCGATGCAGTGGAAGCGCCCCGACCAGTGGCTGAACTGGAAGGAGAACCCGTCCGGCGAGGTGCACACCGTGGCCCGGGTGCGCGAGTCCACGTACGCGCCCGGCGCGAGCGCCAACGGCTGGGACCACCCGGTCAGCTGGTGCCGCGACTACGACGGCGGCCGGTCCTTCTACACCGGCATGGGCGGCACGGTGTCGTCGTACGACGAGACCGACTTCCGCAGCCATCTGCGCGGCGCCCTGATGTGGACGACCCGGCTGTCGCAGGCCGACTGCAAGGCGACCATCGACGCCAACTACAAGGCCGAGCGGCTCACCGAGCCCAACCAGCCCGGCCAGAACGACCAGATCGGCGAACCGCACGGCCTGGTCACCGCCCCCGACGGCCGCGTCTTCTACATCGGCCGCGGCGGCGCGGACTCCTCCCACCCCGTGGTGACCGACTGGAACGACCCGGACGTCGGCAAGGGCACGGGAGAGATCCACGTCTGGGACCCGAAGACCGGCAAGGTCACCCTCGCCGGTGAGCTGACCGTCTTCGGCAACAAGGGCGGCGGCGACGAGCTGACCAAGGTCGAGGAGGGCCTGCTCGGCATCGAACTGGACCCGAGGTTCGCGGAGAACGGGTGGGTGTACCTGCACTACACCCCGCACTCCGAGATCAACCGGGACACGCACATGGCCGAGCGCCGGGTCTCCCGCTTCACCCTCGACCCGGCCACCGACAAACTGGACATGGGCAGCGAGAAGGTGCTGCTCACGTGGCCGGTGCAGATCCACAGCTGCTGCCACGCGGGCGGCGGGATGGCCTGGGACTCCAAGGGGAACCTGTACATCGCCACCGGTGACAACAACTCCAGCGGTTTCAGCGGCGGTTACTCCGGCAACAACCCGGAGCCCGACTTCAAGGGCGTGTCCTTCGCCGACGCGCGCCGCACCGCCGGCAACACCAACAACCTCAACGGCAAGATCCTGCGCATCCACCCGGAGCCGGACGGGACGTACACGCTCCCGGAGGGCAACCTCTTCACCGGCAAGGAGACCGCCGAGGGCGGCGGCAAGACGCGCGGCGAGATCTACGTGATGGGTGTGCGCAACCCGGCGCGCATCTCCGTCGACAAGAAGACCGACACCCTGTACGCCGGCTGGGTCGGCCCGGACGCGGGCGCCCCGTCGCCGACGTGGGGTCCGGCCAAGTACGACACGTTCGCCGCGATCACCGAGGCGGGCAACCGGGGCTGGCCGTACTGCATGGGCAACAAGCAGCCGTACCGGGACCGGAACCTGCCGGACCCGTCGAAGCCGCTGGGCTGGTACGACTGCGACCACCCGAAGAACGAGTCGCCGAACAACGACGGCCTGGTCAACCTGCCGCCGGTCACCGGCAACAACATCTGGTACTCGCCGCAGGGCGGCGGCCCCGACTACCCGCGCGACGAGAACGGCGTCCCGTCGTACAAGGAGGACGAGGCCACGTACAAGCTGCCCTGGCTCAAGGGCGGCGGCCAGGCCGCGATGAACGGCCCGGTCTACCGCTACGACGCCGCCAGCACCAGTGACACCAAGTGGCCCGCGTACTGGGACGGCAAGTGGTTCGTCGGCGACTTCTACGACGCCGACCAGCCGCGCAACGCGGTGCTGATGGACCCGAAGACGCAGGGCGACGGCGGTCTGCCGGTGCACTCGGAGTCCCTGAAGAAGATCGTGCCGGTCGGCAACGACGGCATCAAGAACCTGATGGGCTGGAAGTTCGGCCCGGACGGCGCGCTGTACGTCCTCGACTACGGCCGCGGCTTCTTCACCTCGGACTCCAAGTCGGCGCTGTGGAGGGTCACCTACGAGGGCGGCGGGCCGACCCCGGCCGCCAACCAGCTGGCGAGGGGGTCCGAGTGATACGCCAACGAAGAATGTGGGCCGCGCTGTTGGCCGGCCTGCTGATGGTGCTCGGTCTGCAGACGACGTCCGCCTCCGGACAGCCCGCGGCGGCGCCCGCCGCGGCCGCCGCCGACCAGGTGCTGACCTGGACCGCGGGCGACGACATCACCAAGTACACGTCGGCGCCCGAGACGGCGGTGGCCGGTCCGGCCACGATCGTCTTCGAGAACAGTGAGGCCACCGGCAACACCACGGGCATGCCGCACACGCTGACGTTCGTGACCAGCGATCCCGAGTACAACCAGGACGTGCAGCTGAACATCCTGGCCAACCCGTTCGACGACCAGGGCGGCAGGCACACCGCCGAGGTCACCCTCACCCCCGGCACGTACATGTACCACTGCACGATCCCGGGCCACGGCCAGATGACGGGCGTGCTCGTGGTGACCGAGGGCGGCGGTGGCGAGGACACCACGGCGCCGGCGACCTCGGCCGAGGTGGGCGGCACGCAGAACGCCGACGGCGCGTACGTCGGCTCCGCGACCGTGACGCTCGCCGCCACGGACGAGGGCGGTTCCGGCGTCGAGCGGATCGAGTACGCGATCGGTGCCGACGGCGCCTGGCAGCCGTACACCACGCCGGTCGTCGTCGACCAGGTCGGCGAACACACGGTGCGCTACCGGGCGTTCGACAAGGCGGGCAACGCCGCCGCGGAGAAGAGCGTCACGTTCGCCGTGGCCGCGCCGGACACCGACGACACGACCGCGCCGGAGACATCGGCGACGGTCAGCGGTGAGAAGAACGCGGACGGCGCGTACATCGACATGGCGACGGTGACCGTCACCGCCTCCGACACCGGTTCCGGCGTCAACACCATCGAGTACGCGGTCGGCGACGGCGCCTGGACGGCATACACGGCGCCGGTCATGGTGCACGAGGTCGGCGAGCACACGGTGCGCTACCGGGCCACCGACAAGGCGGGCAACGTCGCGGCGGAGAAGAGCGTCGCCTTCACCGTGGCCGCCGCTCCCCCGCAGGACACCACCCCGCCGGTGACCGGCGCGACCGTGGACGGCACCAAGGACTCCGACGGCGCCTACGTCGGCAGCGCGAAGGTGACCGTGAGCGCCGCGGACGAGGGCGGTTCCGGCGTCGCCGCAGTGGAGTACTCGCTGGACGCGGGGCCCTACCTGGCGTACACCGACCCGGTGGTCGTGGACCGGGTGGGCCGGCACACCGTGGCGTACCGGGCGAGCGACAAGGCGGGCAACACCTCCGAGCCGCTGACCGTGAGCTTCACGGTGGTGGCGGGACAGGTGCCGCCGCCGCCCTGCCCGGAGTACGACGAACGCCAGACGGTGATCGTCGGCACGGTCGACTCGGGTGTGCCGAACCGGGTCACCGACAACCGGTGCCGGATCGGCGAGATGATCGAGGACGAGAAGGAGTGGACGTCCCAGGCGCTCTTCCTCAAGCACGTCCGTGAGGTGCTGGACGGCCTCCTGGACGAGGGCGTCGTCGACAAGCGGGAGTACCGGGCGATCAACAAGGCCGCCCGCCAGTCGAAGATCGGCAAGCCCGGTCAGACCGAGGGCTACCGCAAGATCCTCGACGGCAGCCAGGAGTCCTTCGCCAAGTGGGAGCAGGTGGGCGGCGGTTCGTTCGCGCTGAACGCGGACGGGTCGATCACGTCCAGCACCAGCACGCCCGGCATGGGCATGCTGTGGTTCCCCGAGCGCAAGTACGGGGACTTCTCGCTGAAGCTCCAGTGGCGTGACGACGCGGCCGGCACGGCGAACACCAACGGCGGCGTCTTCGTGCGCTTCCCGCAGGTGCACGACCACCCGGAGGAGTCGCGGCCGGAGTGGGTCGCCATCAAGTACGGGCACGAGATCCAGGTGTTCGACAGCCCGACCGGCGACATGTACAAGACCGGCTCCGTCTACGGCTTCGACCGGGTCGGCCTGGCCGGCGCGGGCGTGACGGAGAAGGGGACCTGGAACGACTACGAGATCCGCGTGGTGGACCAGCACTTCTCGGTCTACCGCAACGGCGTGCTGATCAACGAGTTCGACAATTTCGGCGGCCAGACCTTCTACCCCGAGCGCTCGGACGACCCGGGCACGGACGGACGTCGGTTCGCGGCCGGCTACATCGGACTGCAGGTGCACAGCACGTCGGACGTCGTCTCGTACCGCGACGTCCGGATCAAGGACCTGTAGGAACAGGGAAGTCGGGCTCAGTCCGGGTCGGGAGTCCTCTTCCTGGCCCGGCTGGGCTGGACCCGGCTCGGCTCGCCCGGCATCTTCGGATACTCGGGCGGGTACGGCAGATCGCCGAGCCCGTGGTCGTGCTCGTCCTTCGTCGCCAGTTCCAGCAGCGCGTCGAGGGAATACCTCGTGTCGTCCATGCCCGCGTGCACGTCGCCGAGTTCGGCGAAGCGCGCGGGCATGGTCGTGATGTCGAAGTCCCGCGGGTGCGCGACGCCCACCTCGTTCCAGGTCAGCGGTGCGGAGACCGGCGCACCGGGGCGGGGGCGCACGGAGTAGGCGGAGGCGATGGTGCGGTCGCGGGCGGTCTGGTTGTAGTCGATGAAGATGCGCTCGCCGCGCTCCTCCTTCCACCACTTGATGGTGACGCGGTCCGGCATCCGGCGTTCCATCTCCCGGCCGACGGCGATCGCGGCGCGCCGCACCTGGGTGAAGGTCCAGCGCGGCTCGATCGGCACGAAGACGTGGATGCCGCGCCCGCCGGAGGTCTTGGGCCAGCCGCGCAGTCCGCCGAACTCCTCCAGCACGGCGCGCAGCTCGTGGGCCGCGCGGGCGGCGTCGTCGTAGTCGGTGCCGGGCTGCGGGTCGAGGTCGATGCGCAGTTCGTCGGGGTGGTCGACGTCGTCGCGGCGCACCGGCCAGGGGTGGAAGGTGAGGGTGCCGTACTGGGCGGCCCACAGCACGGCCGCCTCCTCGGTGGGGCACATCTCGTCGGCGCTGCGCCCGCTGGGGAAGGTGATGTGCGCGGTCGGGATCCAGTCGGGCATGCCCTTGGGCGCGCGCTTCTGGTAGAACCACTCGCCGGTGACGCCGTCGGGGTAGCGCTGGAGGGTGGTGGGCCGCTCGCGCAGGGCGCGCAGGATGCCGGGGGCGACGGCCTGGTAGTACCGGGCCACGTCGAGCTTGGTGTACCCGTGCTCCGGGAAGAACACCTTCCCCGGGCTGGACAGCCGCACGGTCCGGCCGCCCGACTCCAGTTCCACCGCTTCCGCCATGCGAGCCACGGTAGGCGCAGCACGGGAGCTTCGCATATCAGGCCATCGCGGGCGAGGCGTACAGCAGGCGGGCGCGGGCGGGCGCGTACAGAATCGGACCATGGACCTCCCCGTCATGCCGCCCGTGAAGCCGATGCTCGCCAAGTCCGTGGCGAAGATCCCGCCGGGCATGCAGTACGAGGCCAAGTGGGACGGGTTTCGGGCCGTCGTGTTTCGCGACGGGGACGAGGTGGAGCTGGGGAGCCGGACGGGCAAGCCGTTGACCAGGTACTTCCCGGAGCTGGTGGCGGCGGTGCGGGAGCGGTTGCCCGAGCGGTGCGTGGTGGACGGGGAGATCGTGATCGCGCGGGGCGGGCATCTCGACTTCGACGCGCTGACCGAGCGGATCCATCCGGCGGACTCCCGGGTGCGGACCCTGGCGGAGCGCACGCCGGCCTCGCTGGTCGCCTTCGACCTGCTGGCGCTGGACGACGAGTCCCTGCTCGACGTGGGGCTGGCCGACCGGCGGGCGCTGCTGGTGCGGGCGCTGGGCGGGGTGACGCCGCCGGTGCACGTGGCACCGGCGACGGACGACATCGAGGTGGCCCGGCAGTGGTTCGAGCAGTACGAGGGCGCGGGGCTCGACGGGGTCGTCGCCAAGCCGCTCGACCTGCGCTACCGGCAGGACGAGCGGGCCATGTTCAAGATCAAGCACGAGCGCACGGCGGACGTCGTGGTCGCCGGTTACCGCCTCCACAAGAGCGGACCCGTGGTCGGCTCCCTGCTGCTCGGCCTGTACGACGACCGGGGCGCGCTCCAGCATGTGGGGGTGTGCGCGGCCTTCACCATGAAGCGCCGGGCGGAGCTGGTGGCCGAGCTGGAGCCGCTGCGCATGGACGACGCCGCCGGCCATCCGTGGGCGAAGTGGGCCGAGGAGACCGCCCACGAGTCGGCGCGGCTGCCCGGCGCCCCGAGCCGCTGGTCCGGGAAGAAGGACCTGTCCTGGGTGCCGCTGCGCCCCGAGCGCGTCGCCGAAGTGGCGTACGACCACATGGAGAACGGGGCGCGCTTCCGGCACACGGCCCGCTTCCGCCGCTGGCGCCCGGACCGGACCCCCGAGAGCTGCACCTACGCGCAGCTGGAGGAGCCGGTCCGCCACGACCTGGCGGAGATCCTGGGCGGGGCCTGAGCCGCGGGGGCCTGAGCGGCGGCGTCGAGCCGCGGGCGCTACGGCTTCATCAGGACCTTGACCGCGCCGTCCCGCTTCTTCTGGAACATCTCGTACGCCTGCGGCGCCTGGGACAGCGGCACGTGGTGGGTGGCGAAGCCGTCGACGCCGAGGGGGTCCTCGTCGGTCAGGAACGGGACGATCTCGTCGCTCCAGCGGCGTACGTTGGCCTGGCCCATGCGCAACTGGATCTGCTTGTCGAACATGGTGAGCATCGGCATCGGATCGGCCATGCCGCCGTACACGCCGGACAGCGAGATGGTGCCGCCGCGGCGCACCAGGTCGATCGCCGTGTAGAGCGCGGCGAGCCGGTCGATGCTGAACCGCTCGGCCAGCGGGCCGCCGATGGCCCGGGGCATCACCGCCGCGGTCTGCTGGACCAGCTTGGCCACGGCGCCGCCGTGCGCCTCGGTGCCGACCGCGTCGACCACGGCGTCGGGGCCGCGGCCGCCCGTGCGGTCCTGGATCGCGGCGACGAGTTCCTTCTCGTTGTCGAAGGACCGCAGATCGAACGTCTCCACGCCCCGGGCGCGGGCCCGCTCGAGCCGCTCCGGCACGAGGTCGACGCCGAACACCTTGTCGACACCCTTGAGCCGGGCGATCCGGCACGCCATGTCGCCGATCGGGCCGAGGCCCAGCACGGCGAGGCTGCCGCCCTGCGGTACGGCCGCGTACTCGACCGCCTGCCAGGCGGTGGGCAGAACGTCGGAGAGGTAGACGAAACGGTCGTCGGCCGGACCCTCGGGCACCTTGATCGGGCCGAACTGGGCCTGCGGCACGCGCAGGTACTCGGCCTGGCCGCCGGGGATCGCGCCGTACAGGCGGGTGTAGCCGAACAGCGGGGCGCCCATGCCCTCGCCGGTGACCTGGGTGGTCTCGCACTGGGTCGGCAGCCCGGTGTCGCACATGTAGCAGTGTCCGCACGCGATCTGGAACGGCACCACGACCCGGTCGCCGGGCTTCAGGTTGGTCACCTCCGGGCCGACTTCCTCGACGATGCCCATCGGCTCGTGGCCGAGGATGTCGCCCGGTGTCATGAACGGCGTGAGCACCTCGTACAGGTGCAGGTCGGAGCCGCACAGCCCGGACGAGGTGACGCGGATGACGGCGTCCGTCGGCTCCTGAATCCTCGGGTCGGGCACCTCCTCCACCCGCACGTCCCGCTTGCCCTGCCACGTCACTGCCTTCATCGCCCGCGCTCCCTCCGTCGCCGTGCGCGTCGGTTCTGCGTGGCGGCCGGGTACCCCGGGGCTCCCGGCACCGAACCCGGCGGTCTTATCGGCCGAACAGCGGATTATCTGCCCCGTTCCGTGTGCCGTATCGGATTCAGTCAGCTATGGCACTAAATGCTTCAAGAAGCGCACAATCAATGACACGGGATGGGTGGACGGATGACCGGATCGCGAAGAGGGACCCACAGGGGACGCTGCGCCGCCCTGCTGACGGCAGCGGTGGCGGTCTCGCTGACGGCGGGCTGCACGGCGGGGCCCGGCACGAAGGACGACGGGCGGGCGTCGCACGCGCCGCGACCGGAGCGGTCTCACAGCGCGGCCCCCGCGTCCGGACCCGTGCTCGCCGTGAAGATCGACAACGTGCGCGCGGCCCGCCCCCAGACGGGGCTGGCGGACGCGGACGTCGTCTACGCCGAGCCGGTGGAGGCCGGACTGAGCCGCCTCATGGCGATCTACGCCACCAAGCTGCCCGAGTCGGTGGGGCCGGTGCGCAGCGCCCGCGAGTCCGACCTGGAACTGCTCGGCCAGTTCGACCAGCCGGTGCTGGCGTTCTCCGGTGCGCAGAGCAAGCTGCTGCCGCTCATCGACAAGGCGCCGCTGCGCGCGGAGCCCGCGGACGAGGACTCCGCGGCCTACCTGCGCGACCCGAACCGGCAGGCTCCGCACAACCTCTACCTGCGACCGGACGAACTGCTCCGCAAGCCGTCGGGTGCCGCGGCCCTCACCACCGGTTTCACCTACGGCAAGGCGCCCGCGGGCGGGCGGACGGAGTCCTCGCACACGGTCCGCTACCCCTCGGCGAGCTTCACCTTCACCTGGTCCGACAGCCGGGACCGGTGGCTGGTCGCCATGGACGGCAGCCCGGCCCGCACGACCGACGGCGGCCGGCCGGCCCCGGCCACGGTCGTCGTGCAGCACGTGACGGTGCGGGAGTCGGCCTTCCGCGACTTCCGCGGCAGCAACTCGCCCTACGTCGAGTCGGTGGGCTCGGGCCATGCGGAGGTGCTGCGCGACGGGCGCGCCTACGACGCGACCTGGAAGCGCGGGGCGGCCGAGGACGGCACGACCTTCACCACCGAGGACGGCAAGCCGCTGAACTTCGCCGAGGGCCAGGTCTGGGTGGTCTTCGCGGGCCAGTCCTGAGCTGCGGGTTCCGTGCTCCCCAGTCCCTGATCCGCAAGCCGCTGATCCGCGAGTCCCTGATGCGCAGGTCCCCGGTCAGCCCGGTGCCGTCGTCGGCTCGGCCGGGTTGCGGAGCCCTTCCGCGGCGTCCGCGACCCGGCGCAGGAGGTCGACGAAGACCGCCTGCTCTCCGGGGGCGAGCGGGGCGAGGAAGACCTGGTTCATGCGCGCGATGCGCACACCCAGCCTGCGGTGGACACGCTGCCCCTCCTCGGTGAGCCGGAGCAGGGACCGGCGGCCGTCCTGCGGATCGCGCACCTTGTCGAGCAGCCCGCGTCGGCCGAGCCGGCTGACCACCTCCGCGATGGTGGACCGGTCCAGCCCCACCCGCTCGCCCACGGTGCGCTGGTCCAGGCCCGGCTCGGCGACCAGGGCGTTGAGGACCGCGTACTGCGGCGAGGTGGTCTCCTCGGAGACCATCGTGTTCCACAGCAGGTAGTGCGCCTGCTGCAGCCGCCTGGCCAGGTGGCCGGGGTGGGTGGTCAGATCGACCGCTGCCATGCGCGCACTCCCGTGGTGACTTTCGTTGGTGCACTGACGATACACGGAACGAACAGTGCCCACCCGGAAGCACTCCTTACGATCTACCTCGTGTTTTGTGGGCCTTGACGCCCCGACCGTCCGATGGCAGCGTGTGGAAAACCTCGCTGAAATACTCAGTGCCCTGACTATCCACTCCCGGGGCGCGCGGCAGAGATGGGGCTTCTCGGATGGACAAGGTGGTGGCCACGGCCGGTGAGGCGGTGGCCGACGTGCCCGACGGCGCGTCGCTCGCGGTGGGCGGTTTCGGGCTGAGCGGTGTGCCGAACGTGCTGATCCAGGCGCTGCACGAGCGCGGGACCGGCCGACTGTCGGTGGTCTCCAACAACTGCGGGGCGATGGACTCCGGGCTGGCCGTCCTGCTGGCCGCCGGACGCATCGCCCGCGTGACCGGGTCCTACATCGGCGCGAACAAGGAGTTCGCGCGCCAGTACCTGGGCGGGGAGCTGGAGGTGGAGATGATCCCGCAGGGCACCCTGGCCGAGCGGCTGCGGGCCGGCGGCGCCGGCATCCCCGCCTTCTACACCCCCGCCGGGGTCGGCACCCAGGTCGCCGACGGCGGGCTGCCGTGGCGGTACGACGGGTCGGGCGGGGTCGCGCTGGCCTCACCGCCGAAGGAGGTCCGCGAGTTCGACGGGACGGAGTACGTCCTGGAGCGCGGCATCCGCACCGACTTCGCGCTGGTCCGCGCGGCGAAGGGCGACCGGCACGGCAACCTGGTCTTCGCCAAGTCGTCCCGGAACTTCAACCCGCTGGCCGCGATGGCCGGCCGGGTGACGATCGCCGAGGTGGAGGAGCTGGTCGAGCCCGGCGGGATCGACCCGGACGCGGTGCACCTGCCGGGGATCTTCGTCCAGCGGGTGGTGGCGCTCACCCGCGAGCAGGCCGGCGACAAGAAGATGGAGCGGCGTACTATTTCCGCGCCCCCGGCGCGAGGAACGGTGACTTCCTGATGCCCTGGACGCGTGAACAGATGGCCGCGCGGGCCGCGCTGGAACTGGCGGACGGCCAGTACGTCAACCTCGGCATCGGCCTGCCCACCCTGATCCCGAACCACCTCCCCGAGGGCGTCGAGGTCACCCTGGAGTCCGAGAACGGCATCCTGGGCACCGGCCGGTATCCGACCGAGGCCGAGGTGGACCCCGACCTGATCAACGCGGGCAAGGAGACGGTCACGGTCCGCCCGGGCGCCGCCTTCTTCGACTCGGCCCTGTCCTTCGGCATGATCCGAGGCGGGCACATCGACGTGGCGGTGCTCGGCGCGATGCAGGTCTCCGCCACCGGCGACCTCGCGAACTGGGCGATCCCGGGGAAGATGATCACCGGGATCGGCGGCGCGATGGACCTCGTCCACGGCGCCCGCACGGTCATCGTGGTCATGACGCACACCGCCAAGGACGGCTCCCCCAAGATCCTCCAGGAGTGCGCGCTGCCGCTCACCGGCAAGGCCTGTGTGAACCGTGTCATCACCGACCTCGGCGTCCTCGACGTCAGCGACGACGGTCTGGTCCTGGTCGAGACCGCGCCGGACGTGGACGTCGACGAGGTCGTCACCAAGACCGATGCCAAGCTCGTCGTCGCGAAGAGCGCGGAGGGACCGAAGTGAAGGACGTCTACATCGTCGACGCGGTGCGCACCCCGTTCGGCAAGTACAGCGGAGGCCTGGCGGGCGTACGCCCGGACGACCTGGCCGCGCACGCGATCCGTCGACTCCTCGCCCGTACGCCCGGCCTGGACCCGTCCCGGATCGACGACGTGTACGTCGGCAACGCCAACGGCGCCGGCGAGGAGAACCGCAACGTCGCCCGCATGGCCGCGCTGCTGGCCGGTCTGCCCACCACCGTCCCCGGCGTCACCGTGAACCGGCTGTGCGCGTCCGGCCTGGAGGCGGTGATCCAGGCCGCCCGCGCCATCGCGGTCGGCGACGCGTCGGTCGCGCTCGCGGGCGGTGTCGAGTCGATGACCCGGGCACCGTACGTGCTGCCCAAGTCGGACCGGCCCTTCCCCGCCGGGCACACCGAGATGTACTCCACCACCCTGGGCTGGCGCATGGTCAACCCGGCGATGGACCCGCAGTGGACGATCCCGCTCGGCGAGTCGGCGGAGCTGATCGCCGACAAGCACGGGATCACCCGCGAGCAGCAGGACGAGTACGCCCTCGCCTCCCACCACAAGGCCGCCCGCGCCCGGGCCGACGGCCTCTTCGACGCCGAGCTGGCGCCCGTCCCGGTGCCGCGCCGCAAGGGCGACCCGGTCGACTTCGCCGCCGACGAGTGCGTACGCCCGGACGCGTCCCTGGAGGCGATGGCCAAGCTCCGGCCGTCCTTCCGGAAGGCGAGCGAAGCGAGATGGGGGTCCCCCCGGCCGGAGGCTGGGGGAGGCACGGTGACCGCCGGGAACGCCTCGCCGCTCAACGACGGTGCCGCGGCGCTGCTCCTGGTCGACGAGGAGGGCCTGCGGGCCACCGGGCGGGAGCCGCTGGCCCGGGTCTCGGCGACCGGCGTATCGGCGACCGATCCGCAGTACTTCGGACTCGCCCCCGTCGAGGCCGTGAACCGCGCGCTGGCCAAGGCCGGCCGGAGCTTCGCCGACCTGGACGTGCTCGAACTCAACGAGGCGTTCGCCGCCCAGGTGCTCGGCTGTGTCGCCGAGTGGCCGGAGTTCGACCCCGCGGTCCTCAACCCGCAGGGCGGCGCCATCGCCCTCGGCCACCCGCTCGGCGCCTCGGGCGCCCGCCTCGCCGGCACCGTCGCCCACCAGCTCGCCCGCAAGGGAAGCGGCACCGGCATCGCCACCCTCTGCATCGGCGTCGGCCAGGGCCTCGCCCTGGTCCTCGACCGCTAGTCACCCACGGGATCCCCCATGACTCTCACCCAGCACGACATCGACGCGGAGATCGCGGCCGAGCACGCCGCGTACGAGAAGCGGGTCGCCGACGGCGCACCCGTCGAGCACCACCCGCGCCGCGACTACGCCCCGTACCGCTCCTCGGTGCTGCGTCACCCGAAGCAGCCGCCGATCGCCGTCGACGTCACCAAGGACCCGGAGCTGGTGGAGCTGGCCTCCCCCGCCTTCGGCGAGCGGGACATCACCGAGATCGACAACGACCTGACCCGGCAGCACACCGGGGAGCCGGTCGGCGAGCGCATCACCGTCTTTGGCCGGCTCCTCGACCGGCACGGCAGGCCGGTGCGCGGGCAGCTCGTGGAGATCTGGCAGGCCAACTCGGCGGGGCGCTACGCCCACCAGCGCGAGCAGCACGACGCGCCGCTGGACCCGAACTTCACCGGCGTCGGCCGCACCCTCTCCGACGCCGACGGCTGCTACCGCTTCACCACGGTGCAGCCCGGTCCCTACCCGTGGCGCAACCACGTCAATGCCTGGCGCCCCGCGCACATCCACTTCTCCGTGTTCGGCTCGGCGTTCACCCAGCGCCTGGTCACGCAGATGTACTTCCCGAACGACCCGCTGTTCCCCTACGACCCGATCCTGCAGTCGGTGACGGACGACGCGGCGCGGCAGCGGCTGATCGCGACGTACGACCACAGCCTGTCGGTGCCGGAGTTCTCGCTCGGCTACCACTGGGACATCGTGCTCGACGGCCCGAACGCCACCTGGATCGAAGAAGGACGCTGACCCGCCATGACGAAGATCGACACCAGCAGCCCCGAGCAGGTGCTGCCCACACCGTCGCACACGGTCGGCCCCTTCTACGGGTACGCGCTGCCCTTCCGCGGCGGCGAGGACATCGCGCCCGCCGGGCACCCGGACACGGTCACGGTGCACGGGTACGTCTACGACGGCGAGGGCAACCCGCTGCCGGACGCCCTGCTGGAGCTGTGGGGGCCGGACAGCGAGGGCAAGGTGCCGACCGCCGACGGCTCGATGCGGCGCGACCCGGCCTCCGGCGGCTTCCTGGGCCGCAACGGCGTGGAGTTCACCGGGTTCGGGCGCATACAGACCGACGCGAACGGCCACTGGTACGCGCGGACGCTGCGGCCGGGGGCGCGTGGGCGGAGCGCGCCGTACCTGAGCGTGTGCGTGTTCGCGCGCGGGCTGCTCGTGCACCTGTTCACCCGGATCTATCTGCCGGGCGACGAGACGGCGCTGGCCGCCGACCCGCTGCTGAGCCAGGTGCCGGCCGGGCGCCGCGACACGCTGATCGCGGCGGACGAGGGCCACGGGACGTACCGTTTCGACATCCGCCTTCAGGGCGAGGGCGAGACGGTCTTCCTGGAGTTCCGGTGACACCACCTGCCGAACCCGCCGACACTGACGCCGGCACGAGCCTGCTCGCCCCCGGGTGGGCCGGCTCGCCGGCCGCGTCCGCGACCGGGGAGGGCGCGTATCTGCGGGCCCTGCTCGACGCGGAGGCGGCACTGTCCCGCGCCCAGTCCGCCCTCGGGCTGGTCCCGGCCGAGGCCGCGGACGCGGTGAGCGCGGCCGCGGCCGACCCCGGCGCCTTCGACGCGCGCTCCCTGGCCGAGCGGGCGAGGGACGGCGGGAACCCGGTCATCCCCCTGGTGGCCGACCTGACGAAGGCGGTCGGCGAGCGGTACGGACCGTATGTGCACCGGGGCGCGACCAGCCAGGACATCCTGGACACGGCGACGATGCTGGTCGCCGCCCGCACCCTGGACCTGCTGCTGCCCGACCTCGCCCGGACGGAACGGGCGCTGGCCCGGCTGGCCGCCGAGCACCGGGACACTCCGATGCCGGGCCGGACCCTCACGCAGCACGCCGTGCCGACGTCCTTCGGCCTGAAGGCGGCCGGATGGCGTGTGCTGGTGCTGGACGCACGGGACCGGATCACGGCGGTGCGCGACGCGCTGCCCGCCCAACTCGGCGGTGCGGCAGGCACCCTGGCCGCCTTCGAGGCGTACGGCGCGACGGACCCGGTCGGTCTCCCGGCGGCGTACGCGGATGAACTGGGCCTGCGGGAACCGCTGTTGCCCTGGCACACGCTGCGCACTCCGGTCGCCGACCTGGCCGGCGTCCTCGCCTTCACCGCCGGAGCGCTCGGGAAGGTCGGCGTGGACGTGCTCACCCTGTCCCGCACCGAGATCGGCGAGGTCGCCGAGGGCAGCGCAGGCGGCTCGTCCGCGATGCCGCACAAGGCCAATCCGGTGCGCTCCACGCTGATCGCGGCGGCCGCCCGGCGCGCGCCGCAGCTCGCGGCCACGCTGTACGGCTCACTGGCCGCGGAGGACGAGCGTCCGGCCGGGGCCTGGCACGCCGAGTGGGAGCCGCTGCGGGACCTGCTGCGGCTGACCGGCGGCGCCGCCCGTGACGCCGCCGAGCTGACCGAGGGGCTGCGGGTGCGTCCGGACGTGATGCGCGCCCACCTCGGTCTCACGCACGGGCTGATCGTGTCGGAGCGGCTCTCGGCCGAACTGGCGCCGGTGCTCGGACGGGCCCGCGCCAAGGAGCTGCTCACCGAGTTGGCCGCGCGTACGTACGCAGAGGACCGGTCTCTGGGAGAACTGCTGGCCGAGGTACCGGGGTTGCGGGGCCTCGAGCTGGCCGCCCGGACCGACCCCGACCGTTACACGGGTGCCGCCGGCGCCCTCACCGATCGTGCACTGGAGCGACGTTGACGACCCTGCTCAACCACCTGTCCGAAGGCCCCGACTCCGCTCCCCCGCTGCTGCTCGGGCCCTCGCTGGGCACCTCGTACGCGCTGTGGGACACGGTGGCGCCCGAGCTGTCCGTCGGCCACCGGGTGATCCGCTGGGACCTGCCGGGCCACGGGGGTTCGCCGGCGGACCTGATCGGGGCCGGCGCCACCGTCGGGGACCTGGCCGAGCTGGTGCTCGCGCTGGCCGACTCGCTCGGCGTGGAGCGGTTCGCCCACGCCGGGGTCTCCCTGGGCGGCGCGGTGGGCCTGCACCTGGCCGTGCACCACCCCGAGCGGGTGTCCTCGCTGGCGGTCGTCTGCTCGTCGGCGCACTTCGGCGGCGCCGAGGCGTGGCAGGAGCGGGCCGCGCGGGTGCGCGAGGAGGGACTGGCACGGCTCGCGGAGAGCGCGGACGCGCGGTGGTTCACCCCGGGGTTCACGGTGCCGCGGCTGGTCCGGGACCACCGGGAGGCCGACCCGGGCGCGTACGCCGCCTGTTGCGACGCGCTGGCCGCCTTCGACCTGCGGGACCGGGTCGGGGAGATTTCCGCGCCGACGCTGCTGATCGCCGGGCGCGAGGACCCGGCCACGCCGCCCGCGCACCTGCGGGAGCTGGCCGACGCGGTCCCCGGCTCGACGCTGACCGAGATCCCGGGTGCGTCGCATCTGGCGCCGGCCGAGCGGCCGGAGGCGGTGCTCGCGGCGCTGCGGGCCCACTTCGGCGGCGGGGCAGAGCGGGGCATGGCGGTGCGGCGCGAGGTGCTGGGCGACGCGCACGTGGACCGGGCGCAGGGACGGCAGACGCCGTTCACCGCCCGCTTCCAGGACTTCATCTCCCGCTACGCGTGGGGCGAGATCTGGACCGACGAGACGCTGTCGCGCCGTGAGCGCAGCATGGTCACGCTGACGGCACTGGTCGCGCACGGCCACTACGAGGAGCTGGCCATGCACGTGCGGGCGGCGCGGCGCAACGGGCTGACGGCGGACGAGATCGGTGCGGTGCTGCTCCAGACGGCGGTGTACTGCGGTGTCCCCGCCGCGAACTCGGCGTTCGCGACGGCCCAGCGGGTGCTGGCCGAGGAGGCGGACGACACCGGGCGGTGAAACCCCTCGGCGTGCCGAGGCGGGTCCTCAGCCCCCGTGTCCCGCCGCCAGAGCCTCACGGGCGCGGGCCACGAGTCCGTCGGCGCCGCACGAGTCGGCCAGCGCCAGACCCCGGTTCAGCTCGGCGGCCGAGCGGGCGGCGATGCCGTACTCCACGCGGGCGGCGGCGTGCTCGTACTGGCAGGGCGAGGCCTCCAGGTAGGTGACGGCCTGGGCGGCCAGCCGGACCGCGCGCTGGCCGGTCTCCAGGGCGGCGGCGCAGCGCAGGGCCTCTCCTATCGCCGTGTCCGTGCCGAAGCGCTCGGCCTGGCGGCGGGCGTCGGTGGCCAGCCGGGCGGCGCGGCCGGGGTCCTCGCCGGCCAGCGCCCGGGCCAGTTCGGTCGCCCAGGGGACGACCACCGGGTTGTGCCGGCCACGGGCGGCCGCCGCCTTCTCGGCGGCCTCCAGTTCGTTGACGCCCTCCTCGGTGCGGCCGGTGGCGAGCAGCAGACGGGCGCGCACCGGGCGCGGGTCGGGCAGCACGATTGTCGACGGGTACGGCGGTGCGAAGCCGTACTGCTCGGCGACGGTCCGGGCCTCCTCGACATGGCCGCGGGCGAGCAGGGTGTCGACCAGGTTGCAGGTCGCCGACCAGTACAGCGGCAGCCCCCGGCCCACGCGTTCGGCGATGCGCAGGGAGGCGCGCAGGGACTGCTCGGCCTCCCTGAGGCGGCCCCTCCTGCGGTGGCCGAGGCCGACGTAGGCGTGCGCGAGGGCGAGGTGGCCACCGCTCCAGCCGGCGCTTTCGTAGGCACGCAGGGCCTCCGTGAACAGGGCTTCGGCGCGGTCGAGCCGGTCGGTGTAGGCGTAGGAACTGGCCAGCATCATGGGCAGTTCCAGGCCCCACTCGGTGTCGGTCCAGCCGAGCCCGGGGGCGAGGCGGCCGTTGACGAGGGCGCGGTCGCACAGCTCGACGACCTCTTCGGCACTCTCGCCGTGGGTCATGGCGTCGAAGCCGCGCAGGATCAGCAGGGCCCGCTCGGCGTTGTCGCGGCCGGTGCAGCCGGCGGCGAGTTCGGCCAGGCGGGCGGAGCGGTGGGGCGAGGAGGTCTCGCCCGCGTGGATGCCCTCCCACATGTACTGGGCGGCCTGGAGCCGCAGCCGCGCGGACGGGTCGGGATTGCGGGCGGCCTCCGCCTCGACGGTGCGGACGGCCTCCTCCAGCTGGTCGTTGTGGAGCAGGGCCTGGGAGAGCCGGAAGACGGCGTCGACGCGCTGATCGCCGTCGAGCCCCGGCATGGCGAGCGCGGTGCGCAGGTGGCCGATGGTGGTGGCGGGCGCGGTGAGGAGCGTGGCGCAGCCCAGTTCGAACAGCACGCGTGCATGGGAGGCGGGCAACGGCGGTTCCTGCAGGGCGCGTTCGAGGCAGCGGCGGGCCGCGTCGGGGGCTCCGACGGCGAGGTGTTCCCGGGCGGCCTCGCGCAGCTGGGCCACGACCTCCTGGTCGTCGTCGGGGTGCACCTTGAGCAGATGGCGGGAGGCGGCCGCGGCGCCGAGTCCGGAGTCGGTGACCAGCTGGGCCGCTATGCCGTGCATCGCGGTGCGCAGGGCGTCGGGAATGGAGTTGTAGACGGCGGTGGCGATCAGCGGGTGGACGAACTCCAGCTCGTCCACGCCCGGTTGTCCGGCGGCGTCCGGTACGGACAGGATCCGTGCGCCGCGCAGCAGCTCGGCGCAGCGGGCGGCGTCGGCGCGGTCGAGAGTGGCGAGCCTGGCCACCATGTCGACGGTGATGCCGCCGCCGAGGATGGCCGCGGCCCAGGCGAACCGGGTGGAGTCGACGCCGAGTTGCTCCAGGCGGGCGACGAGGCCGCCGCCGCGGGCCGAGCGGTTCAGATCACGCAGTTCGGCGGCTTCCGCCTCGACGGGTTGCAGTTCGCTGTCCTGGACCTTGGCGAGGAGTTCGACGGTCTCGTAGGGGTTGCCGCCGGTGACGGCCCACACCTCGCGGCAGAACGCGGCCTCGGCGTGCTCGCCCAGGGTGGCGCGGGTGAGTCCGGCCGTCGCGTCCGGGGTGAGGGCGTTGAGCGGGCCGAGGGGCCGGCCCATGGCACCGGCCGCCTCCAGGTGGCGGGCGTTGTCACCGCTGACGTCGCCGGGGCGGCGGGCGACGACGACCAGGACGGAGGTCTCGTCGAGCCGTTCGGCGAGCGCGGCGAGCCAGCGCAGGGTCTCCTGGTCGGCCCAGTGGGCGTCGTCGATCATCAGCACCAGCGGCCACTCACGGCGGGCGAGCCGGCGCACGGCGGCGACGAGGCCGTCGCACACGCCCTGCGGATCGGCCTGCCGCTCACCGGGGTCCGCTATGCCGAGGGCGGGGCCGGCGATGTCGTACCAGTCGCCGAGGTACTCGCGGGCCTCCTCGGGGAGCATGGACACCAGGGCGGGCTGGAGGAGTTGGCGCACCACGTTGAAGGGGACGGACCTGAGGGTCTCGCCGCCGCGCGCCGACCAGACGGTGCAGCCCCGGGCCTCGGCGATGCGGCGGGTCTCCGCGAGCAGCGCCGTCTTGCCCACCCCGGCCTCGCCGCGGGCCTCCAGCAGGGTGCCGGGGGACGAGCGGTCCGCGCCCAGGGTGTCCACCGCGCGTGTGATGGTGGCGATCTCCTCGTCGCGCTCCCAGAGGGCGGCCGAGGCGGTGCCCGCCCGCCGTACCTCCGTCATCCCGCTACCTCCCCGAGTCGCCCGAATGACGTACAGAGCCTGAGCCTAGCCCCCGGATCGCGCAAGTGGTGGGTGCTCCGCCGACCAGTTGCCGTGACGGGTGACATGCGGTAAAGCGTGAACGACGCGGCGGGCCCGTCATCTGCGGCGGTGCGGCCGGGCACCCGTCAACCCCTCGCGGCACGCGATGCCGTACCGGCCGGTCCGGTGGTACGGGTGGGCCTCTCATCCGGCTTTCACCGACGCCTCATACGGTGGGCACATGACGCAGGCGACTCCTCCCGGGTGGTACCCCGACCCCGGACAGAAGAATGACGGTCCCGCCACCGAGCGCTGGTGGGACGGCACGGCGTGGACCGACCAGGTGCGCCCGGCGGGGGCGGCCGCCGCGTGGACTCCGCCCGCCCAGCCGCCGGGGCAACCGCCGTTCCACCCGCCGGTGCAGAACGCCGCGCCCGGGCCGTATCCCGTGCACCCGGGGTATGCGGGCTTTCCGGTCCAGCCGCCGCCGTCGGCGCGACGGCGGCGGCTGCGTACCGGCATAGCCGTCGCGACGGCCGTGGCGGTGCTGGCCGGTATCGGGGTCGGCGTGTACGTGCTGACCGACGACGGGTCGGGCGGCGACAGCGCGGCCGGCGCGCAGCGGGACCGGCCGGGTTCCGGCGACCGGAACGACCCCTTCGGCGACTCGGGCGGCGGCAACGGCGACAAGGACGGCGGCGAGGACGGCCCGCGGCCCTCGCCCTCGTCCCCGGGCTCCTCGGAGCCGCCCGAGGTCGACAGCGGCTCGGTGACGGACCCGATGAGCGGGATCAGCCTGCCCATTCCGGACGGCTGGTACGGGCAGGAGCTGAAGATCGGCGCGCAGATCACGTCGGACGACTCCTACAAGTGCCCCGGCGACACCTCGAAGTCCTGCACCAAGGGCGGCGCGTACTCGGCTCCGGCGAGGCTGCTGCAGTCCGAGGGCGACACCGCCGAGGAGGTCGCGAAGGCCGACATCGCGGCGAACGCCGAGCAGTCCTACGGCAAGGACTCCTACGGCAAGATCACCTCGCACGACGAGCTGGCCTCCAAGGCGGTCACGGTCGCCGGGCAGAAGGGCTACCTGGTCCGCTGGAAGGTGGTCACCGCCAAGGGCTCCGACGGTTTCGTCGAGTCGCTGGCGTTCCCCTCGCCCGCCCGGCCCTCGCAGATCGTCCTCGTGCGTTTCGGTGTCGACGTCGACCAGAAGGAGACGGTCATCGACGAGATCACCAAGGGCATCGAGCTGGACACCTCCGGCGGCGGGGGCGGCAGCGGCCAGGACGTGTGACTCTGCGGCCCGCGGCCCCGTCCGAGGCCGCGGGCCGCCGCAAAGCCGTCGGCCGGGCGGGGCGCCCTTCCGCTCAAAGGGTGCCCCGCCCGGCCGGGGGTGCGCGCCGCCCCCGTCCCCACGGTGCGGCGCGGGCAGGTCACCGTCCAGTCATCCCGTGGACGGCGACCTGGGTCTTCAGGGCAGGCCGAGCGCCGGCAGCACGACGGCCTCCACGAACCGGACGAGGTACGCCGCGTCGGCCTGCTTGCCCTCCAGGACGGGACGCATCCGCAGCATGCCGAAGAGCTGCGCGGGCACGTACTCCAGCGCCGGATGGCCGGCCGGGACCTCTCCCCGGGCCACGCCGCGCGCGAGGATCGCCCGGAGCTCGGCGATCTCCGGCTCGACGAGCGCCTCGCGCAGCGCGCACTTGAGCTCCGGGTCCTCCATGACCGCGTGGCCGAGCGCCTGGAGCAGCCCGGTGTCCTTGCCCGCGCCCTCGCCCGCGGCGGCGGCCGCCCGGCGCAGGTCCTCGGCGAGCGACCCGGTGTCGATGCCGGCGAAGCGCACCCGGCTGTTGGAGCGCAGGGCGGCGGCCACGAACTGGGGCTTGGTCTTCCACTGCCGGTAGAGCGTGGACTTGCTGCACCGGGTGCTGGCGGCGATGCCCTCCATGGTCACGGCGTCGTAGCCGCAGGAGCGGAGCTGGTCGAGCACGGCGTCGAAGAACTCCTGCTCACGCTCCGGCGTGATCTTGGAGCGGCGCGGGGTGCCGGCCGCTTCCGGCCGGTCGGCGTCCTGCGACGTCATCGACTCCACTCCTTCCCGCTTCCGGTGTGTCGTTCGTCTATCGATACGCCAGTGTACCGGTACACGACCGTATCGGTACACTGGCGTATCGGAACGAGGTCGTATCGATGAGAACCGTCACACGCCCCGTACCCGATGAGCCACACGCACCACCGTCAGCGAAGGGGCCGGGGGATGACTGCCCGCAGCGAGCCTGCAGAAGCGGGGCCGGACGCGCCCGCGCGCCCACCGCTCGTCCGTGAGCTCCTGCTCGTGGCCGGGCTCTTCCTCGTGTACAAGTTCGGCCGCCGGCTGGCGACGGGACACACCGCCGAGGCCTTCCACAACGCCCACCACGTGTGGGACTGGGAGCGCGCGCTCCGGCTGCCCGACGAGGGCACGGTGCAGGACCTGCTCCTGCACGGCGACACACTGATCCACGTGGCGAACACGTACTACGCGGCCGTCCACTTCCCGGCCACCCTGGCCTTCCTGGTCTGGCTCTACCTGCGCCGGCCCGCGCACTACGTCTGGGCCCGCCGGGTCCTGGCCGCCGTGACCGGCGCCGCGCTGGTGCTGCACCTGCTCTTCCCGCTGGCCCCGCCGCGCATGCTGGGCGCCACCGGCCTGATCGACACGGCCAGGGTCTTCGGGCCCTCGGTGTACGGCCCGCCGCGCACGGACTCGCTGTCGAACCAGTTCGCGGCGATGCCCTCGCTGCACTTCGGCTGGGCGCTGATGCTGGCGATCGGTCTGATCGTCGCGACCCGCACGCGGTGGCGGTGGCTGTGGCTGCTGCATCCCCTGGTGACGCTGCTGGTGATCGTGGGAACCGCGAACCACTACTGGCTCGACGTGATCGTGGCCGCGGCCCTGCTCGGCCTCGCGCTCGCAGTGCTGCGGGTGTCGCGGCGCCCGGGGTGCGCCCTGCCCCGCCGCCGGCCCGAGGTCCGGCGCCGGTCCTCGGCCGAGCGGCCGGAGCTGGTCGGGGCGGGCCGGTGAACGCCGCGCTCGTCGCCGTACTGCTCTCGCTCGTCTCCGCCTGCGCCTACGCCGCAGCGGCCGTCGCCCAGGAACGGCTGGCCTCGCGCGCCTTGGGCGCCGGCCCGCTGCGGATGCTGGCCTCCAGTGCCTGGTGGTGGGCGGTCGCGCTCAACGCCTCGGCCGCGCTGCTGCACGTCGTGGCGCTCAAGTACGGCCCCCTCACCGTCGTCCAGCCGCTCGGCGCCCTCACGCTGGTCGCGGCGGTGCCCCTGGGGGCGCGGCTGGCGGGCCGGCGGGTGAGCGCGGTCGAGTGGCGGGGCACCGGGCTCACGCTGCTGGGTCTCGGCGCGCTGCTGCTCACCGCGTCCGGGCCCGCACCGGAGGACGTCCTGAGCGTGCCGGAGGCTCTGACGGTGTCCGGCGCGACGGCGGCGCTGATCGGCATGCTGTCGTGGCCCGGCGCCCGGCCGGGGCTGCGTCACGCGACGGCGTCCGGCATCGCGTCCGGCGTCGCCTCGGCGCTCACCCAGACCGTGACGGTCGCCGTCACCGACCGGTCGGGCCCGCTGCTGAGCGTCCAGGTGATCGGTGTGGCCGTGCTGGTGGCCGCCTTCGCCGCGGGCGGACTGCTGTTGTCCCAGACGGCGTACCGGGGCGGTCTGGGCGCCCCGCTCGCGGTGGTGACCCTGGCCAATCCCGTGGCCGCCGCGGTGATCGGCCTCTCCCTGCTCGGTGAACGACTCAGGGGCGGCGCGGGCGGCGTGCTCCTCGCGCTGACCGGTGCGGCGCTGGCCGCCTGGGGAGTCCTCCAGCTCAGCCGGGCGACCCCGGTCCCGGGGCAGCCGGAGCCGGCCGGCGCCCGGACCGGACCCGCCGGGTCGGTGGCCCCCGGGCCGGGGCCCGCCCGTCCGGTGCCCGACGTACCGGCACCTGAGCCGGAGCCGGAAGGGCCCGAGCAGGTGGGTGCCGTGCCGGCGCCCCGGCGGCAGGGGCCGGGACGCCTCACACGGCTCTAGCTGGTCCCCGTTCTCGGACCCCTCTTCTCAGTCCGTGACGAGCGCCGGGTCGCTGACCCCCGGCCGGCCGTTCTCCACGTGGCCGGCGAAGCGGCGCAGGAAGGCGGGGTCGGCCTCGGAGGTCACCGTCACGTCGTACCAGCGGCGGCTGCGCGCGAGGTCGACCGTGTGGTGCACGGTGGCACCGGGGCGGACGGCGACGGTCCGGGAGCGGCCGTCGTGGGCTCCAGCGATCCGCAGCCGGACCGTGCCGGCACTGGTGTTGGTGAGGGTGAGCCGGAGGTCGTCGCCGTGGTGCCGGGCGGTGGCCTCGGGCCCTGCGGGTCCGGCGGGCTCGTTCGGGCCCCGGAAGACCCGCAGGAAGCCGGCCGGACCGTGCACGGTCAGGTCGTAGGAACCGCCGGAGTACGCCGAGTTCCAGGTGTCCGCGAGGGTCTTGCCGGCCTCGGTGGTGTACGTCCAGGGGCCGTCGGTGCGGTTGCCGGAGGTGACGAGGAAGGCTGCCCCGGCCCGGGCCCCGGAGGCGAAGGCCAGCGTGAACTTCCCGGCCTCCGTGTCGACGGCGCCGTCCACGTACGGGTCGTACCGCAGCGGGCGGGTGGGTCGCCTCCCGCGCTCCTGCCGGGGCATGCCGGGCTCCGAGGGCGGCGTCGGACGGTAGTCCGGGTGGCGTTCGCGGTCCGGCGGCTCGTAGGCGTCGGTGTCCGGCAGCCGGGCCGGGCGGCTGTCCGTGCGGGAGAAGTCGAAGGCGGAGGTCAGGTCGCCGCAGACGGCGCGGCGCCAGGGTGAGATGTTCGGCTCGTGGACGCCGAAGCGGCGTTCCATGAAGCGGATCACCGAGGTGTGGTCGAAGGTCTCGGAGCAGACGAACCCGCCCTTGCTCCACGGCGAGACGACGAGCATGGGCACACGCGGACCCAGCCCGTAGAAGCCCTCGCGGTGCTTGGCGCTGCCCTCGAAGACGTCCAGGGAGACGCCGACGGTGGAGCGGCCCTGCGCGGCGGACTTCGGCGGCAGCGGCGGCACCACGTGGTCGAAGAAGCCGTCGTTCTCGTCGTACGTGATGAACAGGGCCGTCTTCGCCCACACCGCCGGGTTGGAGGTGAGCGCGTCCAGCACCTGGGAGATGTACCAGGCGCCGTAGTTCGAGGGCCAGTTGGAGTGCTCGGAGAAGGCCTCCGGGGCGGCTATCCAGGAGATCTTCGGCAGCCTGCCCGCCTCGACGTCGGCGCGCAGCCGGTCGAAGTAGCCCTCGCCGCTCTTCGCGTCGGTGCCGGTGCGGGCCTTGTCGTACAGCGGGTCGCCGGGCTCGGCGTTGCGGTACTTGTTGAAGTACAGCAGGGAGTTGTCGCCGTAGTTGCCCCGGTAGGCGTCGTCGATCCAGCCCCAGTGGCCGGCCGCGTCGAGGCCGTCGCCGACGTCCTGGTAGATCTTCCAGGAGATCCCGGCCGCCTCCAGGCGCTCGGGATACGTCGTCCAGTCGTAGCCGAGTTCGTCGTTGCCGAGGACCGGGCCGCCGCCCGCGCCGTCGTTGCCGGTGTGCCCCGACCACAGGTAGTAGCGGTTGGGGTCGGTGGAGCCGATGAACGAGCAGTGGTAGGCGTCGCAGACCGTGAACGTGTCGGCGAGCGCGTAGTGGAAGGGGATGTCCTCGCGGGTCAGGTACGCCATGGTGGTGGTGCCCTTGGCGGGCAGCCAGCGGTCGTACTTGGCGTCGTGGTAGGCGTCCTGGCCGTCGGACCAGCCGTGCGGGAGCCCTTCGAGGAACTGCATGCCGAGGTCGTCGGCCTCCGGGTGGAACGGCAGCACCTCGGTGCCGTCGCCCTTGCGCTGGTGCCACACGGACCGGCCGTCGTCGAGCCGCACCGGGTGCGGGTCGCCGAAGCCGCGGACGCCGCGCAGCCTGCCGAAGTAGTGGTCGAACGAACGGTTCTCCTGCATCAGGACGACGATGTGCTCGACGTCCTCGATCGACCCCGAGCGGTGGTTCGCCGGAAGCGCGGCGGCCCGGTCGATGCTCGCGGACAGGGCGCTGAACGCCGTGGTGGCGCCCGCGAGTTGGAGGAATCTGCGCCGGTTCACTTCGGCCATGGGGGTGAGGGACCTCTCGCCTTGGGGGTTCAACCGGTCGGATCGGTGCCGGGTGATGACGGATTGCGCGCGAAAGGAGTGTTCCAGGAGCAGCAAACGTCAGGGAAGGGTCCGGTGGCGCCGGTGTGAAAGTCACCGGTACGCGAGGTGTGCCGGGCCTGCCGTACGGGGATGGTCGCGATCATGACAGGCATGGACACGGACGCACCGCCAACCCCGACCCGCCGGCCCGTACGCCAGCTCCTCGCCGCCTCGGTGGGCAACGCCGTGGAGTGGTACGACTGGTACGCCTACACCTTCCTCGCCACCTATATCGCGGACCAGGTCTTCCCCGACAGCGCGGACAGCTCGCTGGTGCCGCTGCTGTCGACGTTCGCCGTGTTCGCGGTGGGCTTCTTCATGCGGCCGGTCGGCGGGCTGCTGATGGGCGCGATCGCGGACCGGCGGGGGCGGCGCGCCGCGCTGACCGTCACCATCCTGCTGATGGGCGGCAGCAGTCTGCTGGTCGGGCTGACCCCGACGTACACGGCGGCCGGTGTGCTGGCCCCGGTGGTCCTCGTGGTCGCGCGGCTGCTCCAGGGGCTGTCGGTGGGCGGCGAGTTCGCGGCCTCGACGACCTTCCTGGTGGAGTCGGCCGGGCCGGGCCGGCGCGGGCTGTTCTCCAGCTTCCAGTACGTCTCGACCACGGCGGGGCAGCTGGTGGCCTCCGGGATCGCGACGCTGCTGGTGGACACGTTGAGCGAGGACCGGATGAACGGCTGGGGGTGGCGGATCCCCTTCGTGTTCGGCGCCGTCCTGAGCCTGGTCGGCTTCTGGATCCGGCGGGGCGCGCGGGAGACCCGCAGCACCGAGCAGCAACGGGCTCCGCGCCCGGCCCTGTTCGAGGCGCTGCGCCGCCATCCGCGCGAGTCCCTGCTGATCTGCGGCATCACTGCGGGCGGCACCATCGCCTACTACACCTGGACCTCGTACCTGCCGACGTACGCCGAACTCAACGCGGGCGTCGCCAAGTCGGACGCGCTGCTCGCGGGGACGATCTCGCTGGCCTTGTTCGGGCTGCTCCAGCCGCTCGGCGGCCTGCTCTCCGACCGGTTCGGGCGCCGCCCCCTGCTGCTCTTCTTCGGCGTGGGGTTCGCGCTGCTGAGCGTGCCGCTGCTGCACTCGCTGCGCGACTCCTTCGCCGTGCTGCTGCTCGTGCAGTGCGCCGGGATGGTCCTGCTGACCGGCTTCACCTCCATCAGCGCGGCCGTGAACGCCGAGGTGTTCCCGCCGCGGGTGCGAGCGGCCGGGATCGGCTTCCCCTACTCGCTCACGGTGGCGCTGTTCGGCGGCACGGCACCGTACGTGGGCACGCTCTTCAAGGACCTGGGGCATGCGGGGCTCTTCCCCTGGTACGTCGCCGTGCTGTGCCTGCTGTCCTCACTGGTGTACCTGAGGCTGCCGGAGACGGCGCACAAGGTACTGGAGCGCTGACGGCCGGGGGCGGCCGCGGGCCCCGGCCGCCCCCTCCGCCCGCACGTCAGCGGCGGCGCTTGCGCGGTCGCGGCACCTCCAGTTCCTCCAGGCGTGGCCCATGACCGTCCTGGACGCGCCGCCAGGCCTCGCGGTACAGCCCGGCGACGGGCCGCGTGGGCACGATCACTCCCAGGACGGGTGACTCGCCCTCCAGCAGGCCGTACAGCGGCAGCTTCCACCGCTCCAGCGGGAGGTGGGGGTTCGGCGGCCGGGTCCAGCCGCCGGGCAGGAACAGCGTGCGGCCTGCCTTGGAGCGGCTGCCCTCGACCACGAGGTCGGTGGCGGCGAGTTCGGCGCGGGCGGCACGCAGCCTGGCCGTTGCGCCCCGCCGGCCGCCCCAGCCGGTCCAGCGGGCGGTGTCGCGGTCGGTGGGGTCGGGCAGGGCGAGCAGCATCAGGTACAGCACGGCGGCGTCCTCGCCGACGCCGTACCGCTCGGCCACCTCGCCGACCAGGTCGGGCGCGGAGCGCGCGGGGTCCTGGGGCCACCACAGCCCGTCGGCGTCGCGTTCCCCGGCCAAGGGGTTGCCCGGGTCGGCGAGCAGCTCGGCGAACGGCCGGTCGTGGACCAGGCGCAGCGCCGTCTCCTGGGCGTTCGGCCGTTCACCGGTGCAGAGCGCCGCCAGGTGCGGGTCGTTGCCGGAGGCGTCCAGCAGGGCGGGCCGCACGGCGGGGATCGGCTCCGTCGGCCCGGTGCCCAGGACGACCGCGCCGTACCGTTCGAAGCCGTCGCCGGTCTCCGTGGGGTCTTCGGCCGTCCGCCGGAACGCCTCCCAGTCGATGCCCCGCCGGTCGAGCGCGAGCAGTAGGCCGGGATGGGCCAGGCGTTCGCGCAGCGCGGTCAGGACACCGGGCAGCCTGGCCCGGAGCGGGTCGCCGGAGGGGAGCCGGTGGGCCAGCCACGCGGCCAGGGCCACCGATCCCTTGAGGACCGAGCTGTCGAAGCGGGGCGCGTTCTCCGCAGTTTCCAGGTGGTAGCGGCCGAAGCTCCAGGTCAGGTCCTTCGTCAGCCGGGGCTCGGTGGCCAGGTCCGCGAAGCCCCGGAGGGCGTCGGCGGGGGCCCAGCCCACGGGTTCGACCGTGCGGACGGCGTCGTGGAGCACCTCCTCGGGCAGCGGGGTGCGCCTGCCCAGCCGCTCGTTCCAGACCTCGGCCGCACGGGCGGTGTCGGGGCCGTGCGTCCACAGCCGGGACGGTTCGGTGGGCAGCAGGGCGGCCAGCACGGCCCGCAGGGCACCGCTGTCGAGGGACCTCAGCTCGTCCTTGGCCACGCGGGCGTCGGCCGACTTCACCCCGACGACCTTCAGGGTCGCGGAGGGTACGCTGACGCGCCTGTCGTCGGTCTGCGGCATTCCGGCGAGCACCAGGCGGGCCGTGGTCGGGGTGACGCCGGTGAGGCGGGCGAACTCCTCGGCGGCCTCGGGGCGCCAGGGCACGGGGCCGCGTTCGGCCAGTTCGGCGCGGAAGGCGGCGACCCAGCCGGGTGCCCGCGTCGGCTCCGGCACGAACGGCTCCTCGGACACGAGGGTGTAGGGAGCCGGCACCTGGAAGCGGCCCGAGGGGTCGTGGTAGGCCGCGCCGTAGTGCTTGCCCTTGACCTCGTGGGGTCCGTACTCGCGGACGAACTGGTACCAGTCGTCGGGGAAGAGGAGGAACGCGCCGCCCTCCAGGTCGAGCACGGTCCCCCTCCTGTACCCGTGCGTGTCGCCCGGCCCGTCGAAGGTGTCGGGGTCGAAGGCCAGGCGCACCCGGCGCCAGTGGCCGGGGTCGAGCTCCGTCAGCCCGTGCGCGTCCAGTTCCCCGAGGAAGGTGTCCAGGGCTTTCCGGTGTTCCTCCACGGTGGCTTCCGAGGCCGCCCGGAGCGCCAGCACGGCGGGCAGTTCGGGCAGCGCCAGCCCGTTGAGGTACTCCAACGGCGCCTGCTTGGCGAGCGACAGGTGGAATGAGCGACTTCGTAGGTGTTGCCCGCTGCCAGCCAACCCATCCGTGTCTCGCCTCTCCCCACCACTAGGACCAACGGCACGGCATGCGGAACAACCCCGAATCGACACGCTGTGCTGTGCGTTGGCCAAAGACTAGGGGCACCCACCGACAGCGTCCGGCGCCGACCGGCGCGGTGCCTTTCGCGCCAGATTGGGCGACGGCGCTTTTCGGCCGGGCTCGGCGGCGGCCGCACTCCGGTCCGTTCGGGCCGGGCCGGCGGGCGTCCCCGGTCGCGGAGGACGGCACCCGCCCTGGTCAGGGGGCCAGGGCACGGAGCGCCGGACGGCCGCTCGTCACCGGCGTCCGCACGTTCCGGCGCCGGACGCGGATGGGTGTGTTATCCGCCCTTCTTCCCGCGGTCCCGGGTCCCGTCCGTCCTCCGACAGAGCCGTGACGACGGCGAATTGACTGCGATGCGGTTCGCACGCGCGTACGCGTCGTGTTCCACCGACCCGGATGGGGGCACATGGCCGGTGGCGCGGGGGCGCGGAGAGCCCGGCGGTCCGAACGGACCGCCGCTGACAAGGGGTGGGGGAGATGGTTCGCATTGTCGTGGCGCACGACGAGAAGCTGCTGCGGTCGGCGCTGGTGCAACTGCTCAGATCGGACACCACGCTGGAGGTGTCCCCGCAGTGCGCAGACGCCCGGGGGCCGGAGGGCGACACGTTGCCGGCCGACGCCTGTGTCGTGGACGGAGAGTGCCTGACGGGACCGGACGACGCACGCGCCGCGCTCCTGCGCGACCGGTACGGCGACCGGCTGGTCGTCCTGGCCACCGCCAAGCGGCCCGGAGTGCTGCGCCGGGCGTTCGACGGGGGCGCCCTCGGGCTGGTCGACAAGAACGCCCCGGCCGAGCGGCTGATCACGGCGGTGCACACGGTCGCCAAGGGCGAGCGCTTCCTCGACGAGACGCTCACCGTTGCCCTGCTGAAGGGCGCGGAGATGCCGTTGACGACGAGGGAGCTGGGCGTGCTGGCCCTGGCCTCCCAGGGGGCGCCGATCGCCGAGATCGCGGCGCGGCTGCACCTGTCCCGGGGCACGGTCCGCAACTACCTGGCCACGGCGGTCCGAAAGGTGGGCGCCCGCAACCGGGTCGACGCGATCCGCATCGTCCAGAGCGCGGGCTGGACCTGACGCGGCCGCGTCCCCGTCCTCGGCGCAGGCGACGTCGGCCCGCGCACACGGCCGCCACGGCGGTCACGCGGGCCCGGTGGCCGTCCCGGCCACGCGCGCCGGTGGCCGTCCCGGTCACGCGTGCCAGGGCCCGTGACGGACGGGCACCCCGTGCCGGGGCCTGGCACGGTCACGCGTGCCAGTGGCCCGTCAGGTCCCGGTAGAGGGGCGAGAGGGCCAGCAGTTCGGCGTGCGTGCCGCACTCCGCCCGCTCGCCGTCCAGCACCAGGGTGCGGTCGGCGCGGACCGCCGAGGACAGGCGGTGCGCCACCACGACCAGTGTGCCGGGCCGTCTCGCGAGAACCTCCTCCGCACGGGCCTCGGAGGCCGGGTCGAGATGGCAGGTGGCCTCGTCCAGCAGCAGCAGGGGGGCGGGCGAGAGGTACGCGCGGACCAGCGCGACCAGCTGCCGCTCCCCCGGCGAGAGTTCGGCGGGCCGCACCGGGCCGTCCGGTCCGCCCAGGCGTTCGACCAGCTGGTCCAGGCCGAACGCCTGGACCGCCGCCTGGAGTTCCGCCCGGCACACGTCCGTGTTCAGGTACGCGAGGTTGTCGGCGACGGTGCCGGAGAACACGTAGGCCTCCTGGGGGACGAGCACCCGCAGGGCGGCCAGCTCGGCGGCGGGGCGGCCCGTCACCGCCCTTCCGGCCACGCGCACCTCGCCTCGGCTCGGCGCGAGCGTCCCCGCGACGAGACGGGTGAGCGTCGACTTGCCGATGCCGCTCGGCCCGACGACGGCGAGGTGTTCACCGGGCGCGACGCGCAGGTCGAGCGAGTCGATCACGGGCTCGGCCCGGGCACCGTAGGACAGGGTGACGGACCGCAGGTCCACCGCCGGGACCGCTGCCCGACGCTCCGGGTGCCCGTCGTCGCCCGGTGCGCGGACGCCGGTGCCGTACTCCCGGAACCGGCCGTGGTTCCCGGCGGTGCTCGCTTCAAGAGCATGCGCCGGTGGGCTCGTGGCGCCCGGCCCCGGGCCCAGGATCCGGTCGAGGACGACCAGGAGCCGGGCCCCGGCCGCGCCCAGCGCGGTCATCAGCGTGTGCAGGGCGGGCAGGAGGGACTGGACGAGGTAGGTGAAGGCGCCCAGCAGCGCGCCCGCGCTCACCCCCCGGCCGCGCAGCCACGGCACGGCGGCCAGCAGCGCGAGCACGGGCAGCTGGCCCGCGACGCCGAGCGCCGCCGTGCGCACCGCCGCCCACCCGGCCAGGGTCCGGGCCTGGGCCGCCGCGTCGGCGACCAGGTCCGCGCCGCGCCGCTCGGCCGCCGGGCCGGTACCGCAGGCGGCGAGGTCCCGCAACGCCGCACGCGAGCGCGCCGCATGGTCGCCCAGTGCCTCGTCGGCCGCCAGCGCGCGGCGTTGGGCGGCCGCCATGGGCCGCAGCGTGACGAGGAACAGCGCGAGACCGGCCGCCAGCGGGGGCAGGACCACCACCAGCAGGGCCGGGTGCAGGGACAGCAGGCCGAGCAGGGCGCCGGCGGCGGTGAAGACGAAGGAACGCAGGGTGAGGACGAGTCCGGCGAAGCTGTCCCGGGCGATCTCGGCCTGGTTCGTCAGCCGTGAGACGGCCGCCCGGTCCGTCCCGCCGGGCCCGCCCCGGAGCGCCCGGGCCATGGAACGGTCGACCGCGCGCCGCACCAGCGCGTCGCGCAGCGGCTCCGTCAGCCCGGCGAGCTGCGCGAACACGCCCCGGACGACCGGGGCGCCGGACAGTACGGCGAGCAGGGCGACCGCGAGCCACAGCAGCCCACGGCGCGGGTCGCCGGCGAGGAATCCGCCGTCGACGGCGCGGGCGACCGCGTGGCCCACCAGGAACGCCTGCCCGGACTCGGCCAGCGACCAGAGCGTGAGCCGCACCAGCACGCCCTTGCGGCGGGCGAGGAAGCGGCCCGCGGGCGGCGCGAGGCGGCGCAGCGCACCCGCCCCGGTACCGGGACAATCGTGGTCCGGGGCCTGCTCCAAGGGGTGCCCGGTGGACGTCACGGACGCGCCTCCTCGGGCTCGGGTCGGCGTACGGTCTCCACGCCCGGTGTCTCGGCTCCGGTGCCGCTGGTACCCGCGCCGAAGACCGCGCGGTAGTCGGCCGTGTGCCACAGGTCGCGGTGCGTGCCGACCGCGCGCACGCTGCCCTGCTCCAGCCAGAGCACCAGGTCAGCCCGGTCCGCCACCGACGGGCGGTGCGCCACCACGAGCCTGGTCCCGGGGCGTACCGAGTGGCGCAGTGCCAGGTTCACCCGGTGTTCCGTGGCGGTGTCCAGACTGGACGTCGCGTCGTCCATCACCAGCAGACGCCCGGCGTGCGCGAACGCCCTCGCCAGTCCGAGACGCTGGTGTTCCCCGCCCGACAGGGGTGCCTGCGGCAACGGGGTGTCGTAGCCGAGCGGCAGCCGTCGTACGAAGCCGTCGGCGCCCGCCGCGCGGGCCGCTCGCCGCACCTGCTCCCCCGTCGGCCGCCGCGCCCCGGTGGCGACCGCTTCGGCGACCGTGCCCTCGCCCAGCACGGGGCGCTCGAAGGCGTAGGTCACCTCGCCGCGCAGCGCCTCGCGCGTCAGCCGGTCGAGCCGGACACCGTCCAGGAGCACGTGTCCCTCGTCCGGATCGATCAGCCGCCCCGCCACGGCGGCGAGGACGGACTTGCCCGATCCGCCGCGGCCGACCACGGCGACGGTGCTGCCGCCCGGCACCCGAACGCGGTCGACGCGCAGGACCCGCCTGCCGTCACGCACCACGCGCACTCCGCGCAGTTCGAGCTCCCCCGGGCCGTCCGGGGGCAACGACCGTGTCCCGTACGCCTGCGCGGGCATCCGTTCCAGCTCCAGGGTCCGGTGCCGTGCCTGACGGGCCCGTACGATTGCCCCGAGCAGCGTCGCGGCACCGCCGACGCCGGCGGTCAGCTGCGCGTACCGGCCGACGGCGAGCAGGTCGCCCACGCTCAGTTCACCGGCCGCCAGGCGCAGTCCGCCGACGGCGGTGGCGGTCAGCGTCAGCGCCGGGACCAGGACGGCGCTCCTGCCGAGGGCCCGTCCGTGCAGGGCCCACATGTGCCGGCCCCGGGCGGCCAGTTCCGTCAACGGGGCCAGCACCCGGGCGCGTTCCCGGTCCGCGGTCCCCGCGGCACCGATCGTGGCCGTGCCCTCCAGGGTTTCGAGCAGCCGGGACGCGATCAGGGACTGGGTGCGCTGGTAGGCGGCGACCGTGGCGCCCGTGTCGCGGGCGAAGGACCGCAGCACCAGCGCCAGGGCGGGCAGACCGGTCAGCACGCAGAGCGCCACCCACAGGTCGACGAGGGCCAGCGCCGCGAGCGCGCCCAGCGGGGTGATCAGCGAGGCGGCCAGCGCCGCACGGGCCGCCGGGGCGCCGCCCGCGTCCGCGGCGTTGAGGGTCAGCCGGGTGCCGACGTCGCCGGGCGGGTGCGGCCGGGCGTGCTCGGGTACGGCACGCAGCAGTCCGTGCAGGGCGCGGGAGCGGACGGACTGCGTCCACGTGGCAGTGCAGCGGCCGGTGAACAGTGCGGTGGCGCTGTCCAGCAGCAGTTCGCCCAGAAGCAGCCCGGCGCTCAGCGGGAGCCACCGGCCCGCGTCGCCGTCGCGCAGCAGCAGATCCAGGGTGCGGCCGAGGACGAGGGGCTGGACCACGGCCGCCAGAGCCGCGCCGACCGAGCACAGCAGCACCAGGGCTTCCAGTGCGCGCCCGGGTGCCGAGCCGTCGGCCGCGTTCCGATTCCCCGGCGCTCGGCGCATCGCACCCCGTCCCGTTCGCACCTGCGACACCTCCGTACGTCCCTCGCGGGCAGGCGTCGGCGCCCCGGGCCGCAGCCCGGGGCGCCCGCGCCCGACGGCATGGCTCAGCACGCCGTCATGGCCGTCAAGTCCGGCGTCAGTTGCAGGTGGTGACGCTCAGGCTGCTGTCACCGCAGAGCAGGAGGCTCGCGCGGCTACCGGTCTCGACGTCCCCCATGGCCTCTTCCTTGGGGGTCTCCATCGACTGCAGGTCGAACAGGTTCATGACGACTTCCTTTCGTTCGGCAACGGGTGTGCTTTTCTCACGACCCCGGACGGGGCCGAGTCAGGGGGCGCTGCTCGGGCGCAGCGGTGGCAGGAACGGCAGCCCGGTGGGCGCGTCGCCGAGGACGGAGGCGACGGCCAGCAGGCATCCGGCCGTTCCGGTGGAGAGGTCCATGGACAGGCGCATCATCTGCTCGCCGGGGAAGGCGAGCCGGCCGCGGTAGGACATGGCGTGCCAGGACAGCGCGTCGAGCTGGCGCCGTACGGCCTCCGGGCCCGTGCCGGGCGCCGTGGCCGTGGTGCGGCCGAGGTACAGCACCATGCCGGCCACGCCCCGGAAGAGGCCCGGCTGGGCGTAGAACATCGCCTGGGCCGCGGCGACGATCTCGTCCCCGGCCCGGGCGAACTCCTCGTCGGCCCGGTGCGCCAGGTAGTCGTCGAGCACCATGCCGATGCCCACGCTGCCGGCGCCCAGATAGGGCATGGTGCGCCATCCCTCGTCGACCTGCAGCGCGCCGCCCGCGCCGCGGACACAGCGGGCGAGGTCCTGGCGCAGCGCGTCCCGTGCGAGGTCGAGCAGGGCGGGGTCCCGGGTGCGTTCGAACAGCCGCAGGAAGAGCAGCGCGCGTCCCGCGCCGCCGTACAGGAGCCCCGCGCGGGCACGTCCCCGGCTCCCGCCCTCGGCCGGCGCGGCGTCGGCGGCCAGTTCGGCGCAGCGCAGGGCCGCCTCGTGCGGTGCGCTCTCCCCGGTGGTGACGGCCAGCGAGTCCAGGGCCAGGCCGACACCGGCGGTGCCGCCGTGCAGGTCGGGGCCCAGGTGGTCGAGGGACTGGTCGAGGAGGAGTTCGGTGAGGTCGAGGGCGCGGTCGCGGTGGCCGAGGTGCTCCAGGGTCCAGGCGATGCCGGCGAGCCCGTCGTGGAAGCCGAGGGGCGTGCCGGAGGGCGGCTCCTTGGTCCGCTCCAGCAGCCACTGCTCGCCCGTCTCGTCCCGTCCCGCACCGCTCTCGGCGAGGGCGTACAGCACCCCCGCCGCACCGTTGGCGAAGGCCAGGCCGCCGCCGGCGGTGGCGAACTGCGCGATGTCGCCCGGGAAGATGCGGTCCGTGCGGGACGGCGTCGCGGAGGCCCTGATCGCCGCGGCCATGGAGTCCCGGCTGCGCGGCCAGTCGTCCGGCCGGACCGGAACCACCGGCCGGGGGGACGGTCGCGCCGCCGACCCGGGGCGCGATCGGGTCACCGGCCCCGCGGGCGGTGGCGTCCGCGGTCCGGCGGTGAGTGGTGCGGCGGGCACGTCGGACGGTCGTGCCGTCGGCCCGGCGGGCGGTGATGCCGTCGGCCCCGTGAGCGGTCGCGCCACCGGCCCGGCGGGCCGTCGTGCCTCGGGGGCGCCGTCCACGCGCGTGATCTCGTCGACCGCCGCGTCCAGGAAGGCCCGGTCCACGGGGAACTGTCGCGCCACCACGTCCGCGAGATGCGCAGCCTTGTGCCGGTCGACGGCCAGCAGACTGGTGAGGGGGAGGAACAGCGCGAGCCGCAGACACGCCAGCGCGTACCGGTCCACCGCCACGCCCCGGCGGTCGGTGGGCGCCACGAACCCGGGGTTCGCCACGGTCTGCCGGCCGGCTTCGTCGACGTGGTGGGCGGCCTCGAAGTCCAGGAGGGCGATGCTGCCGTCGTCCCGGATCATGATGTTGAACAGATGCAGGTCGTTGAAGACCACACCCCGGGCGTGGACGTCCTCGACGGCGCGTTCCACCCGCGCGTGGACGTCGAGGGCCCAGTCGGTGTACTCGGCCAGTCTCCGCTCACCCGGATCGGCCTCGATCAGCGGATGGCGGCGGGCGAAGAACGTGTTGAGCGGCTTGCCGTCGATGTGTTCCAGGACCAGGAAGTGGTGCTCCCCGACCGTGACGTGGTCGAGCACCCCGGGCGTGCAGTCGAGGCCCGACAACCGCTCCAGCGCCCGGCGTTCGCGGTGCAGGCGGGCCACGGCGTCGGCTCCGTCGGCCGCGAGACCGGCGTGCGGACGGGCCTCCTTCAGGACGACCCGCTCGCCGGTGCGGGTGTCGCGGGCGAGGTACACGCCGCCGCCGTTGGAGAAGTGCAGCGCCGACTCGACGGCGTAGGGCAGGCCGGTCACGGTGACCGCGGAACGGGCGTCGAGGTGGGGGCGCAGGAAGGCGGGCGGGCCCACCCAGTCCGGGACGCGGAAGACCGGGCCGCGCAGGTCCGGGACCAGCACACCGTCGGGGCGGGCCACGGCAGGCTGCGGTTCCCCGTCCGCGTCGTAGCAGTTGCGGCGGGTGAAGCCGCCGTAGCGGACGTGCACGGGGCCGGCACCGATGCGCAGGTCGCTCAGGATGTGCGGGCCGGGCTCGCCGGCCAGCAGGTCGGACAGCTCGCGCACCAGCCGTTCGAACTCCGCCTCGTCCGCCGGGTACACGGTGACGAACTTGCCGCTGCCGGCCCGGTCCGCGTACTTGGCGTTGCGCTGGTGCAGCAGGTAGCGGCTGGGCACGAACTTGAAGGCCGTGCCCCCGGCGACGCAGTGGCACCACACGCGGTCGAGCACGGACTCGGCGTTGTCGAGGCAGGCGGAGACGTGGATCTTCCACCCCTGGTCGGGCAGGTCCGCGTCGGCCGGGCGCAGCGCGAGCCAGTCCCCGCTCTCGTTGCGCCGCCATCCCTCCGGCACCGGCCGGGAGGCCGCGGCGTAACGGGAACGCGAGGTGCCCGAAGCCGTGCGGTGCGGGGCGTCGTAGAAGTACGGGTCCGCGTCGCAGTACACGGCGTAGCCCTTGTTCACGCCTGCTCCTTCCCACCCGGTCGCTGACGGAGACGACGCTGTCACGCCGCGTACGGCCGCGCACAGTTGCCGCTGTCATCACTCCGACGTGCGGAACGCACGGGTAACTTCGCGGGAGGAGTCGGGGCGGTACGGCGACCGGGTGGCGATCGTCCCGGAGGACGGGGCGGGGCTGCTCGACCCCGCGCCCGTGCTCGACGACCTGCCCCCGGACACCCTCGTGTACTGCTGCGGCCCGGGCCCGCTGCTGGACGCCGTCGAGGCGCGCTGTCCTGCCGGGCGCCCGCGCGTGGAGCGGTCCCGCCCGAAGGAGGCCGCCGCCGATGCCCCTGCGGAGGCGGAGTTCGAGGTCGTGCTCGCGCGCAGCGGCCGTACGGTCGCCGTCCCGGCCGGTGTCCCGGTCCTGGACGCGGTCCGCGAAGCCGGTGTCGAGGTGCTCCACTCCTGCACGGAGGGCACCTGCGGAACCTGTGAGACCGAGGTCGTCGAGGGGGAACCGGACCACCGGGACTCGGTCCTCACCGAGGAGGAGCGGGCCGCCGGGGAGACGATGCTCCTCTGCGTCTCCCGGTGCCGTGGCCGGCGGCTCGTGCTGGACCTGTGACTCCGTGGCGGCTCCGCGAGGCCGTCCACCTGGGGGAACGGGTGATCGTGCTGCGCGACGGCCGCTCCGCCCGCCCGTGACCACGCGTCACTCGGCGGCGGGGACGACCCTCAGGTGGGAGGGGGCACGGCGGGCGCGCGGCGACCGGTGCTCGGTGCGGCGCGGCTCCCGCCAGACCAGCGTCAGCCGGGTGTAGCCGAGCTCCTGGAGCGCCCTGGGCGTCTCCACCACGACGCGGCACTCGGTGGTGCCCCGGCGCGGGTCGGGGTGGTGCAGCGGCCGTACGGCGCCGTCGTGCTGCACGGCCCGGTCTCCGACGGCGCGGATCCAGTGCGGCAGGCCCTGCCGGTAGGCGGCTTCCATGATCGGGTCCTGCGCGATGTCCCGGCGGACGGCCTGCAGGCCGGGGTCGTGGCCGTCCCGCTCCAGGGTGGCGGCGAAGTGCGCCAGCATGGGCAGGCACCAGCTCGACTCGTGCTCGCCGAGGACGGTGGCGGCGTCCGGGTGGAAGAGGACGAACCGGAGGAAGTTGTCGTCCGGCATGGCCGTCGGGTGCGGTCCGGCTCCCTGGAAGAGTGTCCGGAAGGCGCCGTTGGCCAGCACCACGTCCCAGCGGTGGTCGACGACGAGAGAGGGGAAGGGGACGGCCTCCAGGAGCGCGGTGTAGTCCTGGAGATAGGCCTGGGCCTCGGGGGTCGCGGGGGTGGGCCGCGGCGCCGACCGCTGCCCTTCTGCCTGAAATGCCATCGGGAGGTCACCCCTCTTGCCTATGCGGCCTTCTCGCGGCGTCCCGCATCCTGGCGCCCCGACGCGAGGCGTGTCAACTATCGTGGCATTTCGTGCCTGTTGACGGCTGAAATAGGCCACAGTTGTGGCGATGCCTGGATGTGAGTTCGAGCGGCAGGCTACTCTCCGGGAAGTTCACGGCAACTGCTTGTGAGAAGCCTGTGAGGCCTGTGAGAGACGTAGGAGAGCTGTCGGTGACGGGTGGCTTCGAGGGTCCGGGCACCATGCCGATGACCACGCTGACCGCCGTCGTCGCCCGGGTCGGCGCACTCGCGGACCGGCTCGGCGTGCCGCACACCGAGGTGTTCGACGTCGGCCGGCTCTCCGCGGCCTCCGGCGTCCCCGAGCCCGTGGTGGGAGCCCTGCTCAGCGGCCGGCCGGCGGGTGAACCCGATGTCCAGACCCGGTTCGTCCAGCGCCTGGACCTGCTGCGCCGCACCCGGCTGAAACCGAACGGCCGCAAGTACACCCAGCAGGAGATCGCCGACGGCGCGGGAATGTCGCGGCAGCAGGCCGGCGCGCTCATCAACGGCGACCGGCGCCCCACCATGGAGCACTGCGACGCCATCCAGCGCTTTTTCCGGGTGCACGCCGGATTCCTCACCGCCGAGGACCCCGAGGCGCTCTCCGGCGCCCTCCAGCGCACCGAGCAGGAGCTGCTCCAGCAACTCGCCGACCGGGAGCGGGAGGCGGCGGCGGCCGCCGACGACGACCCGCTGGAGCGGCTGCTCCAGGACCACGGCGTGCGCGGCATCGCCTGGCGGGCCGCGCAACTGCCCACCGACCAGCACCGCGACAAGGTCGCCGAGTGGCTGGACATGCTGCTGGAGAGCGTGCAGCGGCCCGAGTCGTGAGCCGTCGCGCACCCTTTCGCGAGCCGTGCGCTTCTCGTGAGCCGTTCGTGCGCCGGTCTCGGGTCAGTAGTGCGCCCGTCGCGCGTCTGACCGGGGCGGTGGCCCGATCGGTGCGGGCGGAGCGGGAGTTCGGGCGCGGCTGGAGGTGATTGTCAGTGGTGGACGGCAAGCTGGGAGGGTGCCGCCGCCGTGCGGGGGCGCGTGACCGCTGACGTCGTTGTGGGGAGAGCCGACCGATGACCGCCGCCGTACTGACCGACCACGAACGCACGGCCGTCCAGGCCTACCTGCGACTCCTGCACACCGTGCGGGCCGGTGTGGACGCCGGGGCGGATCCGGACGCCCCGAAGCGTCCGCCCGTCGTCCCGCCCTCCGTGCTGGCGGAGGCGGAGCAGGCCCTCGAGGCGGCGGGGCTGGCGGGGAACGAGGAGGCGTTCTTCCGGCTGCTGCGGGACTGGTGCCCGCCCACCTGACGGCGAGGGGCGGGCAGCCCGTCGCCGTCAGGTGTGCGGGACCGTGATCGCGGTGGCGACCAGGCCGTTTTGTGCGGTCCAGCGGCCGTCGAAGTGGGCCAGGCGCCTGCCGCCCACAGTCGGTCCCGGCACCAGGAGGGCGGCGTGCAGGGTGCCGCGGCGCGGGTCGGCCGGGTCGACGCCGATCTCGACGTCCGCCTCCGTGAAGTCCAGCCACTGCCCGGTGAGGGGGAACCACGCCTTGTAGACCGACTCCTTGGCGCTGAACAGCAGCCGCTCCCAGTGGATGCCGGGCCGCGCCGCGTCGAGTCGCCGCAGGCGGGCCACCTCGGCGGGCAGGGCGATGGACCCGAGGACGCCGTCCGGAAGCGGCCCGTCGGGTTCGGCGTCGATGCCGAGGGAGGCCAGGTCGGCGAGACGGACCAGGGCGGCCGCGCCGTAGCCCTCGCAGTGGGTCATGCTGCCGGTGAGGCCGGCCGGCCAACTGGGCGCCCCGCGTTCGCCGGTCGGCACGGCCTGCCGGGGCACGCCGAGTTTCTCCATGGCCCGGCGCGCGCAGGACCGTACGACGGTGAACTCCCGGCGCCGCTTGGCGACGGCCCGTGCGACGATCGCCTCCTCCTCCGGGTAGAGGGGCAGGTGTCCGGCCTCGTCGTGGCCGAACGCCTCCACGGCGACGACGGTGTCGGGCAGCAGTTCCTCGATCAACGGGTCATCTCCGGGCGCGACGGCGCCACGGACGCCGACGGAGAGGGCAGGATACGGCGAAGCTGCCCCGGCGGCCCGGGCCGCTTGCGCCACTCGCGGGGATAGCCCACCGAGACCTCCTCGAAGCGGACCCCCTCGTGCCAGGTGGTGCGCGGTATGTGCAGATGCCCGTAGACCATGGTCGCCACCCGGAACCTGCGGTGCCAGTCCGCGGTCAGCGAGGTGCCGCACCACATGGCGAACTCGGGGTACCACAGGACGTCGGTGGGGTGCCGGTCCAGCGGGTAGTGGTTGACGGGGATCACCGGCAGGCCGGCGGGGATCTCGGCGAGCCTGCGCCCGGTCTCTTCGACCCGCGCCCGGCACCAGGCCTCGCGGCTGGGATAGGGGTCGGGGTGCAGCAGGTACTCGTCGGTGCACACGACGCCGGTGCCCCGGGCGTACTCCAGGCCCTCGGCCTTGGTCGCGCATCCCGGCGGCAGGAACGAGTAGTCGTAGAGCAGGAAGAGCGGGGCGACGACCGCCGGGCCGCCCGCGCCCTCCCACCGGGGGTAGGGGTCCTCGGGTGTGATGACGCCCAGTTCGCGGCACGTCTCGACGAGGTGTTCGTAGCGGGCGACGCCGCGCAGGGCGACGGGGTCCTTGGGGTGTGTCCACAGTTCGTGGTTGCCGGGGGCCCAGACGACCCGGCCGAAGCGGTCCGCGAGGGTCTTCAGCGCCCGGCGGACGTCGGCGACGGTCTCCGCGACGTCGCCGGCCACCAGGAGCCAGTCGGCGGCGGACTCGGGGCGCATCCGCTCGAGCAGGGCCCGGTTCTCCCGGTAACCGATGTGCAGGTCGCTGACGGCCCACAGCGTCCCCGGAGCGCCGGCCCTCGACGTCATCCCCCCACCCCTCCGCAGACATCCGTTCGACGTCACGAGATCACATCGCCACCCCCGTCACAAGACGGCCCCGCGACGCCCTCCCCGGACCGGTCCGAAGGCCGGTGCGCTGCTGGCCCGGCGCATCCGTGTGACGCGCGTTGCACTCGGGGCCGCGCGTACCCCTATGATCGCCACAACACCACCGCCACGCCCCATTCCTCGCGCAGAGCGGCTCGGTGTCCCTCCGAACCCCTGGCCGGGCACGGCCTGCTTCGCCCTGCCCGCGAACCCTGGAAGGCGGCTTGCATGGCTTCTCCCGTACGCGTCTGGCTCAACCGCACGTACGCGGAGAACGTCTTCTTCATGGATCAGCTGCGGAGAAATCCCGCCGACCGGGCCGTCGAGATCCATGCCACGCACGGCGACCCGGACTCCCCCGTGCTGGCCGCCGCGGACACCGCCGATCTGGAGCCCGAGGGGCTCTCCCCGGCGGGTTACGTCGAGTACGCCCTGGCCCAGTGCGCGCGGCGCGGCATCGACGTGTTCGTGCCGCGGCTGCACCAGTCGGCGATCGTGGCGCACCGCGCGGAGTTCGAGGCCGCCGGTACGGCACTGATCGCGCCGACGCCCCAGGCGGTGGCCCTGTTCGGCGACAAGGTGATCGCCTACGAGGCGGTCCGGGCGATCGGCGTGCCGGTGCCGCCCTGGTGGCGGGTGCGCACGGCCGAGGAGCTGGTCCTCGCGGTGGAGGAGCTGGAGGCCGGCGGCCACCGGGCGTGCTTCAAGCCGGCGTCCGGCGCGGGCGGTGTGGGCTTCCGGATGGTCACCCGGGACCCCTTCTCGCTCTCGCACCTGACCGGGTTCCCGAGCCCGTCCGTGCCACTGCCCCTGGTCGTCGAGGCGCTGCGGGCGGCCGAGGAGCCCGTGGACTGGCTGGTGATGCCGCGTCTGGAGCAGCCGGAGGTCTCGGTGGACCTTCTCACCGGGCCCGACAACCGGGTCCGGCTGGCCGTGGGCCGCACGAAGAACGGCCGCCGCCGGGGGTTCACCCTGCACGAGCAGTGGCTGGCCCCGGCCCGGCGGATCGCCGAGGCGTTCGGGCTGCACCACCTGTCCAACGTGCAGTTCCGGATGTACGGCGACCGGCCGGTGCTGATGGACGTCAACACCCGCCCGGCCGGCGGACTGCACCAACTGGCGCTGTGCGGCGTCAACGTGCCGTGGGCGGCGGTCCGGCTGGCCCTCGGCGACGACCCGGGCGAGCTGGAGCCGCCGTTCCTGGGCCAGGACTACGCGGTGGTCTCCGGACCGCGCCCGCTGCGCCCGGTGTCCCTGCCCCAGCAGCGCCCGGACCTCCCCGCCGTTCCGACTCCGACGACGGCACCGGGGCCGGCCCACCCGGCGGCCCCCGCACAGGCACCGGCGACGTCCGCGCCGGCCGGGCTCACCTGAGGTAGGCCAGCCCCGGGTGCACTGCCCGGTAGCCGTCGACCAGGCGGCGGGCGACGTCGACCGAGTCGACGAGGGGGTGCAGGGCGAAGGCGCGTACCGCGGCCGCGCGGGAGCCCGTCTCGGCGGCGGTCAGGACGTCGCGCTCGACGGCCTTGACCGCGCAGACCAGGCCGGTGGCGTGGCCGGGCAGCGGATCGACCGCCATCGGGTGGGCGCCGTCGGCGTCGACCAGGCAGGGGATCTCGACCACCGCGTCGCGGTCGAGGGCGCAGAGCGTGCCGCGGTTGCGGACGTTGAGGATCAGGGTGGCGCGTTCGTCGCGGGCGACGGCCCGCATCAGCGCCAGCGCCACCTTCTCGTAACCGCCCGACAGGTCCTCGGCCTCGCGCTCCCCCGCACCCGCCGTCTCGCGGTTCTCGGCCATGTAGGTGGCCTCGCGTTCGGCGCGGGTGCGGTCCCAGGTGGCCAGGGCCGGGGCGTCGGGGCGGCGCATCTCGTCGTAGAAGCGGGCCTGCTGGTCGCGCAGGAACGCGCCGCGGGTGCGGTCGGCCTCCCGGTAGGCGCGTACGGTCTCCCGGTTGAAGTAGTAGTAGTGCAGGTACTCGTTGGGGATCGCGCCGAGGGAGCGCAGCCACTCGGGGCCGAAGAGCCGGCCCTCCTCGAAGGAGCCGAGCAGCTCGGGGTCGGCGAGCAGCCGCGGGAGTTCGTCGCGTCCGGCGACCCGCAGTCCGCGCAGCCAGCCGAGGTGGTTGAGACCGACGTAGTCGACGAACGCGCGGTCCGGGTCGGCGCCCAGCACGCGGGCGACGCGGCGGCCGAGGCCGACCGGCGAGTCGCAGATGCCGATGACCCGGTCGCCGAGGTGCCGGGACATGGCCTCGGTGACCAGTCCCGCCGGGTTGGTGAAGTTGATGACCCAGGCGTCGGGCGCCAGCCGGGCCACCCGGCGGGCGATGTCGACGGCGACCGGGACGGTCCGCAGCCCGTAGGCGATGCCGCCCGCGCCGACCGTCTCCTGCCCGAGGACGCCCTCGGCGAGCGCCACCCGTTCGTCGTCGGCACGCCCCTGGAGGCCGCCGACGCGGATCGCCGAGAACACGAAGTCGGCACCGCGCAGCGCCTCGTCGAGGTCGGTCGTGGCGGTCACCGCCGGCGCGTCGGGCACCGCGGCCGCCTGCTCGGCCAGGACCCGGGTCATCGCCGTCAGCCGGGCCGCGTCCGTGTCGTACAGCACGACGTCGCGCACGCGCCCCTCGGCACGGTCCCCGAGCAGCGCCCCGTACACGAGCGGCACCCGGAACCCGCCGCCGCCCAGCATCGTCAGCCTCACGTCGTCCGTACCCTTCCGTCGCCGAGCCGCGCCTTTCCGCCTGGCGCCGATCATGGCACGGCCGGGTGGCTGCCCGCGTGCACCCGCGCTTCCCTCGGTCCAGGGCCGAACGGGCGCCCACGCCCGGCACTTTCGTGACGTTCACGACGTTCACGGGCTGAACTCCCCGGCCCGATATGGACTTTCTCGGCTTCACCTCTTGACGGCGGCGGCGACCGGGAGCACATTGGCCGCACTCTGAGAGCGCTCTCAGCATCAGGACCTCCTCCCCCTCGGAGCGCACTCGGGGCGCACCGCTTCCCACTCCCGCATCGAGAGGCGACCCCCACATGAGTCAGACATCCGGCAACCCGCCCAGACGCCGGCCGCTGCGCCGGGCGCTGGTGGCCGTCGTCGGCACGCTCGGTCTCGCCGCGGCGGCGACGGCCGTGACGGGTCCGTCGGCGGGCGCGGCCGTGCCTCCGCCCCCGTCCGGCTGGACGCAGGTCTTCGCCGACGACTTCGACGGCGCGGCGGGCTCCGGCGTGAACACCGCGAACTGGCAGTACGACACCGGCACGTCGTATCCCGGCGGGCCCGCCAACTGGGGCACCGGCGAGATCGAGACGATGACCTCCTCCCCGAGCAACGTCTCGCTGGACGGCAACGGCAACCTGCGCATCACTCCCCGGCGCGACGGCGCCGGCAACTGGACCTCGGGCCGCATCGAGACCAAGCGCGCCGACTTCGAGCCCCCGGCAGGCGGCAAGCTGCGTGTGGAGGCCCGCATCCAGGTCCCGAACGTCACCGGGGCGGCGGCCAAGGGCTACTGGCCGGCGTTCTGGATGCTCGGCTCGCCCTACCGGGGCAACTACTGGAACTGGCCCGGCGTCGGCGAGATCGACATCATGGAGAACACCCAGGGCCTCAACACGGTCTGGTCCACCCTGCACTGCGGCACCTCTCCCGGCGGCCCCTGCAACGAGACCAGCGGCATCGGCGGCAACACCCCGTGTCCCGGCGCCACCTGCCAGGCGGGCTTCCACACCTACCGGATGGAGTGGGACCGCTCGACGAGCGTCGACGAGATCCGCTTCTACGTCGACGGCAACAACTTCCACACCGTCCGCGAGAACCAGGTCGACGCGACGACGTGGGCGAACGCCACCGACCACGGCTACTTCATCATCCTGAACGTGGCGATGGGCGGCGGCTTCCCGGACGCCTTCGGCGGCGGCCCGGACGGCGGCACCCAGCCCGGCCACTCGATGCTCGTGGACTACGTCCAGGTGCTGTCGGCCGGTGGGAGCGGTACCACGCCGCCGCCGACCAGTGGTGACCGCGACGCGTACAGCGCCATCGAGGCCGAGTCGTACGACGCCCAGTCCGGCACCATGACCGAGGGCACCTCCGACTCGGGCGGCGGGAGCAACCTCGGCGCCCTCGCGAACGGCGACTGGGCGCAGTACAAGGGCGTGAAGTTCGGTTCGAGCGCGGCGACCCAGTTCAAGGCCCGGGTGGCGAGCGGTGCGGGCGCCGGGGTCAGCGGTCTGGTCGAGGTGCGCCTGGACAGCCGCAGCAGCACGCCGATCGGCAGCTTCGCGGTGGGCAACACGGGCGGCTGGCAGTCCTGGCGCACGATCCCGGCGAACATCGCCTCGGTGACGGGCACCCATGACGTGTACCTCACGTTCACCAGCGGCCAGCCCGCCGACTTCGTGAACGTGAACTGGTTCGCCTTCGGCCACTGAGCGGCCACCGACCCCCGCAGGAGAGGCGAAGGGGCTCCACCCACCGTGGGGCCCCTTCGTCGTACCGTGCGGCGTTCCTCAGCGCAGCTCCGCCCGGAAGGCCGCCGGGGTCTGCTCCGTGTGCTGCTGGAAGAACTTGGAGAAGTTCGCCGCGTCCGGGAAGCCGACCGCCGCGCCGACCCGGCCGATCGGCATCTCGGTGTGGGCGAGGAGCCGCTTGGCCTCCAGGACGACGCGCTTGTCGATGAACCCCTTGGGCGTCTCGCCGGTGGCGGCGCGTACCGCGCGCACGAGGGTGCGGCGGGAGTAACCGAGCGCGTCGGCGTAGGCGCTGACGCTGTGGTTGGTGGCGAAGCCCCGCTCGACGGCGTCCCGGAAGAGGGTGAAGGTGCTGTCCCCGGGCGGGTCCGCCCGCCCCTGCCGCGCGGCACTCGCCGAGCTGGCCGCGAGGTGCGCGAGGCGCAGCAGGAACGCGGAAAGCGTGTGGCGCAGCACGGCGGTGTGCAGGCTCAGCGGGAGCGTGGTCGCGTCCTCGTATTCGCGCCGCAACTGGTCGAGTGCCGCCGTCAGTCCGGCGAGGCGTGCCTCGTCGGGGTGGAGCAGGGGCGGCAGGTCGTAGCGGTAGAGGCCGGTGGCCTCGACGGTGGCGCGGGGCAGGAAGCCGGGCTGCATGGTGAGCACCGTTCCGCGGTACTCGCTCTCCGGCGCGAAGCGGTGGACCTGGCCGGGACGGATCCACAGCAGATCGCCGGCCGACGCCTCGTACTCGGCGAAGTCGATCATGTGACGGACCGGGCCGCCCGTGAAGAGCATGACGATGTGGAAGTCGATGCGGTGGACGCGGTGCAGCGGGGCGTGCGCGTGCCAGGTGCGACCGTCCCCCATGGGCCCGACCTGCATGCCGACACCGAGGAGGCTGAGATCGACCGGGAAGGGGAACGTTCTGATCCCGTCACCGCGGTCGGCCCCTCGACCGTCGCCACCGTCTTGGATGTTTTCGTCCGCCATGTCCTTCTCGTGCCGTCCCACCCGTACGCCCCGCACCCGGGGCGTGTCCCAGTTTCACCACAGGCTGACACACCACGACCTTCACTCTCAAAAGTCAGACTTTTAAGTTTGAACGCGTCAGACCAGCCACTTCGCTCCGACAGAGGATTTCTTGAAGATGAGCACGCAGACAACGGACGGCGCGGACCGTTTCGAATGGACCGAACTCGACCGGCGTGCCGTCGACACCGCCCGGGTCCTCGCGGCCGACGCCGTGCAGAAGGTGGGCAACGGCCACCCGGGCACGGCGATGGCGCTCGCCCCGGCCGCGTACACGATCTTTCAGAAGATGATGCGGCACGACCCCGCCGATCCCGAGTGGACCGGCCGTGACCGCTTCGTCCTCTCCCCCGGCCACACCTCGCTGACCCTCTACACCCAGCTCTTCCTCGCCGGGTACGAGGTGGAGCTGGACGACCTCAAGGCCTTCCGCACGCACGGCTCGAAGACGCCGGGCCACCCCGAGTACGGGCACACGGCCGGCGTGGAGACCACGACCGGTCCGCTGGGCCAGGGGGTGGCCAACGCGGTGGGCATGGCGATGGCCGCCCGCTACGAGCGCGGCCTGTTCGACCCCGAGGCGCCGGAGGGCGAGTCGCCCTTCGACCACACGATCTGGGCGATCGTCAGCGACGGCGACCTCCAGGAGGGCGTCTCCGCGGAGGCGTCGTCACTGGCCGGTCACCAGAGGCTCGGCAACCTCGTCTTCCTCTACGACGACAACCACATCTCCATCGAGGGCGACACCGCGACCGCGTTCTCCGAGGACGTCCTGAAGCGGTACGAGGCCTACGGCTGGCACGTGCAGCGCGTCGAGCCCGCCGACAGCGGCGACGTGGACGTGCACGCGCTGCACGCGGCGCTGACGGCGGCGAAGGCCGAGACCGGGCGCCCGTCCATCGTCGCCATGCGCACGATCATCGCCTGGCCCGCCCCGAACGCCCGGAACACCGAGGCCTCCCACGGCTCCGCACTCGGCGCGCAGGAGGTCGCCGCGACCAAGCGCGTCCTCGGCTTCGACCCGGAGCGGTCCTTCGAGGTCGCCGACGACGTCCTCGCGCACACCCGACGGGCGCTGGACCGGGGCGCCGAGGCGCACGCCGCCTGGGACAAGCGGATCGCCGCCTGGCGCTACGCCGCCCCCGAGCGCGCCGCGCTCTTCGACCGCGTGGTCGCCGGCCGGCTGCCCGAGGGCTGGGAGGACACCCTGCCGGTGTTCGAGACCGGCAAGGCGGTCGCGACCCGGGCCGCGTCCGGCAAGGTCCTCCAGGCGCTCGGCCCGGTGCTGCCCGAACTGTGGGGCGGCTCCGCGGACCTGGCCGGCTCGAACAACACCACCATCGACAAGACGTCGTCCTTCCTCCCGGCCGGCAACCCGCTCCCCGAGGCCGACCCGTACGGCCGCACCGTCCACTTCGGCATCCGCGAGTTCTCCATGGCCGCCGAGATGAACGGCATCGCCCTGCACGGCAACACGCGGATCTACGGCGGCACCTTCCTGGTCTTCTCCGACTACATGCGCAACGCGGTCCGCATGTCCGCGCTGATGCAGCTGCCGGTGACGTACGTGTGGACGCACGACTCCATCGGCCTCGGCGAGGACGGCCCGACCCACCAGCCGGTCGAGCACCTGGCCGCCCTGCGTGCCATCCCCGGCCTCAACGTCGTCCGCCCGGCCGACGCCAACGAGACCGCGACCGTGTGGGCGGAGATCCTCCGGCGCCACTCCACCCACCCGGCGCCGCACGGCCTCGCCCTCACCCGCCAGGGCGTGCCGACCTACGCGCCGAACCCGGACGCGGCGCGCGGCGGCTACGTCCTCGCCGACGCCTCCGTCGGCGCCCCGGACGTCGTCCTGATCGCCACCGGCTCCGAGGTGCAGCTGGCGATGGCCGCGCGGGAGGCGCTGGAGGCCGAGGGCACCGCCACCCGGGTGGTGTCGATGCCGTCCGTGGAGTGGTTCGAGGAGCAGCCCCGCGCCTACCGCGAGAGCGTGCTGCCGCCGTCCGTGCGGGCCCGGGTGGCCGTGGAGGCCGGGATCGGCCTGACCTGGCACAAGTACGTCGGGGACGCGGGCCGCATCGTCTCCTTGGAGCACTTCGGCGCCTCCGCCGACGCCGCGACCCTGTTCACCGAGTTCGGTTTCACCGCCGATCACGTGGCCGCCGCCGCCCGGGAATCCCTGGCCGCCGCCCGCGGCTGATCACACCGGATCCCCTCCCGATCCGATCGCAGAAAGAGAAGATGATCACTGTGACCGAAGCAACCGCCTCCGCGGGAGCACTGCAGCGCCTGGCCGACCAGGGGGTGTCCGTCTGGCTGGACGACCTGTCGCGGCGGCGGATCGAGTCCGGCAACCTCGCCGAGCTGATCCGGACGAGGAACGTCGTCGGCGTCACCACCAACCCGTCGATCTTCCAGGCCGCCATCGGCTCCGGCGAGGGCTACGAGGAGCAGCTCGCCGACCTCGCCACCCGGGGCGTCACCGTGGACGAGGCGGTCCGCATGATGACCACCGCCGACGTCCGCGCCGCCGCCGACGTGCTGCGCGAGGTCTACGACGCCACCGGCGGCCGGGACGGCCGGGTCTCCATCGAGGTCGACCCGCGACTCGCCCACGACACGCGGGCCACCGTCGCCGAGGCGCGTCAGCTGGCCTGGCTGGTCGACCGCCCGAACGTGATGATCAAGATCCCGGCGACGAAGGCCGGCCTCCCGGCGATCACCGAGGTCATAGGTGCCGGCATCAGCGTCAACGTCACGCTGATCTTCTCCCTGGAGCGCTACCGCGAGGTCATGGACGCCTACCTCGCCGGTCTGGAGAAGGCGCAGGCGGCCGGGATCGACCTGGCCGGCATCCACTCGGTAGCGTCCTTCTTCGTGTCCCGCGTCGACAGCGAGCTCGACAAGCGCCTGTCGCTGCTGGGCACCGAAGAGGCGCTCGGCCTGCGCGGGAAGGCGGCGCTGGCGAACGCGCGACTGGCCTACGAGGCGTACGAGAACGTCTTCGCGGGCGACCGCTTCACCGCCCTCGCCGGCGCCCGCGCCAACCCCCAGCGTCCGCTGTGGGCGTCGACCGGGGTGAAGGACCCGGCATTCCGGGACACCCTGTACGTGGAGGAGCTGGTCGCTCCCGGCACCGTGAACACGATGCCGGAGGCCACCCTGGACGCCGCCGCCGATCACGGCGAGGTCCGGGGCGACACGGTCACCGGCGGGTACGCCCAGGCCCGGGCCGACCTCGCGGCGGTGGAGCGGCTCGGCGTGCCGTACGACGAGGTGGTGGAGCAGTTGGAGCGAGAGGGCGTGGCGAAGTTCGAGGCGGCCTGGGACGACCTGCTCGCCGCCGTGACGAAGTCCCTCGACAGCAAGGGAGTTGACGGGGAATGAGCGAGGAGCTTCCCGCTGGGGCGCCCCAGGAGACCAAGGCGACGAAGGAAGCCAAGGAGACCCGGACGGCCCAGGAGGCGGCGGGCCCGCCGCACGCCGAGGAGGCCGACGAGGCCCGCGCCGCCGGGACGGCGAAGGCGTCCGGGCGGGCGAAGGCTCCCCGGGGCGCGAAGAAGTCCGCGACGGACCGCGCCGCCAAGGAGGCGAAGGGCAAGGGCGCGGCCAGGGAGGGCGTGGAGCCGGTGGCACCGCTCGACTGGAGCAACCCGCTGCGTGATCCCCAGGACCGCCGTCTGCCCCGTATCGCCGGCCCCTCCGGACTGGTCATCTTCGGCGTCACGGGCGACCTGTCCCGGCGCAAGCTGATGCCGGCCGTGTACGACCTGGCCAACCGCGGCCTGCTGCCGCCGGGCTTCTCGCTGGTCGGCTTCGCCCGCCGGGACTGGGAGGACCAGGACTTCGCCCAGGTGGTGCACGACGCCGTCAAGGAGCACGCGCGCACGCCGTTCCGCGAGGAGGTCTGGCAGCAGCTCTCCGAGGGCATGCGGTTCATCCCCGGCGACTTCGACGACGACAACGCGTTCGAACAGCTGCGCAAGGCCGTCGACGAGCTGGACGCCTCCCGCGGCACCAGCGGCAACTACGCCTTCTACCTCTCCGTGCCGCCGAAGTTCTTCCCGAAGGTCGTCCAGCAGCTCAAGAAGCACGGGCTGACCGACGCGCCGGACGGCTCCTGGCGCCGCGCGGTGATCGAGAAGCCGTTCGGCCACGACCTGGACAGCGCCCGCGACCTGAACGCGCTCGTCCACGAGGTGTTCGACCCGGAGCAGGTCTTCCGCATCGACCACTACCTGGGCAAGGAGACCGTCCAGAACATCCTGGCGCTGCGCTTCGCCAACCAGATGTACGAGCCGATCTGGAACCGGTCCTACGTGGACCACGTGCAGATCACCATGGCCGAGGACATCGGCATCGGCGGCCGGGCCGGCTACTACGACGGCATCGGCGCCGCCCGCGACGTCATCCAGAACCACCTCCTCCAGCTGCTCGCGCTGACCGCCATGGAGGAGCCCGCCGCCTTCGACGCGCGGTCGCTGCTCACCGAGAAGCTGAAGGTGCTGCGCGCCGTGCGGCTGCCCGACGACCTGGGCGAGCACACGGTGCGCGGGCAGTACGCGGGCGGCTGGCAGGGCGGCGCGCAGGTGCCCGGCTATCTGGAGGAGGAGGGCATCGATCCGGCCTCCACCACCGACACCTACGCGGCGATCAAGCTGGGCATCGACAACCGCCGCTGGGCGGGCGTCCCCTTCTACCTGCGCACCGGCAAGCGCCTGGGCCGCCGGGTCACGGAGATCGCGGTCGTCTTCCAGCGCGCCCCGCACTCCCCCTTCGACTCCACCGCCACGGAGGAGCTGGGCGAGAACGCGATCGTCATCCGGGTCCAGCCGGACGAGGGCATGACGGTGCGGTTCGGTTCCAAGGTGCCGGGCACGTCGATGGAGATCCGGGACGTGTCGATGGACTTCGCCTACGGCGAGTCGTTCACGGAGTCCAGCCCGGAGGCGTACGAACGGCTGATCCTGGACGTCCTCCTGGGTGACGCGAACCTGTTCCCGCGCCACCAGGAGGTGGAAGAGTCCTGGCGGATCCTCGACCCGATCGAGGAGTACTGGGCCTCGCACGACAAGCCCGCGCAGTACGCGTCGGGCGGCTGGGGACCCCGGGAAGCGGACGAGATGCTCGCACGAGACGGACGGAGCTGGCGCAGGCCATGAGGATCGACCTGACCGACACCACGGCAAGCAAGATCAACAAGGCGTTGGTGCAGGGCCGCCGGGCCATCGGCACCCCGGCCGTGGGCATGGTGCTCACGCTGGTCATCGTCACGGACGAGGAGAACGCCTACGACGCGATCAAGGCCGCCGAGGAGGCCTCGCACGAGCATCCCTCGCGCACGCTGGTCGTCATCAAACGCCACCCCCGCAACCTGCGCGACCGCACCCGCTCGCACCTCGACGCCGAGGTCCGGGTCGGCTCCGAGGCCGGCACCGGCGAGACCGTCGTCCTGCGCATGTACGGCGAGGTGTCCGAGCACGCCGACTCGGTGGTGCTGCCGCTGCTGCTGCCGGACGCGCCGGTGGTCGTGTGGTGGCCGGTCCAGGCGCCGGACAACCCCGCTAAGGACCCGCTGGGCGCGCTGGCCCAGCGCCGGATCACCGACCTGTACACGGTCGAGCGGCCGATGGAGGTCCTGGAGCGCCGGGTGCGCGCCTACGCGCCAGGCGACACCGACCTCGCCTGGACCCGGCTGACGCTGTGGCGCTCGATGCTGGCCGCGGCCCTGGACCAGGCCCGGGTGCCGGTGACCTCCGCGGTCGTGGAGGCCGAGGCGGACAACCCGGCCGCCGAGCTGCTGGCCCGCTGGCTGGAGGCCCGCCTGGGCGTCCGCGTGGACCGCGTGATCACCGACGGACCGGTCGTCACGGCCGTCCGCCTGGGCACGGCGAACGGCGAGATCGTCGTCGACCGCCCGGAGGGCCCGCTCGCCACGATGACCCTCCCCGGGCAGCCCTCGCGCTCCGTCGCCCTGAAGGTGCGCCCCACCTCCGAACTGATCGCCGAGGAGCTCAGGCGCCTCGACGCCGACGAGATGTACGCCGTCGCCCTGCGCGGCGAGGCCGGCAAGGAGACCCCCGTTCATGTCTGACACCCCCAAGCTCAACCAGCGCCCCCAGTGGACCGCGCTCGCGGACCACGCCAAGGGCGCGCTGCCCCACCCGGACCTGCGCGAGCTGTTCGACCGGGACCCCGGGCGGGCCGAGCGGTACGTCGTGCGCGTGGGAGACCTGCGCATCGACTACTCGAAGCATCTGGTCACCGACCAGACGCTGGCCCTGCTCCGGGAACTGGCCGCCGCGACCGACGTGTTCGGGCTGCGCGACGCGATGTTCCGCGGTGAGCGCATCAACATCACCGAGGACCGGGCCGTGCTGCACACCGCGCTGCGTGCCCCGCGGGACGCGGTGATCGAGGTGGACGGCGAGAACGTCGTGCCGAAGGTGCACGCCGTGCTGGACAGGATGGCCGGCTTCGCCGACCGGGTCCGCTCCGGCGAGTGGACCGGCCACACCGGCAAGCGCATCAGGAACGTCGTCAACATCGGCATCGGCGGCTCCGACCTGGGTCCCGCGATGGCCTACGAGGCACTGCGGGCCTTCACCGACCGCTCGCTCACCCTGCGCTTCGTGTCCAACGTGGACGGCGCCGACCTGCACGAGGCGGTCCGGGACCTGGACCCGGCCGAGACGCTGTTCGTCATCGCCTCCAAGACCTTCACCACCATCGAGACGATCACCAACGCGACCTCGGCGCGCTCCTGGCTGCTGGCCGGCCTCGGGGGCGAGGAGAAGGCGGTCGCGAAGCACTTCGTGGCGCTGTCGACGAACGCCGACAAGGTCGCGGACTTCGGCATCGACCCGGCCAACATGTTCGAGTTCTGGGACTGGGTCGGCGGCCGGTACTCCTTCGACTCGGCCATCGGCCTGTCCCTGATGATCGCCGTCGGCCCGGACCGCTTCCGGGAGATGCTGGACGGGTTCCGCATCGTCGACGAGCACTTCCGCAACGCCGAGCCCCAGGCCAACGCACCCCTGGTCCTGGGCCTGCTGGGGGTCTGGTACGGCGACTTCCTGGACGCGCAGTCGCACGCGGTGCTGCCGTACTCGCACTACCTGTCGAAGTTCACCGCCTATCTCCAGCAGCTGGACATGGAGTCCAACGGCAAGTCGGTGGACCGGGACGGCAACCCGGTGCAGTGGCAGACCGGGCCGGTGGTGTGGGGCACGCCCGGCACCAACGGGCAGCACGCCTACTACCAGCTGATCCACCAGGGCACGAAGCTGATCCCGGCGGACTTCATCGGCTTCGCCCGCCCGGTGGCCGAGCTGAGCGAGGAACTGAAGGCCCAGCACGACCTGCTGATGGCCAACTTCTTCGCCCAGACCCAGGCCCTCGCCTTCGGCAAGACCCCCGACGAGGTCCGTGCCGAGGGAGTGCCGCAGGAACTGGTCCCGCACAAGACCTTCCGCGGCAACCATCCCACCACGACGATCCTGGCAGCCGAACTGACCCCGTCCGTCCTGGGCCAGCTCATCGCCCTCTACGAGCACAAGGTGTTCGTCCAGGGCGCGATCTGGAACATCGACTCCTTCGACCAGTGGGGCGTCGAACTCGGCAAGGTCCTCGCCAAGCGCGTCGAACCCGCCCTCACCCAGGGCACCGAAGTCCCCGGCCTGGACGCCTCCACCAAGGCACTGGTCGCCGCCTACCGTGAACTGAAGGAAGTGCACTGACATGGAGATCGGTCTCGTTGGTCTCGGCAAGATGGGCGGCAACATGCGCGAGCGTCTGCGCAACGCCGGCCACACCGTCGTCGGATACGACACCAATCCCGAACGGGCCGACGTGGACAGCCTGGTCGAGCTCGTCGACCGGCTGGAGCGGCCGCGCGCGGTCTGGGTGATGGTCCCGGCCGGTGGCGCCACCCAGCACGTCATCGACCAGCTGGCCACGCTGCTCAAGCCCGGGGACACCGTCATCGACGGCGGCAACTCCCGCTGGACGGACGACGAGAAGCACGCCGAGGAGCTGGGCAAGCGCGGCATCAACTTCGTCGACGCGGGCGTCTCGGGCGGCGTGTGGGGACTGAAGAACGGCTATGCCCTGATGGTCGGCGGCGACAAGGAGACCGTCGACGACCTCAAGCCGATCTTCGACGCCCTCAAGCCCGACGGCCCCTACGGCTACGTCCACGCGGGCAAGGTCGGCGCCGGGCACTTCTCCAAGATGGTCCACAACGGCATCGAGTACGCCATGATGCAGGCCTACGCCGAGGGCTGGGAGCTGCTGGAGAAGGTCGACTCCGTGGACAACGTCCGCGAGGTCTTCCGCTCCTGGCAGGAGGGCACGGTCATCCGCTCCTGGCTGCTCGACCTGGCGGTCAACGCCCTGGACGAGGACCACCACCTGGAGAAGCTGCGCGGGTACGCCGAGGACTCCGGCGAGGGCCGCTGGACGGTGGAGGCGGCGATCGACAACGCGGTGCCGCTGCCCGCGATCACGGCCTCCCTCTTCGCCCGGTTCGCGTCCCGGCAGGACGACTCGCCGCAGATGAAGATGATCGCCGCGCTGCGCAACCAGTTCGGCGGGCATGCCGTGGAGTCGGCCAAGAAGTAGGCGGCGCCGAGGACGCGTTGACGTGATCGGCCGGTGCGGGTCAGAGTCCCTCCCTGATGGAGATCAACGACCTGACACCGGCCGAGTCGCGTCTTCGGCGGGCGTTCGCCTCGGGCACCGACGTGGACTTCCGCGCCGGCTGCCCCACCGCGGCGGACTCCGACGACCCCGCCGGCGGCGGCACCTGGGGGCCCGAACGGACCGTGCGCGCGAGCGTGCTGCGCTCCCTGCTCCTGGACGGGCCGCGGGAGGAGGGCCGGGTCGCCGCGCTCAGTCTCGCCGGGGCGCGCGTCACCGGGCGGCTGGATCTTCAGTACGCGACGGTCGACCACCCCGTGCGCCTGCGGCACTGCCACTTCGACGAAGCACCCCGGTTCTACGGGGCCCGGCTGCGTGAGCTGAACCTGAGCGAGTCCGTGCTGCCCGGGCTGATCTCGCACGCCGTGCGGGTGGAGGGCGTACTGCGGCTGACCCGGGCCCGGTTCGACGGCATGGTGCGGCTCGCGGGGGCGGAGATCACGGGCAGCCTGTACCTGGAGGGCACCCGCATCGAGGCACCGGACACCGAGGGCCCGGTGCTCCAGCTCAACCAGGCCGTACTGGGCGCCGACCTGTGGGCGCCGGGACTCAGCACCCGCGGGCCGGTGCGGCTCACCGGCGCCTCCGTCACGGGCACGGTGAACCTCCGGGACGCCCGACTCGACGCCGCCGGCGGCACCGCCCTGGATGCGCAGAACCTCGTCGTCGGCTCCGGCGTCGGCGCCGCGTGCCTGCGCGTCCGCGGCCGGGTCGACTTCCGCGGCGCCCGCGTCCCGGGGACCCTCGACCTGCTGCACGCGAGCCTGTCGTCGACGGGCGGCACCGCGCTGCGCGCCAGCAGCTGCGTCATCGGCGAGCTGTGGCTGCGGCGCGGCGACCGGATCGAGGGCGCCCTCAACCTGCGGCGCTCCCAGATCGACCTGCTCACCCTCGACACCGGGAAACTGCCGTCCGAGGTGTATCTCGGCGACCTCACCTACACCGCCCTCGCCCCGCACGAACCCGCCGAGCGGCGGCTGCCCATGCTGGAGCGCGACGGTGACGGCTTCGTGCCGTATGCCTATGAGCAGTTGACCGCCTCCTACCGGCGGATCGGCGACGACGACGCGGCGCGGCTGGTGCAACTGGCCAAGCAGCGCCGGCGGCGGCGCACCCTGCCCTGGTACGGCCGCCTGTGGGGGCATCTGCAGGACGTCGCCGTCGGCTACGGCTTCCGTCCGCTGCGCGCGGGCGGCTGGCTGCTGTCGCTGCTCGCGGTCGGCTCGGTCGCGTACGGCCTGCACCATCCACCGCCGCTCAAGCCGGCCGAGGCCCCGGACTTCAACCCGGTGTTCTACACGCTGGACCTGCTGCTGCCGGTGATCTCCTTCGGCCAGGAGAGCGCCTTCGCGCCCGAGGGCGGGTACCAGACCCTGTCGTACGTCCTGATCCTCATGGGCTGGATCCTGGCCACCACCGTCGCCGCCGGTGTGACCCGCACCGTCAGCCGCCAGTGAAGCCGGCACCCGAGCGCCGGCCGCGAGCCGAAGCGTCTCGGGTTCCGGGTGCGCGAGTGCGGGGTATGCCAGACCCACCCCGAAGAACGATCAAGGAGAGCGATGGCGATGCCACCCCTGCGGCAGGAGGTCGACGCGGGTGCGGCCGAGCTGGACCCCGAGGCACTGGACCGGCTCGACCGGCACTTCGCCCGGCAGGTCGACGAGGGACGACTGCCCGGGTTCCTGGTCGCCGTCGCGCGCGGCGGCCGTGTCGCCCATCTGACCGTGCACGGGCTGCGGGACGTCGCGGCCGGGCTCCCGGTGACGGCCGACACGCTGTGGCGGATCTACTCCATGACCAAGCCGGTCACCGCGGTGGCCGTGCTGACCCTGGTGGAGGAGGGCCGGCTCTCGCTGGACGACCCCGTCGACCGGTATCTGCCGGCCTTCGCCGAGCCGCGCGTGTACGTCGAGGGGGGCGGGGCGGACGTCGTCACCCGGCCGGCCGCCGGTCCGGTGCGCGTCCGGCACCTGATGACCCACACGGCCGGGCTGACGTTCGGCTTCTACCACTCCCACCCCGTCGACGCGCTGTACCGGGCGGCCGGTGTGGAGTCGTCGGTGCGGCCGGGCGCGGGCCTCGCGGAGACCGTCGATCTGTACGCCTCCCTGCCGCTCCAGTTCGAGCCGGGCACGCAGTGGAACTACTCGGTGGCCAGCAATGTCCTCGGACGCCTGGTGGAGGTGGTCTCCGGGCAGCCGCTCGACGCGTTCTGCGCCGAGCGGATCTTCGGCCCGCTCGGCATGACGGACACCGGCTTCCACGTCACCGACGAACAGGCCGGCCGGCTGGCCGAGCTGTACGGCGAGACGGACGACGGCGGTATCGAGCCGGTCCCCGGCCTGCCGCTGCGGGGCGGTCGGCCACGGTTCCTGTCGGGCAGCGGCGGCCTGGTCTCCTCGGCATACGACGTGCACCGCTTCGCGGAGCTGCTGCGGCGCCGGGGCGAACTCGACGGCGTCCGCCTGCTCTCCCCCGCGACGGTGGACCTGATGACCCGCAACCACCTGCCCGGCGACGCCGACCTGCGCGCCTTCGGCAGCCGCCCGGCGCACGACCGGCCCGGCAACGACGGGGTCGGCTTCGGCCTCGGCGTCTCCGTGGTGATCGACCCGGACCGCACCCAGGCGCCCTCCGGGCTCGGCACGTACGGCTGGAGCGGGGTGGCGACGACCACCTTCTGGGTCGACCCGGGCCGTGACCTGACGGTGCAGTTCCTGACCCAGGTGCGGCCGAAGTCCTCGCACACGGTCTACCCGGACCTCAAGCGGCTGGTGGCCGCCGCCGTGACGGACTGACCGCCCCGCCCTCTCCTGCTCAGGACGACAGGTGCGCCACCGCGTCGAGGTGGGGCAGGTGGTGGTCGAGCCGTTCCCGCTTGGTCCGCAGGTAGGTGATGTTGCTCTCGCACGGCGGTATCAGCAGCGGCACCTGCTCGCTGACCTCGATGCCGTGCCGTACCAACGCCTCCCGCTTGCGCGGGTTGTTGGACATCAGGCGCACGGAACGCACTCCCAGGTCGCCCAGGATGCGGGCGGCCACACCGTAGTCGCGGGCGTCCACCGGCAGGCCGAGGGCGAGGTTCGCCTCCACGGTGTCCAGGCCCTCCGCCTGCAACGCCATCGCGCGCAGCTTGGCGAGCAGTCCGATGCCGCGCCCCTCGTGCCCGCGCAGATAGACGACCACCCCGCTTCCCGCGGCGGCCACCTCCCGCAGCGCGGCGGCGAGTTGGGCGCCGCACTCGCAGTGCTGGGAGCCGAAGGCGTCGCCCGTGAGGCACTCGGAGTGCAGCCGGGTGAGCACACCGTCGGTGCCCGGCTCGCCGTGGACGAGGGCCACTTGCTCGTCACCGCGCTCGTGGTCGAAATAGCCGTACGCGCGAAATTCCCCGTACACGGTGGGCAACGGCGTCACGACCACCCGTTCCACGTCCGTCCGCTGCGACGTCTTCTTGCCGAGTACACCAATTTTTTCCGTCATGATTCTCGCGTTCCTCAACAGATCAACAGATGCTCTAATGGCTCAACAGTTTTTGTCGACCGAGACGAAAGGCCGTGCGGGAATGGATGTCTCACTGGTGCCGGCGGACACGACCGAGGACGTGCGCGGGCGGTGCGCCCGAGCGCCGCGTCGGGTGGCGGTGCTGCCGGTGGGGAGTTACGAGCAGCACGGGCCGTACCTCCCGCTGGCGACGGACACGCTCGTCGCCTGCGCCATCGTCCGCGAGATCGCCGCCGCGTATCCGGTGCACCCGCTCCCGCCGGTGACGATCGGCTGCTCGCACGAGCACGCGGACTGGCCGGGCACGGTCAGCATCTCCTCGACGACCCTGCACGCCGTGGTGCGCGACACGGCCGACTCGCTGCGCCGCTCGGGTGTCGACGCCCTGGTGGTGGTGAACGGACACGGCGGCAACTACGTCCTGGGCAACGTCGTCCAGGAGGCCACCGCACGCGGCGAACGGATGGCGCTGTTCCCGGCCGCGGAGGACTGGGAGGATGCGCGGGAACGGGCGGGGGTGACCACCTCGCTGCTCACCGACATGCACGCGGGAGAAATCGAGACCTCCGTTCTTCTGCACACACATCCCGAATTGGTCCGGCCCGGTTACGAGGCCGCCGATTTCGTCGCGGACGACCGGCGTCATCTGCTCTCCCTCGGCATGTCCGCCTATACCGATTCCGGTGTCATCGGGCGCCCGTCACTGGGTTCGGCGGAAAAGGGGAAGGAACTGCTGGCGAGTCTGGCGGATTCCTTCGGGGCGTATTTCTCGGTCCTGACGGCGGCGGACGTGCCCCGGCAGGGGGGCGAGCGCGGGTAGGACCTGCCGGGGTCGGGGACACCGTCCGCCGGGCAGGTGGACCCGGCCCTCGGGCCCGCGGTTGTCCCGTCCGCCGGGCCCGCGGCTGCGGCTGCGGCTGCGGCTGCCGACCCCGTACGCGTCCCGCCGTACCGGCGCACGACGAGCACGACGGCGCCGGGCAGGCTCGCCACCAGGCTGAGCACCCCGTACACGGCGGCCACACCCAGCCCGGTGCCCGCGCCGAGCCCGGCCGCGCCGAACGCCCAGGCGGTGACGCCCTCCCGAGGGCCCCAGCCGCCGACGTTCAGCGGCAGCGTCATGGCGAGCAGCGCGAGCACGGCCAGTGGTGTCAGTACGGAGGCGGGGGCGGCGCTGCCGGCCGCCCGCGCGGCGAGCAGGAACATCGCGAGGTAGCCGGCCAGGACGACGGCCGACGACACCGCGACCAGCGGCAGGTTCCGCCGGGACAGCAGCGCTTCACGCGCCTCGGCGAGCATCGCCCGCGGGGCCCTCCTCCTGCTGGTGGGTGCGGGCGCCCGGTTCATGCGCAGGGCGAGGACGACGGCGAGTGCCCCGGCCAGTGCCACCCCCACGAGCGGCGCCGCGTGCCGGGCGCCGGCCCGCACCGGGGACGGCATGGTGAGCAGCACCACGACCGCTAGGAGGGTCAACGCGACCTGCCCGGCGACGCGTTCGAGGACAACGGACCGCACTCCGCGCCGCAGGTCTCCGGTGCTGCGCCCGTGCCGCACCGCGCGGTGCACGTCACCGAGGACGCCGCCGGGGAGGGCCGCGTTGAGGAACAGCGCGCGGTAGTAGTCGGCGACGGCCGGGAGGAGCGGCAGCCGGATGCGCAGACCGCGGGCCACCAGGGCCCAACGCCAGGCGCTGCACACGGTGGTGACGAGCCCGATGCCGAGCGCCGCCAGGAGCGTGGGCGCGTCGATCCCGCGCAACCCGCCCAGCAGGGGACCGGCCCCGGTCCGCCACAGGAGTACGCCGAGGACGGCGAGGCCGACGAGAGTCCCCAGGTGGGTGCGCAGGACGCAGCGCCGGGGAGGTGTGTCGCCGTTGCCGCCGGTCGTCGTGGTGTTCCGGCGCGGGGCCGTCGGCACGGGTTCGGCTTCCGCCGCCACCGTCGTCGGTGCGCTCACGGGGCCCCGCCCGTCGGCCGGCACAGCGCCAGCAGGTCGGTGTGGTGGACGACGACGCACAACTCCCCCGCTGCACAGGCGGCGAGGCGCTCCTCCAGGTACCGTTCGGCCGGCTCGCGCAGTTCGGGCCGCTGTTCCACGGCCGCTGCGACCCAGCCCCGCAGCCACTGCTCGGCGAGCGCGGCCTCGTCCGGTCCCAGCCGCCAGGGGCTGGGGTGCGCCCGTACGGTGGCCCCGTGCGCGGTGAAGACCTCCACCGCCGAGGACGCCGCGTCGGGACCGAGCAGGCCGGTGCGCCGCTGGTGGTCGTTGAACGCCTCGGTGATCTCGGCGTCCAGGGGGTGGGTGGGGGCGAGTTCGACCCGTCCGGCGACGGAGAGCGTCAGCAGGGCCGGGCAGCCGGCGGCGGCGCAGGCGGCGGCGAGGGTGCCCACCTCCTCGGCGGTGAGCACGTCGAGCAGCGCGGACGCCGTGACCAGTCCGGCGCCGGCCAACGCGTCCGGCGTGAGCCGGGCGAGATCACCGCGCCGGGTCTCGACGGTGACACGGCTCCCGTCCGCCGCCGAACGCGGGGCGCCGACGGCGGCGAAGTGCAGGAGGTAGGGGTCGCGGTCGTGGAGCACCCAGTGCTGGGCGCCGTCGAGGAGCGGGGCGAGCCAACGTCCCATGGAACCGGTGCCGCAGCCCAGGTCGTGCACGACCAGCCCGTCCGCCCGGCTCGGCAGGTTGGCCAGGCGGATGCGGAGCGGATCGAGCAGATCACGCGCCCGCGCGGCGGCATCCGCGGGCTCACGGAGCCGCAGCCACGCGGGCGCATAGCGCGGCGGATCGCCGGGGCGCCCGGGGTCGGCGGGCGTGGGTTCGGCCGGGGCGGGTTCGCGGAGGCGGAGCGTAGCTCGCTCGGCCGTGGCCCGACCGGGGCCGTCAGGGCTGTCGGAGCCGTCGGGACCGTCGGGACCTTCGGTCCGCCGGTCGGTCCCGTCCCCGTCGCGCGTGTCCACCGGGTCGGCGTGCTCGCCGGGCCGGGCGGCGGACCCGGCGTCCGGCCGACCGGCGGACGGGGCGGGCCCGGCGGGTGGGTCCGCGCGCCGATCCCGCGGTCGCCCCGCGAACGGCTCCGCCGGTCGTGGCGTCGGCGGGCGTGGCGTCGGTCGTGGCGTCTGCCCGTCGCCGGTCGGTCCGGCGCCGGGGATCACCCCGTTCGTGGACTCGGCGGCCTCCTGAGGCCCGGGCTGGGCCGGAACGGCTCCCGCGGCCGGTGCCGTCGTCTTCCTCATGCCGCCTCCCTCGGTTCGTTTGGCAGTCGGTGCAGTACGGCGGCAAGGCTCCGCGCGGTGGCCGCCCAGCCGTTCAGCGCCGCTCGGCGGCCTCTCGCCGCCGCCTTGAGCCGGCGCCGTACGTCCGCCTCGCCGAACCAGCCGCGCAGTTCGGCGGCGAGCGCGACGGGATCCTCCGGCGGAACGAGGATGCCGGGCACCCCGCCGTCGGGCGCCCGCCCCACCGCCTCCGGGAGGCCGCCGACGTCCGTGGCCAGTACGGGGATGCCGCGCGCGAGTGCCTCGGTCACCGCCATGCCGTACGTCTCGGCGTACGAGGTGAGGACCATGAGGTCGGCGGTGGCGTAGGTGGCGTCGAGCTCCGTGCCCGACCTCGGTCCGGCGAGCACCAGCCGTTCCTCCAGACCGTGCCGCGCGATCAGCGACCGCAGCCGCCCGACGTACTCCGGGTCGTGCCCGAGCCCGCCGACGCACACGCAGCTCCACGGCAGGTCGGCGACCGCCGCCAGCGCCTCCACGAGCCGGTGCTGGCCCTTGCGCGGGGTGACGGCGGCGACGCACACCAGCCGGGAGACGCCGTCGGTGCCTGGCGCGAGGGGCGAGATGTCGGCGCCGGGCGCGGCGACGTGGACGCGGGCCGGGTCGAGCCCATGGTGGGCGACGAGCCGGCGCACGGCCCAGTCGCTGGTGGCGACGACCGCCGGTACGGCACGCAGCACCGCACGCTCGCGCGCGTCGAGGTCGGCGGCGACGGCGGGGTCGAGGCCGGTCTCGTCGCCGAGCGGGAGATGGACCAGGACGGCCATGCGCAGCCGCTCCGCCTCCGGGACGACGACCTCGGGCACCCCGCAGGCGACCAGTCCGTCGAGGAGGACGACGGCACCGTCCGGCAACCGGCGCAGAAGCCGGGCGAGTTCGGCGCGGGCGGCGTCGTCCGGCCGGGGCCAGGCCCCGTCGACGGGGAGCCCGCGCACCCGCCAGCCGAAGCCGGGCAGGTCCAGCCGCACGCGGCGGTCGTAGGCGTTGCCGCCGCTGGGGGCGGCCGGGTCGTCGACGCCGCCGGGCATGACGAAGTGCACGGAGCGCAGGGACATGGGGACGATTCCGCCGTTCCTCGGGGCGGCCGGCGTCTGTGCGGGCACGTGGGCGAGACGGGAGCGCGCCGTCGTCGTGGGAACCACCGGTTCGGTGGACGTGTCGGTCACAGCGCACACTCGTAACTCGCCCAGGCGACGTGCGACTCGTGCAGGGTGACGGTGAGGCCGGCCAGGCCCTCGGCGCCCTCGCCGAGCGCGCCCTTGTGCACGCGCTCGGCCAGCCGGTCGGCGATGACCTTGGCGAGGAACTCGGTCGAGGTGTTGACGCCGGCGAAGTCCGGTTCGTTGTCGAGGTTGCGGTAGTTCAGCTCGCTGACGACGGCGCCCAGCTCCTGGGTGGCCAGTCCGATGTCGACGACGATGTTGTCCTCGTCCAGCTGCTCGCGCCGGAAGGTGGCGTCCACCAGGAACGTCGCTCCGTGCAGGCGCTGCGCGGGCCCGAAGACGTCGCCGCGGAAGCTGTGGGCGATCATGATGTGATCGCGGACGGTGATGCTGAACAACGGACGACCCTCCAGGTGTGGCACGTCTGGTCCCCCGCCTGTCGCGGCGCGGGGTGCCGTCTATTACGGCCGAGTGCCTTCCCCTGTTCAGTGGGCCGTACGTCTTTTCTCAAGGTCAGGCGCCGCCGCGGGTCTCCGCCCCGGTGTCCTCCCCGTCGTACCGGATCCGGTGGCACAGTGCGGAGATCTCGCCGGAGGCCAACCGGGGCATCAGCTCGGGCAGTTCGGCGAACGCGGACTCGCCGGTGACGAGCGTGTCCAGCGCCGGGTCGGCGAGCAGGTCGAGGGCGAGGGCCAGCCGGTCGGCGTAGGTGCGGGTGGCGGCGCGGGCCGGGGAGACGGTGCCGACCTGGCTGCCGCGCAGGGTCAGGCGGCGGGAGTGGAAGGCCTCGCCGAGGGGCAGGGCGACGCGCCGGTCGCCGTACCAGCTGAGTTCGACGACGGTGCCCTCGGTCCGCAGCAGCTCCAGCGACCGTGCGAGCCCGGCCTCCGTCGCGCTGGCGTGCACGACGAGATCGCGGTCGCCGAGGGCGTCGGCGGGGGACGCGAAGCCGACACCGAGCGCGGCGGCGACCTCCGCCCGGCCGGGATCGGCGTCGACCAACTCGACCCGGACACCCGGGAAGCGGGCCAGCAGCGCGGCCACCGAGCAGCCGACCATGCCGCCGCCGACCACGGTGATCCGGTCGCCGACCAGCGGCGCCGCGTCCCACAGCGCGTTGACGGCGGTCTCGACGGTGCCGGCGAGCACGGCCCGCCCGGCGGGGACGGAGGGCGGCACCGGGGTGACGGCGGCGGCCGGGACGACGTACCGGGTCTGGTGCGGGTGGAGACAGAACACGGTGCGCCCGGCAAGACGCTCCGGACCCTCCTCCACCACACCGACGTTGAGGTAGCCGTACTTCACCGGTCCGGGGAAGTCGCCCTCCTGGAACGGCGCGCGCATCGCCGCGTACTGGTTCTCGGGCACCCGGCCGCCGAAGACGAGGGTCTCGGTGCCCCGGCTCACGCCGCTGAAGAGCGTGCGCACGAGCACGTCGTCCGGGCCCGGTACCGGCAGCGCCACCTCGCGGACGGCACCCCGGCCGGGCGCTTCGAGCCAGAACGAACGTGCCGTGCGGGTCATGGAAAGTCCTCCTGAACGATCGGGAAGCCACTCACGTACCGAGGGATGCACAAGCCGCGCACAAGGTAGCGGCGTTGATCGACTCTGTCACACGGCCGGAGGGTGTTCGGTGGCCCTGAACAACACGTACGACCCGTACGACGTCTACGACGCGAGGCCCGTTCAGCAGGAGACCGCGGTGGGCGCGGGCGCGATGCTCCTGCTGCTGGTGCTGCTCGGCACCGCGATCGGCATGGGCACGGCGGGCTGGCTGACCGGCCTGGCGTTCGCGTTCGCGAGCTGGGCCGTGCTCTCCCGGGCCCTGCACCGCTCCCGCCTGCCGTCGTTCGGTCCGGCCAACCGGGTCACCCTCGGCCGGGCCGCTCTCGTCGGCGGGGTCACCGCCCTGGTCGCGGACTCCTTCCGCAGTGCGCCGCCGGTCTCCCTGCTCGTCGGCCTGACGGCCGTGGCCCTGATCCTGGACGGCGTGGACGGCAGGGTCGCCCGTCGCACCGGCACGTCCACACCGCTCGGTGCGCGCTTCGACATGGAGGTCGACGCGTTCCTGATCCTGGTGCTCAGTGTGTACGTCGCCATGGACCTGGGCCCGTGGGTGCTGCTGATCGGCGGCATGCGGTACGTGTTCGTGGCGGCGGCCAGGGTGTGGCCGTGGCTGACCGCTCCGCTGCCGCCGAGCACGGCCCGCAAGACGGTGGCCGCGTTGCAGGGCGTACTGCTGCTCCTGGCGGGCGCGGACCTGCTGCCGCGCCTCGCGAACGCCGGAGTGGTGGCCGTGGCGCTGGGCCTGCTGGTGTGGTCGTTCGGACGGGACGTGCGGTGGCTGTGGCGGCGGTCCCGGGTGCCTGCCGCCCCGGCCGAGACGGTGCCGGAACTCGTCGCCCGGTGAGCCTGTTGCGCCCTGTGAGCCCGGTGCGCCCTGTGAGCCCGGTGAGCGGCCGGTCCGGTGGACGCCCCGGATGTATTGCCCGTGAAGGTCGGCAACAGCCCGACGGAGACGCCGACGACGCCACGAGGCTAGGAAGAGCTCGACGAGGACGGCGGCACGGGCGGGGAGGGGGCGGCCGGCGTCGAGGAATCCGGTGGAACCGGCTGCGGCCGCCGGGGCAGCACCCCCACCGCCACCAGCGGTACGGCCGCCAGCACCAGCCACGGCACGGCGACCGGCAACCCGGCGTCCAGCAGCAGCCCGGTCGCGGAGCTGCCGGCCAGCACGACGATCCCGGAGACCGAGGACAGCGCCCCCGTGTACAGCCCGAGCCGCCCCTCCTCCGCGAGGTCCGGGACCCAGGCGCGGGCGACGGGCGCGACGAGCATCTGCCCGAGGGTGAGCAGAACGACGAACCCGGCGGCGGGCGCCAGCCCACCCGTCCCCGTCCACCCCGCGGGCCGGGCAAGGCCGACGACGGCGAACCCGACGGCGATCAGCACCAGCCCGGCCACCATCGACCGGCGCGGCGCCAGCCGCTCCCCCGCCCACCGGGTCACCGGCAACTGCGCGGTCACCACCAGCAGTGACGACAGGGCGAACAGCCAGGCCAGCGGCGCCTGCGAACCGGCCGCCCGCTCCACCTCGGCGGGCAGGGCGAGGTAGAGCTGGTTGTAGGCGAGCAGGTAGGCACCGTAGGCACAACACAGCGCGAGGAACCGCTGGTTGCGCAGCACCAGCCGCGCTCCGCCCTTGACCCGGACCTGGACCCGCCCGGGGATGCGCTGCGGCAGCAGCCGGGCGTGCCCGGCGAGGACCAGCACGAAGACACCGGCGCCGGCGAGGCAGGCGGCACGGAAGTCGACGGCGAGCAGCAGCGCACCCAACAACGGCCCGACGAAGGCACCGGCCTGCCCTGCGACGGTGAACAGCGCGAGCACCCGGGTCCGGTCGCCACTCCCCGCCTCCTCCCAGACGACCGCCTGCCGGGCCACCTCGGACTCGACGGCGGGCGAGAAGAGGGCGGCGGCGAACCCGATCAGCAGCACGGCACCGACGACGGCCCAGGTCCGCTCGGCGAAACCGAGCCACCCGAACCCGGCGATCCGCAGGAAGCACCCGGCCAGCACGACGGGTCGGATGCCGTACCGGTCGGCGAGCGCACCGCCGACCACGAAGAGCCCCTGCTGGCTGAAGGTCCGCAGCCCGAGCACGAACCCGACCAGCCACCCCGCCATGCCGACGGACTGCCCCAGGTGCTCGGACAGGAAGGGCAGGACGGCGAAGAAGCCGATGTTGAAGGCGAGTTGGGTGAGGACGAGCAGCCGCAGCAGTGGGGAGAGGGTGGAGAGCGTGGTGAGCCGTGCGGTGCGACGGCGTCGGGACACCGGCACGGACCGCTCGGTGGAGGGCGAGGAGGGGGACGAGGGAGACGAAGAGGACGCGGCGGACCCGGAGGACGCGGCGGACGCGGCGGACGCGGAGGTCATGTCATCGGACTCCGACCGGCTCCCTCTCCGTCGCCGTCGCGGACCGCCGCTCGGCACCGGGGCCCCCGTCGACGGCGGGTGAGGGGCCCCGGCGGACCGGTCGGCGCAGCCCGCCCGCCGCGCTGACGGCCAGCGCGCCGAGCAGGGCGAGTACGGCGGCGGGGGCGAGGACGGCCCAGGGGGCGCGCTCGGCGTACGGCTGGTTCTCGGCGAGGAGCAGCCCCCACTCGGGGGACGGCGGCTGGGCGCCGAGGCCGAGGAAGCCGAGTGAGGCGAGCGCGAGGGCGACACCGGGCAGCCGCAGCAGGGCGTGCCGCAGGACCGGCGGCACCACGGCGGGCAGCAACTCGTGCCGCAGCAGATGAGCCGGCCCCGCGCCCAGCCCCTTGCTGGCGGTGATGTGCAGGGTGGCGCGCTCTTGCCGCAGCAGAGAGGAGGTGTGCACGGCGAGCGGCGCCCAGGCGACGGCTCCCACGGCGAGCACGGGCGTGGCCGCACCGCTGCCGGCGACGGCGGTGACGAGGAGGGCGACGAGCACGGGCGGTACGGCGTTGACGGTGTCGACGAGCGGCGCGGAGACGCGGGGCACGAGCCCGAGCAGCACGCCCACGAGCAGGGCGGCCGCGCTGATGGCGGCGGCGAGGAGCAGCGTGTCCAGCGCCCCGTGGCCGACGCGGGCGAGCAGGTCGCGTCCGAGGGCGTCGGTACCGAAGGGATGCTCGGGGGAGGGCGCCCGCAGTCGCTGCCCGGTGTCGAGGGCGAGCGGATCGCGGACCAGCCCGAACGCCACGACGGCGACCAGCAGGGCACCGTAGGTGAGCGGCAACAGCCGTCCGGCGGGCGGGGCGGGCCGGTGCAGCGAGGACAGGGCGCCGTCCCGCAGCGCGGGCCCGGTCAGCAGCCGGGCGGCGACACGGGTGGCGCCGGTCGCGAGCGCGGCGAGGAGGACGAGGGCGAGGGTGCCGGCCTGGAGCACGGGCAGGTCCTGGGCGAGGGCGGCCTGGAGGGTGGTCCGCCCGAGCCCCGGGATGTCGAAGACCTGCTCGACGGCGACGGCTCCGCCGGTCAGCCCGACGACGAACAGCCCGAGGTTGGGCAGCAGCGCGGGCACGCACCGCCGTACGGCCTGACGGGCGATGGACCTCCCGGTCAGCCCCCGGGCCGCGGCGGCCAGCGCCCACGGTTCGCCGAAGGCGCCGGGCAGCAGATCGTCGAGCAGCCGCCCCAGCACGGCCCCCGCGGGGAGCCCCAGGGCGAGCGCGGGCAGCACGGTCCACTGGGGCCCGTACCACCCCAGCGCGGGCAACCACCCCAGCTGCACGCCGACGACGGTGGCGAGCACGGAGGCGACGAGGAACTCGGGCAGCGAGGCGAGTACGGCGGACCCGCTCCCGCCACCGCGCCGCCCGCCGAGCCGCCGCCGGGCCCCGAGCCGCAGGGTGCGAAGGCAGATGACCCCGGCCGTGAGAACGGCGACGAGCAGCGCGACGCCCATGAGCAGCAACGAGGCGCCGAGCGCCCGCGTCACCTCGGGAAGGACGTCCGCGCCGGAGATCCACGACTGCCCGGCGTCCCCGCGCACGAGCCCGCCCAGCCAGCCGGTGAGTACGTGCAGGGGCCCGCCGTCGATCCCGAGCTGCTGCCGGATGTCGGCGAGCACCTCGGGCGTGGGCTCACGCTCGGCGGACCGCGCCTTGAGGACGGTGTACGCGGGGTCGGTGTGCGTGAGCCAGGGCAGCAGCCCGATCCCGCACACCAGCCCGACGGCGAGGAGGGTCCGCCACCCCGCGCCTGCCACCCGCTGCCACATGGTTCAGCGCCGGGTGCCGGTGCCGACGAGGGTGCGCTCGTACGGGTCGAGGACGACGCCCTGCACGGAGTCGGCGACACCGGTGATGATCCGCTGGTGCACGAGCGGCACGACGGCGTCGCTGCCGAGGATGCGCGCCTCGGCGGCCATGGCGGCGTCCTGCCGCTTCGCGGTGTCGGCGATCTTCTCGGCGTCGGCGACGGCGCGGTCGACGCCCTGGTCGCAGAGCTGGGCGATGTTGAAGCCGCCGTCGCAGGTGTAGTCGCCGGCGAGCACGGCGACGGGGTCACCGGTGTCGAGGAGGGTGTTCCTGGCGAGCACGAAGGCGTCGAACTTCCCGTCCAGCGCGTCCCCTTCGAGTCGCGAGTACTCCCGCACGGTGAGCTTGACGGTGAACCCGGCCTTCTCCAGCTGCTGCTTGACGACCTGGGCGACCTCAGGCAGCTCGGGCCGGTTGTCGTAGGTGGCGAGGGTGATGGTGTCACCGCTGCCGGGCTTCTTGACCTCCGCACGTCCGACGGGCGCGGTCCGCTTCCCTTCCGCCCAGGTGACGGCGGGCCCGTAGATCCCGGCACCGGGATCGGCGTATCCCTCGTAGACGTCCTCGGCGAACACGGAGGTGTCGAGGGCGGCGCGGGCGGCGGCCCGCAGCCCGGCGTCTTCGAAGGTCCCCGACGAGGCGTTGAGGAGCAGGCTGGTGGTGCGGGTGGTGGCGGTGTCGCGCCGGTTCTTCTCGTCGAGCGAAGCGGCCTGGGCGACGGGAACGGCCTCGGCGATGTCGAGTTCGCCGGTCCGCAGGGCGTTGGCGCGTGCGGTGCCGTCGGCGATGAAGCGGGCGTCGATGCCGGAGGCCTGGGCGCGGCCGCCCCAGTAGTCGTCGAACCGGTCGAGGGAGGCGGAGGTGGCGCCGTTGACCTCGGTCAGCTCGAAGGGGCCGGTGGCGTGGCCGACGGGGTCGACCCGACTGCCCTTCGCGTAGGCGTCCTTGGACAGGATCGCGAGGCTGGGGCTGGAGAGCCGGAGCGGCAGCACGGGGTCGGGCTCGTCCGTGGTGACGCGTACGACCCGGTCACCGCTCGCCTCGGCATGGAGGGTGACACCGGCGAGGGCGGCGGGCGCGGGCTTGGCGTCGGTGGCGTGCGTGAGGGACTCGGCCACGGCGGCGGGGGTCACTTCGCCCCCGTCCTGGAAGGTGGCGTCGCGGAGGGTGAACTCCCAGACCTTGTCCCCGTCCCGCCGCCAGGACTCGGCGAGCGCGGGCGCGGCGGAGCCGTTGGCGTCCAGCGCGGTGAGTCCTTCGGTGACCCCGAGCCGGCTGAGCAGGGTGGCGTCGGCGCCGTACGGTGACAGGTTCTCGGTGGGCGGGAAGGCGAGGGCGACGCGGAGCCGGGCACCGTCGCCGTCGCCACCGTCACCGGACGCGGAGTCGTCGCCACCACCGGAGGCGAAGCAGCCGGCCATGAGCGGGGCGAGCAGGAGGGGGGCGAGCAGCCGGGGGCGGCGGTGGGAGCGCATGGTCCTCGGATCGATCGTTTCAGACGGGCGGGCAGACGGGTGTGCGGCAGCACACCGAGACCCTACATGGAAATGATTTTCATGCCTACTCAATCACGCGAGACGGCCACACGGGAGACGACCAGGGGAACATCGAAGTGCACGATGCCCTGCCCGCCCCCCGCGTCCTCCCGCTCGTCGTGCACGACCTTGGCCAACGACCGCCAGAACGGCTCGGCCCCTTCGACGGCGGGGTCGGTGTGCAGATACACGGCCCGGTATCCCCCGTCGGCGGCAGCGAACGCCAGCAACTCGTCGACAAGCCGACGCGCGAGCCCCCGCCGCCGATGCTCGGGCCGCACATACACCCGCCGCAACTGCGCGGTCACACCGGAGGGGTACCGCTCGGCGACATGCGCGGGGTTCGGGGGGTGCGCGGGCCCCCGCGAGTCGAGAGCCCCGGTGGCGACGACCTCACCGCCCGCGTCCACGGCAACGAGGAGGGTGTGCCGGGCGGGGGCCAGATAGGCCCCGGCCGGGTCGATGACATCACCGTGCCAGCGGGGGACGTAACCGGTGCGGAAGTCCCGGTAGACGGTGTCGAGCATGACGGCCCGGGCGGGGGCCACGTCGGCGGGGGTGGCGGTTCGGATGGTGTAGTCGGTGCGCACTTGCGCATCATATGCAGTAGCGACTCGGTGCTGGTCAGCTAGGGGCGGGCTGTGGGACAACGCGCCCGCTGTGGTCGTACTTGCGGCGGTGTCCTCCCTCTTGGCCCGGTTCCGGAAGCAACGCACCGGAGCCGAGATTAAAAAAGGGCAAGGGACCGGGCACATCTTGTTCACTGATCTACGGTGACGCCATGACGACGAAACCCCTTCCCCACCTCACTCCCACCGGCACCTGCTGGTGCGGCTGCGCCAAAAAGACCGGCCCCGGTTCCTTCTTCGCACCGGGCCACGACAAAGTGGCCGAGGCGGCCCTCCTCGCGGTCGAATACGGCTCGTCCGTGGCTCAGTTGCTGCACGGCCACGGGTACGGCCCCGGCCACTCGGTGAGCGCACGAGCCGTGTCCGAGGGAGCGTGGCGGAAGTGCGGATCCTGTGACTACGTCGGCGCACCGGCGAGCATCGCCAACCACACGAAGAAGGCGCACTCGACCGCCCCCACCGCCGAGCAGACCGGAGGAGCGACACGGTGAGGGAAGACTCCACCAGCCAGCGCGCCGACCTCGAGAAGGCGGTACGTACGTTCGGCGGGCTCTGGGACACCGAGCGCGGACTCCGTGCCCTGCGCGACACAGGGCACGATCCCGATCCGAAGCACACCCGCAGGATCCTGCGGGACCTCGCGAGCGAAGGTCTGCTGGTGAAGGTGGAGGACTGGCCCGTCCGCTACAGAGTCCTACGGACGGGCTGAAGGTTCGCACCTCCGACCACCGGAGAGACCGGTGTCAGCGGCGACGTCCTGCCGGGACGGCAGCATTGGGCCTGCGCTTGTTGAAGACCCAGAGTCCCTGGGAGTGTGTGGCGCCCAGCACCCGGCCGTCATCCAGGAGCCAAGGATTGGCCTTCTGGAAAGGTGCGAAATTGTCGTTGGAGACGATCACTCCGGCGATCTCGTCCGCAATGCTGATCACCAAGGCGTCGCCGCGGCCCTCGGTGCCCGCCGGGGGCTGCACCACGGTGCCTGCGGCGATCGCCTCCTCGACCAGCGCTCGTTCCTCCGGCACGACATCGTGTCGGAGGGTGGCGTCGACGACGACATGGATGTCCCGCTCGGGGTTCTTGAACCGAAGTGACTTGATGGCGGCCTGCAAGGCCTGGAAACTCGGCCGCCCGCCTGCGGAACGAGGCGGGCGGCCGTTCCACGCGAGGTTCGAGCCGTCCACGACCAGGGCAGCAGGTTTCTTGCCGGCCGTGACGGACTTGGGCAGCGAAGCAGGCGTCGGCCTGCGCGCCGATGCACTGCCGGTCCGCCCCTCGGCCCTGTGTGTCACCAACGGCTGCGGATGCGTCGGCCTGGGCGCCTCCCGTCCTGTCGTGCGGAGCGAGAAGAGCTTCTGCAACTCGTTCTTGATCTCCGGCGGGACGGCGCTGTCGCCGAAGACCCGCACTTCTCCGTCGAGCACGGGGTACCCCGTCTTCTGGAGCGTGGCCTTCACCGTCAGCAGACCCTCCTTGCTGTAGGTGTACTCCAGGTCGAACGCGCCGTCCTCGGCCGCCCGCGAGTGCTGCGGCGGGTAGGTGAGGACGAGTTCGGTGAGTTTGACGTTGTCGGGGTGGTCGACGGGGCGGTCGGGGTCGCCTTCCCACACCTCGACGGTCAGTTTGGACACGCCGTCCCTGGACGGCTGGTAGGACTTCTTCCGCTGCTGCGGGAGGCGCTGGTTGCGATCGATCAGGGAGCTGAACTCCCGCTTTCCGTGCTGGTCCTTGGTGATGGTGCCCAGAGCGTGCGTGTTGACGACGCGGATGATGCTCTTCAGCTCTCCGTCCATGGCGGCCGCGCAGATCGCAGCGCCCTCGGCGACCGCCGTCATCGGATGGCAGAGGTCCGCGCCGACGAGTTCGCAGTCCAACGCTTCCGCCACGGCGTCGCGCACGGCGGGGATCTGGCTGCTTCCGCCGATCATCAGCACGGCCTTGAGCTCGCTCGGGTCGATACGCGCCTGGTCGAGGCACTCCTCGACCGGGTCCAGAGCCCGGCTGATGAGGTCCTGGATCGCGGCGGAGAACTCGTCCTGGCCGATCTCCACGGCGATGCCGTCCGGAGTCGTGATGCGCACGGACTCCTGGGTCGACAGGAGGATCTTGTTGCGCTCGATGTCGAGGGCGAACTGCCGCTGTTCGGACTCGGACCAGGTCCTGCGCGCGGGTGCCCGGTCGAGCACCATGCGGCGCAGTCGCGCGTCGATCTCCAGGCCGCCGAGCATGTTGACGCCACGGCTGGCCTTCTCGTCGAAGAAGCCGTCGTCGTGCAGCAGCAGGGTGGCGTCCATGGTTCCGCCGCCCCAGTCGAAGACGAGGAACTCTCCGTCCTCCTCCATGGTGTGCGCGTAGGCGATGGCGGCGGCCGTGGGCTCGTTGAGCAGTGTCTTGACGGCGATGCCCGCCGCCCGCGCCGCTTCGCGAGTACGGAAGCGAGCCGCTCCGGTGGCGTTCGCCGGCACGGTGATCACGGCCTCACCGATCTCCGTCGCGGCTTCTTCCTCGGCGGCGGTGGCCATCGAACGGAACACGCCGGCGGCTGCCGTGGTGGCGGCGAATCGCCGACCGCCGACCGTGACGAGTGGTTCGTCGCGCAGCAGCCGCTTGCACGCCTCGACGGCCTCCTCTGACCGCAGTTTGGCTTCCCAGCCGAACAAGGCCCCTGTGCGGAGGGAACTGGTGCCCACCACCGACGGGTAGAGCTTCTCGAAGCCGGGCCGTTCCCAGTCCGCATCAAGGCCCTGGCCACCGAGTTCAAGGATTTCGACGTACTCGCCGTTCCACTGGGCGGCAACCGAGTTGGTGGTGCCGAAGTCGATGCCGGTCGTCACTCTTCTTCCCCCACAAAGCTGTCACCCGCGGGAACCCTCCGCAGGTGCCCGGACAGCAGAACCTTGCCGGTCAGTTCGTCCAGGTAGGCCGGACGCAGGACTTCGAAGCGATCGCCCTCGCCTTCCGTGACGACGAACTGCCCCTCCTCCTCCGGCTCGGTCACCCTGCGAAGACGCAACTGTCGCAAATGGTCTTCCAGAGTGCCGTTGACGAGCTCACCGCCATGGTCCGGCTGGGCCCACAGCAGTGCGTCGATCTCCGCGAGCCGCCCGGCGAACTGGGTGCGCGTCCGGAACTCGTCCAAGACGGCTTTCCGCACGGCAACGTTGAGCCCGGTGGCCGGGACGACGTCGCCGACGGCCGTGGCCGCCAGAGCAGCGGGGATCCGTTCGACCACTCCCTGGATGAGCGTCTTGGCGTCGACGGGCTCCAGCACTTCGGGCGCTGCCTGGACGGTCACGGCGGCGGACCGCTCGGCGTCGGTCGACTCCTGCTCCACGGGCATTGCCTGGACATCCGCCACAGCGGACGGCTCGGACAACTGTTGCCGCTTCGCCCTGCGGCGCATCAGTCCGCTGGGTTTGTGCGGCGCATCCGTGTGGTTGCTGCCCGGCTGTATCTGCCCGCAGTGCGGGCAGGGGCGATGAGCACGCTCGTTCTTGGGGAGCTTGACTCTCTTCTCACCACGGCGTTCCGTGGTCTTCCTGTTCCCGGCCATGGACTGGTTGCGCCTCGCTCACCGTCGTGCGTTCTGTCGGAAGAGGCCGTCAACGGGTGGGACCGTGACGGTCGAGGTGGGGTGCGGTGCTGCGGAAGTCGTCGAGCAGTTCGACGGCCGCGAGCGCCCGGATGGACTCGAGGTCCGCGCCACTGGTGAGGGCGGTACGGCGTGGCATCGGCTCCAGCGGCGGCACGAGTCTTCTGGGCACCGCGTCGGGCAACTCGTAGCGGGCGCGGTCGAGGGGCACCTGGAAGAAGACGTCGTACCCGGCCTCGTGCCGCTCGGCATCCTGGATGCGGCCCTCCGCCCGGTTGAGTCGGGCCTGCGCCGCCTGGTCGGCCTCGTGTTCGTACTGACGGAAGAGGTCTCGGCAGTGCCGTTCCCAGCCTTGCGCTCCATGGTCGAGACCGAGTTCGATGAAGGGGTTCGCCATCTCACCCCGCTTGTTCTTCGTCGTACTCCTCCACGTACGCACGTGCGCGAGGTTGCGCTCGGCGACGGGATCGCCGTTCGCCGCCGCCTTCTGCGCGTATGTCTGCGCGAGGCCCAGTTGTTCCCTCGCGGCCCGCTCGTTCTCGACGTCGGTCGAGGTGACCGCGGCGAGGTACGCGGCGATCGTGTACGCCTCGTCCATGAGGCCGGTGGGCAGCGACGGGCCGTTCGTCCGTTCCCTCACGAAGGAGTCGGCCTGGCGGCGGGCCCCTTCCAGATCGCCGGACCTCAGCAGGTCGTACGCCCGGTTGAGCGCGACCAGCGCGTAGAAGTCGCTGCGTCGCGGATCGACGGGCGCGGTCGGCCGCCACAGTGCGGCCATCAGCTTCCACAGTCCTTCGTCGCGGACGGTGTCGCCGTCCCACTGCCCGACGAACGCACCGGATCTGAGGTCGCGCAACTCGATCTGCTGGGCACGCGGCAGCGCCGCGTCCAAGGCGTCCAGGGACGACAGCTGAAGGTCCCTGACCACGACGTACAACAGGTCCCAGACGTCCTCGGGTTCCTGCCGCACGATGGTCTCGTCCGCCAGGAACGCCCGTCGGCGCAGCATGCCGTGCCATCCGAGTCGCTCGGCCTCGTGCGGATCGACCGACTTGGGAGCCAGGCGTGCGCGCAGATACAGCGCTTCGTTGCCGTCACGCGCCTGCCAGGGTCCGTCCTCGGCCATCAGACCACCGTGGTCCACGAGATCGTCGAGGACCGACAGCGGCGCCCAGGGGAGGACTTGGGCCAGGACCGCGTTCGGTACGGGGATCGCGCCCCGGGTGGCGGCGGTGGCGAACAGGGAGAACGCGGGCCCGCCCGACACCGCGCGGGACCTGGTGCCGACCAGCTCGCGGCCGGGCGCGGTCGAGCACAGGATCCGGCACCGCTCCGATCCGGGCGCGTTGAGCCAGCGCACCTCGGCGGCCCACAGAGCACGCAGGTGCCCGAGGACCTCTTCCGGCTTCAGAGTCGCGAGTCCCGCACGGACCGCAGGAAGCAGCGCCTCGCGGTCGGGACTCCCGGCGACAGCCCGGGTCAACGTGTCGCGTTGATCATCCGTCAGTGCGGGCACCTCGACGATGTCACGCAGCATCGCCAGCACGGCCTCGACGGCCTCACCGCCGTTGACACCGAGCCAACGCCATTTCCGTTGGGCGAAGCCGTTCGCTCCGGCGGGCTCGCGGCCGCGGCGCTCCCGCGCTCTCGCCAGGCGCTCCTTCTCGGCGGCTATCGCCGCTCGGCGGGCGGCGACCGGGTCCGTCATGTCGTACACGCCGACAGAGTAGCCGCGCACAGAAACTTCACCTACCCCTCCCCCGGAATCCATATGCGCAGGTGACCTGCCCGCCAGGCCGTGTGTCCCCCTGGGCGGGCCCTGCCCGCCTCAGCCGACCCGCTTCCACTCCTGGCACCGGTTGGTCTTGAAGTACTCGCCCTTGTTGAGGGTCACCCGCCCGGTGCCTTCCAGATTGTTGTTGGCGATGATCGAGCCGAACTCGCCGCTGGCGTCCTTGGCCCGCTCCCAGTAGCAGCCGAACTCGTCCTCGGGCCCGGCCGTCTTGTACGTGCCGGCCTTGATGTCCTCGCCGACGAGGTACTCGCCGTCTACGTGTTCCCTGCACTTCCCGCGTCGGCGTAGGCACGACGGACTTCACTGTTCGCCGAAGTTCTGGCCCCGTCCTGATTCAGGCCTTTGTGATGCGTGGTGGGCACCACCGCCGGGCAGCGCGACCGCTTTGTGTCCGCGCTGCCCGGATTGCCCGCCACGGGTGATCTGCACTTGTGTCCCTGATCACCCCAGCGGTCCGCCCTACGGGTAGCTACACCGGCAGCGCGTGCAGCTTCTTGCCGTGCAGGGCGAAGACGCGTTTGCCGTCGGTTGCCACCAGCCAGGCGTGGTAGTCGCCCGTCTTGTCGTTGAACGTCCAGCGCACGGCGCCGGTCCGCGCGTCGATGGCGATGATGCCGCCCTGCTTGTCCAGGTCCGTGGCGCCGTAGAGGGTGTCGCCCGCCTTGACGTACTGCCGTGGCACCTGGAGCCCGGCGTCCGCGAGGGCCTCGGACTTCCAGAGCTGTTTGCCGGCGCGCGGCTCCACGGCCCACATGGTCCTCGCGCTGTCGGCGACGTAGAGCACGTCCTCCAGTGCGGCCGGTTCGCGGAAGAGGGCCCCGTCCGACGCTTCCAGGGACCACTTCTCCTTGCCGTCGGCCAGGTTGAAGGCCTGGAGCACGTTCCCTTGGGGGACGATGACCAGGTCCTGGTGGACCGTGAAGAAGCCGTAGTTCGTCTTGGCCGTCTTGTGCGTCCACACCTGCGCGCCGCTCGCGGTGTCGCGCACGGTGAGGTTCTTCTTGAAGTCGGTGTAGACGAGGTGGCGGCCCCGGACGGCGGCGTGGATGCCGTTCTGCTCGGTGCCGACGTCGCGCTGTTCCTTCCAGACGATCCTGCCCGTGGTGCTGTTGAGGGCGGCGATGACGTTGGTCTTGGACGAGCCGTCCCTCTCGAGGATCTCGGCGACGACGTACACCTGCTCCTCGTCCACCGCGATCGGTTGCGGCTGCCGGTACTCCTTGCCCAGGCGGCTGCGCCAGGTCTCCTTGCCGGAGGCCGGGGCGTATCCGATGACGGAGCCGTCGTAGTCGCTGCTGGCCAGGTACAGGGTGTCCTTGCCGAGCAGCAGAGGTGCGCCGGGGACGGCACCACCCGGCAGGGACCACTTCTGCCCGCCGGTCGCGGCGTCGAGGGCGGCCAGCGGGCTGCCGCTGGCGATCACGACGCCGCCCGCGGCCACCAGCTCGTCGTTGTCCCCGTAGGTCTCGGCCGAGGTCGGCTTCGTCCACAGCGGTTTCGGAGCCTGCCCCTTCTCGCCGACGTCACCACCGTCGCCGGAGCCCTTGCCGCCGCCCTTCGGCTCGTCACCGCCGGTGCTTCCCGGGTCCTCTACGTCCACGGAGTCCTCGTCGCAGCCGACCGTGCCGACGGCCAGCGCCGCCAGCGAGAGACCGCCGCCGGCCAAGCGCAGTACACGCCGCCGGGAAGGAGCACCGAAGGCTCCAGGTGTTCTGTCGTCCGACCCGCTGTCTCGTCTGACCATGTGCCGTACCCCCGTGGTGTGATGCGTCAGTGCCGGAACCCGAACAGGAGCCCACGCCGTACCGGACATACAGGCGTGTGCCTCTGCGACCAGGACGTTAGCCGGGCTCCCGTGCGGTACACATCGCCAGATCCCAACCGCGACAGCACCGTGAAGCAATCGAGACAACTACTCGCGGACCCACCTCACGCACCTCACGCACCTCAGACGGTGCCGCGGGCGGCCGCCCCGCCTGATCTCAGGCCCCCTCCGCAGCCGGGTCAAGGGCCTTTCCCAGGAGGTCCACCAGCTTGCGCAGCTCCTCGTCCCCCAGCCGCGCGAAGGGCGTCAGTGCCAGCGTCGCCTCGATGACAGCCGCCCGCACGCGGCGCCCGTCGTCGGTCAGGGCCACCACGCGTGAGCGGCGGTCGGCGGGGTCGGCAGAGCGTTCCACCAGGCCGCGGTCGGTGAGCTGGTTCATGACGAAGCTGAGGTTGGGCGCGTTGCAGTACAGGCGGCCGGCCAGTGTCTTCATCGAGGGCGGCGTCTGGTCCGGGTCGATGGCCCAGAGGGCCTGAGCGGTCGCGGGGGTCAGGCCGTGCTCCGCCAGAACGGCCTCGATCCGGTCGCCGGTCCGCATAAAGAGCTCGTGGTTCGCCGCCACCACCGACTCGAGGGTGCTTCGCGTCATGGACTCATCGTACGCCCACTTACTTCGAGCCTCGAAGTGTATGTATGTTGGCGTCACTTGCTTCGAGACTCGAACCATCTCTCCTTGGGCCGTTCCATGCCCTCATCCAGCCACACAGAAAGCGCTCCCCCATGCACGAGTACACGAACACCACCGCCCTGGTCACCGGCGCGTCCAAGGGGCTGGGCGAGGCCTATGCACGCGAACTCGCTTCCCGGGGGGCGCACTTGGTTCTCGTCGCCCGCTCGGCCGACGCGCTGCACGCCCTCGCCGAGGAGATCCGGGCCGCGCATGCCGTCCGCGTCGACGTGATCGCCGCGGACCTGTCCGACCGGCGGTCGCCGCAGCGGGTCCTCGACGCCGTCGACGGACTCGGCCTGGACGTGGATCTCCTGGTCAACAACGCCGGGATGGGGGCCGTGGGTCCGTTTCTCGGCCGGCCCCTCGCGCCCAACCTCCAGTCCGTCGACGTGAACGTCACCGCCTTGGTCGGACTGGTCCACCTCCTGGGCGCCCGCATGGTCGAACGCGGCCGCGGCGGCATCGTCAACATCGCCTCCACCGCCGCCTTCCAGCCCATGCCGTACCAGGCGAGCTACGCCGCCACCAAGGCGTTCGTGCTGTCGTTCACCGAGGCGGTGGCCGAGGAGGTACGCGGCACCGGCGTACGCGTGATGGCGGCCCACCCGGGAGCCACCGCCACGGGGTTCTTCGACCGGACGACCGCGTCCATGAACCCCAAGTTCACGGATGCTCCCGCCGACGTGGCAGCCAGGACGCTCGACGACTTCGCCCGGGGCCGGGCCGTCTCCTTCCCCGGGCGTGCGTCCCAGCGCGTCGGGGTCTGGGCGTCGAGGGTGCTGCCTCGCACCGCGGTCACGCGGGTCACGGGCGCCCTCAACCGCCGACTGGGGTTCCGCGACGTCAGCGATCGCGATCCCGCCGCCACGCCGGGGCAGTGATGTCCCGGGTGGCATACTGCGCGGCGAAGCAGCGTGAACGGGGGGGCGGGCCATGAAGTGGTTCCAGCGAGATCGGGAGGAGCGGCCCGCCGGTGTGGTGCCACTCTCCGGTGTCGTCAAGAGTACGAGCGTGCCCGGACAGGCACCTCCACCGCTCGCCGCGGGCGGCCCGGTGCTGCAACGAATCGGCGGCGACAGTGACCAGGTCGCACGGATGACGACGCCTGCGGAGCCGGTCATCCTGGACATCACCCATCAGGGACGAGGCCACTTCGTCGTGGACGCCCTGGACGCCGGTCTGCGTTCTCTGAGCCAACTCGTCTACACGGACGGGCCTTTCGCCTGTCGGGCGCTGGTCAACGCCGACGACAGGACGGTGCGGGCACTCAGAGTCCAGGCGGACGGGCCGTGGGCGATCGAAGCGACCGCGGTGTCGAGTGCGTCGGCCTTGGACGGAGCCGCACGGTGCCCCGCCTCGAACGTACTGCGCTACGAGGGCGGCCCGGGGATCGCTTCGCTCTGCCACGAGGGAGACCCGCGGGCCGAGGACGGCGGCTACTTCCTCGTCGACACCTACGAACCGGACGGGAACGGTTTCCTAGACGAGCTGGCCAACCACGTCGGCCCCTGGCGGGGCGAGGCACCGTTGACCGGACCGTGCCTCATCTACGCCCGCTCGGACGGGCCGTGGTCCATCAGCGTGCAGCCCCTGTAGGTCCCGCTGGTCCCCTAGGCCCGCGGGCAGGCATCGATGATCCGGGCTCAACGACCTCTGCCCCTATGCGTGTTCATCACATAGGGTCCGGGTCCCGTCAGCGACACCGGTCGTCGGCCCCCGGACCGGGAGTGCAACGGTGGTTGCATACTCTCCCCACCCCGAAACCCTGCGTCGTCTCGACAGGGTCCTCCAGGAGAAGGAAGGCCGTTCGAAGCCGCTGGACGCGGCGGAGCTCGCCGTCCGGGCGGCACTGCCGGTGTCCACCGTCCGCGCCCTGCTCCAGGGCGGTGTGCCACCGGACGGCTCCGTCAACGACCGGGTCCGGATGCGGATCGCCGCGCTCGCCGAAGCCGAGATGGCCGCGACCGGCACACGCATGTCCGACCTGGCCTCGGACATCTCCGAGCGGCTCGGCGTCTCCGGATACTGGGCCCGGCAGGCCTGCGACGGCAGGAAGGTCCCCAGCGTCGAGCTTCTGCACGGGCTCGTCGAGTACTTCGGGGTCGAGGAGGGAGAGACGTTCTTCACCGCGTCGGCCGCCGACGCGCTCAACCGCGCCCGTCTACGGCCACGGTCTGACCGTCGCCGCCCCGTGCGCCCTCGCCGTCCGCGACACCCTCGGCGCGACGGGGCTGGGACAACCGGGCCTTGCACGGCGTCTTCAGCGCGCCGCCGCACGACCGGTGGCCGCCGCCTGGGACTTGGCCGTCGGCCAGGACGCCGTGTATCCGGGAGCCACCGACACCCGGCCCAACGGCGTCGAACGTCTCCTCGCGCGCTTCGTCGACAAGGCCGTGGAGGCCGACGCACGCAATCCGCGCGCCATGGCTGCCCTGCTGGATGTCATGAGCCTGGAGCGACCCGCGACCCGGCTGTTCCCGCCCGACATGCTCATCGGCCCAGGAGGCCCCACCTGCAAGGGCCGCCCTTCGCCGATGCGGAGCGAAAGACCGATGTGCCGTAGTGCCGTACTTCCACTACGACCAGCTCAGGAACATCGTGTACGTGTCGAGGAGGTCGTTGACCACGCTGGTCGTCGCCCCACTGCCGGTGGTCGGCACCACCCTGAAGTCGGGCCTCCGGTACGAGTAGTCGTCGTCGCTCCGCCGGGCGTTGGGCTCGTGGACGGCGGCGAGGAACCGCTCCCCGTCCGGCGACACCAGCATGCCCTCCGCGACGGTCCCGTCCTGCGGGCCGACCACACTGACCGGGGCGCCCGAGGCCCGGCCGGTACGGGCGTCCATGATCCGGAAGGTACCGGTCGAGGTGCGGCACAGCACCCGGTCGTCGCCGGTCCAGCCGACGACACCCACACACTCGCTGAGCAGGGTCGCCCGGTGCGCCGAACGAGAGGTGAGCGCTCCTGAGGAGTTCCAGGTGTCGAAGACGTTCCCGAAGACCTTCGGTGCCTTGGCGGTGAGCCGTCGGCCGCCAGGGGCGAGGTGGACCGTGTCCGCCTGGACGGCGCGTGGGGGCTTGCCCATGACGGTCAGGGGCAGGCCGTGCCCGGCGGCCGGGCCCTCGTCGGACAGGTCGTGGGAGCCCTCGGTGGACCGGAAACCGATCCGCTGCCCGCCGCCCTCTGCCGTGTACGTGAACCACACGCTGGTCCCGTCCGGCGACATCACCGCGTTCTGTTCGTCCGCACCTGCCGCTCCCCCCAACCGCACGACGTCGTCGAGGCCGGCGCCGCTCACCACGTAACCGACTTGGGAATCCGCCTTGTTGTCGGGATCGCGCAGGACCACGGCCATGCGCGTGAAAGCCAGGTCGAAGAGTGCGCGGACCCGGGGAGCCATGTATTCCAGGGTGGCGACCTCGTAGGGTGACGGGTTGTCCGGATTCATACCGCAGAGGTCCACGAGGGGGCTGTTGACCGTCTTCACTCCCGCGTAGTTCGTGAACGCGGCGTCGCCGGGGATGGGGAACGTCCGTTCCGCGCGCGGTTGCCACGTCTCGGGGTCCCAGGCCCGGACGGTGACCGCGGCGTAGCGCGCGCCCATGCCGCACGTGGCCGTGACGACCGTGTCGTCGCGGGTGAAAGGACTGTCCGGGAGGACGTAGTCCCGGTTGCCCAGGAAGGGCGCCGCGGACGCCGAGGACGTGGAGGCCGGATTCTCCTCGGGGGGCTGCGCACTGCACCCCTGGACGCACAGTGCGGCCAGGGCGAGGGAGGTCACGGCCTTGAGGGTCAGACCAGATCGCACAGCGACCCCTCGGGATTCTCGTGACACGGCGTCCAGGCGACGGAAGCGAAGACCCACTTCTGCTGGAGGTCCGCCGGGACGGACTCCGTGCGGATGCGCAGCGGCTTGCCCTTGGCATCCTTCAGCTGGAGCCACTCGCCCTTCTGGTAGGAGTCGTTGTAGTGGACCTTGATGCCCCACTCGCACGCCTGTCCCCGTGGTGCGATCGCCTCGACCCTGAGGCCGCCCGAGGGCTGGCCGCCTCCGACCTCGATGTAGTGGGTGCCGAAGTAGGACTCGCCCTGCCCCTCGGCGTCGTCGGTGAGCACGGGCTCCTCGGCGCGCGGCGGAAGGTGGAGCCGGATGCCCTGATAGGTGGCTCCGCCCTGGGGCGGCATGGCGACGACGGTCTGCGTGGTGCTCTTGTGGCACGTGATGCCGGTGGTCTTCCAGCCGTCGATGACCACGGCGGAGGAGCGGGTGCTCAGCACGGTCATCTTGAACGCGTCGGTGAGTTCCAGACCGCCGTCCCTGGTGTTCCGCTCGTACCGTTCGGGGGCGTGTTCCATCACGGACGCGTACACGAGCGGGCGGCCGCCCAGCTCCCTCAGGTAGGAGAAGGCGGAACCAGGGTCGCCGGTCGTCAGTTTCCGCGCCTCGTCGGCGGTCAGCTCACGGTCGAGGACCATCGCCCACGTGGGGGGCTCGCCCTCCTCCGGCCGCACCGACACCGTGAACGGGGTCTTGGCCGCGTCGATACCGGTGTTGGTGTCGTTCTCCCTGATCGTGCTCGGCTTGATCATGAGGTATGCCACCAGCACCGCGCCAAGGACGCCCAGGAGACCGACGGCCGCCTTCACGAACAGCCAGCGGAGCTTCTTGCGCCGGGAGGCCTCGGGGTCCACCCCGAGCACGTCGGAGACGAGGGCCTCGAAGCTCTCGTCGGGGCGGCCTCCCCCGCCGGCGGGCGGCTGCGGTGCGGACGGCCCGGGGTCGGCGGGCGGTGGTGGCGTGTCCCCGTCCGCGTCGGGGTGCTGCCCCGTGGGCTCGGCGGGGGCGCCGTCGTCGTCGGAGCGCGGCTCCGGAGTGCCGTCCGGTGAAGCGGTCGTCGTCATGCCCGTCCCCCCGCAATACGTCGCGTCCCGGCTCCGGCTGCCGATGACTTGCGCGTCGACCGGGCCCCTCGAAGCCCGCCTGATCCCTTGTCACGTACCGGTTCAGCCATCACGTACAGCAGTCTGCCGTACCGGCGTCACCCCTGGTGCCCCCCCGGTCACAGTCGGGGCCCCGGCGCCACGCACCTCGCTTCCTCACACCACTACCCGCCCAACACGGCGATGGCAATGGTGATGTCGGCGCAGGGAGCCTCAGTCGGCGGCGCCTTCCTTCTCGCTTCGCCGACGGGCCCGGTCCACCTCGGCCATGTGTGCCTCGGCCCACTCACGGAGTGCGGCCAGCGGCTCTTCCAGGGTCAGGCCGAGCGGGGTGAGCCGGTAGTACACGCGCGGCGGGACCGTCGGCTCCACTCTGCGGCCGACCAGGCCGTCGCGGGTGAGGCCCTGAAGGGTCGCCGACAGCATCTTCTGCGAGATGCCGGTCATCCTGCGCTGCAGTTCCGCGAACCGCACCTCCTCCGGGGAGGCCTCCGCCAGCACTTTGACGGCCATGGACGTCCACTTGGTGCCGATCCGGTCGAGGAGGCGGCGGGTGGGGCACTGCGGGTCGAACAGGTCGCCGCGAGGGAGGTGCGCAGGACGTGGCGTCGAGGAGGTCACCCGGAGCTCACCACCTGTGGCAGAAGTGCGGTCTTGGATCGCCCAGCCTAGTTTCCTATCGTTCTGTTGTCACCATTGGTAACCGCTTCTTGGCAACTGCTTCGGCCGACCCCAGGGGATTCTCGTGCTCACGCCCGTCACCACGTCCCACTCCTCCGATCCCCGTCCTCCGGGCGTCGAACTCCGGCGCGTCGCGGTCAACGGCGTCGCACTCGACGTGGCCCTCCAGGGCGAGGGACCCGCCGTGCTGCTGCTGCACGGCTTCCCGCACACGTGGCAGCTGTGGACCCGCGTCATGGGCCCCCTCGCCGAACACCACCGGGTCGTCGCACCGGACATGCGAGGCGCGGGGGCGAGTACGCGTGCGGCGGACGGGTACGACGCCGGCACCCTCGCGTGCGATGCCGAAGCGCTGCTGGAAGCCCTCGGAGTCCGCTCGGCGGACGTCGTCGGCATCGATGCCGGAACCCCGCCCGCGTTCCTTCTCGCCATGCGCCGGCCCGACCTCGTCAGGCGGCTCGTCGTCATGGAGTCACTGCTGGGCGGGCTGCCGGGGGCCGAGGAGTTTCTCGCGCGCGGGGCGCCCTGGTGGTTCGGCTTCCACGCGGTGCCCGGTCTCGCGGAGACGGTGCTGACCGGGCACGAGGCCCGGTACGTCGACTGGTTCCTGGACGCCGGTTCCCTCGGCGAGGGCGTCGATCCCGCCGTCCGGGACGCCTTCGTGCGGGCGTACACCGGGACCGAGGCCCTGCGCTGCGCCTTCTCGTACTACCGCGCGCTGCCCACGAGCGGCGAGCAGATCGCGCAGGCCGTCGTCGGCGGGCGGCTGACCGTCCCCACCATGGCTGTCGGCGCCCGTCCGGTGGGCCGGGCCCTCGAACGGCAGCTGCGGCCGGTCGCCGATCACCTGGTCGGCCACGTGATCGAGGACTGCGGGCACATCATCCCGCTGCATCGCCCCGAAGAGCTGCTCCGCCTGCTCGAACCGTTCCTCGCCGTCGGTGGTAGTCCATCGGGAGCACCGATGATTTCCGGGCCGGCCGGCAGTCGTTAGGGACACGAGCGCAAGGAGTCCGCCATGTCCGTGCAACAACCTGCCGCCGAACAGCCCACGACCGAGCTCGACGCCCGCTACAGCTCCGCACTCCATCCCCGTCCCGGCGCCGCGGACGTCACCGCCACCGAGTGGGCCGAGGCCCGGCGGCGTCTGGAGGCCGCCGAGATCTTCTGGGTGACCACGGTGCGGCCCGGCGGCGGGCCGCACGTCACGCCGGTGATCGCGGCGTGGCACGACGGTGTGCTGTATTTCTCCACCGGACCGGGTGAGCAGAAGGCCCGGAACCTGGCGCACGACGCGCACTGCGCGCTGATCACGGGCGGGAACTCGCTGACCGAGGGGTTCGACCTCGTCGTCGAGGGCGAGGCGGAGCCGGTCGGTGACCGGGCGGTGCTGGAGGAGGTGATCGCGGCGTACGAGGCGAAGTACGGGGCGCACATCACGTCGGCCGACGGCACCTTCCACGGCATCGGGGACGCCATGCGGCGCGGCGACGCGGTGCTGTTCGCGGTGGCCCCGGTCACCGCGTACGGGTTCGGCCGGGACGACGGGGTCTACAGCCATACGCGATGGGCGTTCTGAGCCACCGGGCGCCGTGTGTCAGCGACCGATCGTCCAGGTCGCCGAGTTGGACGTGAGGTCCCGGACGGCGTGGCTGCGGACTGCGGTCGTCGTGTCGACCACCGTGGCGGTCACCTTGTGGGTGCGCCGGTCGGCCGGGACGCCCAGGGCGGCCGGGAGGACGGAGGTCCTGCCTCGGGCGTGCCTGGCCTCGCGTCCGTCGACGTACCAGCGCAGCTGCGGGCGGGAGAGGCCCTTGGCCGCGCCCAGGTCGGCGAGTTCGACGGAGAGGCGGGTGAAGCGGGTGGCCCTGGTCGCCGTGTTCCGCAGCGGGGTGAGGGCGTTGGCCGAGCGGTAGAAGCCGGCGATCATCGCCTCCCGGCCGGGGAGGTTGAACCGATCGGTGTTCAGCGAGCGCATGATGGAGTTCTCCGTGGGACGGTAGACCCCGTACTCGTAGTAGTCGGCGCCCTCGAAGGTGCCGACGACGCCGCCGCTCGGGTCGGTCTCGCCGAGCCACGACGCCCACTTGGTGCGCTGCCGCGCCATCTCGTCCGCCGTCAGGGTCGAGGCGTTGGGGTGGGCGGGCTCGGGGTAGGGGTAGTCGCCGTAGCCCTCGTACTGGTACTCGTCCGCCAGGAGGCCTATGGAGTGGGCCATCTCGTGGGCGGCTATCAGGGTGGACCGGTCGTTGTCGGAGGAGAGCGTGGAGACGCCGTCGTAGCCGTAGTCCGCCGCGAGTCCGGAGTAGCCGGCACCGCCGTACTTGGCGGAGTTGGAGATCACGATCACCAGGTCGGTCGCCGGAGCCCTGTCCGCGTAGGCCTTCGTCCTGTCGAGGTCGACGCAGATCAGGCGCTCCGTGTCGCCGCACCAGAAGTACGAGCCGAGCGCGGTGTTCCTGACGACGTCCCGGGTCGGGTCGCCGGTGACTCGGGAGTCCTCCGAAACGGCCTTCACGGCCCAGACGTTGAAGAGGCCCTCGTAGCTCTTGTACGGGTCGATGTCGGTGACGTCGTCCCACTTCGCACGCGCGTCCTCGAGGAAGTCGTCCTGCTCGGCGGCGGTGTAGCCGTCACCGACGATCGTGACGTCGAGGCGGTCGGCGGTCGGGCCGGTCTCGGCGAGCGGGACGACCTCGCCGTCCTCGGACGCGGCGGCGGTGCGCTTTTGCGGGTCGGTCGCCGTCGGCCCGTCGGGCTGCGTGTGGGGGCTGTCGGCCAGGACGCTGGTGCGCGCTCCCCCGCCGGCCGGCTCCGGGAAGTACTCGACGTCGACGTACGGGCCGGTGCCGGCCGCCGGTGCGCCAGCGGCCGTCGGCGCGTCGGCGGCGCCCGCGACGTCGACCGCGGTCAGGGAGACGGAGAGGGCGAGGACGGTTGCCGCCGCCGACCTGCGCAGGCCTGTGTGCACGAAGCTCTCCCCAACCCGATTGAAGTAACTGCGCAATTAAGCGCAGTTAAGTGCTTGCTTAAGTTAGGGGCCGGTCAGCGCCTCTGGCAAGGGGCGGGCGGGACACGGGTGTTGCTGGACGTCGTGCCGTCAGTCGCCGACCCCAAGCGCTCCCAGCAGCATCGGCAGGGACGCGTGCAGCTCGCGCTCCCAGTAGGCCCAGCCGTGGGTCCCCGGGCCGTAGAAGTGGGTCGTCACGTGCCGCGCGCCCACGCGCTTCAGCTCGGCCGCGAGCGCCTGGTTCTGGCGGTTGAAGTCGGCCTCCAGGGCGCTCGTGGCACCCGGTGGGTCCAGGGGGCCGGTGGTGCCGTCGCCGCAGGACAGGTAGACGGGGATCGACCGCAGGCGCTTGGCGAGGTGGAAGGGGTCGTGGGCCCGCCAGACGCCGCGTTGGGCGACCGGGTCGCCCCAGACGCGGAGCGGGTCGGTGTCCTGGCCGGCGAAGAAGCCCATGATGCGGTCGACCGACTCGTCGTTCAGGAGGGGGTGGGCGGAACCGGAGTACGCCGCCGTCGCCTTGAACATTCCGGGATGCCGGGCGGCGTACAGCAGGGCGCCCTGGCCGCCCATGGACAGGCCGGCGACCACGCGGTTGCCGCTCGCGCCCCAGTCGCGTTCCAGGAGGTGGCGCAGTTCCTTCGTGTGGAACGTCTCCCATGCCGGGTCGCCGCCCCGGCCGTGGTTCCACCAGTCGCTGTACCAGCCGTTCCAGCCCGCCTCGGGCATCACGACCAGGACGTCGCGCAGGCTGTCGGTCTCCGCCACGTCCGTCATGCTCGTCCACGACGTGTAGTCGCCGCAGCAGCCGTGCAGGAGCCAGAGGGTGGGCCAGTGCTGCCGGTGGCGTCGGTCGTACGGGTTCCAGCCGTCGGGGGTGAGGAGCCGGACTTCGACCGTGCGGCCGCCCAGGGCCGGCGACCGCACCGACAGGTCGACCTGCCGGTCGGCGACCCGGGTGACGGCGACGACCTCGGCGCCGGGGCGGTTGGCCCCGGTCTCCGGCTTCCCGGCGGCCAGGGCCCCTGGGGCGGCCGGCGTCAGGACGGCCAGCAGGACGGCGAGGACCAGGAGGAGTCCGGCTCGCAGCGGGGTGAGGACGGCGGGCACGTTCGCGAACACGGCGGCTCCCTGGGTGGGTTGCTGTGCATCGTGCGTGGTGCGTGGTGCGTGGTGCGTCCGACGGGCGGTCGTGGCGGCGCGCAGCCGCCGCTTCCTCTGCTTCATCTGTCGTCCCGTCTCACGCCGACCACGGACACCGACCGACCCATGCTGCGCACAAGTATCGGCCGGTTCCCGTCGACGTCAAGGCGGCCCCGGGGAGGGGTGGTTCGCCGGGTTCGCCCGCGGCCCCGGGTCAGGGGATGCGCGCCACGCCCACGTAGAAGCCGCTGCGTTCCCGCACCGGTGCCGGTTCCTCCTGGTACCACTCGGTCGCGAACACCAGGCCTGGCTCGACCAGTTCGAGGCCGGAGAAGAAGGGCTCGACCTCGCTCCGGGTGCGCATCCGCAGCGGGATGGCCCCCTTCTTGTAGGCGGACTCGGTCTCCTGCCGCAGCTCCGGGTGCTGGTCCGCGGTGCCGTGCGAGAGGAGCAGGTAGCTGCCGGAGGGAAGGGTGTCCACGAGGGTGCTCACGACACGGTACGGGTCCTCTTCGTCGGGCAGGAAGTGCAGAAGTGCGATCAGGGAGAGGGCGATCGGACGGTCGAAGTCCAGTACCTCACGGGCGCGTGCGAGGACGGCCCCGGGCTGTCGTACGTCCGCGTGGAGGAAGTCCGTGAGTCCCTCCGGGGTGCTGGTCAGCAGCGCCTCGGCGTGCCGGAGGACGATCGGGTCGTTGTCCACGTAGACGATCCGGGCGTCCGGCCTGATCGCCTGCACGATCTGGTGCAGGTTGGGTTCGGTGGGGATGCCGGTGCCTATGTCCAGGAACTGGTCGACGCCGTTCTTCGCCAGCCAGGCCGCCGCGCGGTGCATGAACGCCCGGTTCCGGGCCGCGTTGCCGCGTGCCTCGGCGGGGAGCGTCTCGCCGACCCGCTGGTCGACTGGGTAGTTGTCCTTTCCGCCCAGCAGCCAGTCGTAGACACGGGCCGGGTGGGGCTTGCTGGTGTCGATGTGGGGTCTGGGTGTACCGGCGGTCACAGGAGACTCCTCCGTACGCGGAACGGCATCGCGGGGTCGTCAGCGTAGCGGGACCGTCCCCAGGCGGCGGTCTGCGCCGTCCGCGGCCCACGCGGGCGGAGGCACTGCGCCGCGCTCACCGGCGCGTGCTCTCGTGCCAAGATGATGTTCCGACCGGCGCTCGCCCAGGTGCTCGTCACTCCGGCGCCTTGGGTGGCCCACGAGTTGAGGACGGAGTCAGACCGCATGACCTCCCTGAGCAGTGGCGAGAGCGCCGCCCACCCCGACCGGATCGACACGAGCCGACCCCATCCCGCGCGGATGTACGACTACTTCCTCGGCGGGAAGGACAACTACGAGGTCGACCAGCGGGCCGCCGAGCAGTTCATGAAGGCGGCGCCCGAGGTGCGTGAGGGAGTGCTCGCCAACCGGCACTTCATGCACCGGGCGGTGCGGCACGTGGTGGCCGAGGGCGGCGTCCGCCAGATACTCGACGTGGGCACCGGCCTGCCCACCGAACCCAACGTGCATCAGATCGCGCGGTCCGTCGCGCCCGGGACCCGGGTCGCGTACGTCGACAACGACCCCATCGTCGCCACTCACTCAAGGGCTCTGTCGGACGACCCGGACACCGCCGTGGTCCTGGCCGACCTGCGCGATCCCCGCGCGATCCTGGACCACCCCGAGGTGCGTGAGGTCATCGACTTCGACCGGCCGGTGGCGCTGCTGCTGGTCGCCGTCGTGCACTTCGTGGCCGACACGCAGGATCCGGCGGGCATCGTCGCCACACTGCGCGACGCGCTGCCCGCCGGTTCCTACCTCGTTCTGTCGCACGCGACGGGTGACGTCCACGAGGACCGGCGTGAGGACGCGGCGGCCGTCTACAACAAGGCCACCGCGTCCCTCAACCTGCGTTCGCACCCGCAGGTCCTCGACTTCTTCGGGGACTTCGCGATGGTGGAGCCGGGGCTGGTCCGTGTCACCGACTGGCGTCCCGAGGAGGCACGGCGCCCCGACGCCCCGCCGATCGGCATCTACGGCGGAGTGGCACGGAAGGGGGCCTGACACACGGCGGCGGCCCGGGCCTCGCCCCGCCCCGCCCGGTGGGGGCCGGCTACCCCTTCTGCTCCACCCGCACCCGTGGTGGGCGCGGACTCCCGCATCCGCACCCACCACGGGGTCCGTGGCCGGTTCTCAGGCGGCCTCGCGCTCCCTCCCCCGCGCCCGCCCGATGAGGTTCGCGTAGTGGTGTCCGCTGCCCTTGATGGTGCGGACCTGGGTGGCGTAGTCGACGTGGACCAGGCCGAAGCGCTTGTCGTAGCCGTACGCCCACTCGAAGTTGTCCAGCAGCGACCAGGCGAAGTAGCCGGCCAGCGGGGCTCCCCTGCGGGCCGCGGAGGCGCAGGCCGCGAGATGGGCCGTCAGGTACTCCTGGCGCTCGGGGTCGTCGATCGTGCCGTCGGGGCGGATCACGTCCGGGAAGGCGGAGCCGTTCTCGGTGACGTACAGCTTGCGTGCCCCGTACTCCTCGGTCAGGCGCAGCAACAGGTCCTCGATGCCTCCGGCGTCGATCTCCCAGTCCATGCCGGTGCGCGGGACGCCGACACGGCGGACGGTGCGCACGTGCGGGGCGGGCCCGGTGGGGTCGTCGGCGACGGTCTGGGGGAAGTAGTAGTTCAGGCCCAGCCAGTCGAGGGGGGCACCGATGAGCTCCATGTCGCCGGGTTGTTCGGGAAGTCCGACGCCGTAGAGCTCGCGCATGTCCTCGGGGAAACCGCGGCCGTGGACGGGGTCCAGCCACCAGCGGTTGGTGTGGCCGTCCATGCGGCGGGCGGCGGCCAGGTCCTCGTCGCGGTCGGTGGCGGCGTGGATGGTGGAGAGGTTGTTGACGATGCCCACCTGGGCGTCCGGGGCCGCCGCGCGGATGGCCCGCATTGCCAGTCCGTGACCGAGGAGCAGGTGGTAGGAGGCGCGGACCGCCGCGGTCAGGTCGGTCCAGCCGGGGGCCATCTTGCCCTCCAGGTGGCCGATCCAGGCTGAGCACAGCGGCTCGTTGAGGGTGGCCCAGTGGCTCACGCGGTCACCGAGGCGTTCGGCGACCACGGAGGCGTACGACGCGAAGTGCTCGGCGGTGGCGCGCTCCGGCCAGCCGCCGCGGTCCTGGAGCGCCTGGGGCAGGTCCCAGTGGTAGAGGGTGACGGACGGGGTGATGCCGGCGGCCAGCAGGTCGTCGACGAGCCGGTCGTAGAAGGCCAGGCCCTTGGCGTTGACCGGGCCGTCGCCGCCGGGCACGACGCGCGGCCAGGCGACGGAGAGGCGGTAGGCGTTGGTGCCGAGGCGCCGCATCAGCTCGATGTCCTCGTGCGTGCGGTGGTAGTGGTCGCAGGCGACGTCGCCGTGGTCGTTGTTGTCGATCTTCCCGGGGGTGTGCGAGAAGGTGTCCCAGATCGACGGCGCACGTCCGTCCTCCGCCACGGCTCCCTCGATCTGGTACGCCGATGTGGCCGTGCCCCACAGGAAGTCGTCCGGGAGTGCGGCGAAGTCGATGGTCACGAAGGTCCTTTCGGGTCGGGGGTGGGAGTGCTGGGGCGTGCCGGTCACTTGACGGCTCCGGCCGTCAGGCCCGCCACCAGGTAGCGCTGGAGGAGCAGGAAGCCCGCGACCACGGGCACGCTCACGACCAGTGAGGCGGCCATGATCTGGTTCCAGTACACGTCGTTCTGCGTGGAGTAGCCCTGGAGCCCGACGGCGAGGGTGCGGGTGGCGTCGTTGGTCATGACGGAGGCGAACAGGACTTCGCCCCAGGCGGTCATGAAGGCGTAGACGGCGACCGCGACGATGCCCGGGATCGCGGCGGGCACCACGACCTTGAACAGGGCGCGCAGCGGCCCGCAGCCGTCCACGAGGGCCGCCTCGTCCAGGTCGCGGGGGACCGAGTCGAAGTACCCGATCAGCATCCAGATCGAGAACGGCAGGGAGAAGGTCAGGTAGGTGAGGATGAGACCGCCGCGGGAGCCGAACAGGGCGATGCCGGTGGCGTTGCCGATGTTCACGTAGATGAGGAACAGGGGCAGCAGGAAGAGGATGCCCGGGAACATCTGCGTGGACAGGACGGTCACCGAGAAGACGCGCTTGCCGCGGAACTCGTAGCGGCTGACGGCGTAGGCGGCGAACACGGCGATGACCACGGAGCAGACGGTCGCCGCGCCGGCCACGATCAGCGAGTTCATGAAGTACTTCGCCAGCGGGACCGTCGACCAGATGTCCACGTACGGACGGACGGTCAGGTTGCCCGGCAGCCAGTGGAACTGACTGGAGACGTCCTCGAGCGGCTTGAGCGAGCTGGAGACCATGACGTACACCGGCAGCAGGACGAAGCCGGTCAGCAGGGTGAGGAAGACGCGGCGGGTCCAGGTGAAGGAGCGCGGCGCCGCCATCGGGGACCTAGGCATCGGCCGTCTTCCTCTCCTGGGTGTTGCGGGGAGCCCGCGCGGTCCTGGAGGTCAGGAACAGGTACACGCCCGTCACCAGCAGCAGGAAGAGCAGCAGCAGGACCGACATGGCGGAGCCGGTGCCGAAGTTCCAGGTGACGAACGACGACTGGTAGATGTGGATGGAGATGAGGTCCGCGGCCTCCGGCGCCGCCTTGCCGAACAGGACGAACGGCGTGTTGAAGTCGTTGAACGTCCACAGGAACAGCACCAGGACGAGGACCTGGTTGACGGGGCGCAGCGACGGCAGGGTGATGCGGCGGATCTGCTGCCGGACGCCGGCGCCGTCGAGGGCGGCCGCCTCGTACAGCTCCCTGGGGATGTTCTGCAGGCCCGCCATGACGATGAGGAAGGCGAACGGCCAGCCCTTCCACACCGAGACGACGAGCAGCGCGACGAAGCTGTTGTCGCCGATCAGCCAGAAGGAGGGCTTGTCGGTGAGGCCGAGCTGGTCGTGCAGGACGTGGTTCACCAGGCCGTTGTCGTGCTGGAACATGAACGCCCAGGTGATGACGGCCGCGTAGACCGGCAGGGCGTACGGCACCAGGAAGATCGCGCGGAGCAGGCCCCGGCCGCGGAAGGCGTCCTGCATGCAGATCGCGGCGGCGGTGCCGATCAGCCAGCACAGGCCGACGGAGAGGATCGTGAAGGCGCAGGTGACGAGGAAGGAGTGGAGCAGCGCCTCGCCGACGGGGGCGTCGAAGTCCACCGACATGGTGAAGTTGTCGAGGCCGGTCCACGGTGCGGTGGTCCAGTCGCGGATGTAGAACTGGGTGAGTTCCTTGAAGCTCATCACGATGCCGATGACCATCGGCACCAGGTGGACGAGGAGTTCGAGGAGCAGGGCCGGCAGGAGCAGCAGGTAGGGCAGGCCGATGCGGCGGATCCGCCCGGGACGGCGGCGTCCGCGCGCCGTCCCGGGGGAGCTCTTGCCGACCGTCCGCTCGCCGGGCTGCGCCGAGGCGGTCGTGGTGGTCATGGCGAGGTCCGTGTCCGTGTCGGTGGGGCTGGGTTCCGGGTCGGGATGCTCACTTGTTCGGCATCTGCTGCTGTGCCTTGGCGAGCTTCTCCCTGACGGACTCGGCGGTCACCTCGCGGCCGTTCGCGGCGTCGGCGAACAGTTCCTTGACGGCGGTGCCGACCGCGGTCTCGAACTGCGACTCGTCGGGCACCTGGGGCAGGGCCGCGGCGCTGGTGGCGAGGGTCTCGCGCAGGACGGCGGTGGCCTGGGTGTTGAACGCCGGGTCGGACTGCGCGGCCTTGACCGGCGGGATCGAGCCGTAGGCCTTGTTGAGGAGCTTCTGCTCGGCGTCGCTGGTCATGAACTCCACGAACTTCGTGGCGCCGTCGAGGTTGTCGCTGTTCTTGAAGACGGCCATGTTGATGCCGGCGACCATGGAGTTGGTGGCCTTGCCCGCGCCGGGGGTGCCGGACGGGACGGGGGCGGGGGCGACGCCCCACTCTTCGTCCTTCATGCCCATGGTCTTGAAGGTGGCGGAGGCGGTCTGCCAGAGCACCATCGCGGTCTTGCCCTTGGCGAAGTCGCTGAGGGACTGGTTCTGCGCGTACTCGGCGTTGCCGGGCGCGACGACCTTGTCCTTCGCCATCAGGTCGACGTACTGCTTGACGGCGGCGACGGCGGCGTCGGAGGTGAAGTCGGGCTTGCCGTCGGCGGTGAAGAAGTCGGCGCCGTGCTGCTTGGCGAGGACGAAGACCTGGTGGATGTTGTTGGACAGGTTGGATCCCTCGGCGCCCAGGCCCCACTTGCCGTCCTTGGAGATCTTCTTGCCCACCTCCACCAGCTCGTCCCAGGTGGCCGGGGGCTTGGTGATGCCGGCGTCGGCGAACATCTGCTTGTTGTAGTAGAGCGCGTAGGCCATCGAGTACAGCGGGACGGCGGCCGGGTCCTGCCCCTCGACGCCGGTCGAGCCCAGCGCCGAGTCGACGAAGCGGTCCTTGCCGCCGATCTTCTCGAAGTTCTTCGCGTCCCAGGGCAGCAGGGCGCCGGTTGCCTGGAGGGAGGCGCTCCAGGTGTTGCCGATGTTCAGGACGTCGGGGCCCTGTCCCGAGGTGGTGGCGGTCAGGATCCGGTTCAGCAGGTCGGACCAGGGCACGACCTCCAGCTTCACCTTGATGCCGGTCTCCTTCTCGAACTTGTCGAGTTCGGGCTGGAGGACCTTCTTGTCCACCTCGACGCTGGCGCCCTGGTTGGAGGCCCAGTAGGTGAGTTCCTTCGGCGAGTCGTTGGATCCGCCGCCCGAGGAGGAGCCTCCTCCGCAGGCCGTGGCGGCGAGTGCGAGAGACAGGGTGACGGCGCCTACGGCCGCGGCTCGGATGCTGCGCATGGCTCCTGGGTTCCTTCCGGGAGTCGGTCGGGACGTTCCCCGACGGCGGCCTCGGTTGTTTCCTTCCCGAAGCCCCTCATGGCTTAATTTAGGGCGTGAGTTAATCTCCGAGAGAACGACTCGTCAAGGTCTCGCGCACGTTCGAGGGGCGCGCGGGGGCGGGAAAGGAAGGGGCCCGATGGCCATGCAGGGCAAGCGCACGGTCCGTGACCTGCGACGGGAGAGCCGCAGCGCCGTTCTGCAACGGTTGTATTTCGACGGGCCGATGAGCCGGCTCGCACTGGGCTCGGCGGCGGGCCTGAGTTCGGGGTCCGTCAGCAACGTGGTCGCCGAGCTGATGGCCGACGGGCTGGTGGAGGAGGCGGGCAGTCTAGGCACGGACGGCGGCCGTCCGCGCACCCTCGTCCGCGTCGCGGCCGGCCGGGGGCGCCTCGTCGGCGTGGACGTCGGCGAGACCCGCGTACGGGTCGAGCTGTTCGACCTGTCGATGGCCGAACTGGCCCGGACCGAGCGCGTGCTTCCCGGGCACGGATCGCGTTCGTACGACGTCGAGTTGGTCGCCGGGCACATCCTCGACGGCGTCGCGGAGGTGCTCGGCGCCGACGGCAGCGCACGGGACCCCGGTGAGCTGCTGGGCGTCGGCATCGGAGTGCCCGGCATCGTCGAGCGCACCGCCGCGGGCACCGTGGTGCACGGGCAGACCGTCGGTTGGGACGCGGTACCGCTGGAGGCCCTGCTGCGCGGCTCGGGCCGGCTGCCCGCGCACATGCCGCTGTTCATCGAGAACGGTGCCAGAACGCTGGGGCAGGCCGAGATGTGGTTCGGCGGCGGACGCGGCGCCCGCAACGCCGTGGTCGTACTCTTCGGCTCCGGCGTCGGCGCGTGCGTCGTCACCGACGAGGTGGAGCAGGGACGCGCGGTGGAATGGGGCCACCTGACCGTGCAGGTGCGGGGGCGCCGGTGCCGGTGCGGGGCACGGGGATGCCTGGAGGCGTACGCCGGTGCGGAGGCGCTGCTGGCGCGATGGCGGGAGGCGGGCGGTGAGCCGCCGCCCGGCGCCGACGAAGAGGCGGCGCTCACCGCCCTGCTGTCCGCCGCCCGGCCCGGCGACGGGGGCGAGGCCGATCCGGTGGCGGCGCGGGTCCTCGCGGAGACCGCCGAGTACCTGGGTGCGGGGCTGGCCGACCTCGTCAACCTCTTCCAGCCCGAGCGGATCCTGGTGGGCGGCTGGGCCGGGCTCCAGCTCGGCCCGGCCTTCCTGGAGTCCGTGCGGGACCACACCCTGGCCCACGCCCTGCGCCACCCCGCCGGACGGGTGGGCATCGCGCTGGGCCGGCTCGGCCCCGACGCGGTGACGGTGGGCGCCGCGATCCTGCCCCTGGCGGCCTTCTTCGCCCGCGGCGGCCGGCGGGTGCCGGTCGACTCGCCCGCGCCGGTGCCGGCCTGGCGGGCGGCGCTCGGGGGACGGCTGGCGGGGCAACGGGCTGGAGGGTGACCCGGGGGAGGTGGAATGGGCATCAGGCGTCAGACATCGGGCGTCAGACATCGGGCATCGGGCATCGGGCATCGGGCATCGGGCATCGGGCATCGGGCATCGGGCATCGGGAGCGAGCATGACGGCGCGTGCGCGGAGCGTGCGGCGACAGGTGCGAGGATGGGGGCCGGGCGGGCCGGGCCGAGCAAGCCCTGAGCGGAACAGGCCGGCGGAGCGGGGCGGGGCGGCCGGGAGCGAGAGGGAGAACGACGAGATGGCGGGCCGAAGGCGTTGGTCGACCGAGCAGATCCTTGACGCGGCGGCGGAACTGCTGACGTCGGGCGACGCCGAGACGTTCAGCGTGCGCCGGCTCGCGGCGGCACTGGGGACCGACTCCTCCAGCCTCTACCGGCACTTCCGCAACAAGACCGAGCTGCTGCGCGCGGTCGCCGACCGGATCCTGGTGTCCGCCATGGACGGCTACCGGCCCGAGGGCGACTGGAAGCAGCGCCTCACCGCCCTGGCCCTGCGGCTGCGCGCCGCCTTCGGGCAGCAGCCGCAGCTCGCCGCCGTCTGGGGGCGTCACGGCTCGGGCGGTGCCGGTTCCCGGCTGGTGATGGAGGAGGTGCTGCGGGCCCTGCGCGCCTCGGGCCTGCCCGACGAGGAGATCCCGGCGTGCTACCACCGGCTCGTCGTCCTGATCGCCTCACTGATCACCGCCGAGGGCGGGTTCGGTGCCGTCGGCGCCGAGGAGCACGAGCAGGGCATGGAGCAGTTCCGGGTCGCGGTGCTGGGCGCCGATCCGGACCGCTTCCCCACCCTGGCCCACTTCGCCCGTGAGATCCGTCCCCTGGGTGCGGACCGCCGCGCCGCCTTCGAGGAGATCCTCGCGGCCCACCTGGTCCACATCGAGGCCGCGATCCCCCGACCGCGGCCCTGAGGCAAGCCCCGGACCGTTACGCCGAGTCCCGAACGACCAGTTCCGGGTCGAAGATCACCGACGTCGGTTCGGTGCGCGCGCCCCTGATGTGGTCGTCGAGGAGGCGGGTCATCGTGGCCGCCATCTCCTCGACCGGCTGGCGGACCGTGGTCAGCCGGGGCCGGCAGGTGACGGCCACGCTGGAGTCGTCGAAGCCGACGACCGCGACGTCCTGCGGCACCCGGCGCCCGTGGTCGCGCAGCACCTGGACGGCGCCCTGGGCCATCAGGTCGTTGGCGGTGAACACACCGTCGGTGTGGGGGTGTTCGGCGAGCAGGGCGGCCGTCGCGGCCATGCCGCTGTCCACCGTGAAACCGCCCTCGGCCACCGGCACGTAGGGGTGCCCGTGCCGGGCCAGGGTGTCCCGGAACCCGGCCAGGCGCTCCTGGCTGGCCGCGACCGCCAGCGGCCCCGTGACGGTGGCTATCCGGCGGCAACCCCGTTCCAGCAGGTGCTCGGCGGCGAGCCGGCCGCCGTCGCGGTGGGCGAGGTCGACGTAGCTGAGCGGCACCGGGCGGCCCGGACGGGCAAACAGCACCGCCGGCAGTCCGGCACCGGCGAGCAGCGCGGGCAGCGGGTCGTCGGGGTGGGTGGACACCACCAGGGCACCGTCCGCGCCGCCCTGCCTGAGGTAGGCCACGACCTCCTGCCGGGCCTCGGGGGTCTCGGCGAACATCAGCACCGGGTGCATCCCGCGCGGCCGGAGGTGACCGACCACGCCGCCGACGACACGGCCGAAGAACGGGTCGGCGAACACCCGTGTGGCGAACGCGTTCTGTTCCGTGTCCGAGGCGTCGCCCGCGCCCGAGACGACGAGGGCGACGGTAGTGGTGCGCCGGGTGACCAGTTGCCTGGCGGCCTGGTTGGGCGCGTACCCGGTGCGTTCGATGGCCCGGCGGACCAGGTCCTGGATGGCCGGGTCGACGTTGCGGACGCCGTTGACCACCCGGGAGACGGTGGCCCGGGAGACGCCGGCCTCCCGGGCCACGTCCTCGAGGGTCGGGGCCTGTCTGCTCATGCCCGCACCCTAACCGGCGGGGTCCGACGCGTGGTAGAGCGCTCTCCCCGTGTGCGTTCCCCCGCCTCACTCGCCGGGAACGGGTACGACCTCCACGTCCGCGGCCAGCGGCACGTCCCCCGCCGATCTCCCGGCCAGCACCCGCCAGGTCCCCGTCTCCGTGCGCCAGGCGTGCTCCGCCACCGACCAGTGGCGCAGCGCCCGCGCCGGGACCCGCACCGTCACCGTCGCCGTCTCCCCCGGGCGCGCCCGCACCGCCGCGTACCCGGCGAGCCACCGTACGGGACGGTCGAGCGCCGACCCGGGCCGCGCGAGGTACACCTGCACGACCTCCCGGCCCTCCCGCACACCGGTGTTGCGCACCCCTACGCGCACGGTGAGGTCATCGCTCGCCCGGGCCGCGGTGGGGACGGTCAGCTCGTCGTAGGACCAGGTGGTGTAGCCGAGTCCGTGGCCGAACCAGTAGGCGGGCGTGCGGTGGTGGCGCAGCCAGCCGCGGTGGCCGACGTGCAGGCCCTCGTCGTAGTCGAGGCGGCCTGCGCCGTCCGGGCGGGTGCGGGGGACCGGGGCGTCGGCGAGGGCGGCCGGCCAGGTGGTGGGCAGCCGTCCGCCGGGCTCGGCGCGCCCGAAGATCACGTCGGCGAGTCCGGCGCCGCCCTCCTGGCCGGGGAACCAGGCCAGCAGGACCGCGCCCGCCTGCTCCCGCCAGGGCAGTTCCACCGGGCCGCCGCTGTTGACGACGGCGACGGTGCGCGGGTTGGCGGCCGTGACGGTGCGGACCAGCGCGTCCTGGGTGGCGCCGAGCGCCAGGTCCGTGCGGTCGTGGCCCTCCGACTCCCCGTGCTCGGTGGTGCCGACGACCACGATCGCCGCGTCCGCCCCGGCGGCCGCGCGGGCGGCCTCGGAGAGCGCCGCGGCGACGTCCGGAGCCGGCGGGGCCGCGACGAGGACGCTCGCCCGGCCGGTGCCGGGCGCCAGTTCGCGGCGGGCCACCAGCAGGGCGTCCCGGCCCACCGCGAGGTCCGCGGTGGCGTATTGGGCGGGCGGGTTGACGTGCACCACCGCCGGGTCGTCGGTGCGGGGCGGGAAGTCGCCCGCCAGGAGGGTGTGCCCGTCCAGGGTCAGGCTCATCCGGCCGAAGCCGGCCACGCCCAGGGTCCAGCGGCCGGCGGTGCGGGGACGCAGCCGGGCACCGATCTCGACGGTGTGCGCGCCCGGCACCAGGCCCGGTTCGAGCAGCCGCCCGCCCAGCCGCCGCTCGGCGTACAGCTCGCGACCGTCCGCGTCGAGCATCCGCAGCAGGACGCCGGGCAGGCCGGAGCGCGGGTCGGCGCAGTCGTCCGGGGCCAGTGGAGGCGCGGGGCCGTCCGGCCGGGGCCCGGGAACGTGGACGACGCGGGCTGCCCGGTCGCGGAGTTCGGCCCGGATGCCGTCGAGGACGGACACCTCTTCCCCCGGGAAGACACCCGCGCTGCCGCCGCCCTGGGTACGGGTCCGCGCGGCGTGCGCGCCGATCACGGCGACCGTTGCGAGACGCTCGGGGTCGAGGGGGAGCACGTCCCTGTTGGCCAGCAGAACGGCCCCGGCGGCGACGGCCCGGCGGGCCAGGGTCCGGACGCGGGCACCGGTCCGGTCGTCACGGGTGGGCGACGGCGCGGGCGTCGAAGGGCGCTCCGTGCCGCGCGCGGTGTCCGTCGGCACCGGCCGTCGGGGCGTACCAGGGGCGGCTGACGAGGCTTGGACCGCCGAGCGCTGCCCACCACGCGACTCCCCCGTCGGCACCGGCCGGGAGGAGCCACGGCCGGACGAGGGCACGCGGTCCGGCAGGTGCTCTGCACCACGCGGATCGTCCACCGACACCGGCAGGCACGTTTCACGGGCTGCTGACGACGCAGGCACCGCCGCCGAGCGCTCCCCACCACGCGACTCCCCCGTCGGCACCGGCCGGGAGGAGCCACGGCCGGACGAGGGCACGCGGTCCGGCAGGTGCTCTGCACCACGCGGATCGTCG
>NZ_JBFBJX010000004.1:95380-199056 GCF_040686295.1 Streptomyces sp. NPDC085944 | reverse complement strand
CCGACACCGGCAGGCACGTTTCACGGGCTGCTGACGACGCAGGCACCGCCGCCGAGCGCTCCCCACCACGCGACTCCCCCGTCGGCACCGGCCGGGGCGAGTCGGGCCCGCCCAGCGCGTCCAGCCAGGCCGCGAGGCGCAGCAGGCGGCGTGCCTTGTCGTCGACGGTCGCCTCGGGTACGTCGCCGTCGGCCACCGCCCGTGCCAACGCCTCGCCCCACGGGCCCTCGGGCCCCGGCATGGCGAGGTCGAGACCGGCGCGGGCCGTGTCCACGGTGCCGCGCACGGCTCCCCAGTCGGAGACTACGACGCCGTCGAAGCCCCACTCGCTCTTCAGCGGGTCGGTGAGCAGGGCGCTCGCGGTCATGGTGGTGCCGTTGACCGCGTTGTACCCCGCCATGACGAGTCGCACCCCCGCCGCCACCGCCGCCTCGAAGGGCGCGAGGTAGACCTCCCGCAGCGACCGTTCGCCCACCCGCACGTCGACGGTGAGGCGGTCGGTCTCGGAGTCGTTGGCCACGTAGTGCTTGGCGGTGGCCGCCACGCCGTGGGCCTGGACACCGCGGATCAGCGCGGCGCCGATGCGGCCGGTCAGCTCGGGGTCCTCGGAGAGGCACTCGAAGTGCCGGCCGCCCAGCGGACTGCGGTGCAGGTTCAGGGTCGGGGCGAGGAGGACGTCCACCCCCTTGCGCCGGGCCTCGGCGGCGAGCAGACCGCCGAGGCGTTCGACGAGGGCCTCGTCCCAGGTGGCGGCGAGAGCCGAGGCCGAGGGCAGCAGGACGGAGGTGATCCGCTCGTCCCAGGCCTCGCCCCGTACGCCCGCCGGACCGTCCGACATCACCAACTCCCTCAGGCCCAGAGCTGGTTCCGCCTTCGTGCGCCAGGTCGTGGCGCCGGTCGGCAGCAGCGCGCGGGCGCGCGGTGTCAGTTTGCCGAGCAGCCGGTCGATCTCTTCGTCACTCGTGCCCACCTGGGTTCATCCCCCCTCCGTCTCGTCCCACGGCGTCAGCTGTAGACGCCGAACTCGTACAGCGAGTAGCCGTAGCCCGTGCCGCGTGCGGTGCCGTTGACGCGTACGTAGCGGCCGGTGCCGGTCACGTCGAGGGTGTCGACGCCGCCGTTGCCGTCGGTCACCGTGGACACGGTCCGCCAGTTCTGACCGTCGTCGGAGGTCTGGACGGTGTAGGCCCTGGCGTACGAGGCCTCCCAGTACAGCTGGACGTGCCGGAAAGTGGTGCGTGTGCCCAGGTCCACCTGGAGCCACTGCGGGTCGCTCCAGTCGCTGGCCCACCGGGTGTCCGGGTTGCCGTCGACGGCGTTGGCGGCGGTGCAGGGGCAGTCGCCGTAGCTCGGTTGGAAGGAGGAGGCGGTGGCCGGCCTGCCGAGGGCGACGTTGGTGCCGTCCACGGCGGGTGGCACGACCCGTGCCGAGAGGGTCTCGACGCCGACGTTGCCCCTGCCGTCGGTGGCCTTGACGTACAGCTTCCAGACGCCGGGCCGGTCGGGGGCGGTCACCGAGAGGCGTCCGCCGCCGAGGTCGGTGAAGGGCATCGGGGTCAACTGCTTGCTCTGGTCGATGTAGTTGCTGTTGGACAGCACCTCGTACCCGATCGGGTCGCCGTCGGGGTCGGAGGCGCGCACGGTCAGGACCAGGTTCTTGCCGGCCTGCACCCGGCCCGCGTCGCCCTCGACGCCGAAGCCGGAGACGACGGGCGGGGTGTTGTCGCGCGAGGTGTCGCCGCCGTAGGCCCGCTTCACGGCGTAGTACGACAGCCGTTTCTGCCCGGCCGGGAGCAGGTTGAACCAGATGCCGCCGAAGTCGTACTCGGTGCCGTAGTGGAAGAGGGTCGCGCCCAGGGCGACGCCCCGGTGACCGGTGACGCAGTTCCAGGCGTCGGTGTAACCCTGCGCCTTGGCCCGGTCGGTCGGTTCCCTCGGTACGCCGTTGGCGTCGTCCGGCACCTCCCACTCGCCGGCCGGTCCGGACTCGGTGACGATGTACGGCTTGCTGTAGCCGCCCTGTTCCCACGCGGAGCGCACGTCGCACACGGCGTCGTAGGAGTTGACGGCGTACAGGTCGAGGTCGGGGGCGTTCTTCTTGTAGTAGCGCCAGGCGCCGACCCAGGCGTCGGTGGAGGTCACCGGGTGGTTCGGGTCGACGGCGTGGATCTTCTTGGCGACGTCGTCGACGAAGGTCGTGTAGGCGTCGCGCTGGCGCTCCAGCTCGTCGCCGCCGTAGCAGTTCTGCAGGCCGAGCACCGACTCGTTGCCGACGTTCCACATCAGGACGCCGGGGTGGTCCTTGTACTCCTGCACCCAGCGCGGAAACTCGGCGAGCATCCGGTCCTTGTACGCGGTGTCGGTGAGGTAGTCGACGCATCCGCCGCTGCCCGGACCGCCGCCGGGCTGGAGCCAGAAGCCCGCGACGACCTTGATGCCGTGGGCGGCGGCCGAGTCGAGGAGCGGGCGGCTGCTCGCGTCGGTGCCCCAGGTCCTGATGGTGTTGACGCCCATGGACGCCAGGTCGGGCATGTAGCGATCGGCGTCGGCGGGGGACGGGCCCCAGGTCAGCCCCTTGACGGTGTACGGGCTGCCGTCCACGGTCAATTGCCAGTTGCCCTGGCTTCCGGTGACCTTCACGACGCTGCCGGCGGCGTGCGCCTGTGTCGCGGGCAGGGCGGTGAGTGCGCCGACGGCGAGCAGGCCGGCGGTGAGCGGGGCGGTGAGTCTGCGGGCTGAGGGGAGTCTGCGGGTGGGGGTGCGGGGTCGGCTCATGGGGTTTCTCTCCGGTCTGCAGGATGCGGGGCCCGGCCGTGACGGGGACAGACGTGGACGGCCGGGCCGGTCGATGAGGGCGCGCCGGGTCAGGGCAGTTCGTAGTCCTCGCTCAGCGCCGCTCCGGCCTCCGGGTGGGTCTGGTCGTAGCCGCGCGCGTCGCACTGGAGCCCGCCGACGATGCAGTGGCCGACCATGGCGTCGAGGGTCGCCTCGTCCCAGGCGTTGAAGAAGTCGTAGTGGAACGAGTAGCTCGCGCCACTGGCCAGTCGTACGCGGGAGAGGTCGCCGTTGACCGGGAAGGCCATCTTGAACTCGATCATCGGCAGGGCGACGGGGTGGTCGGCCGGGCAGATGTTGTTGTTGGTCCCGGGGTTGACCACCGGATACGCCATGTGGCTCTTGTGGTCAGGCGTGTCCAGGTTCTTGCCGTCCCAGCAACTGGGCGCCTGGAAGCGGATGTTGACCTGGACGTCCGGCCGCTGCGGGCAGTCGGTCGGGAAGTCGACGTTGAAGAAGCTGTCGCCGCACTCCCAGCCCTCGACGAAGCCGGGGTGATCGCGGAACTCCTGGGCGCTCTGCATGGGGCTCGCGACGACGTAGCGCAGTCCCTTCGGGAAGGGCCGCACACTGGTGTAGTCGGTGACGCCGGCCTTGTAGTAGATGGTCTGCGGGCCGACCGGGAGCACGGGGCGGTCGCCGTCGTACAGGGTCGGCATCCAGTAGGCCGAGCGGTCACCGGACGCCAGACAGGTGGTGGACCCGGCGTCGAGCGAGGCCGTGGTGCTGCCTGCGTCGGTCGTCGTGTTGCCCATGAACGTGTGGTCGTGCGACGTGCCGGGCTGCTGCGGGAAGACGATCGGGTCGTCGGGTGCGGTGTGGGTGACCGAGCAGTTGGCCTGGAACTCGTGGAAGTAGCGGTGCGGCGGCTCCTTCGTGGACGGGGTGACGCCGGTGACCGGCGGGTTCGCGGGGATGTAGCCGTCGCCGTCCGGATCCTCGGGCGAGCCGGCCGTCGAGACCGCCATGGTGTGCCCGGCGGGCGCCGCCGGGGCGGCGGCCGGGGCCGGCGCCGGGGTGTCCGCGCTGGCGGCGACCGTGCCGATGCCGATCGAGGTCAGCAGTAACGCGCTCGCGACGAGGGTGCCGGACAGAACTTTCGATCTCCGTGGCATGGAGACCTCCTGAGAAGGTCGGGGAAAATCTCGGAGAGCGCTCTCCCGACTCGGAGTGTTGGGGGCGCGAGGGAGGGTGTCAAGGGTTTCGACGGGCCGGGCGCCGGTCGCGGCAACGCCCGCCGTGCTCTCACTTGTTGAACGCAGAGCACAAGAAGCGGTCGCAACTCTTGACGTGTCCGTGCCGACGGATGAAGAGTGCACTCGCAGAGAGCGCTCCCCCACCTCCACTGCGTTCACTTCCCGAACAAGGAGAGCCGCCCCACATGCCCTCTTCCCCCACGCACTCCCCCCTGCCCGAACCCTCCGGACCGCGTCGCCGCAGTCTCCTCGCGGCGGCCGCCGCGGCACCCGTGCTGGCCTCCCTCACCGGCGTGGGAGCCGCCTCCGCCGTCAACTCCGCCGCCGATTCCCCCGACGGCCCCCGCGCGCTGCCCGGCGGCGGCGACCTCGGGCCCGACGTCATCGTCTTCGACCCGTCCACGGCGAACATCCAGGGCCGACTGGACGAGATCTTCAAGCAGCAGGAGTCGGCCCAGTTCGGCACCGGCCGCTACGCGCTGCTGTTCAAGCCCGGCACCTACCACGGGCTCAATGCCCAGCTCGGCTTCTACACCTCGATCGCGGGCCTCGGCCTCTCCCCCGACGAGACCACCATCAACGGCGACGTCACGGTCGACGCCGGCTGGTTCGACGGCAACGCCACGCAGAACTTCTGGCGTTCGGCGGAGAACCTCGCCCTGGTCCCGGTCAGCGGCACCAACCGCTGGGCGGTCTCGCAGGCGGCGCCCTTCCGGCGCATGCACGTGCGCGGCGGCCTCAACCTCGCTCCCGACGGCTACGGCTGGGCCAGCGGCGGCTACATCGCCGACAGCCGGATCGACGGCACGGTCGGCCCGTACTCGCAGCAGCAGTGGTACACCCGGGACAGCTCGGTCGGCGGCTGGCTCAACGCCGTGTGGAACATGGTGTTCTCCGGCGTGGAGGGCGCGCCCGCGCAGAGCTTCCCGGAACCGCCGTACACCACGCTGCAAACGACGCCCGTCTCCCGGGAGAAGCCGTTCCTGTACCTCGAGGGCGACGAGTACCGCGTCTTCCTCCCGGAGAAGCGCACCGACGCCCGGGGCGTCTCCTGGGGCAACGGCACCCCGCGCGGCACCTCGCTGCCCCTGTCCGGCTTCTACGTCGCCAGGCCCGGCGACTCGGCGGCCACCCTCAACCAGGCGCTGGAGCAGGGCCTGCACCTGCTGCTGACGCCGGGGATCTACCACGTCGACCGGACCGTCGAGGTCAAGCGCGCGGGCACGGTCGTCCTGGGGCTCGGCTACGCCACGCTCATTCCCGACAACGGCGTCACCGCGCTGAGGGTCGCCGACGTGGACGGCGTACGGCTGGCCGGGTTCCTCGTGGACGCCGGGCCGGTCAACTCCCCGACCCTGCTGGAGATCGGGCCCGAGGGCGCGTCCGCGGACCACGCGGCCAACCCCACCACCGTGCAGGACGTGTTCGTCCGGATCGGCGGCGCGGGCCCCGGCAAGGCCACCACCAGCATGGTGGTCAACAGCCGGCACACGATCGTCGACCACACCTGGGTGTGGCGCGCCGACCACGGCGACGGCGTCGGCTGGGAGACCAACCGCGCCGACTACGGCGTGGTCGTGAACGGCGACGACGTACTGATCACCGGCCTGTTCGTCGAGCACTTCAACAAGTACGACGTGCAGTGGAACGGCGAGCGGGGCCGCACGGTCTTCTTCCAGAACGAGAAGGCCTACGACGCCCCCGACCAGGCCGCGATCCAGAACGGCTCGGTCAAGGGGTACGCCGCCTACAAGGTCGGGGACGACGTCACCGAGCACGAGGGCTGGGGCATGGGCAGCTACTGCTACTACAACGTGAACCCGTCCATCGTGCAGCACCACGGCTTCGCCGCGCCGACCCGGTCCGGGGTGCGCTTCCACGGGCTGCTCGTGGTGTCGCTGGGCGGCCAGGGACAGTACGAGTGCGTCATCAACGACACGGGTGCGCCCACGTCGGGGACGGACACGGTGCCGTCCAAGGTGGTGCGGTACCCCTGAGCCGCGCTGCCCCGGGGGCCCCTGAGCGGGGGTGCCCGGGGCAGCCGGGGGCGGCCGTCTCCCGCGGCGCTCGCGGGTCTCAGCGGCGGCAGGTCATCCGGCGTCGCCCGGGGTCGCGTTCGGCATGCCCGGTGACTGGGCGATCTCCCGTTCGGCGGCTTCGATCAGGGCCAGTACGGCCTCGGCCGCGGCCTCGGGGTCGCGCGCCTCGACGGCCCGGAGGATGGCCCGGTGCCCCGGCAACGAGGCTTCCACCGCTCCCGGGGTCTGCGTGCTGATGAGAAAACTGTGCTCCAGGGCGATCTCGACGGCCCGGCCGAGTGAGCCGAGGAGACGGTTGCCGCTGGCGGCGAGCAGGGCCCGGTGGAAGGCGAGGTCGGCCTCGACGTAGCCACTGCGGCCGGGTGCCGCCGCCGCGGCCTCCATGGCGGCCAGCGACTCGTGCAGGACTCGCAGGTCGTCGGCTCCGGCCCGGTGGGCGGCGAGCCGGGCCGCCTTCGGCTCGACGATCAGGCGCAGTTCGCCCGTGTCGCGCAGCAGGGACGCGGCGTCCCCGTCCTGCTTCCAGCGCAGGACGTCCCGGTCGAGATGGTTCCAGTGCTCCGGCGGCAGCACCCGGGTGCCGGTGCGCGGTCGTACCCGCAGCATCCCCTTGGCCATCAGTGCCTTGACCGCTTCTCGCACCACCCCGCGGCTGACGCCGAGTTCGGCCGCGAGCGCGTCCTCGACGGGCAGTGGGTCCCCCGGGTTCCAGACGCCGCCCACGACGCGCCGCCCCAGCTCGTCGACCACACGCTGGTGCGTGGTGGGGAAGTGTTCCACGATCTCTGCCCGCCCTCTGGACGCCATTCATCGAATCATTTAATGATTGTGGCACAGGGTGCGGCCCGCGGACCCTCAGCCGAGAACGCCCCTTCGTGAGACGGACGACGCCACAGCCGACGGGAGTGACCGCATGACCGACGGGCAGAGGACGAGCCGACGCAGCCAGGCATGGTTCGGCGCACAGGGCCGCGGCGGGATGATCTACCGCTCCTGGATGCGCAACCAGGGGCTCGGGCACGAGGTGTTCGACGGGCGCCCCGTCATCGGCATCGCGACCAGCGCCTCCGAACTCGCCCCGTGCAACGCTCATCTGACCCACGTCGCCGAAGCCGTCAAACGCGGCGTGTGGCAGGCGGGCGGGCTGCCGCTGCAGTTCCCCACCATGGCCACCGGCGAGACCTTGATGCGCCCCACCGCCATGCTGTACCGCAATCTGATGGCGATGGAGGTCGAGGAGCTGATCCGGGCCAACCCGCTCGACGGGGTCGTGCTGCTGTCCGGCTGTGACAAGACGACCCCCGCCATGCTCATGGGCGCCGCCAGCGTCGACCTGCCCGCCGTGATGGTCACCGGCGGGCCGATGCTCAACGGCAAGTACCGGGGTCAGGACGTGGGGTCGGGCACCCAGGTGTGGAAGTTCGAGGAGGATCTGAAGGCCGGCCGGATGACGGAGGAGGAGTGCTTCTTCGCGGAAGGCTGCATGGCCCGCTCGAACGGGCACTGCATGACGATGGGGACCGCCTCGACGATGGCCTGCGTGGCGGAGGCGCTCGGCATGCAGCTGCCCGGTTCCGCGGCCTGGCCCGCGGTCGACTCCCGCCGGATGGAGACCGCGCAGGCGGCCGGGCGGCGCATCGTGGAAATGGTGGAGGAGGAGCTGCGCCCCTCGCGGATCCTGACCCGGGAGGCGTTCGCGAACGCCGTCCGGGTCAACGCGGCCGTCGGAGGCTCCACGAACGCCGTCATCCACCTCACCGCCCTCGCCGGGCGCGTCGGCGTCGAGTTGAGCCTGGCGGACTTCGACGACCTGGTCCGCGCGGTGCCGACGCTGGTCAACCTGATGCCCAGCGGCAAGTACCTCATGGAGGACTTCTGCTACGCGGGCGGCCTGCCGGCCGTCCTGGCCGAGCTGCTCAAGGGCGGGCTGCTGCACGGCGACCAGATCACGGTCACCGGACGCACCGTCGCCGACAACACCGCGCACGCCGAACGCGTCGGCTCCGACGTCATCACCCCTCTCGACGCCCCCTTCCAGCCGGCCGGCACCGGCATCGCCGTGCTCCGCGGCAACCTGTGCCCCGACGGGGCCGTGATCAAGCAGTCCGCCGCGTCGCCCCACCTGCTCACCCACCGCGGCCCCGCGCGCGTCTTCGACTCCCCGGAGGCCTACCACGAGGTGGCCGACGACCCGGAACTCGACGTCGACGAGAACACCGTCGTCGTCATCCGCAACGCCGGCCCCAAGGGATACCCCGGGATGCCCGAGGTCTCCAACGTCCCGCTCCCCGCCAAGCTGCTGAAGGCCGGTGTCAAGGACCTGGTGCGGGTCTGCGACGGCCGGATGAGCGGCACGGGGTACGGGACGGTGGTCCTGCACGTGGCGCCCGAGGCCGCCGTCGGCGGTCCCCTCGCCCTGGTGCGCGACGGCGACCCCGTCGTCCTCGACGTTCCGAACCGCACCCTGCACCTGGACGTGGACGACGCCGAGCTCGCCCGGCGCCGGCAGTCGTGGAGGGCATCGGCCGAGCAGTACGGCAGCGGCTACACCTGGCTCTACACGCAACACGTGGAACAGGCCGACCGGGGAGCCGACTTCGGCTTCCTGCGCGGACGCCGTGGACACGACGTCCCCCGCGACTCCCACTGAGCGCGGCCCCGGGCCACCGCACTCCCCCGAACCCAGGAGGGCATCGATCGTGGAATCGGCAGCAGTACACCCTCGTCCGGTCCTCACCGGGTCCTGTGTCCTGCCGGAGGACGCCGACCGCGCGGCCCTCGTGGCACGCGTCCACGCCCCGGAATGGGACGGGCCGTGTGTGGCCGCGGTGCGCGGGGAGCGGGTCGTCGACCTGACGGCCGTCGTTCCCACCGTCTCCGACCTCATGGAACGCGACGACGCGGCGGCCGTCGTCCGCGAGGCCGACGGAGGACGCGTCTGGCACCTGGACGAACTGCTCGAAGCACCGCACGGCCGTCGTGACGTTGCCCATCTGCTCGCGCCCGTCGACCTTCAGGTGATCAAGGCCGCCGGCGTCACCTTCGCCGGGAGCCTGCTGGAACGCGTCATCGAGGAGCGCACGGGCGGCGACCCGGCGCAGGCCGCCCGGGTACGGGCCCGTGTCGAGCGGGTGGTGGGCGGCGAGCTCGACGGCGTCCATCCCGGATCGCCCGAGGCGGACCGGGTGAGGGAACTGCTCGTCGCCGAGGGTCTGTGGTCGCCGTACCTGGAGGTCGGCATCGGTCCGGACCCGGAGGTGTTCACCAAGGCGCCGGTCCTGTCCGCGGTCGGCGTCGGCGCCGACATCGGAGTGCTCGGCGCCTCGGTGTGGAACAACCCCGAGCCCGAGGTCGTCCTCGTCGTGGACTCGCGCGGCCGCGTACGCGGCGCGACGCTCGGCAACGACGTCAACCTCCGTGACGTCGAAGGACGCAGCGCACTGCTGCTGGGCCGTGCCAAGGACAACAACGCCTCGTGCGCGATCGGCCCGTTCATCCGCCTGTTCGACGACGGCTTCGACCTCGACGCCGTCCGCGGGCTCGACGTCGGCCTGCGGGTCGACGGCCCGGAGGGCTACGCACTGCACGGCAGCAGCTCCATGCGCGAGATCAGCCGCGACGTCCTGGACCTGGTGGCCGCCACCCACGGTCCGCACCATCAGTACCCCGACGGCTTCGTGCTGTTCACCGGGACGCTGTTCGCCCCCACCGAGGATCGGACGGCACCGGGGTCGGGTTTCACCCACGAGCACGGCGACGTCGTACGCATCTCCAGCCCGCGACTCGGCACCCTGGTCAACACCGTCGTCACCAGCGAGCAGGCGGCGCCGTGGACGTTCGGCATACGTGCGCTGACGCGCAGTCTCGCCCGGCGCGGCGTGCTGTGAGCCACCGGATTCTCAAGCGGCTCCCGGCGGATGGTCCCGCTCCCGGACGATCACCGACCGCAGGCGTCGCGTGTGGTCCGGATACCGTGCGGCCCCGGTCAGCGTGACCCCGGCGACAAGGCGGTGTTCCGCGCTGGAGGCGGCCAACCGCAGTTCCAGCTCACCCGGTTCGACCACGCGCCGGCCGTCGCGTCCGGTGAAGGAAGCGATGTCGGCCGGGACCGTGGCACGCAGCCGTACGGCCTCGCCCGGCTCCAGGTCGACCCGGGCATGGCCGACGAGACGCTGCACCGGCTGGACGACGGAGGCGACGGGGTCGTGCAGATACAGCTGCACGACCTCGGTTCCGGACCGTTGGCCCGTGTTGCGGACGGTGAAGGCGAGACGGAACTCGCCGTCCGTCGGCGCCTCCTGCACGTCGACCCTCAGGTCCGTCCAGTCGAAGCACGTATAGGACAGGCCGTGGCCGAAGGCGAACGCGGGCGTCGGGTCGACGTTCGACACTGCTCCGGCGTGGGCGAGCCGCGCGCCGAGGTAGGTGGCCGGCTGCGAACCCGGCCCGCTCGGCACGCCGACCGGAAGCCGCCCGGAGGGATTGACGCGGCCACTGAGCACACCGGCGATCGCGTGCGTGCCCTCCTCCCCCGGGAAGAAGGACTGCACGATCGCGGCGCCCTCCCCCACGGCCCGCCCGAGTGCGTACGGCCGCCCCGCGAGCAGCACGGTGACCACGGGGGTCTCCTGGTCGAGCAGGGCATCGAGCAGCTGTTGCTGCGCCCCCGGCAGTGCCAGCGAATCGGCGTCGCACCCCTCCCCGCTGGTGCCCCTCCCGAAGAGCCCCGCGCGGTCCCCGAGCACCACGACCGCGATGTCGGCCGCGCGTGCCACGCATGCGGCCTCCGGGATGCCGCTGAGCTCCCCGTCGTCGATCCCGGTACCCCGGGAGAGCGTGATCTCGGCCTCGGGGAACTCCGCGGCGAGGGTGTCGCGCAGCGTCGGCAACTCGATGCCGAGCGGGGTCCCGGGGTGGCGGACGCCGATGTGCTGAGGGAAGGAGTAGCAGCCGAGCACGGCGGTGGGCTCGTCGGCGTTGGGACCGAGCAGGGCGATGCGGCGAGGCCGGTCCAGCGGCAGGGTGCCGTCATTGCTCAGCAGCACCACCGCCTCCTGAGCGATCGTGCGGGCGAGGTGCCGGTTCTCCGGCCCGTCCAGGTCGATCCGGCCCCTCAGGGCTTCCGGATGGTCGAGATCCGCCCCCTCCAGTGCGGCCGGCACCGGGTTCCAGTCCGGATCGAGCATGCCGAGCCGCGCCTTCTGCGTGAGTGTCCGGCGAAGGGCGCGGTCCACCAGCGCCTCCGGGACGCGCCCGTCCGCGACGGCCTCTGCCAGGGGAGCGCCGTATGTCTTGACGTTGGGCAGCTCGACGTCGACGCCCGCCCCCAGCGCCAGTCCGGCCGCGCCGGACCAGTCGGCCGCCACCCCGTGCAGCGTCTTGAGGAAGGCGATGGCGAAGTAGTCGGCGACGACGGTGCCGTCGAAGCCCCAGGTGTCGCGCAGCAGCCCGGTGAGCAGGTCCTCGTCGGCCGCGGCGGGGACGCCGTCGGTGTCCGTGTACGCGTTCATCACCGACCGGGCGCCGCCTTCGCGTATCGCCATCTCGAACGGGGGCAGCAGGACGTCCGCCCGCTCGCGGGGGCCCACGGAGGAGGGGGCGAGGTTGCGGCCGGCGCGTGAGGCCGAGTAGCCGGCGAAGTGCTTGAGGGTGGCGACGATCCCGGCCGACTCCAGCCCGCGCACATAGGCCGTACCGATGGTGCCGACGAGGTACGGGTCCTCACCGATGGTCTCCTCGACCCGGCCCCAGCGGGCGTCCCGCACCACGTCCAGGACGGGAGCGAGTCCCTGGTGGACACCGACGGCGCGCATGTCGCGGCCGATGGAGGCGGCCATGCGCCCGACCAGGTCCGGGTCGAAGGTGGCGCCCCAGGACAGCGGGACCGGGTAGGCGGTCGCGCCCCAGGCGGCGAAGCCGGCCAGGCACTCGTCGTGAGCGAGCGCGGGAATGCCGAAGCGGTTCCCGGCGGCGATCCGCATCTGGGTGCGGGCCAGGGAGAGCGCCCCCAGCGCCGGATCGACCGGAACCGTCCCGAAGGGCCGGGTCAACTGGCCCAGCCCGGTAGGCAGGAGCGCGTCGAGATCCACGGCCTCCTCCATGTCGTGCTGGTGCGGGGCGACCTCGTCGCCTTCGTCGGAGGCGCCCACCCAGACTCCGTACAGCTGGGCGGTCTTCTCACCGAGCGTCATCGCGGCGACGAGCGCGTCGACGCGCGCCGTGACGGAGGCGGTGGTGTCGTTCCAGAGCGGGGCGGTGGCGGTGTTCTCGTTCTCTTCGGCCACGTTGGCGTTCACTTTCCTCCCACGTCGGCGTCGGTCAGCGACTGAATCCGGCGGTCAGACCGCTCAACAACTGGCGGCGGCCGAAGGCGTACAGGATCAGGACGGGCAGGGTGGTGAGGACGACCGCGGCCAGAACGGCGGGGACGTTGACCCCGTACTGGCCCTGGAAGGTCCACAGCGCGAGCGGCAGGGTCCGGCGCTGCGGGCTTTGGGTGAGCACCAGTGGCAGCAGGAATCCGTTCCAGATGGTCAGTGCGTTGAAGATGGTCACGGTGAGGATGGCCGGTCGGGTGAGCGGTGCGGCCAGCCGCCACATCGTCGTCCATTCGCCGGCGCCGTCGACCCGCATCGAGTCGAACAGTTCGTTGGGCACGTCCCGGACGAAGTTGGCCAGCACCAGCACCGACAGCGGGATGGCGAAGGCGACGGACGGCAGGATCAACGCCAGCAGGCTGTCGTACAGCTGGAGTTTGATGATGATCAGGTAGACGGGGATCACGGTCGCCTGCAGCGGGATGGCCAGGCCCATGAGGAACAGGCCGTTCATCGCGCGCAGTACCCGCATGCGCCGGCCTCGGACGATCGCGTAGGCCGCCATGAAGGAGAACACGACCGCCGGCACCACGGCGCCGACCGTGACCACGACGCTGTTCGCGAAGTAGCGGAGGAAGTCGGACTCGAGGACCAGCCGGTAGTTGTCCAGTGTCGGGTCGGCCGGAGGCACCAGCGGGTTCTCCGCGTAATAGCGGCTCTGGGCCTTGAGGCTGGTGATGAGGGTCCAGTACAGGGGCACAGCGACGACGACCAACCAGAGCCATCCCGCCAGACCGCCGGCCCAGTTGCGCCGGCCGGTCACCCGGGACGAGCGCTGTGGCCGGTCGCGGCCGGCGGCCTCGGGCGGCCGTCGTGCCTCGGACAGTGTGGTGGTCACCTCAGACTCCCTCGAGTTGGCTCGCGCCGGCGTCCCGGCCGCCGAGCCGGCGCAGCAGCAGCGCGAGGGCCAGACCCACCAGGACCAGGATGACCGCGATGACGCTGGCCGGTCCCATCAGACTGGCCTGGAATCCCCGCTTGTACATGTCCAGTGCGAGCACCCGGGTGGCGTCCCCGGGACCGCCCTCGGTCAGCACGAAGATGAGATCGAAGAAGGTCAGCGACCCCACCACCATCAGCGTGGACGAGGTGATGACGGTGTACTTCAGCTGGGGCAGGGTGATGCTGAAGAACTGCCGGATCCGTCCGGCCCCGTCCAGCTGCGCCGCCTCGTAGAGTGACTTGGGGATCTGCTGGACGCCGCCCTGGTAGATCAGGGTGTGGAACGGGACGAACTGCCAGGAGACGACGAAGACGACGACACCGAACGCGAGCCCCGGCCGCCCCAGCCAGTCCTGGACCAGCAGCGGCAGCTTCAGTCCCGCCCCGAGCCCGAAGTTGGGATCCAGCAGCGCCTTGTACGCGATCGCGATGGCGGCGGAGCTGAGCATCAGGGGGACGAAGTAGACCACGCCCAGCACCGCGCGGTACCGCTGGCGGCCCGCCAGGAACGTGCCGAGCAGAATGCTCAGCGGTGTCTGAACGGCCCAGGACACGGCCATCACCAGGAACGTCACCCACAGGGCGTGCGGCAGCCCGGGGTCGGTGAGCACCGCGCGCCAACTGTCCAGCCCCGAGCCGCGGATGGTGCCGATCCCGTCCCAGGTGGTGAAGCTCAGCGCGAAGACACCGACGAGCGGAACCACCGCGAAGCCGACGTAGACCACCAGCGCCGGCGTCGCCAGCCACGGCAGGATGCTGTGCGGTGGGCGACCGGGCGAGTGGCCCGTGTGCGGGCTCATGTGCCGATGACCGCGTTGAGGTTGGCGGCGAACTGCTGCGGCGAGACGGACAGCTGGAACAACTTGGCGACGTTGTCCAGCAGCGTCTCGGCGGCGGTCGGGCTGAGGGCCTGGTCCCAGGACTGCACGAACGTCTTGGCCTTGCTGGCGATGCCGTAGTTCACCTGGAGGAAGTCGGCGCTCTTGGAGGCGGCCAGGAGCTTCTCCGTGCCGACCCGGACCGGAACGGACCCGTTGTCGATCCACGCCTTCACCTCGGCGTCCTGGAGGACACCGGTCGCGAAGAACTCCTTGGCGATCTTCTTCTCCTCCTCGGTGGCCTTGGCGGAGAGGGAGAGGTACTGGGCGGGGTTGCCGACCGCGTTGCTCGGATCGCCCTTGCCGCCGTCGACGGGCGGGAAGTTCATGTAGCCGAGGCCGCCACTGGCGACGAAGTCACCGCCGTCGGCCTGCTGGATGCCGTACGACCACGCGCCGTGCAGCATCATCGCGGCCTTGTCGGTGTAGAGCAGCGCCTGGTCCGCGTTGGAGTCCGCGGTGATGGACGAGAAGCCCTTGATGAAACCGTCGGCCTCGACCAGCTCCTGCACCCTGGTCAGCGCGGTGATGGCGTCCGGGTGCGACCAGGCGTCCTGCTGGCCGTCGATGACGGCCTGGAACACCTCTGGACCGCCGATGCGGTCGAACAGGAACTCCAGCCACATCATGTTCGTCCACCGGGACTGCCCACCGAGGGAGAACGGCGCTATGCCCTTCGCGTTGAACCGGGGCACCAGCGCCATGATGTCTTCCCAGGACTCCGGTGGCTCGGCGCCGACCTTCTCGAAGACCCTCTTGTTGTAGTAGAGGACGATGGGCTGCACGGCGTCGCACGGGACCGCGTAGATCCTGCCGTCCACGGTCGCCGCGCCGAAGGACGACGGGAAGCGCGCCTTCTTGACCTCGGGATGTTCGTCGAACCACGAGGTGAGGTCGTCGACCTGGCCGGCTTCCGCGTAGGTGCGCAGCGTCCCGCCGCCCCAGCCCCAGATGATGGTGGGCGCCTGCCCCGCACCGATGGCGGTCTTTATCTTGGTCTTGTAGGCGTCGTTCTGGAACGTCGTGTCCTTGATCCGGCTGTCCGGGTGGGCCTTGTTGAAGGCGTCCACCGCACCGGCTCGGACGCCTTCCTGCGGCTGGCCGTTCAGGTACCAGTACGTGGCTCCGCCACCGCTCTTGCCGGGTCCGGACGAGCCGCAGGCCGCCAGCGCCGCGGAGACCGGCACACCGGCGGCCATGCCTAGGAGAGTACGTCGGGAGAGCGCCATGTCTTTTCTCCGCACCCGAGAGCCGTCGGCTTCTCGTGACTCGTGGTGAAAGGTTTTCGAAATCGCCTTCTCCGAGCTCTGGTCTGCAAGTTAGGGAGCAGACTGACAAGGTGTCAAGACACGTGCGGGAGCGTTACCCTGCTTCAGGAAACGTTGCCAGGACTGGGTTTTGACGACCGACAAGGAGCCCCGACAGCTCCGAAACAGTTTCGAAAGGCATGACTGCGGGGCAGAGAAGATGAGGTGACACGAGTCGCGTTGCCGTACTGTTGACCGGCTCCACCCGCGTTGCCGGCCCGAGCGGCGACTCGCCACACGGTGGACGTACCCGTGGGAGGGAACCGATGCGACCGGACGCGAGGCGCACCACGTTGGCGGACATCGCACGAGCGGCCGGGGTGTCCGTGGCGACGGTGTCCAAGGTGGTCAACGGCCGTGGCGACGTGGCTCCGCAGACCCGCACCCGGGTGCAGGAACTGCTGCACCAGCACCACTACCTCGCCCCCGTGTTCCGGCACACGGAGGCGGTGGAGAGCCCCACCATCGAGGTGCAGTTCCGGGGTGGACTGAAGTCGTACGTGGCCGAGACCCTGGAAGGGATCATCGATTCGGCCTCCGAGTCCGGGGCCTCGGTGGTGATCAGCAAGGCATCCGGTGCCCCGCACTGGGCCCGGGACCTGGTCTCGGCCGGGCGTCGTGCCGTCATCGCGGTCACCAGCGTGTACACCACGGCGCACCTGAACGAACTGGCCCGGTCCGGGCTGCCCCTGGTGGTACTGGACCCGTTGCACCTGCCGGACAGCCGGATCCACAGTGTCGGAGCCACCAACTTCGCGGGCGGCCTGGCCGCGACCCGGCACCTGCTCTCCCTCGGCCACCGCCGAGTCGCCTATCTCGGCGGACCCGCCATGGCCGTGTGCAACCAGGCACGCCTGCACGGCTACCGCGCCGCCATGGAGGCGGGCGGCGTCCCCGTACCCGATGCCTACACCCGGCCGGGGGAGTTCACCTATGAGACCGGACTGCTCGGAGCCGCGGCGCTGCTGGACCTGGACGAGCCACCCACCGCGGTCTTCGCGGGCAACGACGAGATCGCCGTCGGTGTCGTCGAGGCCGCCCGTGCCCGAGGCCTGCGCGTCCCGGAGGACCTGAGTGTGGTCGGCTTCGACGACACGAGCCTCGCCCGGATGGCATCGCCGCCCCTCACCACCGTCCGCCAGCCCTTGCGCGAGATGGGCGGTGCCGCCCTGCGCACCGCCCTCCGGCTCGCCAACGGTGAGCGGGTCGATTCCCACCACATCGAGCTCGCCACCGAACTCGTGGTACGCGCCTCCACGGCCCCGCCCCGCGCGGTGTCCCCGCAGCGCGGGTAGCCGGAGAGGAAGGGGCCGGGTCTCGAAGACCGCCGCCACACGGGAGTCCACGGTTCGGCACCCTCATGCCCGGGGCGTGAGGGTGCCGCGCCGCGCCTACCGCGTGGTCGTGACGGTCGTCACGACCGGCGCCGGTGCGTAGCCGGTGGGCCGGGCGGTGAAGGTGCCGCGGCCCTGGGTGCGGCTGCGCAGCCGGGTCGCGTAGCCGAACAGCTCGGCCAGCGGCACGGTGGCGGTGACCACCGCCGCGCCGCTCCGCGTGCCGGAGCCGGTGACCCGGCCGCGGCGCGCGGCGAGGTCACCGAGCACGCCGCCGACCGCGTCCTCGGGCACGGTGACGGTGACCTCCACGACCGGTTCCAGCAGGACCATCTCCGAGGCGCGCAGGGCCTCGCGGAGACCGAACCGGCCGGCGGTGCGGAAGGCCGTGTCCGAGGAGTCCTTCACATGGGTCCGGCCGTCGGTGAGCGTGACCCTCAGGCCGGTCACCGGGTGCCCGCCGAGCGGACCCTCGGCGAGGGCGTCCCGGCAGCCCGCCTCGACGGCCCGGACGTACTCCTGCGGCACGCGTCCACCGACGACCGTCGAACGGAACACGAACCCGCCCGCGCCTTCCGTGCGGTCGCCGTCCTCCTTCCACGGCTCGACGTCGAGCACGATGTGCGCGAACTGCCCGGCGCCGCCGTCCTGTTTGACGTGCCGGTGGACCAAGCCGGTCACACCCGCGCCGACCGTCTCGCGGTGGGCCACGCCGGGACGGCCGACGGCGACGTCGAGTCCGTGCTCGCGCCGGACGCGCTCCATCGCGACCTCCAGATGCAGTTCGCCCATGCCCGACAGCACGGTCTGCCCGGTCTCCGGGTCGGTCCGCACGGCCAGCGACGGGTCCTCCTCGGTCAGCCGGGCGAGCGCGGCGGCCAGCCGTTCGGTGTCGGTGGAGCGCCGGGCCTCCACGGCCACGTGCACGACCGGTTCGGCCACGCCGGGTGGTTCCAGGAGCAGCGGAGCAGCCGGTGCGCACAGGGTCGAGCCGGCGCGGGCCGACTTCAGTCCGACGACGGCGACGATGTCCCCGGCGACCGCGCGGTCCAGCGGGTCGTGCCGGTCGGCCCGTACCCGCAGGATGCGGCCGATGCGCTCGGTGCGGCGCGTTCCCGCGTCCCACACGGTGTCTCCCTTCTCGATCGTGCCCGAGTAGACCCGGACGTACGTCAGCCGTCCGGTCGGGGTGGCGTTCACCTTGAACGCCAGTGCCGCCATCGGTGCCGCCGGGTCGGTGGGCCGTTCCTGCTCCGTGCCGTCGTGCGTGCCGCGCACCGGCGGTACGTCGAGCGGCGAGGGCAGGTACGTCACCACGGCGTCGAGCAGCGGTTCGACACCACGGTTGCGGTAGGCCGAGCCGCACAGCACGACCACGCCGTCGCCGGTGCGCGTCAGGTCGCGCAGGGCGGTGGCGAGGGTGGCCGCGGTGAGCGTCTCCCGGTCGCAGAACTCCTCCAGTGCGGCCGGATGCCGTTCCGCCACCGCCTCCTCCAGCAGCCGGCGCCTGTGTGCCGCCTCCTCGCGCAGGGCGTCGGGCACCGGCCCCTCCTCGGCCGCGTCCGCGCCGGCGGCCCAGACGAGGGAGCGCATGCGCACCAGGTCGACGACGCCGGTGAAGCCGTCCTCCGCGCCGATGGGCAGCTGCACGGCCAGCGGCACGGGGTGCAGCCGTTCGCGGATGGAGGCGACGGCGGTGTCGAGGTCGGCACCCGCCCGGTCCATCTTGTTGACGAAGGCGATCCTGGGCACACCGTGCCGGTCGGCCTGCCGCCACACCGACTCGCTCTGCGGCTCCACTCCCGCCACCGCGTCGAACACCGCGACCGCGCCGTCGAGTACGCGCAGCGAGCGCTCGACCTCGTCGGCGAAGTCGACGTGCCCCGGGGTGTCGATGAGGTTGATCCGGTGACCGTCCCACGAGCAGGAGACCGCCGCGGCGAAGATGGTGATGCCGCGGTCGCGTTCCTGCGGGTCGAAGTCGGTGACGGTGGTGCCGTCGTGGACCTCGCCGCGCTTGTGGGTGGTGCCGGTGGCGAAAAGGATCCGCTCGGTGACGGTGGTCTTGCCGGCGTCGACGTGGGCGAGGATGCCCAGGTTGCGGACTCCGGCGAGCGGGTCGGTGCTGGTGCGGGTGTTGAGGTGGGTGCGCACGGCCTGTGGCCTTTCGCTGCTCGGTCGAGCTCATCTGTGAACAGGGCGGCGCGATTCCCGGGACCGGACGTGCGGGGACAGGGCCAGGGGCCACACGAGGGCGGGGCGGGAGTGGCGTCGCGTCAGATGCCGGTCGCGGGCGTCCGGTGCCGGCCGCGCAGCGGACACCGGAGGGCCGAAGACACCAGGATCACCTCGTACCGGGACGGGGGAACGACGGCAGCGGTGCGGATGCGCACGGCCCTGCTCCCCTCACTCGGTCTCGATCCCGGTGGGGTGAGTGTAGGGAGGCCGGGTCCGGCGCCGCACCGGCTTTTCCGTCCGGGAACGCGAAATGCCGGCCGAGATCTCTCCCGACCGGCATCATGCACTGCCTGTCTTGTGTCCGAGGGGGGACTTGAACCCCCACGCCCGATAAAGGGCACTAGCACCTCAAGCTAGCGCGTCTGCCATTCCGCCACCCGGACGAGGTGTCTGTCGCGGTGCGGGGTGTCCCCCGCGGCGACATGGACAACCATACCAAGGTTTCGCGGTGCCTTTCACCTGCGTTTCCTTCCCCCGCCCTCTCCCTGAGCGGCGGTCCGGGACCGGCGGCTCCGCTGCGCCTAGGGTCGCACCATGAGTGACTGGATGGTTACGCAGGGGCCGCTTCCGCGTCGTCGGCCGCGGGCGCTGTCGCCGCTCAGGGAGCATCTGCGGGACACGTTCTGGTTCGCGCCCACCGCGGCCATGGTGGGTGTCCTCTTGGTCTGGCTGGCGGCCCAGGAGCTCGACGCCGCCCTCGTGCGTTCGCTGCAGGACGACGGCGACTACGACACGCTCGCCGAGCTGCTGCGCTTCGCGGACGACGCGAAGACGGTGGTGTCGGCGGTCGGCTCGGCGATGATGACGTTCATCGGCGTGGTGTTCAGTATCTCGCTGGTCGCCGTGCAGATGGCGAGCGGGCAGTTCACCCCGCGGGTGGTGCGGCTCTTCGTCCGCAGCCGGATCACCAAGACGACCTTCGCCGTGTTCCTCGCCACCTTCGTGCTGACGCTGCTCGTCCTGACCAGCTACGACAGCAACGCCGACCCCCGCACCGCCGTGTCCGTGCCGCTGGTGCAGTCGGTGCTGACCCTGGTCATGGTCGCGCTGAGCCTGCTGCTCTTCGTGATGTACGTGAACGCCACGCTGCGGCTGATGCGGGTCAGCCACGTGATCGCCCGGATCGCCGCCGAGTCCTTCCGGGTGGCGGCGCTGACGCCGGTGCCGACGGGCGGCGGCGAGGTTCCCGGCCTCGGGCCGGCGACGGCGTGGGTCGCCCACGACGGGCAGGCGGGTGTGCTGCGGGACGTGCATGTCGCCCGGCTGGTGCGGGTGGCCCGCAAGCACGGGGTGGTGCTGCGGTTGGTCCCGCGGATCGGTGACTTCCTGGTGCCGGGCACACCGGTCCTGGCGGTGCACGGCGGGGCGGCTCCCTCCCGCCGGGCGCTGCGGTACGCGCTGTCCGTGGGGGTGGAGCGCACCTTCCACCAGGACCTGGCGTTCGGGCTGCGCCAGCTGTCGGACATCGGCCTGCGCGCCCTGTCCCCCGCGGTGAACGATCCGACGACCGCCGTGCAGGCACTGGACCGGGTCGTGCAGATCCTGGCCACGCTGTCCCGGCGGCCGCTGGAGGCCGTGCCGCACCGGGACCGGCGCGGCACGGTCCGGCTGGTGCAGCCCGTGCCCGGCTGGACGGAGCTGGTGGACCTCGGGTTCGCCGAGGTGCGTGCCTGCGCCGTCGGGTCGCCGCAGGTCACACGGCGGCTGCTGGCCGGCCTCGACGACCTGCTGCTGCTCGTGCCGCCGGAGCGACGCGGGCCGCTGCTGCGCCACCGCGAGCTGCTGCGGCAGGCCGTCGAGCGGACCGCGCCGACCCCGGCGGACCGGGCCTTCGCCCTGCGGCCGGACCGGCAGGGCATCGGGTGACCCGAGGCGGCCGTCGGGGCCGCCTCAGGTCACCCGCGGCATGAGGTGGTGGTCCGGGAAGTTCCCCGGCAGCCGCTCCCCCGCCGGGCCGCGGGTGACGGCGCGTACCAGCAGCTCACCGCCCACGAAGGCACCGCGCCAGGATCCGCCATGCCCGCCGAACAGCTCCTCGCGGTCGCCGCGGGAGCGGGGCACGCCGTGACCGACCTTGAACGCCCGGATCTGCGGCGCCAGCCTCTCGTACGTCGCCGGGTCGTCCGTGGACAGGGTGGCCACGAGCGCGCCGTTGGAGGCGTTCATCGCGGCGAGCAGCTCGGCCTCGGTGTCGGCCAGGACGATGGTGTCGACCGGGCCGAAGGGTTCCGCGTGGTGCAGCGGTGAGGACCGGGGCGGGTTGAGCAGCGTGACCGGCTGGACGTAGGCCGAGGTGTCCTGGCCGGGCAGGAACCGGGCGTCGACCGCGCTGCCGCGGTGCAGCGGGACGGCGCCGCGGTCGACGGCCTCGGCGACCTGGTCCTGGAGCTCCTTGGCCTTGGCGGCGTTGATCACCGGACCGAAGTCGAGCGCCGGATAGGGGTCGTCCGGGGCCGCGACGGCGAGCGGGTGGCCGACGCGCAGGGTGCGGACCGCCGGGAGGTACGCCGCGAGGAACGCGTCGAACGCCTGCCGCTGGACGACGAAGCGCGGGTAGGCGGTGCAGCGCTGCTTGCCGTAGTCGAAGAGCTTCGGGATCACTCGTGCGAGCGCGTCCCAGTCCGTGAAGTTCCAGATGCCCCAGGTGTTGAGTCCCTCCTGTTCGAGGATGTGCCGCTTGCCGAGGTCGGCGACGGCGGTGGCGACGGCGGCACCCGTGTCCCGGCCGCCGACGAAGGAGACGCAGCCGATCTCGGGCGCCCGCACCAGCGCCTGGGACAGCTCGCCGCCGCTGCCGCTGAGGAGGGTGACGGGCAGTCCCTCGCGGGCGGCCAGCGCGCAGGCGAGCGTCAGGCAGGCGACGCCGCCGTCGGTCGGGGTCTTGGCGACGACCGCGTTGCCCGCCAGTGCCTGGACCAGCATGGCGTGAACGAGCACGCTCATCGGGTAGTTCCAGCTCGCGATGTTGGACACCGGGCCGTCCAGCGGGGCGCGGCCGTCGAGCATGTCGTCGATGCCGTCGACGTACCAGCGCACGCCGTCGACGGCCCGGTCGACGTCGGCCTGTGCCGACCGCCAGGGTTTGCCGATCTCCCAGACCAGTAGCAGGGCGAGCAGTTCACGGTGCTGGGTCAGGGCGTCGAGGGTGGCCGCGACGCGGGCGCGGCGTTCGGGCAGGGGGACGTGGCGCCAGGCCCGGTGCTGGTCGAGCGAGGCGCGTACGGCGTGCCGGGCCGTCACGGCGTCGAGCCGGGGCGGGCCGGCGACCGGGGTGCCGTCGACCGGGCTGGTGGCCGGCAGGACCCGGCCGTCCGCCCGCCAGCCGGCGTCCCAGAGGTTGAGGACGCGGTCGTCGCGGAACGCCTCGGGCGCGACGGCGCGGCAGCGGCGCCAGGCGTCGGCCCACGAAGTGCCGGACTTGAGGGTGAGGGCTGCGGTGCCCCGCGCGCCGGCCGCCGTCATGGGCGGGCTCCGTCACGGGCCGCGCCGTCGTGTGCGGTGCCGTCATGCACCGCACCGTCATGGGCGGTGCCGTCGAGTACGGCGAGTACGTGCCGTGCCGTCTCGGTCGGTGTGCTCCCGACCCGTACGCCGGCCGCCTCCAGCGCCTCCCGCTTGGCCCGTGCCGTGCCAAAGGAGCCGGACACGATCGCGCCGGCGTGGCCCATGGTGCGGCCCTCGGGCGCGGTGAAGCCGGCGATGTAGCCGACGACGGGCTTGGTGACGTGCTCGCGGATGTAGGCGGCCGCGCGTTCTTCCGCGTCGCCGCCGATCTCGCCGATGAGGACGATCAGTTCGGTGTCGGGGTCGTCCTGGAAGGCGGCGAGGCAGTCGATGTGGCTGGTGCCGACGACGGGGTCGCCGCCGATGCCGACGCAGGTGGAGAAGCCGATGTCGCGCAGTTCGTACATGAGCTGGTAGGTGAGCGTGCCCGACTTGGAGACCAGGCCGATACGGCCGGGCTTGGTGATGTCCGGCGGGATGATCCCCGCGTTGGACTGGCCGGGGGTGATCAGGCCGGGGCAGTTGGGCCCGATGACACGGGTGCCCTTGGCCTGGGCGTGGGCGGTGAGGGCGACGGAGTCGTGGACCGGGATGCCCTCGGTGATGACGACCGCGAGGCCGATGCCGGCGTCGCATGCCTCCACCACCGCGGCCTTGGCGAAGGCGGGCGGCACGAAGACCACGGTGACGTCGGCGCCCGTGCTCTCGACGCCCTCGCGGACCGAGCCGAAGACGGGGACGGCCCGGTCGTCGAAGTCGACGGTGCGGCCCGCCTTGCGCGGGTTGACGCCGCCGACGACGTCGGTGCCGGCGGCCAGCATGCGGCGGGTGTGCTTCATGCCCTCGGCACCCGTCATGCCCTGGACGAGGACCTTGCTCTCCTTGGTGAGGTAGATCGCCATCTCGTCCTGTCTCCTTATCCGGCGGTGGGCGCCGCGGTGGCGAGTCGGGCGGCACGGCGGGCGGCGCCGTCCATGGTGGTGGCCTGTTCGACCAGGGGATGCGCGCGTGCGTCGAGCAGCGCCCGGCCCCGGGCCGCGTTGGTGCCGTCGAGGCGCACGACGAGCGGCTTGGTCAGCCGCACCTCGTCCAGGGCCCGGACGATGCCGTCGGCGACGACGTCGCAGGCGGTGATGCCGCCGAAGACGTTGACGAGGACGGACTGCACGTCGGGGTCGGAGAGGATGACCGACAGCCCGTCGGCCATGACCCGGGCGGAGGCGCCGCCGCCGATGTCGAGGAAGTTGGCGGGGCGGGCGCCGCAGCCGGCGACCACGTCGAGCGTCGACATGACCAGCCCGGCGCCGTTGCCGATGACGCCGACCTCCCCGTCGAGCTTGACGTAGTTGAGGCCCCTGGCGCCGGCCCGCGCCTCCAGGGAGTCGTCGGGCGCCGGTTTCTCGTCGCCCCAACGGGACTGACGGAAGCGGGCGTTGTCGTCGAGGGTGACCTTGCCGTCGAGGGCCACGATCCGGCCCTCCACCGTCCTGACCAGCGGGTTGACCTCGACGAGGAGGGCGTCCTCGCGGACCAGCACCTTCCACAGCCGCACCAGGGTGTCGACGGTCTGCGGGGGCAGTCCCGCGGCGTCGGCGATGCGCACCGCGGTGGCCGTGTGCACGCCCGCGACGGGATCGACGGGGATGCGTGCCACGGCCTCGGGCCGCCGGGCGGCGACCTCCTCGATCTCCGTGCCGCCCTCCGCGGAGGCGACGGCGAGGAATCCTCCGGATGCGCGGTCGAGGACGTAGGAGACGTAGAACTCCCGCTCGATGTCGCACGGTTCGGCGAGCATGACGGTGTCGACCGGGTGCCCCTTGATGTCCATGCCGAGGATGCGCCGTGCGGCCTGTTCGGCCTCGGCGGGGTCGGCGGCCAGGCGCACGCCGCCCGCCTTGCCGCGTCCGCCGGTCTTCACCTGCGCCTTGACGACGGCGCGTCCGCCGAGGGCGCGGGCGATCTCCCGGGCGCGTTCGGGCGAGTCGGTGACCTCCGCCCTCGGCACCACGATTCCGTGTTCCTTGAAGAGTTCCCTTGCCTGGTGTTCGTACAGGTCCATCTCGGCTCCTGACTGAAAGTGCCGCACGCCCCCTGGACACCACCCACCGGATGCGGGATAACAAGCTTCATACAGTATTCGTCGACTGTATGCAATGTACGAGAGCGCCCCATCCCCTCGTGAAGGGACAGGACTTCGCCATGCCCGACGACACCCAGGACGTCATCTCCGGCGGCCACCTCGTTGCCAAGGCACTCAAGGCCGAGGGGGTCGACCGCATCTACACCCTGTGCGGCGGCCACATCATCGACATCTACGACGGCTGCGTCGACGAGGGCATCGAGGTCGTCGACGTACGCCACGAGCAGGTCGCCGCGCACGCCGCCGACGGATACGCGCGTCTCACCGGCAAGCCCGGCTGCGCGGTGGTCACCGCCGGACCGGGCACCACCGACGCCGTCACCGGCGTCGCCAACGCCTTCCGCGCCGAGTCGCCCATGCTGCTGATCGGCGGTCAGGGCGCGCACAGCCAGCACAAAATGGGGTCCCTGCAGGACCTGCCGCACGTCGACATGATGACGCCGATCACCAAGTTCGCGGCGACCGTGCCGGACACCGCCCGCGCCGCCGACATGGTGTCGATGGCGTTCCGCGAGTGCTACCACGGCGCCCCCGGGCCGTCCTTCCTGGAGATCCCGCGCGACGTGCTGGACGCCAAGGTGCCGGCGGACAAGGCGCGGGTGCCGAAGGCCGGGGCCTACCGTGCCTCCACCCGCTCGGCCGGTGACCCGGAGGCCGTCGAGAAGCTCGCCGACCTGCTGGTGCACGCCGAGAAGCCGGCCATCCTGCTCGGCAGCCAGGTGTGGACGACCCGCGCCACCGAGGCAGCCGTCGAACTGGTCCGCACGCTCAACGTCCCGGCGTACATGAACGGCGCGGGCCGGGGGACCCTTCCGCCCGGCGACCCGCACCACTTCCAGCTTTCGCGCCGCTACGCCTTCTCGGGCGCCGACCTCATCGTGATCGTCGGCACGCCCTTCGACTTCCGCATGGGTTACGGCAAGCGGCTCTCCCCCGACGCGACCGTCGTCCAGATCGACCTCGACTACCGCACCGTCGGCAAGAACCGCGACATCGACCTCGGCATCGTCGGCGACGCGGGGCTGGTGCTGAGGTCGGTGACCGAGGCGGCGTCCGGACGGATCAACGGGGGCGCGGCGAAGCGCAAGGAGTGGCTGGACGAGCTGCGCGCGGCCGAGCGGACGGCGCTGGACAAGCGGCTGCCGCAGCTCAGGTCGGACGCCTCCCCCATTCACCCGTACCGGCTGGTCAGCGAGATCAACGACTTCCTCACCGAGGACTCGGTCTACATCGGCGACGGCGGCGACATCGTCACCTTCTCCGGGCAGGTCGTGCAGCCCAAGTCGCCGGGCCACTGGATGGACCCGGGGCCGCTGGGCACACTCGGTGTCGGCGTCCCCTTCGTGCTGGCCGCCAAGCAGGCGCGGCCCGACAAGGAGGTCGTCGCCCTCTTCGGCGACGGCGCCTTCTCGCTCACCGGCTGGGACTTCGAGACGCTGGTCCGCTACGACCTCCCGTTCGTCGGCATCGTCGGCAACAACTCGTCGATGAACCAGATCCGCTACGGCCAGGCCGTGAAGTACGGCAAGGAGCGCGAGCGGGTCGGCAACACGCTCGGCGACGTGCCCTACGACCAGTTCGCCCGGATGCTGGGCGGCCACGGCGAGGAGGTCCGCGACCCCGCCGACATCGGCCCCGCGCTGCGCCGGGCCCGCGAGTCCGGCAAGCCGTCCCTGATCAACGTCTGGGTGGACCCGGACGCGTACGCCCCCGGAACCATGAACCAGACGATGTACAAGTGAGGTGACCCCCATGACCGGCATGACCGGCACGACAGGCACGACCGGTACGCCTGCGAAGGCCCTTGAGGGCATCCGCGTCCTGGACATGACGCATGTGCAGTCCGGGCCCTCGGCGACCCAGCTGCTCGCCTGGCTCGGCGCGGACGTCGTGAAGCTGGAGGCGCCGCACGGCGACATCACGCGCGGGCAGCTGCGCGATCTGCCGGACGTCGACTCCCTCTACTTCACGATGCTCAACTGCAACAAGCGGAGCATCACCCTCAACACCAAGACGGAGCGCGGCAAGGAGATCCTCACCGAGCTGATCCGCCGCTCGGACGTCATGGTCGAGAACTTCGGCCCCGGCGCGGTGGACCGGATGGGGTTCACCTGGGACCGCATCAGGGAGATCAATCCACGGATCGTCTATGCCTCCGTCAAGGGGTTCGGCGAGGGCCCGTACACCGCGTTCAAGGCGTACGAGGTCGTCGCGCAGGCCATGGGCGGATCGATGTCCACCACCGGTTTCGAGGACGGGCCGCCGCTGGCGACAGGGGCGCAGATCGGGGACTCGGGCACGGGCGTGCACGTCGTGGCGGGCATCCTCGCCGCCCTCTACCAGCGGGAGCACACCGGACGCGGTCAGCGGGTGAACGTGGCCATGCAGCACGCGGTGCTCAACCTCTGCCGGGTGAAGCTGCGCGACCAGCAGCGCCTGACTCGTGGTCCACTCGCCGAATATCCCAACGAGGACTTCGGCGACGAGGTTCCCCGCTCCGGCAACGCGTCCGGCGGCGGGCAGCCGGGCTGGGCGGTCAAGTGCGCGCCGGGCGGCCCCAACGACTACGTGTACGTCATCGTCCAGCCGGTCGGCTGGCGGCCGCTGAGCGAGCTGATCGGCCGGCCTGAGCTGGCGGAGGACCCCGAGTGGGCGACGCCGCAGGCCCGGCTGCCGAAGCTGAACAAGATGTTCCAGCTGATCGAGGAGTGGTCGTCCACCCTGCCCAAGTGGGAGGTGTTGGAGCGGCTGAACGCCCACAACATCCCGTGCGGGCCGATCCTGTCCACCAAGGAGATCATCGAGGACGAGTCGCTGGTCGCCAACGAGATGGTCGTCACCGTCCCGCACCCCGAGCGCGGCGAGTTCGTGACCGTGGGCAGCCCGCTCAAGCTCTCGGACTCCCCTGTGCGGGTGACGAGTTCGCCGCTGCTGGGCGAGCACAACGAGGAGGTCTACGTCGGCGAGCTGGGCCTCGGCGACGAGGAACTGCGCCTGCTCAAGTCGAACGGGGTGATCTGACGTGATGGCCGAGGACCGGCGCGCGCGGGTGCGCGAGCTCCTGGACGCCGTACGGGCCGAGGGGCGCACGGCGCTCACCGCGCCCGAGGGCAAGGTGCTCGCCGACGCCTACGGGATCGCCGTACCGGGCGAGGAGCTGGCGCGGGACGTCGACGAGGCGGTGGCGTGCGCGGCGCGGTTCGGCGGACCGGTGGTGATGAAGATCGTCTCGCCGGACATCCTGCACAAGACCGACGCCGGTGGTGTGGTCGTCGGGGTGGAGGACGCGGCGGACGTGCGGGCGGCGTTCTGCCGGATCGTCGACAACGCGCGCGCGTACGACGCCTCCGCGCGGATCGAGGGCGTGCAGGTGCAGGAGCTGCTGCCGCGGGGACAGGAGGTCATCGTCGGGGCGGTCACCGATCCGACGTTCGGGAAGGTGGTGGCGTTCGGGCTCGGCGGGGTGCTGGTCGAGGTGCTGAAGGACGTCACCTTCCGGCTGGCGCCCGTGGACGCCGACGAGGCGCTGTCGATGCTGGACTCGATCCGGGCGGCGGAGGTGCTGCGCGGAGTGCGCGGGCAGGCCGGGGTGGACCGGTGGGCGGTGGCGGAACAGATCCGCCGGGTCTCCGAACTCGTCGCCGACTTCCCGGAGATCGCCGAGGTGGACCTGAACCCGGTGATCGCCACGCCCGAGGGTGCGGTCGCGGCCGACATCCGGGTGATCCTGGCGACCGACGCACCGAGGCAGCGGCGCCGGTACACACGCGAGGAGATCCTGACCTCGATGCGCCGCCTGATGCAGCCCTCTTCGGTGGCGGTGATCGGCGCGTCGGGCGAGCCGGGGAAGATCGGCAACTCGGTGATGCGCAACCTCGTCGACGGCGGTTTCGCGGGCGAGATCCACCCGGTGAACCCCAAGGCCGATGACATCTTGGGCCGCAAGGCGTACAAGAGTGTCACCGACGTTCCCGGTGAGGTGGATGTGGCGGTCTTCGCGATCCCCGCGCGGTTCGTGGCGGCGGCCCTGGAGGAGGTGGGGCGCAAGCGGATCCCCAACGCCGTCCTCATCCCCTCCGGCTTCGCCGAGACCGGTGAGCAGGCGCTCCAGGACGAGATCGTGGCGGTCGCCGAACGGCACGGCATCCGGCTGCTGGGTCCGAACATCTACGGCTACTACTCGACCTGGCAGGACCTGTGCGCCACGTTCTGCACGCCGTACGACGTCAAGGGCGGCGTCGCGCTGACCTCGCAGTCGGGCGGCATCGGGATGGCCATCCTGGGCTTCGCGCGGACGACGAAGACCGGCGTTTCGGCGATCGTGGGCCTCGGCAACAAGTCGGACCTGGACGAGGACGACCTGCTGACCTGGTTCGGCGAGGACCCGCACACCGAGTGCATCGCGATGCACCTGGAGGACCTCAAGGACGGCCGCGCCTTCGTCGAGGCCGCGCGGGCGACCGTGCCGAAGAAGCCGGTCGTCGTGCTCAAGGCGGGGCGTACGGCGGCGGGTGCGAAGGCCGCCGGATCGCACACCGGGGCGCTCGCCGGGGACGACGCCGTCTACGACGACGTGCTGAAGCAGGCGGGCGTCATCAGGGCTCCGGGACTGAACGAGATGCTGGAGTACGCGCGCGCGTTGCCGGTGCTTCCCGCCCCCGAGGGCGACAACGTGGTGATCATCACCGGCGCCGGCGGCAGCGGGGTTCTGCTCTCGGACGCGGTGACGGACAACGGGCTGTCGCTGATGGAGATACCGCCCGACCTGGACACGGCGTTCCGCGCCTTCATCCCGCCGTTCGGCGCGGCCGGCAACCCGGTGGACATCACCGGGGGCGAGCCGCCGTCGACGTACGAGGCGACGATCCGGCTCGGCCTGGAGGACCCGCGCATCCACGCGCTCGTCCTCGGCTACTGGCACACCATCGTCACGCCTCCCATGGTGTTCGCCGAACTCACCGCGCGCGTGGTGGCCGAGTTCCGCGAGCGCGGCGTCGAGAAGCCCGTGGTGGCCTCCCTGGCGGGTGACGTCGAGGTGGAGGAGGCGTGCCAGTACCTCTTCGAACGCGGCGTCGTGGCATACCCGTACACGACCGAGAAGCCGGTGGCCGTGCTCGGCGCCAAGTACCGGTGGGCGCGGGCCGCGGGCTTGTTGGGGGGCGGTTCATGACGTGAGACGGCGAGGGGCCGGCCGACGGGTGCGCGTCGGCCGGCCCCGGGGACCCGCGCGCGCACGAAAGGCATTGGACAGGGGGCGCTGGCCAGAGCTTTCGACGCTAGGGGTGCAAACGACATGACAACCACCGATGTCACACGGGTCGCCGGCTATCGGGAGGTGACCGACAAGAACGGGCGCGTCTACCGCGTGGGCGAGTCCGACATCGACATCATGGGGCGCAAGCGCAAGTGGATGGTGGTCCTGCCCTGGATCGGCATGATGGGCATCTCCTCCGCCGAGTACGCGTTCGCGTCCGCCGAGGACACGCTGCACGAGGCCCACCAGTGGTCCAGCGGCAGCATCTACTGGATGATGACCGCCTGGGTGTTCTGCCAGGCCGCGGTCGCCTTTCCGGCGGGGCGGCTGCGCGAGAGCGGCAGACTGCCCGCGCGCTGGGCGATGATGCTGGGTTCGGCCGGCACACTGCTCGGCTACCTGTCGCTGGCGTTCGCACCGCACGTCGCGCTCGCCTTCATCGGCTTCGGCGTGTTCAGCGGCATGGGCGCCGGCATGGCGTACGCGACCTGCGTCAACATGGTCGGCAAGTGGTACCCGGAGCGCCGGGGCGGGAAGACCGGGTTCGTCAACGGCGGTTTCGCCTACGGCTCGGTGCCGTTCGTCTTCATCTTCCACGGCTACATGGACGGCTCCAACTTCCGCTGGGTGCTGGTCACGTGCGGCCTCTTCCTCGCCGCGATGGTGGCGATCGCCGGCTTCTTCTTCCGGGATCCGCCGAAGAACTGGTGGCCGTCCGCGGTGGACCCGCTGAACCCGCCGGACGACCCGCGGGCCCGGCGTTCGCTGGCGAAGAACCCGCCGGCCGTCAAGCAGTACTCCCCGATGGAGGCCTGGAAGACCGGCCGGGTGGCGCTGATGTGGTTCTGTCTCGCCTGCACCTCCGGCGTGAACATCTTCGGTATCGCCTTCCAGGTCGACATCGGCGAGGAGGCGGGCTTCGCGGCCGGTGTCGTGGCCACCGCCATGTCGCTGAAGGCGATCGTCAACGGCACCGGGCGGGGTGTCATCGGCTGGCTCTCCGACCTGTACGGCCGCAAGCAGTGCCTGCTCTGCGTGTGCGCGATCCTGGGCCTCGCCCAGTTCGGCATCATCCTGTCGGCCGAGATCAAGAACCTGCCGCTGTTCCTGGTCTTCTCCGCCGTCTCCGGTTTCGGCGGCGGGGCCATCTTCCCGATGTTCGCGGCGCTGACGGCGGACTACTTCGGTGAGAACAACAACGCCACGAACTACGGGATGGTCTACAGCTCCAAGCTGGTCTCCGGCCTGGGTGCGGGCATGGGGTCCGTGGTCGTCGGTGCCTGGGGCTACAACGGCGCCTACACTCTGGCGGGGTGCATCTCGCTCTTCGCTGGATGCGTGGCGCTGTCCCTGCGGCCGCCGGGGCGCCCGAAGGACAAGCGCATCACGCCCAACCCGCAGCCGCTCGGTGAGGGGTGAGCGGGCACAGCGGCCTCCTCGCACGGACCGGGCGGCCGCTTCCGCGTGTTGCGGAAGCGGCCGCCCGGTCCGTGTCGTGGGTCAATGGCGCCGCTTGCGCAGGGCGGCCATGTTGTCGTAGCTGATCTTGGCCTCCCGCAGGGACTGCGCGGGATCGGTGGCGCTCGGGGAGTTGTCGTCCTCGACCATCGGGTTGTGGTAGTTCCGCAGGCCGACCCTGGAGAAGAACGTCGTGTAGTCGATGACGCCCGTCCCGAAGGGCACCATGTCGTAGCCCATGCCGTTGGTGGTGCTGACGACGCCGTCCTTGGCGTGGAACAGCGGGTAGCGCCGGTTGTTGCGGACCACCAGGCCGGCCGGGTCGAAGACGTTCTTCCTGGTGGTTCCGTCGTGGGCGGTGTACTCGTGGAACTTGTACTGGGCGACGTGCGCCCAGAAGATGTCCATCTCCAGCCAGACGACCCTCGGGTCGGTGATCTTCAGGAAGTACTCCAGCTTCCGGATGCCCGAGCTGCGCGTCGGCCGGCCCTGGTCGTCCAGCGGGCCGCCGTCCAGCAGGAAGCCGTAGGCGCTGTCGTGGTTGTGGGTGTAGAGCTTGATGCCCTCCCGGTGGGCGATCGCACCGAGGGCGTTCCACTTGTCGGCGGCCACGTCCCAGTCGGCGCGGTAGGAGCTGCCGGTGGGGTCGCCGCCGGTGCCCATGTGGTCCATGCCGAGGATGTTGGCGATCTCCAGGTGCTTCTTGAAGGTGTCCTTGTCCGCCGCGGTCAGCGGCCAGGAGGACGGGATGAAGCCGTGGTTGCCCTGGGCGCGCAGACCGTAGTCGTCGAGCCAGGAGCGCAGCAGCCGGGCACCTTCGACGGACTCCAGGTCGGCACCGCCCGGCGCGTTGGCGTGCTGGCGGTAGCCGGCGAACTCGACCTGGCGGTAGCCGTGGCGGGCCAGCTGCTTGAAGACCTCGCGGAAGCCGGAGGGCAGGTCGGAGGCGAGGGGGTCGCGGGCGGTGGCGTCGCGGACGGTGTAGAGGATGATGCCGCGCTTGTCCGCCGGGACGAGGATCTGCCCGTGGCCGTGCCCATGGTCGTGGTCGTGGTCTCTGTCCCGGCCGTGGGCGAGGGCCGGGGAGGCTCCGAAGACGGGGGCGGCGACGGCACCGGCCGCCACGGCGGTGCAGGTGCTGAGGAAGCGGCGTCGGTTCACGCCGAGGGTGCGGCGCAGGCTCTCGCCCGGCCCGTCGGTGGACGGGTCGGTGCCGGCGTCGGTGCGGGAGGGGTCGGTGTACGGGGTCACTGATGCCTGCCTTCTGGGTCGTGGCCTGCGCCGATGCGGCTCGGGCGGGCCGTTGTCAGTGCCGTGTGTTTCACTCTGGGTAGTCGGGTTTCGGCGGGCGTACCGGGTGGTGCGTCAGCCGAGTCCGGCCAGCCGGAGCAGGAGTTGTTTCACGTCGGTGGCCGCGACGCGGTCTCCGACAGCGCGGGGGGTGGAGCAGATGAGGAGCGGACCGTCGTCGTCGCTCGCGGGGAGGCGGCCGTGGCTGCCTCGAATAGGTGAGGGGTCCAGGGGCACGACCGCCATGCGGTAGCGCATGCCGAGTTTCTTGCGGGCCAGGGCGCCGGCCGCCTTGACCTTGACGTAGGGGTCGAGCGGGTCCATGAACAGCTCGACCGGGTCGTAACCGGGTTTGCGGTGGATCTCGACGAGCTGCGCGAAGTCGGGCGCGCGATCGTCGTCGAGCCAGTAGTAGTACGTGAACCAGGCGTCCGGCTCCGCCACGGCGACGAGTTCACCGGCTCGCGGATGGTCGAGGTGCTGGGCCTTCTTGCCCTCGTCGTCGAGGAGTTCGGCGATGCCCGGCAGTCCGTCCAGGGCTGCACGGGTCGCGTCGAGGTCCTCGGGGCGGCGGACGTAGACGTGGGCGATCTGGTGGTCGGCGACGGCGAAGGCGCGGGAGGCCATCGGGTCGAGGTATTCCATGCCGTCCTGGGTGTGCACCTCGAGGAGTCCGGCGCGGCGCAGGGCGCGGTTGACGTCCACGGGCCGGCTGACGGGGGTGATGCCGTACTCGGAGAGCGCGACTACGGTGCGGCCCTCGGCGCGGGCGTCGTCGAGCAGCGGGGCCAGGGCGGTGTCCAGGTCGGCGGCGGCCTGCAGGGAGCGCGGGTCGTCGGGGCCGAAGCGCTGCAGGTCGTAGTCGAGGTGAGGGAGGTAGCAGAGCGTCAGGTCGGGGTGCCGGGTGGCCATGACGTGCCGGGTGGCGTCGATGATCCACTGGCTGGAGACCAGGTCCGCGCCGGGTCCCCAGAAGTGGAAGAGGGGGAAGGTGCCGAGCTTGTCGGTGAGTTCGTCGTGCAGGGCCGGGGGCCTGGTGTAGCAGTCGGGTTCCTTGCGGCCGTCGGCGTAGTAGACGGGACGGGGGGTGACGGTGATGTCGGTGTCGGCGCCCATGGCGTACCACCAGCAGATGTTGGCGACGGTGTAGCCGGGGTGGGCGCGGCGGGCGGCGTCCCAGAGTTTGTCGCCGGAGACGAGGCCGTTGTGCTGGCGCCACAGCAGGACGTCGCCGAGTTCCCGGAAGTACCAGCCGTTGCCGACGATGCCGTGCTCGCTGGGATGAGTGCCGGTGAGGAAGGTGGACTGGGCGGCGCAGGTGACGGCGGGCAGGACGGTGCCGAGCGGGGCGCGGGAGCCGGACTGGCCGAGCTGCTTGAGATGGGGCATGTGGTCGAGGAGACGGGGGGTGAGACCGACGACGTCCAGGACTAGGAGGGGGGTGGGTCCGGTCATGGCAGTTCCTTCAGGCCGAGGTCCGTCAACAGGTCGCGGGCGAGGGTCAGCTCGGCGGCGATGCCGTCGGTCAGCTGGGCGCGGGCGCGGGGCCGCAGCTCGGACGGGAGGGCCTGCCAGGTGTAGGTCTCGACCTCCAGGTGGCGGGTGAGCGGGTGCGGGCCGCCGACGAGCCGGGTCAGCGCGGCCTTGAGCACGGGCAGGGTGGAGGTGAGGGGTGCGGCGGGGGCCGCGTGCAGGGGTACGTGGAAGTGGGCGCGCCAGGGCGTGGTGGTGGGCAGCGGGCCGCCGTCCGCGAGGGCCTCGTCGAGGTCGTCGGTGCCCTGCCGGCCGCCGGACGGTGTGATGGTTCGGGTCTGGTGCAGGAAGCGCGGCTCGGCGAAGGCGGCGAGGGCTTCGCGGACCGTGGGGTCGGCGGGGTGTTCGGCGTGCAGTGCGGCGGACAGCTGGGACTTGACGACGGGTACGCGGGCGGCCGCGAGGGCGTCCAGGGCGGTGTCCGGATCTTCGAAGGAGGTGGCGAGGTGGCAGGTGTCGACGCAGACGCCGATGCGTTCGTGGGCGATCGCGGTCAGCGGTGCGATGGCGTCGTGGGTGGTCTCGAGGACGCAGCCGGGTTCCGGTTCCAGGCCGATGCGGATGGAGCGGCCGGTCAGTTCGTGCAGGGCGTCGAGGCGTTCGGCGAGGGTGACCAGGGCGGCGCGGGCTTTGTCGGCGCGGGCCTCGTCGTAGGCGGTGCGCCAGGCGAGGGGAAGGGTGGAGATGGTGCCGTCCGTGACGTCGTCGGGCAGCAGTCCGGCGAGCAGCCGGGCCAGGGAGGTGGTGTGGTCGAGGCGTTCGGGATCGGCCCAGTCCGGCTTGTAGACCCGGTACTTGACCTCTTCGGCGCCGAAGCCCTCGTAGGGGAAGCCGTTGAGGGTGACGACCTCCAGGCCGCGCCGGTCGAGTTCGGTACGCAGTCCGCGCAGGGCGGCGGGGTCGGTGACCAGGGCGTGGGCGGCGTCGCGGGCGAGCCACAGCCCGATGCCGAGCCGGTCGCGGCCGAGGCGTTTGCGGACCGGCTCGCAGTGGTCGCGGAGCTGGGCGAGGACGCCGTCGAGGGTTTCGGCCGGGTGGACGTTGGTGCAGTAGGCGAGGTGGACGGTGGAGCCGTCGGGGTGCCGGAAGCGCATGACTCACTCCCCGCCGCGCAGGATGGAGTTGCCCTCGTGGGTGGCCTCGCCCCCGGTCACATCGAGTTCCAGGCGTCCGCTCAGTCCGTAGAAGGCGACTGGGTTGCGCCACAGCACCCGGTCCACGTCGTCCTCGGTGAAGCCCTCGGCGAGCATCAGGTCGCCGACCTTGCGCGTCTTGAGCGGGTCGCTCCGGCCCCAGTCGGCGGCGGAGTTCACCAGCACCTGCTTCGGGCCGTACTCCCGCAGCAGGGCGACCATCCGGGCCTCGTCCATCTTGGTGTCGGGATAGACGGAGAAGCCGAGCCAGGCGCCGCTGTCCTTGGCCTCCTTGACGGTGGTCTCGTTGAGGTGGTCGACCAGCACCCGCTCGATGGGCAGGGCGGACTCCCGGACCGCGTCCAGGGTGCGGCGCAGACCGGCGAGCTTGTCGCGGTGCGGGGTGTGTACGAGGGCGGGCAGGCCGTGGTCGGCGGCGAGCTGGAGCTGGGTGGCGAGGGCGGTGTCCTCGGCGGGCGTCATCGAGTCGTAGCCGATCTCGCCGACCGCGACCACCCGGTCCTTGACGAGATAGCGGGGCAGTTCGTCGAGTACGGGCAGGCAGCGGGGATCGTTGGCCTCCTTGGGGTTGAGGGCGATCGTGCAGTGGTGGGCGATGCCGTACTGGGCGGCACGGAAGGGCTCCCAGCCGAGCAGGGCGTCGAAGTAGTCGCGGAAGGAGTCGGGAGAGGTGCGGGGCTGGCCCAGCCAGAAGGAGGGTTCGACGACGGCGCGGACGCCGGCGGCGTGCATGGCCTCGTAGTCGTCGGTGGTCCGGGAGGTCATGTGGATGTGGGGGTCGAAGATGCGCATCAGGACTCCTTGCCGTGGGGGTCGGCCGTGCCGGGCGCGGGGCGTCCGGACTCGGTCAGGGCCAGGACGCGGTGCAGGTCTTCGGGGACGGTGCGGCCCGCGGCGGTCCGTTCGGCGGCGTAGTCGGCGAGCATCCGGGCGAGGTCGTCGTCCCCTCGGACCCGGCGGGCGAGGTCCGCCACGCTGTCGACGGGAACACCGGTGAACAGGCACTTCAGTACGGCGTGCCGCCACTGGTGCGGGTCGAGGTGCCGGGCCGCGTAGGGGCCGAGGGCGGCGGCGACGAGCCGGGTGTCGTTGGTGCGCAGGGCGTCCTCGACGAGCGGCAGGGCGTCCGGACCCGGCACCAGGTGGGGCAGGGCGTGCAGGACGGCGCGGCGTTCGTCGGCGGTGCCCTGGGTGTAGACCCGGGTCAGGGTGTCCGGGTCGGCCTGGGCGGCGTGCAGGACGAGGACGCGGGCGGCGTCGGCGTGGGCGTGCCCGCAGCGGCGGCCGGCCTCGGCGAGGCGCAGTTCCCACACCGATATGGGGCCGTGGGTGCCGGGGTGGGCGGCGGCCTCGTCGAGGGCCTGGTCCAGCCAGGCGCGGGCGGCTCCGCCGAGGCGGGTGGTGAGGGCTGCGCGCAGTTCGGCGGGCGGGACGTGGGCAGGGGTGGTGCCCTGGTCCGTTCCGGCCTGTCCGGCCTGTCCTTCGGGCCCGGCGGGGGCGCCGTCCGCGTCCTGGGTGCCCGGGGTGACGTGGGCGGCGTGTGGCTGCGTCATGGTGTGGCTCCCTTCAGTGGGTGGCGGAGGGCTTGCCCGAGCGGTTGGTGCGGGACGGTGTCGCCGGTGCGGCGCGCCGCAGGAACGGGAGGGAGCGTTCGGCGAAGTGGGGGCCCGCGTGGGAGTGGCGGGGCAGTTCGACGACGGTCAGGCCCTGGTAGCCGGTGGCGGCCAGGGCGTCGAGGACGGGCGGGAAGTCGATCTCGCCGTCGCCGAAGGGGAGGTGTTCGTGGACGCCGCGGCGCATGTCCTCGATCTGCACGTGCCGCAGCCAGGGAGCGGCGGCGCGCACGCAGTCGGCGGGAGGGAGCGGTTCGAGGCACTGGCAGTGGCCGATGTCCAGGGTGAGGCCCAGCGGTTCGGGGTCGCCGAGGGTGCGGCGCAGAGTGTGGAAGTCGGCGAGGGTGGAGAGGAGGTGCCCGGGTTCGGGTTCCACGGCGAGGGGGACGCCCGCGCCGGCGGCGGCGTCCAGGACCGGGGCGAGGGACTCGGCCAGCCGCTTCCACGCCGTGTCCTCGTCCGTGCCCGCCGGGGTGACGCCGCTGAAGCAGTGCACGGCGTGAGCACCGAGGTCGGCGGCCACGTCGACGGCACGCAGGAGCAGGTCGCTGCGGCGGGCGCGGTCCTCCGGGTCCGGGTCGAGCAGGGAGGGACCGTGCTTGCGACGCGGGTCGAGCACGTACCGGGCGCCCGTCTCCACCGTCACGCCAAGACCGAGCGCGTCCAGTCGCCGCGCGACCCGGCGGGTGCGGGCGGCTAGGTCGTCGGCGAGCGGATCGAGATGCATGTGGTCGAGGGTCAGGCCGACGCCGTCGTACCCCAGGTCGGCGAGGAGGGCGAGGGCGTCGTCGAGCCGGAGGTCTGCGAGGCCGTTGGTGCCGTATCCGAAGCGCAGCGGGGGCGCGGCGGTCTCCTGCGCCGCTGTGTCCCCGGTGCCAGGACCGACCTGGGTCTCGTTCGGTCCCTGGTTCTTGTCAGGGGTCATGTGATGCTCACCTTCCTCATGGCGGTCCGTCCGGCGAACCACCGGCCGGCCGGGGCGAGGGCCGCGACCAGGAGGGACGTGGTGCCGGCACCCGAGCGGGCGGCGAGCGCGGCCTGGAGCGGGATGGTGGCCCGGATGCCACCGCTCACGGCGCGTTGGGTGAGCGGGGGCGAGGGGTTGAGCACGGCGTGGAAGCAGGGGCGTGCGGCCGTCGCGGCGTAGACGGCGCTCAGCCCGGTCCTGAGCACGTCGGCGACACCCGGCGCGGGGATGGAGCCCGGCAGGCCGGGGGCGGCTGCTGCCCGCCGACCTGCCGGGAGTCGGGTGCGGCGGCGGGCGACCAGGCCGGTCAGCGCCCCCGTCGTCGCGAGGGCGGCCAGCGGGGCCAGGACCGAACCGCCGGTGGTCTCCCGGCGGGAGACGGCCGTGACCGCGAGGGTGTGGCTGCCGAGCAGCGCGGCCGAGGGCAGCGCGGCCCGGGCGCCGCCCCCGGTGGCGGCCGCGCCCAGGAGCAGGTCGAGCCCGCGGGCCGCCGCCATGGCCGCGGGGCCGGCCGGTGTGTGCTTCAGGGTGAGGTCGTAGGCCCAGACGGTGGCCGCGAGGGGCGCGGCGATCGTGAGGGCGGGTCGTCCCGCTCCGGCCGCCAGGGCGAGCCCGGCACCGGTGAGGGCACCCGCGGCCGCGAGTGCGGTGGCGGGGCGGATGCGGCCGGACGGGAGGGGACGGTGCGGACGCTCGACGGCGTCCTCCGCGCGGTCGGCCCAGTCGTTGAGGGCCATGCCGGCCTCGTACAGGCACAGGGAGGAGCCGATGGCCAGCAGGGTGCGGGGGCCGGGGCGCGCACCGCTCGCGGCCGCGCCGGCCAGGGCGTCGCCGGGGACGGTGAACAGGGCGGGCAGGCGGAGGAGTTCGGCCCATGCGCCGACGCGGGAGGAGGGGGCGGGCAGTGCTGCCGCGCCCCCGGGAGGCGGTCCGGCGACGGCGGAAGCCGGCCCCGGCGTCTCCGCCGCGCCCCCCGACGCACGGGCATTCGCTCCACCGGACACACCACTCGACGCCTCACCCGCCACACCACCCGACGCACGTGTCGCGGACGCACCCCGTGTGCTGTTCCGCGCGGTGGCGCAGATGCGGCTCATCGTCCCGCCCCGCGCTCGTCGGCGTCGCCGGTTCCCACGGCCCCGGGGAACCCGCCGTCCTCGGCGTCCCTGTCCCGACCGGAGTCCTCGGCATCCCGGAGCAGCCCGGCGAAGCGTTTCAGCTCCCCGTACTGCTCGGACAGGGCGGACGGCCCCTCCCCCACCGGGTCCTTGAAGTAGAAGCCCAGTGCCCCGAGCGGGCCGGACAGCCCCTTCTGGTGGGCGCGGGCGACCAGGCGGGCCAGGTCGAGGACGAGCGGCGCGGCGAGGGACGAGTCGCAGCCCTGCCAGGTGGTCTGGAGGATCATGCGGGCGCCGAGAAAGCCGTCGAAGGCGATGTGGTCCCAGGCGGTCTTCCAGTCCCCGAGCGCGGGCACGTCGTCGATGTGGACCTCGCCCTCCACGGGCGCGCCCAGGGTGTCGGCCAGCACCCGCTCCTTGCCGGCGTTCTTCGCCGCGGCGGCGGCCGGGTCGGCCAGTGCGGCACCGTCGCCGCCGCCCAGCAGGTTCGTGCCCGACCAGGCGCGAACCGCCAGCGCCCGCTGCGCGAACATCGGGCCCAGCACCGAGCGCAGCAGGGTCTGGCCCGTCTTGCCGTCCCGGCCGGCGTACGGCACCCCCGAGGACTCGGCAAGCGCGGCCAGAGCCGGGTGGTGCAGGCCGGTCGACGGGGTGAAGTTGACGTACGGGCAGCCGGCGCGCAGGGCGGCGGCGGCGTAGAGGGAGCTGGCCGGCAGGCTGCCCCCGGTGGGCGCGGGCTCGGTGGAGGCCACGTTCACGACCACCGTCCGGTCCACGCCGCAGCACCGCGCGAAGTCGGTGATGTCCGCGGCGAACGCGGCGATCAGTTCCTCGTCGTCCCGGGTGTCGCCGGGCAGCGGACCGCCGGGGCGTATCTCGCGGTCGGCCGCGGCCAGTTCGGCACCCACCGCCGAGGGCAGCCCGTGCGGCAGCACGCCCCCCGCGGCCAGTGCCTCCGCCCGCTTGGGCAAGGGGCAGTCCACGGTGTCGTGACCGCCGAAGACGAGGGACGGGAGCGCGGGGAGCCCCGCGTCGGCGAAGTCGGGGGTCTCGGTGACCATGCCGGTCGCGGGGTGCAGCCCCGCGGTCACGGCGGCGCAGCCGGCCACCACCGTGGTGGCGACGGAACCGCGGGCTCCGATCAGCCAGACGCCGGTACGGGAGCCGTGGGAGGAAGCAGAGGGGGACGCGGACATGGGCAGCCTCCTTGTCGAGCGCGTCGAGCACACACGAGCGGTGGTACGGCCGGAGGGGGTTGGGCCGGGAGCGATGGGCCGTGCCGGGGGACGGCGGGCGGAGGTCCGGCGTCCTCCGCCCGCCGCCGTTCCGGTTGCCCCGAGGGGTGGGGCGCCCCTGGAAGAGGTCACCCCTCGGGGGCGGTTCGCCCTAGGAGGGCAGTTCCTTGAGCTGGATGTTACGGAAGGAGACCTGGTCGTCGGCGCCGTGGTTCTGCAGGCCGATGTAGCCGTCGGTCAGGCTCCGCCCGGGGTCCTTGTTGGTGAAGTCGTTGATCTTGACTCCGTTGAGGAACACCTGGAGGCGTTCGCCGCGGACCTTGATCTCGTAGGAGTTCCACTGGCCGGGCGGCCGCAGCACCTGGTCGCGGGCCTTGATGTTCGCCGCCTTGAAGGTGTAGATCGCACCGGTGGTGCGGTCCACGGCGTCCGTGGCGTCGATCTGGATCTCGTAGCCCTTGTTCACCGCGGACCAGGGGTCGTCGGAGGCCGGGAAGCCCACGAAGACGCCGGAGTTGTCGTCGCCCCGCATCTTCCAGTCGAGCTTGAGGGAGTACGACTTCAGCTCCTTGGCCTGGTACCAGAGCAGGCCCATGCCGCCCTCGGACTCCAGTACGCCGTCCTTGACGTTGAACTTGCCGGGGCCGGCCTGCTTCCAGCCTTCCAGGGTCTGGCCGTTGAAGATGTCCCGGTAACCCTTGCCGGGCTTGCAGTCGGCCTTGACCTGGCCGGTGGCGTACTGCATGCCGCCGAGCAGGTGCTTGCGGAAGGCCTCGTCGGCGTAGGACTCCTTGGTGTGGCCCATGCCGGTGTAGAAGGAGCGGCCGCCGCCGTAGTTCTGGCACCAGGCGATCGGGTGGTCGCCCTTCATGTTGCCGCCCTGGTAGGTGGTCTCGTCCAGGGTGGCGAGGACCTTGGCCTGCTCACGCGGGTTGGTGCGGTAGTTGTACCACTCGTCGGTGCGCTCCCAGGCGTCGTCCAGGTGCGCGGTGGCCGGGTGGTCGTGGTCCTCGACGCGGACGGTGGCCTTCTGGATGGCCGGGTGCGAGTCGAAGTAGGCGCCGACGAGGCCGCCGTAGAACTCCCAGTCGTACTCGGTGTCGGCGGCGGCGTGGATGCCCATGTAGCCGCCGCCGTTCTTGACGTAGTTCTCGAACGCCGTCTGCTGATCGGCGTCGAGTACGTCACCGGTGGTGGACAGGAAGGCCACCGCGTCGTACTTGGCCAGGTTGGCCGTGGTGAACTGCCCGGCCTCCTCGGTCGCGGTGACGGAGATGCCGGCCGGGGTGCCCAGCTCCTTCAGGGCGGCGATGCCCGCCGGGATGGAGTCGTGGCGGAAGCCCGCGGTCCTGGAGAAGACCAGGACCTTCTTGCCGGCCTTGAACGGCTCCTTGGAGAACTCGAAGTCGTCGATGTCGAACAGCGCGCCCTCGCCGCCCTTGAAGACCAGGTAGATGTCGGTGGTCTTCTTGGGCAGGGCCCGCAGCGGCACGTCGACGTTCTGGAAGGTCTCCCAGCTGCCGGTCGGCGGGATGTACGCGGAGCCGTGCAGCGGGCCGGTGGGCGAACCGGTGCGCAGCTCGACGTAGCCGCCGGCGCCGCCGGAGGAGGCCCGTACGGTCAGCTTCTTCTGCCCGTCGAACTTGTAGGGGCTGAAGGAGATCCAGTCTCCGTCGTTGATGTCGCCGACGGTCTTGCCGCCGTTGGCGCCGGTCTTGTCGATCGGCGACACGCCCTGCTGGGCGGAGAAGTGCTCGGCCTGGCGGTGCGGGGGCTGGATGACGGTTCGGGCGGTGCCGGTCAGGGCTTCCTGGCCGTTGGCCCCACCGTCGGTGTAGCTGGCGCCGACGACGCCGTAGATGTCGGCGTTGGGGTCGTGGCCGCCGTCGCCCGGCGGCGGATTGAGGGTGCCCTCACAGCCCATCTCACTGGTCAGCTCGTGGGCGTGGGAGTCGTGGCCGAGGCTGTAGGCGACCTTGACCTTGGAGCAGTCGATCGTCTCCTCGGGGTCGGTGACCTTCACCTTGAAGGGGATGGGCTGCCCCATGGGGAGCAGGGTGCCGTTGCCGGGGGTCTCGATGACCACCTTGGGCTCGGTGTTGCCGACCACGATGCGGACACTGGCGTTGCCGGTGTTGCCCTCGGGGTCCTTGGCGGTGAAGGTCGCGGTGTAGGTGCCGACCTTCTTGTACTTGTGGGTGGGCATGAGGCCCTCGCCCTTGGTGCCGTCGCCGAAGTCCCAGCTGTAGGTGAGGTCCGGGGAGTCGGCGTCCTTGGCGGTGGCGGTGAAGGCGACCTTCAGTCCGGCCGCGCCGGAGGTCTTGTTCGCGCTCACCTCGGCGATCGGCGAGAAACCGTCCGCGGCGTTCTCGATCCGGTACAGGGCGGAGTCCTTGTCGCCCTGGAACCAGGACAGGCCGTAGTCCAGGACGTAGAGCGCGCCGTCGGGGCCGAACTCCATGTCCATGATCTGGGTGCCGGTCCACGGGAAGTCGTTGATCTTCGCGACCGAGCCGTCCTCGTTCTGCTCGATGCGCTTGATCCACCGGCGGCCGAACTCACCGGCGAAGAAGTCCCCGTCGTACTCCTCGGGGAACTTGACGCTGGAGTCGAGCTCCGGGTCGTAGCGGTAGACCGGGCCGCCCATCGGGGACTCGGAGCCGCTGCCGAACTCGGGCACGGAGTCGTCGTCGTACGGGATCCACGCGGCCTGCGCGGGCGGCAGGTCGGTGAGACCGGTGTTGTGCGGCGAGGTGTTCTTCGGAGCAGCGCAGTCGAAGGTCTCGCCGGAGGTGCCGGTGGCGAAGTCGTAGTCGACGTACGGGTCGTTGTCGCCGGTGCAGAAGGGCCAGCCGAAGTTGGCGGCCTTGGTGACCTTGGCGAACTCGACCTGTCCCGCCGGGCCGCGCTTCGGGTCGGCGGCACCCGCGTCGGGACCGTAGTCGCCGACGTAGACCGTTCCGGTCTTCTTGTCGACGCTGATCCGGAACGGGTTGCGGAAGCCCATCGCGTAGATCTCGGGCCGGGTCTTCTCGGTGCCGGGCTCGAAGAGGTTGCCCTCCGGGATGGTGTACGAGCCGTCCTCGGCGACCTTGATGCGCAGCAGCTTGCCGCGCAGGTCGTTGGTGTTGCCGGCGCTGCGGCGGGCGTCGAAGGCCGGGTTGCGGTCGGCGCGCTCGTCGATCGGCGTGTAGCCGTCGGAGGCGAACGGGTTGGTGTCGTCGCCGGTCGAGAGGTAGAGGTTGCCCTCGGCGTCGAAGGCGATGTCGCCGCCGACGTGGCAGCAGGTGCCTCGGGAGGCCGCGACGTCCAGGACCTTCTTCTCGCTGGACATGTCCAGCGTGCCGTTGGGGTTGAGGACGAAGCGGGAGAGGCGGTTGACGCCGTCGAAGGGCTTGAAGTCTTCGGCGGTGCCGTTCTCCGGGGCGTCGCCCGCGGGCGTGTCGAGCGGCGGGGCGTAGTAGAGGTAGATCGCCCGGTTGTTCTCGAAGTCCGGGTCGATGCCGACGCCCTGCAGGCCCTCCTCGTCGTGGTTGTAGACGGGGATCTTGCCGGCGACCTTGGTGACGCCGCCCTGGTCGGTCAGGCGCAGTGTGCCGTCGCGGGCGGTGTGCAGGACGCTGCGGTCGGGGAGGACGGCGAGCGACATCGGCTCGCCCATCTCGGGCTCGCCCTTGGCGAGCGGTACCTGCTGGAACTGCCCTTCGGCGGCGGCCGCCGTCTCGTCGTGCTCCGGGTGGCCCGGGTGGGCGCCGGCGACGGTAGCCGGGGTGCCCACGGCCAGCAGCAGGCCGGTGAACAGGGCGAGGGTGGTGCGGAGTCCGGGGCGCCTGGTGGTGCCGGTGCCTTTGAGTCTGGTTCTGTGCACGAAGTCCCTCCGGGAACGGGGTGGGCCGTACTGGGATGGGTGCGAAGACGTGCGATGCGGGCGCCGGGGTGCGCCGTCACCCCGGAGGCGTGAGTGTCCTGGACACTTCAGGGACGGTAACCGCGTTCTTCCGGGGCCAACACCCCTTGGACCGTGGCTGATTCAACTTTTTCCCAACTCAGGACAAAGCAGGATTCGGGCAGCCCGGACCGGGCACCGGCGTGGCGGCCGGTCCCCGGTCCTGACCTGCGGTCGAACCTCAGGATCAGCTGTTGAAGGCCGCGTCGAAGGACGCGCTGGGCGGCTCGAAGTCGAAGGCCTTCAGCCGGGTGAGGGCTTCCGGTGCCCCCTGCAGCCGGTCCATGCCGGCGTCCTCCCACTCGACGGAGACGGGTCCCTGGTAGTCGATGGAGCGCAGCATGCGGAACACGTCCTCCCAGGGGACGTCGCCGTGTCCGGCCGACACGAAGTCCCAGCCGCGCCGCGGGTCGCCCCACGGCAGGTGGGAGCCGAGCCGTCCGTTGCGGCCGTCGAGGCGCCTGCGGGCCTCCTTGCAGTCGACGTGGTAGATGCGGTCGCGGAAGTCCCACAGGAAGCCGACGGGGTCGAGGTCCTGCCACACGAAGTGCGAGGGGTCGAAGTTGAGGCCGAAGGCCGGCCGGTGGCCGACCGCCTCCAGCGCGCGGTGCGTGGTCCAGTAGTCGTAGGCGATCTCACTGGGGTGCACCTCGTGCGCGAACCGCACGCCTTCGGCGTCGAAGACGTCCAGGATCGGGTTCCAGCGGTCCGCGAAGTCCTGGTAGCCGCGCTCGATCATCGACTCGGGGGCGGGCGGGAACATGGCGACCAGGTGCCAGATCGACGAGCCGGTGAAGCCGATGACGGTGTCGACGCCGAACCGGGCGGCGGCCCGTGCGGTGTCCTTGATCTCGGCCGCGGCGCGCTGCCGTACGCCCTCCGCGTCGCCGTCGCCGAAGATGCGGGCGGGCAGGATGGCCTCGTGGCGCTCGTCGATGATGGCGTCGCACACGGCCTGGCCGACCAGGTGGTTGGAGATCGCCCAGCACTTGAGGCCGTACTTGTCGAGCAGCTGGTGGCGGGAGTCCACGTAGGAGGGGTCGGCGAGGGCCTTGTCGACCTCGAAGTGGTCGCCCCAGCAGGCGAGTTCCAGGCCGTCGTAGCCGAAGTCGCGGGCGAGGCGGCAGACCTCCTCCAGCGGCAGGTCCGCCCACTGTCCGGTGAAGAGCGTGAAGTTGCGTGGCATGTCGCTGCCGGCCTCCTCAGAGTGCGATGGGGGCGATCGGGGTGTAGACGGAGTTCTTCTCTGCGCTCTCCTCCACGGCCGCGAGCACGCGCTGCACCTGCAGCCCGTCGGCGAAGGAGGGTTCCGGCCCGCGGCCCTCGGCGACGGCGTGGACGAGGTCGCGCGCCTGGTGCACGAAGGTGTGCTCGTAGCCGAGCCCGTGGCCGGGCGGCCACCAGGCGTTCAGATAGGGGTGTTCGGGTTCGGTGACAAGGATCCGACGGAAACCGGCGTGCTCCCCGGGCTCGGTGCCGTCGTGGTACTCCAGCTCGTTGAGCCGTTCCAGGTCGAAGGCGAGCGAGCCGCGCTCCCCGTTGAGTTCGATGCGCAGGGCGTTCTTGCGGCCGGTGGCGTACCGGGTGGCCTCGAAGGAGACGAGGGCGCCGGAGGTGAGACGGCCGGTGAACACGGCGGCGTCGTCCACCGTCACCCGTCCCGTCACCCCGTCCGCCGAGCCCGCGGACAGGCCCCGGGGGGCACCGGCGGGCAGCGGGCGTTCCCGTACGAAGGTCTCGGTGAGGGCGGAGACGCCCGCGATCCGCTGGCCGGACAGGTACTGGGCGAGGTCGACGATGTGGGCGCCCAGGTCGCCGAGCGCGCCCGATCCTGCCAGTTCCTTGCGCAGCCGCCAGGTGAGCGGGGCCTTCGGGTCCACCAGCCAGTCCTGGAGGTACGTCACCCTGAGGTGCCGCAGCCGGCCGACACGTCCTTCGGCGACCATCCGCCGGGCCAGCGCGGTGGCCGGCACCCGGCGGTAGTTGAACCCGACCATGGCCAGCTGTCCGCGTGCCCCGGCCTGCTCGGCGGCGCGGGTCATCTCCTGCGCCTCCTCGACGGTGTTGGCCAGCGGCTTCTCGCACAGGACGTGTTTGCCGGCGGCGAGTGCGGCCAGGGCGATCTCGGCGTGACTGTCGCCGGGGGTGCAGATGTCGACGAGGTCGATGTCGTCCCGTTCGACCAGGGTCCGCCAGTCGGTCTCGGTGCTCGCCCAGCCGTGCCGGTCGGCCGCGAGGCGGACGGCGTCGGCGTCCCGCCCGCAGACCGCGGCCAGTACGGGGTTCAGCGGCAGGTCGAAGACCCGGCCCGCGGTGCGCCAGCCCTGGGAGTGGGCGGCACCCATGAAGGCGTAGCCGACCATGCCGACGCGCAGGGGCGGTCTGGTCGCGGACGCCCCCGTCGCCGCACCGGTCCCGGCAGTGGTCCCGGTATCGGTCCCGCTGCCGGTCCCGGCGGCTGCCTCCTCGCTGCCGGCCCCCTCGGGCTGCTGCGGCTGTCCCATGCGGATGTCCTCCTCGTCGTGGTGGCGCGGTGGGGGTGGGCCCCGTCCCGGCGGCGGCTGGTCGGGCCGCCGCCGGGACGGCGGCCCTCACTTGAAGCCCGTGGGCATGTACTGGTCGACGTTGTCCTTGTCGACGACGGCCGAGTAGCAGGTGACGGTCGAGGGGATCTCGAACTCGGCGAGGCCGCTGACGCCCTTGCCCTGGCCGAGGGCGCGGGCCAGGTCGATCGCGGAGGCGGCCATGGTCGGCGGGTAGAGCACCGTCGCCTTCAGGACGCCGCTGTCCGCCTTGATGGCCTGGAAGGCGGAGAGCGCGCCCGCGCCGCCGACCATCAGGAAGTCGTCGCGGCCGGCCTGCTCGATGGCGCGCAGGGCGCCCACACCCTGGTCGTCGTCGTGGTTCCACAGGGCGTCGAAGTCCGACTGGGCCTGCAGCAGCTGGGCCATCTTGGCCTGGCCGGACTCGACGGTGAACTCGGCGGCCTGGCGGGCCACCTTCTTGATGTTCGGGTAGTTCTTCAGGCCGTCGTCGAAGCCCTGGGTGCGCTGCTGGGTCAGTTCCAGGTTGTCGATGCCGGCCAGCTCGATGACCTTGGCGTCCGACTTGTCCTTGAGCTTCTCGCCGATGTAATGGGCGGCGTTGAGTCCCATGCCGTAGTTGTCGCCGCCGACCCAGCAGCGGTAGGCCTGGGGGCTGTTGAAGATCCGGTCGAGGTTGATGACGGGGATGCCCGCCCGCATCGCCTTCAGACCGACCTGGGTGAGGGCCTTGCCGTCGGCCGGCAGGATGACCAGGACGTCGACCTTCTTGTTGATGAGGGTCTCGATCTGGCCGATCTGCTGCGCGGTGTCGTTGGAGCCCTCGGTGACCTCCAGGGTGACCTCGGAGTACTTCTCGGCGCGCTTCTTGGCCTGGTCGTTGACGGCGTTGAGCCAGCCGTGGTCGGCCTGCGGACCGGCGTAGCCGATGGTGACGGGCTTGCCGGGCTTGTCGTCGGCGGCCGGCTGGGTGTCCGCGGCGGCCTTGTCGTCGCCGCCGTCGGGGTCGTTGCTGGTGCACCCCGTGAGGACGGCACCGGCCGACACGGCGGCGGCTGAGAAGAGCAGCCCTCTGCGACTCGTGAGCTTCGTCATGACGGTGAACCCTTTCCTCAATGCGTGCTTGCGGTACGGCGCTGGACCAGCACGGCGGCGACGATGATCGCGCCCTTGGCGATCTGCTGCACGTCGGTCTGCAGGTTGTTCAGGGCGAAGATGTTGGTGATCGTGGTGAAGATAAGGACGCCGAGCACGGAGCCGAGGATGTGGCCCCGGCCGCCGGTCAGCAGCGTTCCGCCGATGATCGCGGCGGCGATGGCGTCGAGTTCGTAGAGGTTGCCGTTGGTGTTCTGGCCGGAGCCGGCGAGGGCGATCAGCAGGAAGGCGGCGATGCCGCAGCACAGCCCGGACAGCAGGTAGAGGTAGAGGCGCTGGCGGCGGACGTCGATGCCGGCCAGCCGGGCTGCCTCGGCGTTGCCGCCGACGGCGACGGTGCGCCGTCCGAAGGTGGTGCGGTTGAGCACCAGCCAGCCGATGACGGTGACGGCCGCGAAGACCATGACCAGCGGAGGTATGCCGAGCACGTACGAGTCGCGCTCGGCGAGGTCGAGGACGCCCGGGACCGTGACGACCTGGGTGCGGCCGTCGGTGATCTGCAGGGCGAGGCCGCGCGCCGAGGCGAGCATGGCGAGGGTGGCGATGAACGGGACCATCTGGCCGAAGGCGATCAGCACCCCGTTGACCAGTCCGCAGCCCACGCCCACCACGACCGCCGTGAAGAGGATGCCGAAGAACCCGTACTCCTGGGTGGCGACCGTGGTCGCCCACACCGAGGAGAGGGCGACGATGGCGCCGACGGACAGGTCGATGCCGCCGGAGACGATGACGAAGGTCATGCCGACGGTGACGACGCCGATCACGGACGCCTGGGTGAGCACCAGCTGGAGGTTGCGGGTGTCGAGGAACGAGTCGGGCTGGGTGATGCCGCCGATGAGGACCAGGACGGCGAGCACGCCGAGCAGGGTGAGGGTGCGGACGTCGGCGCGGCCCAACCGGACCCGCCAGGCGGGCGGCCCTTCCACCGGTGCCGCCTTGTCGGTGCCGCCCCGTGGCGGGGACACGTGCTGCGTCATGACGCCGGGCTTCCTTCCATCACGAGGTCGAGTACGCGGGGTTCGTCGAGTTCGCGGGCGGGGGCCTCGTGCACGACGCGGCCCTCCCGCAGCACCAGTACGCGGTCGGCCAGCCCCAGCACCTCGGGCACCTCGCTGGAGACCAGCAGCACGGCGAGGCCCTCGTCGGCGAGGCGCCGGACGACGGCGTACAGCTCGGCGCGGGCGCCCACGTCGACGCCGCGGGTGGGCTCGTCGAGCAGCAGGACCCGGCAGCCGCGGAGCAGCCAGCGGGCGAGCACCGCTTTCTGCTGGTTGCCGCCGGACAGGGTGCGCACGGGCACGGCCGGGTTGTCGGGCCGCAGCGACAGCTCGCGGGTGGCCTCTCGGGCCGCGCCGAGTTCGGCGCCGTGGTCGATCCAGCCGCCGCGCGAGAAGCGGGACATGGCGGAGACCGACACGTTGCGGGTGACGGACTCGAGCATCAGCAGGGCCTGGGCCTTGCGTTCCTCGGGGGCGAGCCCGAGCCCGGCCCGTACGGCGGCCCGGACGCTGCCGGGCCTGAGCGGCTGCCCGCCGACGAGGACCCGTCCGGTGGTCGCCTTGCGTGCGCCGTAGACCGTCTCCAGGATCTCGGAGCGGCCGGAGCCGACGAGCCCTGCGAGGCCGACGATCTCACCGGGCCGCACTTCGAGGTCGAGCGGTGCGAACTCGCCCTCGCGGGAAAGCCCTTCGACCTTCAGCACGGCTTCGGCCACGGGTGGTTCGGCCGGCCGCTCGGGGAAGACGTACTCGACGTTGCGTCCGGTCATCAGCGCCACCACCTCGCGAGTGGGCGTGGACTCGGCGGGCAGTCCGCCGGCGACGGCCCGGCCGTCCTTGAGGACGGTGACCCGGTCGCCGATGCGGCGGATCTCCTCCAGACGGTGCGAGATGTAGACGACGGCGACTCCGTCGGCGGTGAGGTCCGCGACGATGCGGAAGAGGTTGTCGACCTCGTCCGGGTCGAGCGCGGCGGACGGCTCGTCCATCACGATCAGCCGTACGTCGTGCGACAGCGCCCGCGCCATGGAGACGATCTGCTGCTGCGCCGCCGGCAGTTCCCCGACCAGCCGCCCGGGGTCGACCTCGGGATGCCCGAGTCGCTTGAGCAGCGCGGCCGTCGACGCCTTGGCCGCCCTGCCCCGTACGACGAAGCCGGCGGCGGTCGGTTCGTGGCCGAGGTGGACGTTCTCGGCGACCGACAGGTGCTCGACCAGGTCGAGTTCCTGGTAGATGGTGGCGATGCCCAGGCGCATGGCGGCGATCGGCGAGCGCAGGGTGACGTCCTCCCCGCGCCAGCGGATGGTGCCGGTGTCGGGCTGGTGGGCGCCGGCCAGCACCTTGATGAGGGTGGACTTCCCGGCGCCGTTCTGGCCGAGGAGGCAGTGCACCTCGCCGGCCTGGACGTCGAGGTCGACGCCGTCGAGGGCCCGGACTCCGGGGAACGACTTGGTGATGCCGGACATGCTGAGCAGCGGTGGTTCTGGTGCCATGTGAGATCCCCTCGGCGGGCTTGCGGGCCGGTGTCAGGGCAGAGCGGAGCAGGGCGTGGCGAAGCGGGTGACGGTGATGCGGAACAGGGCATGACGGGGTAGAGCGCCGTGCTGGTGGAGCTGCGGAACCGAACGGGTGCTACGCGAGTGAGAAACCGAGCGCTACGCGGGTGAGAACAGGTGGTCGCTGATCAGCCGGGCCGCGCCGATGACTCCGGCGGTGGGGCCCAACTCCCCCAGGACGATGGGCAGGTTGCCGGTCGCCAGGGGCAGCGACTGGCGGTAGACCTGGGTGCGGATCGCGGCGAGCAGGTTGTGGCCGAGGCCGGTCACCCCGCCGCCGATCACCACCAGGCCGGGGTTGAAGAAGCTGACTAGGCCGGCGATGACCTGGCCGGTGCTGCGGCCGCCCTCCCTGATCAGCTCCAGCGCGGTGGCGTCGCCCGCGGCGGCCGCGGCGGCGACGTCGGCGGCACTGAGGCCGCCGTTCGCCTCCAGCCGGTTCGCGAGTTCGGCCGACTGCCCCTGCTGGGCGGCCTCCGTGGCGTCGCGGGCCAGGGCCGCGCCGCTGAAGTGGGCCTCCAGGCAGCCGCGGTTGCCGCAGGCGCACTGACGTCCGTCGGGCACGGCCTGGATGTGCCCGATGTCGCCCGCACTGCCCGTGGTCCCGCGGTACACGTCCCCGCCGACGACGATGCCGCAGCCGATGCCGGTACCGATCTTGACGACGAGGAAGTCGTGCTGGGTGCGGGCGACGCCCGCGTGCTGCTCGCCCAGCGCCATCAGGTTCACGTCGTTGTCGACCATGACGGGGCAGCCGAGTTCCTGGCTGAGTGCCTCCCGCACGGGGAAGCCGTCCCAGCCCGGCATGATCGGCGGCGCCACCGGCACGCCCTCGGGGAAGCGGACCGGTCCCGGGACGCCGATGCCGGCGCCGTCGAAGCCCTCCGCGAGCCCGGAGGCCCGCAGCTTGGCGGCCATCGACAACACCTGCTCGAAGACCGCGACCGGACCCTCGCGCACGTCCAGGGGCTGGTTGATGTGCCCGAGGATCTCCAGCTCGGCGTTGGTGACGGCGACGTCGACCGAGGTCGCGCCGATGTCGACGCCGAGGAACCGCAGTTCGGGATTGAGCCGGACGTTGTGGCTGCGGCGCCCGCCGCGCGAGGCGGCGAGTCCGTCGGCGACGACGAGTCCGGTCTCCAGCAGCCGGTCCACCTCGACGGCCAGTTTCGACCGCGAGAGGTCGACCTGGTCGCCGAGCTGGGCGCGGGAGTTGGGCCCACCGTCGCGCAACAGCTGAAGAAGTCGCGCTTGGTGGGCGTTCGCGGGTCGTGCGGTCATGCGTCTCACGAGCCCCTCCCCGCCTCAATCGGCTGTGAGTGTGCCGGTCCTCCGGCCTCGTCCAGTGGCTTGCTTTCGGAGGGAACGTAGCAGTGGGCGCCGGGTGTGGGAAGAAGTTACGCAGTAATTGCCGCGAACTTTCTCCACTGAGTGGACAAAGAAGGGTGCGGCGTCGGACAGGCCCGCACACGACAAGGCCGCCCGGCGAACCTGCCGGGCGGCCTGCGCACAAGCTCCGAACGAGCCCTGAACGGGCTCCGACCTCAGGATTCCCCGCGGGCGTGGTACGAACGCCGGGTGTGTTCCGTGTGCTCGCGCATCAGCCGGGTCGCCGCCTGCTCGTCCCGCTCGGTGATGGCGGCGATCAGCTTGCGGTGCTCGATCCAGGACTGCCGGCCGCGCTGCCGGGCGACCGGGGTGTAGTACCAGCGGACCCGGCGGTCGACCTGTGCGGCGAGTTCGGCGAGGACGGTGTTGCCCGCCAGCTCCATGACCTTGCGGTGGAACCGGGCGTTGAAGGCGACCGCGGCGTCCACGTCCTCGGCGGCGACGGCCCGCTCCCCCTCCGCGCACAGCTCCTCCAGCGCGGCGATGCCGGCGCTGGAGGCGTTGGCCGCGGCGAGCCGCGCCGCCTCGGCCTCCAGGAGCGTGCGTACGGTCAGGAGCTGGTCGGCCTCCGCCTCCGTCGGCTCGTGCACGAACGCGCCCTGCGCGGGGCGCAGATCGACCCAGCCCTCGGTGTTGAGTCGCTGCAGCGCCTCGCGCACCGGCTGCCTCGAGACCCCGAGGTGGCCGGCGAGTTCGCTCTCCACGAGGTGCTGGCCCGGCTGGAGGGCCCGCGTGGTGATGAGTTCGAGCAGCGCCTCGTAGACACGGTCCCGCAACGGGCCGGGCCGCTCCAGCTTGGGCACCGCGCCCTGCGGCAGTCCTGCGGACAACATCTGTCCCCCCTCGACGGCCGGCACACAACCAGTACGCGCAACACTCGTACGCGCAGTATTGATTGTCTTTCGTCTACAGTCTACGGCGCACTCCGGCCGTGCCGGTGTGTAGACCGCGACACATCGCGGGGGTGGCCGGGGCGATCAGGGGCAGCGGACGACCTGTCCCGCGTAGGAGAGGTTGCCGCCGAAACCGAAGAGCAGCACCGGGTCCCCGCTGGTGATCTCGCCCCGTTCGACCAGCTTGGACAGGGCGAGGGGGATGCTCGCCGCCGACGTGTTGCCGGACTCCACCACGTCGCGGGCGACGACGGCGTTCACGGCGCCGATCTTCGCGGCGAGGGGTTCGATGATGCGCAGGTTGGCCTGGTGCAGGACGACCGCGGCGAGATCGGCCGGCGCGAGGCCGGACCGCTCGCAGGCCTGGCGCGCGATGGCGGGCAGCCGGGTGGTCGCCCAGCGGTAGACGCTCTGTCCCTCCTGCGCGAACCGCGGCGGTGTCCCCTCGATGCGGACGGCGTTGCCCATCTCGGGCACCGACCCCCACAGCACCGGCCCGATCCCGGCCTCCTCGCCCGGCGTGCACGCCTCGACGACGGCGGCCCCCGCCCCGTCGCCGACCAGCACACAGGTGCTGCGGTCGGTCCAGTCGACGACCTCGGACATCTTGTCCGCGCCGACGACCAGGGCCCGGCTCGAGGATCCGGCCCGTACCGCGTGGTCGGCGGTGGCCAGGGCGTGGGTGAAGCCGGCGCACACGACGTTGAGGTCCAGCGCGGCGGGCCCGGGGATGCCGAGGCGGGCCGCGACGCGGGCGGCGGTGTTCGGGGAGCGGTCGATCGCGGTGGAGGTGGCGACCACGACCAAGTCCACGTCGGCGGGGGTCAGCCCGGCCGCCGCGAGCGCCTTCGCGGCGGCGTGGCCGGCCAGCTCGTCGACCGGCTCGTCGGGTCCGGCGATCCGGCGCGTACGGATGCCCACCCGGCTTGTGATCCACTCGTCGCTGGTGTCGACCGTGCCCGCCAGATCCTCGTTGGTGAGAATCCTGGCGGGCTGGTAGTGGCCGACGGCGGTGATGCGGGAGCCGTGGTGCATGGGTGGAGTCCTCGCTGCCTCGGGGTACGGGATCCACCAGTGTGATCAGTGACCGACGGGTACGACGGCAGGTGTTGCGACAGGAAACCGGCGCCCGGCTTGTCGGCTTCGGTCAGCATCCTCCGCCGCCGTCGGCCGTGGCCGCTTTCCTGCCCCGCCCTCATCCGGTGAAGAGCTGGGTCGCCTTCCGGACGAGTTCGTACAGCCCGTAGGCGAGCGGCGCGCCCACCCAGAGCCAGGTGAAGGCGATCAGCGGCCGCCGGTCGGCCGGTCCGGCCGCGTCAGGCGGACTCTGGCTGCTGTCGGCTGACATCGTTGCCCTCCTTCTGCGCGGGCTGCGCGGGGACGGTGGCGGCGGGTTCGTGGTGCCGGGCGTGCACGGGCCGGATCAGTTCGTTGGCGACGAAGCCGACGACCAGCAGCCCGATCATGATGAGGAAGGACGTGCCGTACAGCGCCGAGCCGTGCCGTCCGGCCTCCTCCTGGTGGTCGGCGATCCAGTTCACGATGAGCGGCCCGAGGACGCCGGCCAGCGACCAGGCGGTGAGCAGCCGTCCGTGGATCGCGCCGACCTGGTAGGTGCCGAAGAGGTCCTTGAGGTAGGCAGGGGCGGTGGAGAAGCCGCCGCCGTAGAAGGACAGGACGACCAGTGCGCACAGGACGAACAGCGGCTTGGAGGAGTCGCCGAACAGTGCGATCAGGGTGTACATCAGCGCGCCGACGCCGAGGTACACGCGGTAGATGTTCTTGCGTCCGATCAGGTCTGAGGCGGACGACCAGCCGAGGCGGCCCGCCATGTTGGCCGCCGACAGCAGCGCCACGAAACCGGCCGCCGCGGTGGCCGACACCGGTGTGGAGGTGTCGGCGAAGAAGTCCCGGATCATCGGCGCGGCCTTCTCCAGGATGCCGATGCCGGCCGTGACGTTCATGCAGAGCACGATCCACAGCAGCCAGAACTGCGGGGTGCGCACGGCCGAGCGCGCCGAGACCTGGACGCCTTCGAGCGGCGCGGGCCGCCCGTCCGCCCGTTCCCTTGGCCGCGGCACCCGCACCAGCAGCACGCCGAGCAGCATGAAGACGGCGTACGTCAGTCCGTGGACGAGGAAGGCGAGGGCGATGCCCGAGTTGTCGGTGCCGAAGGACTTCAGCATCTGCGCCGACCAGGGCGAGGCGATGAGCGCGCCACCGCCGAAGCCCATGATGGCGACGCCGGTGGCCATGCCGGGCCGGTCCGGGAACCACTTGATCAGCGTGGAGACGGGCGAGATGTAACCGATACCGAGGCCGATCCCGCCGACGAAGCCGTAGCCGAGGACGATCAGCCAGTACTGCTCCACCGCCGCACCGAGCGCGGAGAGCAGGAAACCGGACGAGAAGCAGACCAGGGCGACGGTCATCGCCCAGCGCGGCCCGTGCCGTTCCACGAGCGTGCCGCCGAACGCGGCGGACAGACCGAGCATGACGATGCCGAGCTGGAAGGGCAGCGCGCTCTGCGTGCCGCTGAGGCCGAGCGCGGACTCCAGGGGCGGTTTGAACACGGACCAGGCGTAGGCCTGCCCGATGGAGAGGTGGACCGAGAGAGCGGCCGGGGGAACGAGCCAGCGGCTCCAGCCCGGGGGTGCGACGGGGGGACTCATGGGTCCCCAACCGTAGGCATCCGGAAAGCGCTTGAGAAGACTGTTGAGCGGACAACTACAGAAGCCGAACACGCGACTACGGACCACCACCACTGCTGCACAAGGCCTTGCCGCCCCCAACCTCCATACTGTAGACAATATTTCGTCGACATCATCGAGACTCCGTCGACCTTCACTCCCGGTTCCTCGGTATCCCTCGACCGAACGGAGCTCTCCCGCCATGAAAGTCGCAGTCCTCGGCGCCGGGGCGATCGGCGCCTACGTCGGCGCCGCGCTCCACCGTGCGGGCGCCGACGTGCATCTCATCGCCCGTGGACCGCATTTGGCGGCCATGAGGCAGTACGGAGTACGGGTGCGCAGCCCGCGCGGCGACTTCACCGCGCACCCGCGCGCCACCGACGACCCGGCCGAGGTCGGCCCGGTCGACTACGTGTTCCTGGGTCTGAAGGCGAACTCGTACGCGGCGTGCGGGCCGCTGGTCGAGCCGCTCCTGCACGACTCCACGGCGGTCGTGGCCGCTCAGAACGGCATCCCCTGGTGGTACTTCCACCGGCACGGCGGTCCCTGGGACGGGCGCCGTCTCGAAAGCGTGGACCCGGCCGGCGCGGTCAGTGCGGTGCTCGCGCCCGAACGGGCCGTCGGCTGCGTCGTGTACGCGGCCACCGAACTGGAACAGCCGGGCGTCGTACGGCATGTGGAAGGCACCCGGTTCTCGATCGGCGAGCCCGGCCGGGAGGTGTCGGCGCGGTGTCTGGCGTTCAGCGAGGCGATGCGCTCGGGCGGCCTGAAGTGCCCGGTCGAACCCGACCTGCGCGCCGACATCTGGCTGAAGCTGCTGGGCAACATCTCCTTCAATCCGATCAGCGCCCTGGCCCGGGCCACCATGCGCCAGATGTGCCGGCACGGCGGCACCCGCGAGGTCATCGAGACCATGATGGCCGAGACGCTGGCGGTCGCCGCGGCCCTCGGCTGCGAGGTCGGCGTCTCCATCGAACGCCGGCTCGCGGGTGCCGAGAAGGTCGGCGACCACCGCACCTCCACGCTCCAGGACCTGGAGCGCGGCAAGCCGCTCGAACTCGACGTACTGCTCGCGGCCGTCGTCGAGCTGGCGGAGATCACCGGGGTCCCGGTGCCCACCCTGCGCACCGTGCACGCCCTGTCGGACCTGCTCGCGCTGAGGAGCGCCGCATGAGGAAACACGACCGAACCCCCAAGACCTACACCCGGCTCACCCACCCCCTGGTCCGGGACTCGCGCGACGAGCCCTTCCGCCGGGCGACCTGGGAGGAGGCCCTGGACCGCACGGCGCGGGGCCTGGCCGCGGCGCGCGGCGCGTTCGGAATGTTCTCCTGCGCGCGGGCGACCAACGAGATGAACTACGTGGCGCAGAAGTTCGCCCGGGTGGTGATGGGCACCCACAACGTCGACTCCTGCAACCGCACCTGCCACGCCCCGAGCGTCGCGGGCCTGTCCGCCGCCTTCGGCTCGGGCGGCGGCACCTCCTCCTACGAGGAGGTCGAGCACACCGACGTCATCGTGATGTGGGGCTCCAACGCCCGCTTCGCGCACCCGATCTTCTTCCAGCACGTCCTGAAGGGCATCCGGGGCGGCGCCCGCATGTACGCGGTGGACCCGCGCCGCACGTCGACCGCCGAGTGGGCGGAGAGCTGGCTCGGCCCGAACGTCGGCACCGACATCCCGCTGGCGCACGCGGTCGGCCGCGAGATCATCCACGCCGGCCTGTCCAACGAGGCGTTCATCGACCGCGCGACCACGGGCTACGACGACTACAAGGCCCTGGTCGAACCCTGGACCCTCTCTCTCGCCGAGAAGGTGACGGGCGTACCGGCCGGCGCCATCCGCGAACTGGCGCACGCCTACGCCCGCGCCGAGCGCGCCCAGCTGTGCTGGACCCTCGGCATCACCGAACACCACAACGGCACGGACAACGTGCGCGCCCTGATCAACCTCTCCCTGCTCACCGGCCACGTCGGCCGCTACGGCTCCGGCCTGCAGCCGCTGCGCGGCCAGAACAACGTGCAGGGCGGCGGCGACATGGGCGCCATCCCCAACCGCCTCCCCGGCTTCCAGGACGTGCTCGATCCGGAGGTCCGCCGGAAGTTCGAGACGGCCTGGGACACGGTGGTCGAGCCCCACCACGGCCTCACCCTGACCGAGATGTTCGAGGCCATGGACGACGGCACCCTCCGCGCCGTCTACTGCATCGGGGAGAACCCTGCCCAGTCCGAGGCCGACGCCGAACAGGCGGTACGCCGCCTGCGCGCCCTGGACTTCCTCGTCGTCCAGGACATCTTCCTCACGAAGACCGCCGAACTGGCCGACGTGGTCCTCCCGGCGACCGCCGGCTGGGCGGAGACCGAGGGCACCACCACCAACAGCGAACGGCGCGTACAACGCGTCCGCAGGGCGGTCACGCCGCCGGGTGAGGCCCGCGAGGACATCGACATCCTCTGCGACCTCGCGGCCCGCCTGGGTCACGACTGGAAGTACGCCGACGCGGAGGCGGTCTGGAACGAGCTGCGTTCCCTCTCCCCCGACCACCACGGCATGACGTACGCCCGCCTGGAGGAGCACCAGGGCATCCAGTGGCCGTGCCCGAGCACGGAGGACCTGGAACCGACGTACCTGCACGGCAGGCTGTGGGCCCCGGATCCTGTCGACCGGGGCCGCCGGGCCCCCTTCGGTCTCGTCCGGCACGACCCGCCGGTGGACCTGACCGACGAGCAGTACCCGATCCGCCTGACCACCGGACGCCGCCTCGACTCCTACAACACGGGGGTGCAGAGCGGCGGTTACTCCTCTCCCCTGCGCCGCGGGGAGTCCGTCGAACTCTGTCCGGAGGACGCCGAACGCTACGGGGTCGTCGTCGGCGAGGAGGTCCGGGTCACCTCCCGGCGCGGTTCACTGCTCGCGCCCGTCTGGGTCGACACGGCCCTGCGCCCCGGACTGGCCTTCATGAGCTTCCACTTTCCCGACGAGGTGGACACCAACCAGCTGACGATCGAGGCCAACTGCCCGATCGCCGGGACGGCGGAGTTCAAGGCCTCGGCGATCCGGATCGAGAAGGTGAGCACCGGTGGACCTGCGCTTCGGTGACAGCAAACCGACGGACGAGGAACGCGCCGCCGTCGACGCCCTGCTGGGGCCGCCCGAGTCCCCCTGGGAGGGCGCGGACCGCTCCGACGCCGACCTCAGATGGGCGCGCGGCGGCCGCGGGGCCCGGGACCGCCGCGACCAGCTCCTGCCGGCCCTGCACGCGCTCAACGACCGGGTCGGGTGGATCAGCGAGGGCGCCCTGGACTACGTGTGCCGCCGCCTGACCGTCCCTCCGGCCGAGGCGTACGGGGTGGCCACCTTCTACGCCATGTTCTCGGTCCGCCCCCGCCCGGCCACGGTCCTGCACGTCTGCACGGACCTGGCGTGCGCGGCGGCGGGGGCGAGCGAGTTGTGCGCGGCCGTGGAGTCACGGCTGGGCCCCCGGAGCGGCGTGAAGGTCGAGCGCTCACCGTGCCTGGGCCTGTGCGAACGGGCCCCGGCAACCTTGACGATCCGGGCGGGTGCCCTGGCCGGTCCGGCGCAGGAGGACACTTCAACCGCTCCGGCGCAGGAGGACACTTCAGCCCGTCCGGCGTTTGAGGACGAGGCCGTCCAGGCCGAAAGCGGGGGTCCGGGGGCGGCAGCCTCCGGGGACGGGACAGGGAAGGGGCGGCGGGGGCGGCCCGCCCTCCACGCGACGGCCGTATGCGCCCCCGCGACCCCCGGCACGGCGGTCCGAACCGCCACCGGCCCCGAAACCGCCCCCACCGAACCCGCCCCCTCCCTGGCGGTCCCCCAGTCCGGCGACCCCACCCTCACCCTCCTCCACCGCATCGGCACCACAGACCCCGCCTCCCTGGACGACTACCGCGCCCACGGCGGCTACACCGCCCTCCGCCGCGCCTTCGCCCTCGGCCCCGCCGCCGTCATCCGCGAGGTCACGGACGCCGGCCTGGTCGGCCGCGGCGGCGCCGCCTTCCCCACCGGCCGCAAGTGGCAGGCGACGGCCGCCCAGCCCGACCATCCGCACTACCTCGTCTGCAACGCCGACGAGTCCGAACCGGGCACCTTCAAGGACCGCGTTCTCATGGAGGGCGACCCGTACGCCCTCGTCGAGGCGATGACGATCGCGGCCTACGCGACCGGCGCCCACCAGGGCTACCTCTACCTCCGTGGCGAGTACCCCCGCGCGCTGGCCCGCCTCACCCATGCCGTCGAGCAGGCCCGCGCCCGCGGCCTGCTCGGCGACGACGTCCTCGGCCAGGGCTACGCCTTCGACATCGAGATCCGGCGCGGCGCCGGCGCGTACATCTGCGGCGAGGAGACGGCCCTGTTCAACTCCATCGAGGGCCACCGCGGCGAGCCCCGCTCCAAGCCGCCGTTCCCGGTCGAGAAGGGCCTGTTCGGCAAACCCACGGTGGAGAACAACGTCGAGACGCTGGTCAACGTCCTGCCGATTCTGACGATGGGCGCCGAGGCGTACGCCGCGATCGGCACGCCGACATCCACCGGCCCGAAGCTGTTCTGCGTGTCCGGCACCGTGGCCCGCCCCGGTGTCTACGAACTCCCCTTCGGCGCGACGCTCGGCGAGCTGCTCACCCTCGCCGGCGTCCGCGACAGCCTGCGCGCGGTGCTGCTCGGCGGCGCGGCCGGCGGTTTCGTCCGCCCCGACGAGCTGGAGATCCCGCTCACCTTCGAAGGCACGCGCGCGGCGGGCACGACCCTGGGCTCCGGCGTCGTCATGGCCTTCGACGACACGGTCCCGCTCCCCCGCCTCCTGCTGCGCATCGCCGAGTTCTTCCGCGACGAGTCGTGCGGGCAGTGCGTGCCGTGCCGGGTCGGGACCGTGCGCCAGGAGGAGGCGCTGCACCGGATCGCCGACCGCACGGGCGCCGCGGCGGCCGACGACATCGCCCTGCTGCGCGAGGTCGGCCGCGCGATGCGGGACGCCTCGATCTGCGGTCTCGGGCAGACCGCGTGGAACGCCGTGGAATCCGCCATCGACCGTCTGGGGGCGTACGAATGACCGCGATACCGCTCGGAGTGCCGCGCCGTCTGGTGGAGTTCACCCTCGACGGGCAGGAGGCCAGGGTCCCGGAGGGGTCCACGATCCTGGACGCCTGCCGGGCCGCCGGGAAGGACGTCCCGACCCTGTGCGAGGGCGACACGCTCACCCCGAAGAACGCCTGCAGGGTCTGCGTCGTGGACGTCGAGGGCGCCAGGACTCTCGCACCCGCCTGCTCGCGCAGGGCGGAGCCCGGCATGGTGGTGCGCACGGACACCGAGCGCGCCCGGCACAGCCGCAAGGTCGTCCTGGAACTCCTCGCCTCCTCGGTCGACCTCTCCACGACCCCCCACGCCGGTCGGTGGATCAAGGATTACGAGGCGAAACCGGATCGCTTCGGCCCGGACGCGGCCCGCGTCGACGAGGAACCACGTGTCGACAACGACCTCTACGTACGCGACTACGGCAAGTGCATCCTCTGCTACAAGTGCGTGGACGCCTGCGGCGACCAGTGGCAGAACAGCTTCGCCATCGCGGTCTCCGGCCGCGGCTTCGACGCCCGGATCTCGGTCGAGCACGACGGCCCGCTGACCGCTTCGGCGTGCGTGTACTGCGGCAACTGCATCGAGGTGTGCCCCACGGGCGCCCTGTCCTTCAAGTCGGAGTACGACATGCGGGCGGCGGGCACCTGGGACGAAGAGCGGCAGACGGAGACGACGACGGTGTGCGCCTACTGCGGTGTGGGCTGCAACCTCACGCTCCATGTGCAGGACAATGAGATCGTCAAGGTCACCTCTCCGCACGACAACCCGGTGACCCACGGCAACCTGTGCATCAAGGGCCGCTTCGGCTACCAGCACGTACAGAACCGGGACTGACCGGCACACCGACCGGCGCAAGGGGCACGAACATGGGACGAGTCACGGAACGACGCAAGGTGATCCGCGTACGGGGCGGCGCGGTCTCCACCCGGCCGGACACGCTCGTCGCCGAGGAGCCGCTGGAGATCCGGCTGAACGGCAAACCCCTCGCGATCACGATGCGCACCCCGGGCGACGACTTCGCCCTCGCCGCGGGGTTCCTGGTCAGCGAGGGCGTGCTCGCCGAGCAGGGCGACCTGCAGAACATCGTGTACTGCGCGGGCGCCACGGTCGACGGGTCGAACACGTACAACGTGGTCGACGTGCGGACCGCCCCGGGCGTGCGCGTCCCGGACATCACCCTGGAGCGGAACGTCTACACCACCTCGTCCTGCGGGCTGTGCGGCAAGGCGAGCCTGGACGCGGTGCGCACGACGGCCCGCTGGCCCATCGCCGACACTCCCCCGGTGCGCGTCGCACCGGAGCTGCTGGCGGACCTGCCCGACCGGCTGCGCGCGTCCCAGCGGGTCTTCGACCGGACCGGCGGGCTGCACGCGGCGGCGCTGTTCACCGAGGACGGTGAGCTGGTGGACGTGCGGGAGGACGTGGGCCGGCACAACGCGGTCGACAAACTCGTCGGGCGCGCCCTGCAGAACGGCGAGCTGCCGCTGTCGCGCTCCGTCCTGCTGGTGTCGGGCCGGGCCTCCTTCGAGCTGGCGCAGAAGGCCGTGATGGCGGGCGTCCCGGTGCTGGCCGCGGTGTCCGCGCCGTCCTCGCTCGCGGTGGACCTCGCCGCCGAGACCGGCCTGACGCTGGTGGGCTTCCTGCGCGGCAGCTCCATGAACGTGTACGCGGGCGAGGACCGCGTCGCCCTGCGGGCCGCGGCCGCCCAGGGCTGACCTCACCCCTCCCCGCGACACGGCGGCGGGGCCCCTGCCGGGCGGGGAGCGCCCCCTGCGCCCCTGGGGCCCCGCCTCGACCGCGCCGGCCGACCGCGCCGACCGTCGCCCTCAGCCGTCCGCCTCCGGTCCGGCGTACGACCTGCTGGCCGGGGCCAGGACGGTGACCGGGTTCCAGATCGCACGGATCGCCCGGGAGACGCCGGACGTGTACGAGGGGTGGCGGCTGTACGCGGAGGAAGGGTTCCGGCCCGCCGTGCACGGACCCTTCGCGCTGGAGGACGCGGCGACGGCGCACGAGGCCGTCACCTCGCGCGGCAACCTCGGAAAGGCCGTACTCGTCCCGTGAGACCGGTCCGGGCCCCCGCCCCCGACGCGTGGGCAGCGGCGCGCTCCCGGCGGGCCCGGGACACCCGGGTACGGAACACCGGGTACGGACACGTCACGCGGACCGGCCGGAGGTGCCGACCCCGGTGGGCTCCGGGCCGGCCGGCCGTTCCCGGGACGGGACCGCCTCGGGGTCGTGCGACCGCCGCTTGGCGATCACCGCGCACACCATCAGCTGCATCTGGTGGAAGAGCATCAGCGGCAGCACCGCGAGCGAGGCCTGGGCACCGAACAGGACGCCGGCCATGGGCAGCCCGGCGGCGAGCGACTTCTTGGACCCGGCGAACTGGATCGCGATCCGGTCCTGGCGCCCGAAGCCGAGCCCCTTCGCCCCGTACCAGGTCAGGACCAGCATCACCGCCAGCAGCACCGCCTCGACGGCCAGCAGCCCGGCCAGCCGCACCGGGCTCACCTGGTGCCAGATGCCCTGCACCATGCCCTCGCTGAACGCCGTGTAGACGACCAGGAGGATCGAGCCCCGGTCGACGAGCCCGAGCACCTTCTTGCGCCGGGCGACGAAGCCCCCGATCCACCGGCGCAGCAGTTGCCCGGCCACGAACGGCACCAGGAGTTGCAGCACGATCTTCACCACCGAGTCGGCGGAGAACCCGCCCCCGCTGCCGCCCAGCAGGGCCGCGGCCAGCAGCGGTGTGACGACGATGCCGACCAGCGAGGAGAAGGACCCGGCACAGATGGCGGCGGGCACATTGCCGCGGGCGATGGAGGTGAAGGCGATCGACGACTGGACGGTCGACGGGACCAGGGTGACGAAGAGCAGGCCCTGGTACAGGGGGTCGGTCAGGAACACCGGGACCAGACCGCGCGACGCGAGGCCGAGCAGCGGGAAGACGAGGAAGGTGCAGGCCAGCACGGTGACGTGGAGTCGCCAGTGCCGTACGCCGTCCATCGCCTCACGGGTGGAGAGCCGGGCACCGTAGAGGAAGAAGAGGAACGCGATCGCGCCGGTGGAGGCGCCGGAGGCGACGTCCGCGCCCGTGCCGCGGGCCGGCAGCAGCGCCGCGAGGCCCACCGTGCCGAGCAGCAGCAGGATGTACGGGTCGATCGGCATCCGACTCGGCCAGCGCAGGCGTTTCACGGTGCTCCACTTGCTCGCTGCTTACTCGTTCTCGCTCGTTGCGGTGGGGTCACGGGACCCCGCTCCATCGTGCTCCCCCGCCCGGCGATCGGGAATCCGGCATACCGCTCTGACTGTCATCACGATCACCGATGAGCGGCGCTAGCCTGGCGTCATGTACGACCCCTCGCACCTGCGCACGTTCCTGTCGGTGGCCCAGACCCTGAGTTTCACGCAGGCCGCCCGGCGGCTCGGCCTGCGCCAGTCGACGGTGAGCCAGCACGTGCGGCGGCTCGAGGACGCCACCGGACGGCAGCTGTTCAGCCGGGACACGCACTCCGTGGAGCTGACGGAGGACGGGGAGGCGATGCTGGGGTTCGCGCGCCGGATCCTGGAGGTGCACGAGCAGGCGACGGCGTTCTTCACGGGCACCCGGCTGCGTGGACGGCTGCGGTTCGGGGCGTCCGAGGACTTCGTGCTGACCCGGCTGCCGGAGATCCTGGAGGGCTTCCGGCACGACCACCCCGAGGTGGACCTGGAGCTGACGGTGGAGCTGTCGGGCACACTGCACGAGCAGCTGACGGCCGGGAAGCTGGACCTGGTGCTGGCCAAGCGGCGGCCCGAGGACCCGCGGGGCGAGCCCGTGTGGAGCGACCGGCTGGTGTGGATCGGCGCGGAGCGGCTGCGCCTCGAACCGGACCGCCCGGTGCCGCTCATCGTCTACCCGCCGCCCGGTATCACCCGTGCGCTCGCCCTGGACGCGTTGCAGCGGGAGGGCCGCGCATGGCGCATCGCGTGCACCAGCGGCAGCCTCAACGGCCTGATCGCGGCCGCCCGTGCGGGCCTGGGCGTGATGGCGCACTCGCGCGGTCTCGTCCCGCCCGGTCTCGTCCGGGTGCCGGACCGGGCCGGCCTGCCCGAGCTGGGCGGTGTCGACTTCGTGCTGGTGCACGGCCGGCGCCGTTCCTCGGCCCAGGGCGCGGCGGACGCGCTGGCGGCGGCGGTCCTGGCGGGCGGCGACCGGCTGCACCGGCCTCAGCGCACGGGCCTCGGATAGGTGAGCTGCTTCACCCGGCGCAGGAACGGCGACGCCTCCACGTGCTGGACGCCCTCCAGCCGGCCGAGCGGACCGCTGAGATAGGCGTAGAGGTGGGCGGTGCTGCGCACGACGGCGGTGGCGACGATGTTGGACGGGCCCGCGGTGGCGGCGGCGTGGGCGATCTCGTCGTGCGCGGCGAGGGCCTCGCCGACCCGGTGCAGCTCGGCCGGGCCGGTGGTGAGCCACAGGACGGCGGCGGTGGGGTAGCCCAGGATCTCGGAGTGGTACTCCACGTCGATGTACACGGCGCCGGAGGCGAGCAGCGCGGACAGCCGGCGTCTGACCGCGGACTCGGAGCGGCCGGTGGCGCGTTGCAGCTCGGGATGGCCGGCCCGCCCGTCGCGCTCCAGGACGGCGAGCAGCGGCTCGTCCTCGGGGTCGATGCGGGCCGGTCCGGGTGAGGCCGGACCGTGGTCGGGCCGCAGCGCCGCGACCTGGTCGTCACTGAGCACCCGGAACTTGCGGAGCCAGCCGTTGGGTCCGCCGTAGAAGCGGTGCAGGATCTGGTGGGCGTGGATCTCCAGGACGCGCGGGGTGCGCGGCAGCTTGCCCAGGAGCAGGTCGTCCCGGTCGCCGGGGCTGCGCGGCCGGGTGCCGAAGATGACCTCGGTGCCGCCGGCCGCCAGCCCGATCCAGCTGGTGTCGGACCGCTTGGCGAGGGCGTCGGCGATGGCCAGGGCGCTGTCGGGGACGCAGCGCAGCCGCAACGTCCACTGGTCCTGGCCGAGCGCCGCCGCGTCACGGACGGCGACCACGCGCAGCCCGCCCTCGGCGCACAGCCTGCGGTAGCGGCGGGCGACGGTCTGGTCGGAGACGCCGAGGACCGCACCGATGCGGCTGAAGGAGGCGCGGCCGTTCACCTCCAGGGCGTCCAGCAGACGCAGGTCGAGTTCGTCGAAGGTGTCGGATTCCATCCGCATGGCGGTCCCTCCCGTCGGATTCCGCCGCCTCACCACCGAAGATCGGTGCGATCGGCCGGGCGATGCCCATCGTACGGAGGCACGGAATCACGTACGACACGGGAGAGAAGACGGATCATGCGTACATGGGGGCCGCTCACGGCGGTGTGTCTGGGGACGTTCATGCTGTTGCTGGACGTGACGATCGCGGTCGTCGCGCTGCCGGACATGGCCAGGGGGCTGCACGCCTCGCTGAGCGACCTGCAATGGGTGATGGACGGCTACGCGCTGGCGCTGGCCGCGCTGATGCTGGGGCTGGGGGCCGCGGCCGACGTCCTGGGACGGCGCCGGGTGCACGTGGCGGGTGTGGTGCTGTTCGCGGCGGCGTCGCTGCTGTGCGGGCTGGCCACCGGGCCGGGGATGCTGGTCGCCGCGCGCGGGCTGCAGGGGGTGGGCGCGGCGGCGATGTTCGCGACCACGCTGCCGCTGCTCGGCTCGGTCTACCAGGGGCGCCGGCGGTCGATGGCGCTCGGCGTGTGGGGCGCGGTCAGCGGCGCGGCGGCGGCCGTGGGGCCCGTGCTGGGCGGACTGCTCACCGACGGTCCGGGCTGGCGGTGGATCTTCTGGGTGAACCTGCCGGTGAGCGTGGCGGCGGTCTGGCTGACGCTGCGCGTGGTGCCGGAGTCCCGCGGGGCGGCCGGGCGCCGCGTGGACTGGGCGGGTACGGCGGGCTTCGCGGCGTTCGCCGGGGCGCTGACGTACGGGGCGGTGCGGGCCGGGTCGCACGGCTGGACGGAGGGCGGCACGCTCGCCTCCTTCGTGCTCGCGGCGGTGGCGCTGGGCGCGTTCGTCGCCGTGGAGCGCCGGGTCGCCGATCCGCTGCTCGACCCGCGGCTGTTCCTGCGCCCCGCCTTCTCGGGCGTGATGCTGGGCGGGCTGGCCTTCAACGCGGCGGCGTTCGGCGTGATGGCGTACACCTCCATATGGCTGCAGACGCTGCTCGGGATGAGCCCGGTGCGGGGCGGCCTCGTGTTCGTGTGGCTGTCGCTGGCGTCCTTCCTGGTGGCCGCGGTGGGCGGCCGGCTGCTGCACGGGGTGCCGGCGCGGCTGACCATCGGGGGCGGGCTGCTGCTGATCGCGGCGGGGCAGTTCTGCATGGCGTTCCTGGACGCGGGGTCCACGGCGTCCGCCCTGGTGCCGGGACTGCTCCTGGTGGGCGTCGGGACGGGGCTGGTGTCGCCCGGCATCGCGGGTGCGGCGCTGGCGGCGGTCCCGCCGGAGCGGGCCGGTATGGCCGGGGGTGCGGTCAACACGTTCCGGCAGCTCGGGTACGCGCTCGGCATCGCCGTGTTCGGCACGGTGCTGACCTCGCGGATGGCGGACACCCTGCCGCACGACGCGGCGCACGGTCTGGCGGGCGGTGCGGCGGGTGCCCTGCGGGGCGCGTTCGGCGAGCACGTGCTGCGGGCCGCGTTCGCCTCGGGACTGAACGCGGCGGCGGTGGCCGCGGGCGCGGTCGCGGCGGTCGCCGGGGCGCTGGCGCTCGTCCTGGTGAGGGCCGATCGCGGCGGCCGGGGTGCCGGTGTGACGGATTCCGCGGCGCCCGCGCTGAAAGAGGAAGAGGTCGTTCCGGCAGCCCCGTACCGGCGGTAAGCGGGTCGTACAGATTCGGTGGAGATTACGGCACCGAAACTTGCCGAACGGTCAGGAATCTGTCCGACCCTTCCCCATGTGAGCGCATTTCCTCCCGCTGACCAGCGTGAACATGAGCCCTGTTCGATTTCGGCGCCCCTCCCGTCCCCACGCCGGGTGGGGTAGCTTTCACCGCGCTGTGCGGGGGCGTCATCGAAGCGGGGATCGAAAAGCGGGGAGCGGGGTTTGCGCGAGTTCACCAGTCCTCCGTCGACGTCGGCACCACCGGTGGGCGGTCTGGCCGACGTCGTCTTCGAGCATGCCCAGGAGGACCCGCGGCACATCGCGCTCGGCCGCAAGGACGAGGGCGGGCAGTGGCGGGACGTCACCGCCGGCGCCTTCCGCGACGAGGTGCTGGCCCTCGCCAAGGGGCTCCTCGCCCAGGGCATCCGCTTCGGCGACCGCGTCGCCATCATGTCCCGCACCCGCTACGAGTGGACCCTCTTCGACTTCGCCCTGTGGACGATCGGCGCCCAGGTGGTGCCCGTCTATCCGACCTCCTCGGCCGAGCAGTGCATGTGGATGCTGTACGACGCCGAGGTGACGGCGGCGGTCGTGGAGCACGAGGACCACGCGATGACGATCGCCACGGTCATCGACCGGCTGCCGCACCTGCGCGGGCTGTGGCAGCTTGACTCCGGCGCCGTCCAGGAGCTGTACGACGCGGGCGCGCACCTCGACGACGAGGTGGTCCACCGGCACCGCAAGGCGGTCACGCCGGAGTCGGTGGCCACCGTCATCTACACCTCGGGCACCACCGGCCGGCCCAAGGGCTGCGTGCTGACCCACGGCAACTTCATGTACGAGGCGGACACCGTCATCGAGCGCTGGGAGCCGGTGTTCCACTCCAGGCGGGGCGACGAGGCGGCGACCCTGCTGTTCCTGCCGCTCGCGCACGTCTTCGGGCGGATGGTGGAGGTCGCGGCGATCCGCGGCCGGGTCCGCTTCGGCCACCAGCCCCAGCTCAACGCCGCGGCACTCCTGCCCGACCTGGCGGCCTTCCGGCCGACGTTCATCCTGGCCGTGCCCTACATCTTCGAGAAGGTGTTCAACGCGGCGCGACGCAAGGCCGAGAAGGAGGGGAAGGCCGGTCCCTTCGAGAAGGCCGTCGACGTGGCCGTGAAGTACGCGGAGGCGGTGGAGGCGAGGGCCTGGGGCGACGGCCCCGGCCCGTCGGCGGGCCTGCGCATGCAGCACCAGTTCTTCGACAAGCTCGTCTACTCCAAGGTCCGGGCCGCGATGGGCGGCCGCATCCGCAACGCCATGTCGGGCGGTTCGGCCATGGACCGGCGGCTCGGGCTGTTCTTCGCGGGCGCGGGCGTGCAGATCTACGAGGGCTACGGCCTGACCGAGTCCACGGCGGCCGCCACCGCCAACCCGCCCGAGCGCACCCGCTACGGCACCGTCGGGCAGCCCGTTCCCGGCGTCACCGTGCACATCGCGGACGACGGCGAGATCTGGCTGAACGGCGGCAACGTCTTCGAGGGCTACCTGAACAACCCGAAGGCCACTGACGAGACCCTGCACGACGGCTGGCTGGCCACCGGCGACCTGGGCGCCCTGGACGAGGACGGCTACCTCACCATCACCGGCCGCAAGAAGGAAATCCTGGTGACCTCCGGCGGCAAGAGCGTCTCGCCCGGTCTGCTGGAGGAGCGGGTGCGCGACCACCCGCTGGTCAACCAGTGCATCGTCGTCGGCAACGACCGTCCCTACGTCGCCGCCCTCATCACCCTCGACCAGGAAGCGGTCGAGCACTGGCTGACGATGCGCAACAAGCCGCAGATGTCCCCGGCCGAGCTGGTGCACGACGCCGATCTGGAGACGGAGGTGCGGCGCGCGGTCGTCGCGGCGAACACGCTGGTGTCCCAGGCCGAGTCCATCCGCACCTTCCGCATCCTCGCCCAGCCGTTCACCGAGGAGCACGGGCTGCTCACGCCCTCGCTGAAGCTGAAGCGCAAGGCCATCGAGAACGCCTACGGCACCGAGGTCGAGGCACTTTACCGAGCGTGAGGACACGGTCAGGAATGCGTCGGGGCTCGTGATCGTTGACGATATGAGTACCACCTGACCACAACCGAAGGATCAAGAGCTCGTGAGCAGCAAGGTCCCCCCGATCATCCTGAACAACGGCGTCGAGATGCCCCAGCTGGGCTTCGGCGTCTGGCAGGTGCCGGACGACGAGGCCGAGACGGCCGTCGCCCAGGCGCTGGAGGCCGGGTACCGCAGCATCGACACAGCGGCGATCTACGGCAATGAAGAGGGCACCGGCCGGGCGATCGCCGCCTGCGGTCTGGATCGCGAGGACCTCTTCGTCACCACCAAGCTCTGGAACAGCGACCAGGGGTACGACGCCACGCTCCGCGCCTTCGACACCTCGCTGGCCAAGCTCGGCCTGGACTACCTCGACCTCTACCTGATCCACTGGCCCACCCCGGCCAAGGACACGTACGTCGACACCTACAAGGCGTTCGAAAAGCTGCTCGCCGACGGCCGGGTCCGGGCCATCGGCGTGTCCAACTTCCTGCCGGAGCACCTGGCGCGGCTGACCGCCGAGACGTCGGTGATCCCGGCCGTCAACCAGATCGAGCTGCACCCCCACCTCCAGCAGCACGCCGCGCGCGAGGCGCACGCGGAGCAGGGCATCGCCACCGAGGCCTGGTCCCCGCTCGGTTCCGGCAAGGGCATCCTGGACGTCCCCGCGATCGTCGCGATCGCCCAGAAGCACGGGCGCACCCCGGCCCAGGTCGTGCTGCGCTGGCACCTCCAGCTGGGCAACGTGGTGATCCCCAAGTCCGTGACCCCGTCCCGGATCAAGGAGAACATCGACGTGTTCGGCTTCACCCTGGACACCGAGGACCTCGCGGCGATCAGCGCACTCAACGAGGACCGTCGGCTCGGTCCCGACCCGGCGACCCTCAACTGAGCGGTGACCGCATGGAAGAGGGCCCGGCCGCGCCGGCGACCGGACCCCTCTTCCACGTGTCAGGTGGGCTGCCCGATCGGCCGGACGACCACGGTGTTGACGTCGACCCCGGCGGGCTGGGTCATGGCCCAGACGACCGAGTCGGCGATCTGGTCGGCGGTGAGCAGTTCGCCGGGCGGCAGGCCGCCGGTGGCCTCCCAGAACGGGGTCTCCACCCGGCCGGGCGCGACCAGGGTCACGCCCACGCCCCACTGCGTCACCTCCCGACGGGTGTTCTCGGCGAGGCCGGTCACCGCCCACTTGGTGGCGCCGTAAATGTTGCCCGGCGTGTTCACGAAGCCGGCGACACTGCCCACGAGCACGATCCGCCCGCGGGTCTCCTTGAGCGCGTCGATGGACGCCCTGATCAGCAGCGCCGGGCCCAGCACGTTGGTCAGCACCATCTCCGTCCAGCCCGCCGGGTCGCCCTCGGCGACCGAGTCGTGGGTGGCGAAGCCGGCGTTGGCGACGACCGTGTCGAGGCGGCCGAACTCCTTCAGGGTGGTCTCGACGGCGGCGGCCACCTGGTCGTGCTCGGCGGCGCTGCCCCGGATCGTCAGCAGGTCCCCGGGGTCGCCGAGTTCCGCGCGGAACGCCCGCAGCCTCGCCTCGCCGCGTCCCGTGACGGCCACCCGCTGCCCGGCGTCCAGCAACCGCCGGGCGACGGCGGCTCCGATGCCGCTCCCGCCACCGGTGATCAGCGTGACCGGTGTGTCGGTCATGGTTCCCCCTTGTCTGCACCTGTTTCTCATGGACGCGGGGAGTCCATCACTTGGAGCGCTCTCGAAGTCAAGCCCTCGTGCCGACCGGCCTTCAGACCGGCCGCACCGCCGTGTACACGGTGTGCGCCACCAGCACGAACAGGTCCTGGCGGCGGTGCACGCCCGCCTCGTCGGCGGGGTCGAGCAGCCGGTCCAGGGTGGCGAGGTCGCCGCCGTCCAGTCGGTCGCCGATCCGCTCGCGCAGCCGGGACAGGGACGTGGTGACGTAGTCGCGGGCCGCGTCGGAGACGGGCGCGGGCAGGTCGAGCAGGAAGCTGCGGGTGCCGGTGTGCTTCAGTCCGGCGGCGGTCAGCATCGCGGGCCAGTCCTCGGCCTCGGCCACGGAGTCCGGCAGGTCGGCGCGCATCTCGGCGAACGCGTCCTCCTCCACGGCACGGAGCCTGGCCTGGAGCCCGGGGCGCCCGATCCCGATGTCGCGGGGCAGGAAGCGGGCGGGCAGTCCGCCCTCCAGGATCGCCAGCGTGCCGCCGGGTGCGAGGTGTCCGCCGAGGGCGGCGAGGGCCGCGCGCTGGTCGGGGAGGTGGTGCAGGCTCTGGCTGGCCCACATCAGGTCGGCCGGGTAGTCCAGTTCGGCCAGTGCACCGGGCAGGTCGCCGGCGAGGGTGCCGAAGCGGTCGGCGAAACCGAGCCCTTCGGCACGGGCGTGGGCCCGCTCGAGCAGCGGTGCGGCGCCGTCGGCGGCGACGACGCGGGCGCCCGGGAAGGTGTCGGCGAACAGGCAGGAGACGACGCCGGGTCCGCTGCCGACATCGACGACCAGGCCCGGATCGGTCACCTCCCGGGCGAGCCAGGCCAGGGCCTGCCGGTACAGCGGCGTGTACAGCTCGGCCTGCGCCTCGAGATGCGGGGCCATCTCGGCCCAGTCGATGTCGCCGTGGTCGTGCGCGTGTCCGTGGCCCTGCTCGTGGGCGGAGCCGTGCGTGTCCTGGTGGTGGTCGTGCGCCATGCTGGTCAGCCTCCCGTTCGCGGTGCCGCCAGGGTGCGACGACTCGCCGCCCGGAGGCAATCGATGTTGCCGGTTTCGCAACAGAGGGAAGCCCGTCGGGGCCCGGCGCGCAAGGACCGGACCCCGACGGCTCACCCGCGCGAGGTGCGCGGGAATCCGCTCACGACAGGGGCGGGTAGGCGTTCTTCATGAGCTCCTGGAACTGCGCGGAGAACCACTTTCCGGAGATCGGGGCGTCCGGGAGGGCACCGGACATGCTGTTCCCGTTGCGGACGTTGCCGGTGTACGTCGGGTCGCACATCCGGTCGAATCCCTTGCCCTCGTCGTTCGGGATCTCCTTGCTCGCACCGTCCGACTCGCCCGGCGGCTTCATCCACACGTAGGCGTCGATGCCCGGCTCGGGGTTGGCCTGCGGCCGTTCGCCGAGGCCCGCCCCGGACTGGTTGCACCAGTTGCCGGGGTGGATGCGACGGTCGTAGCGCCCGCCGTCCACGTAGGTGTTCACGTCGGTCGTCGCGCCCGGTCCGGTGGGCCGGTCGGCGCCGCCCCAGCCGTTGCGGGAGGTGTCGATGAGCATGCCGATGTTCTGGTCGAAGCCGATCGAGACCAGCTTGTCGCGCATGGCCTGGGCGTAGGAGAGTTCGTCGGTGTACTGGTTCCAGTCGACCCAGTCGGACTGGCGCACCGAGGTACCGTTCACCGAGTCCGTGATCTTGAAGTTCTCCTCCTTCAGGGCGCTGTAGTTGGCGGTGTTGACGATGAAGCCCTGCACGTCGTCGACGGTCGCCCCCTCGGTGGTGGCGGCGGTCTTGAAGATCTCGGCGGAGGGGCCGAAGTTGCTGTCCCAGCCGAGCCAGCCGTGGTGGCCGGCGTCGACGTAGTTGTAGACGTTGCCGATGTCGCCGAGCTTGTTCAGGGCGTAGCCGACGCCCTTCTGGTAGTTGCCGTTGGCCTTCATCACGTCGCAGTTCTCCGTGACGGTGTCCCGCCCGGAGACGTTGGTGACCAGGTTGGGCAGCGAGTCGATCTCGACCGTGGTGACGATCCGGAGGTCCGCGTACTTCGAGTCGCCGAGGATCTCGGCGATCGGGTCGATGTACTCGGTCTTGTACCGGTCGATCTCGGTCGGGCCCAGCTCGCCGTTGGAGGCGAGGGCGGAGCAGTCGCGTCCCGGCAGGTTGTAGATGACGAGCTGGACGACCATCTCGCCGGAGCCCTTCTGCTCCAGCGCGGCGTCCAGGTGGTCGCGCAGGCCCATGCCGCCGTTGGCGCCCTCGATGGCGGCGATCCGGTCGAGCCAGACGCCGGTCGGCTCGTCGGCGACACGGTCGCCGCCGGGCTCGGCGGCTGCGTTCGCCGACCACTCGGGGTTCACGTAGACCTGGGCACCCTCGTAGGGGTTGTCCACGCGGCCGGACGGGTCGGTGGGCGGGTCGGTCGGATCGGTCGGCGGGTCGGTCGGGTCCGTCGGCGGGTCCGTGGGGTCGGTCCCGCCGTCGACGTTGCAGGTCACGCCGTTGAGGGTGAAGGTCGCCGGGATCGCGTTGCTGCCGCTGTAGGTGCCCTGGAAGCCGAAGCTCGCCGAGCCGCCCGTGGCGAGCGTTCCGTTGTAGGACTCGTTGGCCGCGGTGACGGCGGCGCCGCTCTGACTCACCTTCGCGTTCCAGCCGTTGGTGACCTTCTGACTGCCGGCGAACGTCCATCCCAGTGACCAACTGGACGTGGCGGCACCGTTGTTGGTGACGGTCACCGCGGCGGTGAATCCGCTTCCCCAGTCGTTCTGCACCTGGTAGTCGACGGTGCAGGCGGCGGCCGCGGCTCCGGCGCTCGCGGACTGGGCGGCCAGTGCCGTGCCGGAGGCGCCGGCGACCAGAGTCAGGGCGGCGAGCATCGCGGTTCTGGTACGGGTCATGAGTGCGGGTTCCTTCTTTCGTGGGGGTGCTGCTGTCGTCCGGGGCCGCGCGCTGCTCGGCGCGGCCCGCTGCCGATCGGCCTGGGGGTGCCGTCGTGATCGGTCGTCAGGAACGGCCCACGGGCACAGTGGAACAGCCCGGGGGGTGAGCGATCCGGCACACGGGCCGGCGAAGCGTCGGACACATGGCGGCCACGGCTGTCGCAGCGGCTAAAAGTCCTGAACGCGGAGGGTGGAGCGGGGGGTGGCGCATGAGCGACTCCTTGCAGTTCGGACGCGCCGTGACGGACGCGTCGACTGGTGGAACCGCTCCCACTGGTGCAGCGAAGGTAGCGCCAAGTGACGGCAAAGAACAGAGGAGTTACCGACTTTCTGCCGGCGGAACCCGTCGAATCTTTTCGACTGTTCACACATCTTGACCGCACCGGGCACCCTCCCCACTATGGGAGCGCTCCCACTGGTTCAAGGCTTGTTGCTCCTCCCTCACTCCCCCTCCCCGAGCCGCAAGGAGGAACCAGCACCATGCACCCCGGACACAGACGCAGACGCCGCACCGCGCGGCGCTGGTGGACCGCCGCGCTGGCGGCCCTCGCACTCCCCCTCACCATGCTGGGCACCGGTTCGACTCCCGCTCAGGCGGCCGCGCTTCAGTGCAGCGTGGACTACAAGACCAACGACTGGGGCTCCGGCTTCACCGCCGAGCTGACGCTGACCAACCGGGGCTCCGACGCCATCGACGGCTGGACCCTGACGTACTCGTACGCGGGCAACCAGAAGCTCAGCAACGGCTGGAACGGCACCTGGTCCCAGTCGGGGCAGAACGTCACCGTGAAGAACGCGTCGTACAACGCGCGGATCGCCGCCGGGGCCGCCGTCTCCACCGGCGGACAGTTCACGTACAGCGGCAGCAACGCCGCGCCGACGGACTTCGCGGTCAACGGCACCTCCTGCGTGGGCGCCCACCAGCCGCCGATCACGGTGCTGACCAGCCCGGAGGCGGGCGCGGTGTACTCGCAGGGCGAGGCGGTCCCGCTGGCCGCCACGTCGGCCGCGGCCGACGGCGCCACGATCAGCAAGGTGGAGTTCTACGACGACACCACCCTGCTGGGCACCGACACGAGCTCGCCCTACACGTACTCGGCCTCCGGCTTGACCGTGGGCAGTCATTCCCTGGTGGCGAAGGCCTACGACAGCATGGGCGCCTCCGCGGACTCGACACCGGTCGGCATCACGGTCGCCTCGGGACCGACCGTGGTCGCCTCGCCGAGCCAACTGGGCGTCCAGCAGGGCGAGTCGGGATCGTACGACGTCAAGCTGTCGGAGCAGCCGACCGCGAACGTGACCGTCACGACCTCCCGCGCCAGCGGCAACACGGGCCTGACCCTCACCGGCGGCGCGAGCCTCACCTTCACCCCGTCGAACTGGGACACCGCACAGGAGGTGACCGTCTCGGCGGACGCCTCCGGCAGCGGTTCGGCGGTCTTCGAGTCGACCGCCCCCGGCCACGGCAAGGCCACGGTCACCGTGACCCAGCTGGCGGCGGCGAAGGACTACGACGCCCGCTTCCTGGAGCTGTACGGCAAGATCACCGACCCGGCGAACGGCTACTTCTCGCCCGAGGGCATCCCGTACCACTCGGTCGAGACGCTGATCGTCGAGGCACCGGACCACGGGCACGAGACCACGTCCGAGGCGTACAGCTATCTGCTGTGGCTCCAGGCCATGTACGGCAAGGTGACCGGCGACTGGGAGAAGTTCAACAACGCCTGGGAGATCATGGAGACGTACATGATCCCCACCCACGCCGACCAGCCGACCAACTCGTCCTACAACGCCTCGAAGCCGGCGACCTACGCGCCCGAGCTGGACACGCCGAACGAGTACCCGGCGCCGCTGGACGGCACCGTGTCGGTGGGTTCGGACCCGATCGCCGGTGAGCTGAAGTCGGCGTACGGCACGGACGACGTCTACGGCATGCACTGGCTCCAGGACGTCGACAACACCTACGGCTACGGCAACTCGCCCGGCAAGTGCGAGGCGGGGCCCTCCGACACCGGCCCGTCCTACATCAACACCTTCCAGCGCGGCGTGCAGGAGTCGGTGTGGGAGACGGTGCCGCAGCCGACCTGCGACGCCTTCAAGTACGGCGGCACGAACGGCTACCTGGACCTGTTCACCGGTGACTCCTCCTACGCGAAGCAGTGGAAGTTCACCAACGCCCCGGACGCCGACGCGCGCGCCGTGCAGGCCGCGTACTGGGCCGACATCTGGGCCGGTGAGCAGGGCAGGAGCGACGAGATCTCCGCGACCCTCGACAAGGCCGCGAAGATGGGCGACTACCTGCGCTACGCCATGTACGACAAGTACTTCAAGAAGATCGGCAACTGCGCGGGGCCGACGAGCTGCCCGGCCGGCAACGGCAAGGACTCCTCGCACTACCTGCTGTCCTGGTACTACGCCTGGGGCGGCGCGGTGGACACCTCGGCCGGCTGGGCCTGGCGCATCGGCTCCAGCCACACCCACGGCGGCTACCAGAACCCGCTGGCGGCCTACGCGCTGAGCACCGACGCCGACCTGAAGCCGAAGTCGGCGACCGGCGTGGCCGACTGGGCCAAGTCCCTCGACCGGCAGCTGGAGTTCTACCGCTGGCTGCAGTCCGACGAGGGCGCCATCGCCGGCGGCGCGACCAACAGCTGGAAGGGCCGCTACGCGACCCCGCCGGCCGGGACGCCGACGTTCTACGGCATGTACTACGACGAAGCGCCGGTGTACCACGACCCGCCGTCCAACCAGTGGTTCGGCTTCCAGGCGTGGTCCATGGAGCGGGTCGCCGAGTACTACCAGCAGAGCGGCGACGCCGACGCCAAGGCGGTCCTGGACAAGTGGGTCGACTGGGCGCTGTCGGAGACGACGGTCAACCCGGACGGCACCTTCCGGATCCCGTCGACGCTCGAGTGGTCGGGACAGCCCGACACCTGGAACGCCGCGTCCCCGGGTGACAACGGCGACCTGCACGTCACGGTCGCGGACTACACCAACGACGTCGGTGTGGCGGCGGCGTACGCCAAGACCCTGACGTACTACGCCGACCGCTCGGGCGACACCGAGGCGGCCTCGACCGCCAAGGCGCTGCTCGACGGCATGTGGGAGAACAACCAGGACGCGCTCGGCATCGCCGTCCCGGAGACCCGCGCCGACTACAACCGCTTCGACGACGGCGTCTACGTCCCGAGCGGCTGGAGCGGCACCATGCCGAACGGCGACACGATCGACGCGTCGTCGACCTTCGCCTCGATCCGCTCCTTCTACCAGGACGATCCTGCCTGGTCGAAGATCGAGAGCTACCTCCAGGGCGGTGCCGCGCCCACGTTCACGTACCACCGGTTCTGGGCCCAGGCGGACATAGCCCTCGCCATGGGTTCGTACGCGGAGCTACTGGAATAGCCCCCGCGGGGCGCTCCGCGGGTTGGGCGGTTCGATTTCGGCTGCGGGCCGTGTGTGGCTGGTCTCGCAGTTCCCCGCGCCCCTGTCGGGGTCGCTGGGGGCACCGCTCCTTCCTCGGTGCGCTTGACGGCTCCGTGTGCACGGTCTTGTCACCGGACGACGAGACCACCTGACCGGGCGGCCCCGACCACGCCGGGGCCGCCCGGTCCTCGCATGTGTTCTGTTCCTGACGGAAGGACGGCTCCCCACCGTGCGAAGAATCCGGACACTCACCGTGCTGCTGGCCCTCGCGGCCGGTCTGCTGGCGGGCAGCCCGCCCACGGCTCTGGCCGCCGAGCCGGCGCCGCGGGCGGCCTTCGCCGCCGACAGCTACACCTGGAAGAACGCCCGCGTCGACGGCGGCGGCTTCGTCCCCGGCATCGTCTTCAACCGGACCGAGAAGGACCTGGCCTACGCCCGCACCGACATCGGCGGCGCCTACCGCTGGCAGGAGTCCTCCCACACCTGGACGCCGCTGCTCGACCACGTCGGCTGGGACGACTGGGGTCACACGGGCGTGGTCGGTCTCGCCTCCGACTCCGTCGACCCGGACCGGGTGTACGCGGCGGTGGGCACGTACACCAACGACTGGGACCCGACGAACGGCGCGGTGCTGCGCTCCGCAGACCGCGGCGCGACCTGGGAGAAGACGGACCTGCCGTTCAAGCTGGGCGGCAACATGCCCGGCCGTGGGATGGGCGAGCGCCTGGCCGTCGACCCGCACGACAACGACGTGCTGTACCTGGGCGCCCCCAGCGGCCACGGCCTGTGGCGGTCCACCGACGCAGGCGTCACCTGGTCCGAGGTGACGGCCTTTCCGAACCCGGGGAACTACGCGCAGGACCCGGGCGACACGTCCGGCTACGCCTCCGACAACCAGGGCATCACCTGGGTCACCTTCGACGAGTCGACGGGCGGTGCGGGTACGGCCACCAAGACGGTGTACGTCGGGGTGGCCGACAAGGAGAACGCGGTCTACCGCTCGACCGACGCGGGCGCGACGTGGGAGCGGCTCGCCGGGCAGCCCACGGGCTACCTGGCGCACAAGGGCGTCCTGGACGCCGAGAACGGCTACCTGTACCTCGCGTACAGCGACACGGGCGGTCCGTACGACGGCGGCAAGGGCCGGCTGTACCGGTACGCGACGGCGACCGGCACCTGGACGGACATCAGCCCGGTCGCGGAGGCGGACACCTACTTCGGCTTCAGCGGCCTGACCGTCGACCGGCAGCACCCGGGGACGGTGATGGCGACCGCGTACAGCTCGTGGTGGCCGGACACGCAGATCTTCCGCACGACGGACAGCGGCGGCACGTGGACGCAGGCCTGGAGCTACACGTCCTACCCGGACCGCGAGAACCGCTACACGATGGACGTGTCCTCCTCCCCGTGGCTCACCTGGGGTGCGAACCCGGCGCCGCCCGAGCAGACGCCGAAGCTGGGCTGGATGACGGAGGCGCTGGAGATCGACCCGTTCGACCCGGACCGGATGATGTACGGCACGGGAGCGACGATCTACGGCACGGAGAACCTCACGAACTGGGACTCCGGCGGCAAGTTCGCCATCGAACCGATGGTGCGCGGCCTGGAGGAGACCGCGGTCAACGACCTGGTGTCTCCGCCGTCCGGTGCGCCGCTCCTCAGCGCGCTGGGTGACGTCGGCGGCTTCCGGCACACCAGCCTGACCGAGGTCCCGTCGATGATGTACACCTCGCCGAACTTCACCACCACGACGAGCCTCGACTTCGCGGAGGAGAACCCGGACGTCGTCGTCCGGTCGGGCAACCTCGACGCGGGCCCCCACATCGCCTTCTCCACGGACAACGGCGCCAACTGGTTCGGGGGCACCGACCCGTCGGGGGTCAGCGGCGGCGGCACGGTCGCGGCCGGCGCGGACGGCAGCCGCTTCGTGTGGAGCCCGCAGGGCACGGGCGTCCAGTACACGACGGGCTTCGGCACCGCGTGGCAGGCGTCGGCCGGCATCCCGGCGGGCGCGATCGTCGAGTCCGACCGGGTGGACCCCGCGACCTTCTACGGCTTCAAGTCCGGGAAGTTCTACGTCAGTACGGATGGCGGCGCGACCTTCACCGCCTCGGCGGCGACCGGGCTGCCCGCCGGTGACAGCGTCCGCTTCAAGGCGCTGCCGGGCGGGGAGGGCGACGTCTGGCTGGCGGGCGGTGCGGCGGACGGCCCGTACGGTCTGTGGCACTCGACGGACGGCGGCGCGACCTTCGCCAAGCTGCCCGGTGTCGACGCGGCGGACACCGTCGGCTTCGGCAAGGCGGCCCCGGACGCCACCTACCAGACCTTGTTCACCAGTGCGGAGATCGGCGGCGTGCGCGGCATCTTCCGCTCCACGGACGAGGGCGCGACCTGGGCCCGCGTCAACGACGACGCCCACCAGTGGGGCTGGACCGGCGCCGCCATCACCGGCGACCCGCGGGTCTACGGCCGGGTGTACGTGGCGACCAACGGCCGGGGCGTCGTCTACGGCGACACGGCGGGAGGAGACGGCGGCACCGGTCCGGGGCCGGGCCCCGACCCGACGCCCACCGGAGCCTGCGAGGTGGAGTACACGGTCACCCACCAGTGGTCGGGCGGCTTCCAGGCGGACGTCCGGCTCACCAACACCGGCACGTCGGGCTGGAACGGCTGGTCCCTCGACTGGTCGTTCCCCGGCGACCAAGAGGTGACCCAGATGTGGAACGCCGAACACACCCGCACCGGTGCCACGGTGACGGCGAAGAACCTCGTCTGGAACGCCGGCGTGGCCCCCGGCGCCTCGGTGGCCTTCGGCTTCACGGCAAGCTGGTCGGGGACCAACGCGGAGCCGTCCTCGTTCGCGCTGGGCGACCAGGTCTGCGGACGGACATGAACGTCCGGGAGGGCGCGTCCGGTGGCGCGCCCTCCCGGCTCCGTGACCAGTGCGCCCGTTTTCGCGCCCTTGTGGCCCTGCTGCGCTTCTTCGACCGTTGTGTCAGTGGGAGTGGTCGGCGAGGACCGGGGGCGTCGTATGGCGCGAAGGTGGGAGGGTCCGGCAGGGCGGCTGCTGCTCGGGCTGGCGGTGCTGCTGGACCGGACAGTCACGGGCAAGGCCGCGAAGCGGCGGCTCCAGCACTGCCGGGACGCCGCTCTGCGCGCCGCGTTCCGGCGGGGCGTACCGGTGGAGGTGCTCGCCTCCCGGACACGGCTGACGCAGAGGTGGGTCAGGACGGTGGTCACCGGCGGGAAACCCCCGCCGGTGGACGAGGCCGCGTGAGGGTCAGGGCGTGAAGACCGACGGGCGCGGAGCCGTCGGCATGCCGTCGCCCATGAAGAAGCTCGGGTGCGGGGGCTCGTTGTAGGCCGTGTTCTGCCAGGCCAGGGCGGTGCGGTACTGGGTGTCGTGGAGGAGGGTCGTGATGCGGGTGTCCGTTTCGTACGGGGTGGAGTAGATGCGCAGGGCCGTGTTGTTCGACGTGCGCCAGACGACCTCCTCGCGCCAGTCGCCGAGGATGTCTCCGGCGAGGACCGGGGTGGCCTTGGTGCCGTTGTTCGACGCGACTCCGGAGCCGGTGAGCAGGCGGGTGTCGCCGGACGTGCCGTACTTGTCGATGCGGGTGCCGTCGAGGAGTTCGCGGACGGTGTCGCCGTCCCACCAGGACAGGAAGTTGGCGCTGGAGGGCTTGCGGCCGTTCACCACCGTGCCCTTGGGGTTGCGGATGCCGCTCTCGGCGGACGACCAGGACTCGGCGCCCGCGCTGCCCGCCCAGATGTCACCGGAGACACCGCGGCCGTTGTCGCCGCTCGCGCCGGTGGACCAGAGGATCTGGCCCGTGCGGGCGTCCGCCATCCAGGAGGAGGGCTTCGAGGAGTCCTCGTCGACCTTGAACTCCTCCAGGCCCGGACGGGACGGGTCGAGGTCGCCGACGTGCATGGCGTCGCCGTGGCCGTTCCTCGTGGTCCACAGGGCGTAGCCGTTGTCGTCGACGGCCATCGCGCCGTAGACGATCTCGTCCCTGCCGTCGCCGTCGACGTCCGCGACGGAGAGCTGGTGGTTGCCCTGGCCGTCGTAGCCCCTGCCGCTGTTGGTGGAGGAGTTGGTGTCGAAGGTCCAGCGGCGGGTGAACCGGCCGTCGCGCCAGTCCCAGGCCGCGATCACCGTGCGCGTGTAGTAGCCGCGCGCCATGATCACGGAGGGGCGGGAGCCGTCCAGGTACGCCGTGCCGGCCAGGAAGCGGTCGACGCGGTTGCCGTAGGAGTCGCCCCAGGAGGAGACCGAGCCGCGGGCGGGGACGTAGTCGACGGTGCCCATGGCCCTGCCGGTCCGGCCGTTGAACATGGTGAGGTACTCGGGGCCCGACAGGACATAGCCGCCGGAGTTGCGGTAGTCGGCGGAAGAGCTGCCGATGACCGCGCCGGTGCCGTCCCTGGTGCCGTCGGCCGTCTTCATGGCGACCTCGGCCTCGCCGTCGCCGTCGTAGTCGTACACCTGGAACTGGGTGTAGTGGGCGCCGGAGCGGATGTTGCGGCCCAGGTCGACGCGCCACAGGCGGGTGCCGTCGAGGCGTATGCCGTCCACGATCGTGTTGCCGGTGTAGCCGGACTGGGAGTTGTCCTTGGCGTTGGTCGGCTGCCACTTGAGGACGATGTCGAGGGCGCCGTCGCCGTCGAGGTCGCCGACGGAGGCGTCGTTGGCCTCGTAGGTGTAGGAGACGCCGTCGGGGGTGGTGCCGCCGGAGGGCGGGCTGATCGGTACGTCCTTGTAGCCGGCGCGGAACTGGATGGCGTGGACGGAGTCGCCCTGTTCGGTGCCGTTCACGACCGCGCGGACGGTGTAGTCGGCGTGGGAGGGGGCGCCGGAGTGGAAGTAGGTGGTGGAGCCAGTGATGGGGCTGGAGTTGACCTTCGTGCCGGCCCGGTAGACGTTGAACGCGACGTTGTCCGGGTCGGTGCCCAGCCAGCGCCAGCTGACCAGGTTGCCGTCGCCGGTGTGGACGCTGACGACGCCCCGGTCCAGGGCCTCCACCTGGCGCGCTGTGGCGGCCTCGGCGGTGTCGGGGGCCAGGGTGGTCAGGCCGGCGCCGAGGAGCCCGGCGGCTGTGAGGGCGGCGGCCACGGCGAGGGGGCGTCTGCGGTGGGTGCGGCGGGCGTGGGGGCGGGTGTGGGGGTGCCTCACGGGACGAACCTCCTGGAGGGCGGACGGATTCCCTCTCCCAGTCGCCGCCTGGGGCCGCCGGGTTGCCGCCCTCGCCCTACGGCTTTCGGAACGCCGCGAGCGTGAAGACCGGGTCGGGCCGCGGCCGGTCCTGGTCCGGCAGGGCGGCCAGCCGCGCGGTGAACTCCTCCGCGAGCGGCTCGCCCGGCGGCAGCGTGACGAACCAGCCGCGCCGCAGGTCCGCCACCGTCCGGCGGGGGCTGCGGCCCTGGCCGTGGCCGGTGAAGCGGGCCGAGCCCGCGGGGAGCAGGCCGTGCTCGTGGGCGTACGCCTCGACCAGGTGGGCGGCGTCGTGCGCGGTGCTGGGCGGGCGGGTGGCGAGCACGGCGTCGATGTCGCTGCCCACGTTGTGCGAGGCGCCTTTGCCCACCGTGGTCACATACACCCCGCCGGGCCGCAGCACGCGGGCGCACTCGCCTACGATCGCCCGCGCGTTGTGGGCGCCGCCCGCGAGGTGGAGCAGCCAGACGCTGGTGACGGCATCGAACTCCCCGCCCGCGAAGGGCAGTCGGCGGCTGTCGGCGAGCGCGACGGCCCCGGGCAGCCGGGCGTCGGCACGGCGGGCCATGGCGGGGACGAGGTCGACGCCGGTCACCCGGAGGCCGTCGCGGTCGGACGCAATCCGCCGGGTGACGATGCCGGTGCCGCAGCCCACGTCGAGCAGGCGGCGGGCCTGCCGCGGCACCAGGCTCAGTACGGCCCGCGCGGCCGCCGCGGCCCGGGGCTCCCCGCCGCGGGACTCGTCGTACCGCTCCGCTTCCTTGTCGTAGTCGAGCACACCGTCAGTGTGCCCCGTGACCGGCGGCCAGGTCCTCCACCCTGCGGGCGAGCTCGAAGTCCTTCTCGGTGACGGCGCCGCCCGCGCTGTGGGTGTGCACGGCGAGGGCGACCGTGTTGTAGCCGAGGGTCAGGTCGGAGTGGTGGTCCAGTTCCTCCTGCACCTGCGCGACGTGGACGACCATCGCGGTCGCCGCGAAGTGGGAACCGAGCCGGTAGGAACGGGTGAGGCGGCCGGCGTCGAGCGACCAGCCGGGCAGCCCGGCCAGGCGCTCCTCGACCTCCTGCGACGACAGCGGTGCGACGGGCATGTGCTGCACTCCTTCGCTGGTGGCGCTCGACGGACGGATCGGCTCCAGCGTGCCACAGCGCGGCCGCTCCGGCGCGGCCCGGCGTCGACTACCGTGCTGGGCATGACCGCACTCATGTCCGGTACCGCCCCCGCTACCGACCGGGGCGTGGGCCCCCTGCTGCGGGCCTGGCGGGAGCGGCGCCGGGTCAGCCAGCTGGAGCTGGCGCTGCGCGCCGACTCCTCCGCCCGCCACATCAGCTTCGTCGAAACCGGCCGCTCCCGGCCGAGCGAGGAGATGGTGCTGCGCCTCGCCGAGCACCTGGACGTCCCCGTGCGCGAGCGCAACGCGCTGCTGCTTGCGGCCGGTTACGCACCGCGCTACCCGGAGACCCCGCTGGACGACCCCGCGCTCGGCGCCCTGCGCGAGGGCATGGAACGGCTGATCCGGGGCCACGAACCGTATCCGGCCCTGGTCGTCGACGGGACGTACCGGGTGCTGGCGGCCAATCGGGGGATCACGATGCTGTTGGAAGGCGTCGCGGAGCATCTGCTCGCGCCGCCGCTGAACGCCATCCGGCTGACGCTGCACCCGCAGGGACTGGCACCGCGCATCCGCAACCTGCGCGAGTGGCGCGGCCACCTGCTGGAACAGATGGGGCGGCAGATCGCCCTGCACCGCTCGCAGCCGCTGCGGGAGCTGTACGACGAGGTGGCGGCCTACCCGGTACCCGAGACCGCGCCGGACGGCGAGCCGGAGGAACCGGTGCCGTACTTCGCGCTGCCGATGCAGATAGAGCACCGGGGACACGTCCTGTCGTTCATCTCCTCCATCTCCACCTTCAACACCCCGATGGACGTGACGGTCGCCGAGCTGGCCATCGAGACGCTGCTCCCGGCCGACCCGGCGACGGTCGAGTACCTTCACACACTGATGTCCTGAAGCTGTCTCAGGGCCGCGTACTGGAGCAGCGCGAACCCGGCCACGGCGACGGCCTGGAGCACCGTCCACACCGCTTAGGCCGTGGTGGGCGTGAGCCAGAGCGCGAGCGCGACGAAACTGACGGCCGCCCAGGCCAGGTTGGCCTCGACGACGGCCCGGACCGCGAGCGCGGGCGGCCGGAGGCGGGCGGCCAGCAGGCCCACGCCCCCGGCGTACACAGCTAGGAACGCGCCGAGGGCGAGGAGCAGCCCGGAGCCGGCGCCGAACCAGCGGCCGAGCGGGCCGAGAGCGCGAGGTAGGCGAGCGCGTTGGCGCCGGTCACCGCCGCGTCGAGGGCGAGGAAGCGGCGGAGCATCAGCCGCGGCTCGGCCGTACGGGCGAGTGCGGCAAGCTGGTGTGTGGACATGACGAGTCGGCCTCCGTCGGGTCGGACATGCTGGGGAGCGGCCCGGGCCCCGGACCGGAGTGCGCCGGACCGGAACCCGGTGGCTCCACCATCCCGCCCCCGGCGGGCGGGGTCGATTACCCGCCGGGTAATGCCCCCGGTACCGGCCGGGTAGTGCCCCGGTACCGGCCGGCCGATCCGCCCGGTCCGGGAAAGATCCACGAACACCCCTGTGAGACTGACAGAGGAACATGACAGACTGCGACGAGACTTGGGCGCGTTGGGGAGGCGTGGCGTGAGCGAGCGGCGGGCCGCACCCACCGTGGGCCAGGTGGTCCTCGGCAGACGACTGCAGGAACTGCGGGAGACGGCGGGCCTCAAGCGCGAGGAGGCCGCCAAGGTGCTCCGCGTGGCCCCGGCGACGGTGCGGCGCATGGAGATGGCCGAGGTCGCGCTGAAAATACCGTACGTCCAGATACTGCTGACGGCGTACGGGGTCGGCGCCGACGAGGTCGCGGCATTCGTCGCGCTCGCCGAGGAGGCGAACCAGCCGGGCTGGTGGCAGCGGTACCACGACGTGCTGCCGGACTGGTTCAGCCTGTACGTGAGTCTGGAGGGCGCCGCGCGGATCGTCCGTTCGTACGAGCCGCACTTCGTCCCGGGTCTGCTGCAGACCGAGGACTACGCGCGCTCGGTCCTGGAGGCCGGGACGATCGGCAACGCGGGCGGGGACGCGGTGGAGCGGCACGTGTCCCTGCGCATGGAGCGGCAGCGCCTCCTCGAGCGCCCGGACCCGCCCCACCTGTGGGTGGTGATGGACGAGACGGTGCTGAAGCGCCCGGTGAGCATCCACGGCCGGGTGATGCGCGAGCAGCTCGACAAGCTGCTGGAGTTCGCCGCCCGGGACCGCGTGACGCTCCAGGTCGCCGAGTTCGAGGACGGGCCGCACCCCGGGACGTACGCCCCCTTCACGCTGTTCCGGTTCGCGGAACCGGAGCTGCCCGACATGGTCTTCACCGAGTACCTGACGGGCGCCCTGTACCTGGACTCCCGCGCCGAGGTCTCGGCGCACCTGGAGGTCCTGGACCACATGACGGCACGCGCCGCCTCGACCCAGCGCACCGAGAAGATCCTGCGCGCCTACCGCGAGTACTTCTGACCGGCGACGCCCCGCACACAGCGCCCGCAGTCCGTGCAGTCCGCCCAGCAGCCCCGAGGAGACGACACCGCGTGACCGGATCCGAGCCCGTGCCCGCGCCCCTCGACACCAGCCGGCCGCACCCGGCCCGGGTCTACGACTGGTGGCTGGGCGGCAAGGACAACTACCCGGTGGACGAGGAACTGGCGCGGAAGATCCTCGCGGCGGACAGCACGGCGGTACGCGGGGCGCGCGCGAACCGCCGGTTCATGCACCGGGCGGTCCGTACCCTCGCCGAGGCCGGGATCCGCCAGTTCCTGGACATGGGCACCGGCATCCCCACCGAGCCGAACCTGCACCAGGTGGCCCAGGCGGTGGCCCCGGAGGCACGGATCGTCTACGCCGACAACGACCCGATCGTCCTCCGGCACGCCGAGGCGCTGCTGCACGGCTCGGCGCAGGGCGCCACCGACTACGTCCACGCGGACGTGCGGGACCCCGAGACGATCCTGCGGCTGGCGGGCGAGTCCCTGGACTTCGACCGGCCCCTCGCCCTGTCGCTGGTGGCCCTGACCCACTACCTCGGCGACGCGGCCGACGGCGACGACGTGTACGGCCTGCTCAAGCGGTACACGGACAGGCTCGCGCCGGGCAGCTTCCTGGTCCTCTCCCAGGTCACGCCCGACCTGAACCCGGCGGCGGTGGGCAGGGCCGCGGAGCTCTTCGCCCGGAGCGGCACGCCGTTCCACCCGCGCTCCCTCCCCGACTTCGCGCGCTTCTTCGACGGTCTGGAGCTGCTGGGCCCCGGCATCATCCCGGTCACCGGCTGGCGGCCGGACCCGGAGGACGTGGCGGCCCAGAGCGAGGGCATCGTGCCGGTGTACGCGGGGGTGGCCCGCAAGCCCTGACCCGGACGTCGGGGCCCCGCCCTGACCCGTACGGGCGCCGCGAACGGGTGCGCTCCCGCGCCCGCCCCTAGGTTCGGGAACCAGGGCGAGCAAGGGAGCGCACGTGACCGAGACGCGGACACCGCCCACCGAGCCGGGCGCTGCGCTGCTGCGGGCGGGACGGTTCTTCCGGCCGGGCACCGCCGCACCCGACCTGCACAGCATCGGGCTGGTCGGCGGGCGGGAGTCGGACGCCTTCTACCGGGACCGCTGGAGCCACGACAAGGTCGTGACGTCGACGCACGGCGTGAACTGCACGGGTTCGTGCCGGTGGAACGTGTTCGTCAAGGACGGCATCATCACCTGGGAGACCCAGGCCACGGACTATCCGTCGGTCGGCCCGGACCGCCCCGAGTACGAGCCGCGCGGCTGTCCCCGGGGAGCTGCGTTCTCCTGGTACACGTACTCGCCGACCCGGGTGCGCTACCCGTACGTGCGCGGCGTGCTGCTGACGATGTACCGCGAGGCGAAGGCCCGGCTGAAGGACCCGGTGCTGGCCTGGGCCGACATCCAGGGCGACCCGGAGCGCCGCGGACGGTACCAGCGGGCCCGCGGCAAGGGCGGCCTGGTCCGGGCGAGCTGGGACGAGGCGGTCGAGATGGTCGCCGCCGCCCATGTGCACACCATCCGCACCCACGGCCCCGACCGCATCGCGGGCTTCTCCCCCATCCCCGCGATGTCGATGGTGTCGCACGCGGCGGGCGCCCGCTTCCACTCGCTGATCGGCGCGCCGATGCTGTCGTTCTACGACTGGTACGCCGACCTGCCCGTGGCCTCCCCGCAGGTCTTCGGCGACCAGACGGACGTGCCGGAGTCGGGCGACTGGTGGGACGCGGCGTACCTGATCATGTGGGGCACCAACGTGCCGGTGACCCGCACGCCGGACGCGCACTGGATGGCGGAGGCCCGCTACCGGGGTCAGAAAGTGGTCGTGGTCTCGCCCGACTACGCCGACAACACCAAGTTCGCCGACCAGTGGCTGCACCCGCACCCCGGGACGGACGCGGCGCTGGCGATGGCGATGGGGCACGTGGTGCTCAGGGAGTTCTTCGTCGACCGGACGACCCCGTTCTTCGACGACTACGTGCGCCGCTTCACCGACCTGCCGTTCCTGGTGACCCTGACCGAGCGGGACGGGGCGTTCGTCCCGGGCAAGTTCCTGCGCGCCGCCGACCTGGGGCAGGTCGGCGACGACGCCCAGTGGAAGACCGTCGTCCTGGACGAGGCGACGGGCCGCGCGGTCGTCCCCAACGGCTCGCTGGGCTTCCGCTGGAACGAGGCCGACCGGGGTAAGTGGAACCTGGACCTGGGCGACGTGCGCCCCCGGCTGAGTCTGCACGGCCACGAGATGGCGTCGGGCGTGGAGGTGCTGCTCCCCCGCTTCGACACCGAGGGCGGCCCGCACGGCCAGGGGCGCGGGGACGTGCTGCGCCGGGGGGTGCCGGCGACGCGCCTCGGCGGGGCGACCGGTCCGCTGGTGACGACGGTCTTCGACCTGATGCTGGCCCAGTACGGGGTGACCCGGCCGGACCTGCCGGGCGACTGGCCGGCGTCGTACGAGGACGCCGACGCGCCCGCGACCCCGGCCTGGCAGGAGACGCACACCTCGGTCCCGGCGGCGGCCTGTGTGCGCATCGCCCGGGAGTTCGCGCGGACGGCGGAGCGCTCCAAGGGCCGCTGCATGATCCTGATGGGCGCGGGGACCAACCACTGGTTCCACTCCGAGACGATCTACCGGGGTTTCCTGGCCCTGCTCCAGCTCACCGGCTGTCAGGGCCGCAACGGCGGCGGCTGGGCGCACTACGTGGGACAGGAGAAGTGCCGTCCGGTGACGGGCTGGGCGTCACTGGCCGCCGCGTCGGACTGGTCGCGCCCGCCGCGCCAGGCGATCGGCACCGGGTACTGGTACCTGCACACCGACCAGTGGCGCTACGACCGCTTCCGCGCCGACGTCCTCGCCTCACCGCTGGGCGAGGGGCGGCTCGCGGGAATGGCGGGGGCGGACTGTCTCGCCCTGTCGGCGCGCACGGGCTGGATGCCGTCGTACCCGACCTTCGACCGCAATCCGCTGGAGCTGGGCGAGACCTTCGGCGATCCGGTGGCCAACGCGGTGGCGGAACTGCAGGCGGGGACGCTGAAGTTCGCGGGCGAGGACCCGGACGCCCCCGAGAACTGGCCGCGGATCGTGACCCTGTGGCGGGCCAACCTGCTCGGTTCCTCCGGCAAGGGCGCCGAGTACTTCACCAAGCACCTACTGGGCACCCAGTCCTCGCTGCGGGCCGAGGAGGCGGCGCCCGGCGAGCGGCCCCGGGACGTGGTCTGGCACGAGGAGGCACCGCAGGGGAAGCTCGACCTGCTGCTGTCGCTGGACTTCCGGCACACCTCGTCCACACTGCTGTCCGACGTGGTGCTGCCTGCCGCGACCTGGTACGAGAAGCACGACCTGTCCAGCACGGACATGCACCCCTACGTGCACGCCTTCTCCCCGGCGGTGAACCCGCCGTGGCAGGCGCGCACCGACTTCGACACCTTCAGACTCCTCGCGGAGAAGCTGAGCGAGCTGGCCGAGGACCATCTCGGGGTGCGCAAGGACCTGGTGGCGGCTCCGCTCCAGCACGACACCCCGGGCGAGATCGCCCAGCCGGGCGGTGTCGTACGGGACTGGCGGCGCGGGGAGTGCGATCCCGAGCCCGGGAAGACGATGCCGAACCTCGTCGTCGTGGAGCGGGACTACACGGCGGTCGGGGCGAAGCTCGCGGCGCTGGGCCCGCTGGTGGAGGCCGAGGGGCTGCCCGCCAAGGGCATCACCCTGCGGCCGGACGAGGAGGTGGCGCGGCTGCGGGACCTGAACGGCACGGTGCGCGGCGGCCCGGCCGACGGGCGTCCGGCGCTGGACACGGCGGTCAAGGCGGCCAACACCATCCTGGCCCTGTCCGGTACCACCAACGGGCGCCTGGCCACCCAGGGCTTCCACACGCTGGAGGCGAGGACCGGGCGGGAGATGGCCCACCTGGCCGCCGAGCACGAGGGCAAACGGATCACGTACGCCGACACCCAGGCGGCGCCCGTGCCGGTGATCACCTCGCCGGAGTGGTCGGGCAGCGAGGCCGGCGGGCGGCGCTACACGGCGTTCACGCTCAACACCGAGCACCTCAAGCCGTGGCACACCCTCACCGGCCGGCAGCACTTCTTCGTCGACCACGACTGGATGCACGAGCTGGGCGAGGCGCTGCCCGTGTACCGGCCGCCGCTGGACATGCACCGGCTGTTCGGCGAACCGCGGCTCGGCCCCGACGGGCACCGCGAGGTGACGGTCCGCTACCTCACCCCGCACAACAAGTGGTCCATCCACTCCGAGTACCAGGACAACCTGTTCATGCTGGCGCTGTCCCGGGGCGGTCAGACCATCTGGATGTCCGCCGAGGACGCGGCCGCCATCGGGGTCGCGGACGACGACTGGATCGAGGCGGTCAACCGCAACGGCGTCGTCGTGGCCCGCGCGATCGTCTCGCACCGCATGCCGCCGGGCACGGTCTTCATGCACCACGCCCAGGAACGCACGGTCAACGTCCCGCTCACGGAGACGACCGGGAAACGCGGCGGTGTCCACAACTCCCTCACCCGCCTCCTCCTCAAGCCGACCCATCTCATCGGCGGCTACGCCCAGTTGTCCTGGGCGTTCAACTACCTGGGCCCGACGGGCAACCAGCGCGACGAGGTGACCGTGATCCGCCGCCGCTCCCAGGAGGTCGAGTACTGATGCGCCCGATGGCCCAGGTCGCGATGGTCATGAACCTCGACAAGTGCATCGGCTGCCACACCTGTTCGGTCACCTGCAAGCAGGCGTGGACCAACCGGCGGGGCATGGAGTACGTCTGGTTCAACAACGTCGAGACCCGCCCCGGACAGGGCTACCCGCGCCGCTACGAGGACCAGGAGAAGTGGCGGGGCGGCTGGGAGCTGAACCGGCGCGGCGCGCTGAGACTGAAGGCGGGCGGCCGGTTCAGGAAGCTCGCCGGGATCTTCTCCAACCCACGGCTCCCGGAGATCAAGGACTACTACGAGCCCTGGACGTACGACTACAAGAACCTCACCGACGCTCCGCTCGGCACCGACTACCCGGTCGCCCGGCCCGTCTCGCAGCTCGACGGCAAGCCGATGAAGATCAGCTGGTCCTCCAACTGGGACGACAGCCTGGGCGGCGCCCCCGCCTACGGCGACCTCGACCCGATGGTGGAACGCACCCGCCAACAGGCGTCGCAGAAGGTGCGCTTCGCATACGAAGAGACCTTCATGTTCTACCTGCCGCGCATCTGCGAGCACTGCCTCAACCCGTCGTGCGTGGCGTCGTGCCCGTCCGGGGCGCTGTACAAGCGCTCGGAGGACGGCATCGTCCTGGTCGACCAGGACCGCTGCCGGGGCTGGCGGATGTGCGTGACCGGCTGCCCCTACAAGAAGGTGTACTTCAACCACCGCACCGGCAAGGCGGAGAAGTGCACCTTCTGCTATCCGCGCATCGAGGTCGGCCAGCCCACCGTATGCTCCGAGACCTGCGTGGGCCGGCTGAGGTACCTGGGCGTGGTCCTGTACGACGCCGACAAGGTGACCGCGGCCGCCGAGACCCCGAACGAACGCGATCTGTACGAAGCACAGTTGGGCGTCTTCCTCGACCCGGAGGACGCCGGGGTGCGGCGGGCCGCGGAGGAGGCGGGGATCCCGTTCGACTGGATCGAGGCGGCCCGGCGCTCCCCCGTGCACGCGCTGGTCGGCAAGTACAAGGTGGCGCTGCCGCTGCATCCGGAGTACCGCACGATGCCGATGGTCTGGTACATCCCGCCGTTGTCGCCGGTCGTCGACGCGCTGACGGAGACGGGGCACGACGGCGAGGACGCGGACAACCTGTTCGGCGCGATCGACACGCTGCGCATCCCGCTGGAGTACCTGGCCGAGCTGTTCACGGCCGGTGACACCGGACCGGTGCGCGCCTCGCTGGAGAAACTGGCCGCTATGCGCGCCCACATGCGGTCGGTCAACCTCGGGGAGGAACCCGATCCGGCCGTGTGCGAGGGGGTCGGCATGCGGGCGGCCCAGATCGAGGACATGTACCGGCTGCTGGCGCTCGCCAAGTACGAGGAGCGGTACGTGATCCCGACGGCGGCCGTCGGTGACGCGCACCGCCTGGAGGCGTCCGCGCTGCCGGACACGTGCAGCCTGGACACCGACGGCGGGCCCGGCATGGGCGGGGACGGGCCCTTCGGCCAGGACTCGGGGCGCAGGCGGTTGCCGCTGGTGCCGGTGGAGAACTTCCACATGCTGCGCAGGCGGCAGACCGCCGACGACGAGAGGGAGGTCTGATCCGATGCCAGGCTTCGAGGTGCTGTACCAGGCGGCGGCGCTCTGTCTGACGTATCCCGACGACGACTTCCGCGCCCGGCTGCCCCTGCTGCGGGAGGCCGCACCGCAACTGCGCGGTTTCACCGACCACGCTGCGGCGACCGAGCAGGGCGCACTGCAGGCGCACTACGTCGAGGTCTTCGACTTCAAGAACCGGCACAGTCTGTACCTGAGCTGGTGGACCGACGGCGACACCCGCAACCGGGGGATGTCCCTGGTGCGCTTCAAGGAGCTGTACCGCGCGCACGGCCTGGAGTTCACCGGCGAGGAGCTGCCGGACTTCCTGCCGGCGGTCCTGGAGTTCGTCTCCCGCACCGGGGACATGATCATGCTCACCGAGCACCGCGACGCCCTCGCCGAGCTGCGCTCCCGGCTCACCGCCTTCGGCACGCCCTACGCCTGCGTCCTGGACGCCGTGTGCGCCACCCTGCCGCCCGCACCCACCGGAGCCCGCCGATGAACGTCTTCCTGTGGGGCGTCCTGCCCTACGCCGCCTTCGCGCTGCTGATCGCGGGCCTGGTCTGGCGGCACCGCTACGACCGCTTCGGCTGGACCACGCGTTCGTCGCAGGTCTACGAGTCCAAGCTGCTCAACATCGCCTCACCGGTCTTCCACTACGGCATCCTGTTCGTGCTCGCGGGCCATCTGATCGGCCTGTTCATTCCGGCGTCCTGGACACAGGCCATCGGCATGGACGAGCACGCGTACCACCTGTTCTCGCTCTACGGCGGCACCTTCGCCGGGGTCCTCGCGGTCGCCGGGATCGGCGTCCTGATCTACCGGCGCCGCACCAACGCGCCGGTCTTCCGCGCCACCACGGCCAACGACAAGCTCATGTACGTCTTCCTGCTCGGCGCCCTGCTCCTGGGCATGATCGCCAAACTCTCCGACACCTCCGGCAACGGCTACGACTACCGGAGCACCATCGCCCCCTGGTCGCGCAGCCTGTTCACGCTGACCCCGAAGACGGAGCTGATGGAGGGCGTGCCGGTGCTGTACCACGTGCACGCGGTGGTCGGGATGGTGCTGATCGCCCTGGTGCCCTACACCCGTCTCGTGCACATGTTCAGCGCGCCCCTGCAGTACCTGACCCGGCCGTACGTGGTCTACCGCTCGCGCGACCCCAGGCAGCTGGGGCCGCGCCCGGAGCGGCGCGGCTGGGAGCGCGCGGGCTCCTGACCCGCCCGCCGAATCCGGGGCCGGGAAAAATAGCGGACGCCGCAACATCGCGCTCGTGCCACCGCATTGAAAAGGAGTACGGACGTCCGGCACGAGAACACAGCGGGAGAGCCCACCATGGAGGACCCGGGCCACGCACTGCTCGCACGCTGGGACGGCCGCTCCTGGAAGCAGGTGCCTACGCCCGCCGGCGCCGGTCGCGAGAACGACCTGACCCTCGCACCCGCCGGTGTGCGGGTCGCCGGGGAGCAGCCGGACGGCACCCCGTACGTGATGCGGCTGCGCCACGGCCGGTGGTCCCGGCCGTCCGTGCCGCCGGGCGGTACGGACGGCAGCCGGTACCTGACCTCGGTGGCCTGGACCCCGCGGGGCGTCACCGCCGTCGGCAACGAGGAGGGGGCGACGGGTCTTCCCAGCCCGTTGCTGCTGACCACCGGCGGGCGCTGAGTCCCGGCCGCGCCGGACCGCCCGCGCCCTCCGGCACGGGACGTGCACGTGCTGGCGGGCGCGGGCCGAGGAAGTCAGGCCAGCTTGGCCGACAGGGTGATGGTCGTGCCGGTCAGGGCCTGGCTGACCGGGCAGTTCTTCTTGGCGTCCTCGGCGGCGGCGACGAACGCGTCGTTGTCGAGGCCGGGGACGGCGCCCTCCACGGTGAGGTGGATGCCCGTGATGCCCTCACCGGGCTGGAAGGTGACGTCGGCGGAGGTGGTGAGCTTGGTGGGCGGGGTGCCGGCGCCGGCCAGGCCGTTCGACAGCGCCATGGAGAAGCAGCTGGAGTGGGCGGCGGCGATCAGCTCCTCGGGGCTGGTCCTGCCGTTCGCCTGCTCGGCGCGCGACGGCCACGACACCGGCTGCTCGCCGATGCCGGACGAGTCGAAGGTGACGACACCCTTGCCCTCGAACAGGTTGCCTTCCCAGACGGTGTGTGCGGAGCGCGTGGTTGCCACGGCGGTTCCTCTCGAATTCTCTTGCTGTAGCTGGTCGGTGGGAGCCCGGCGGCCGGGTTCCCACCCCCATCCGATCACACTCCGGCTCAGCTCACCCGGAAGACCGGCCCCCGGGCGGTGAACGGCAGCCGCGCGCCCTGCGGAATCAGGTAGGCGTTCTCGCGCCGCTCCAGCAGCGCGTCGCACCAGCCGTCGGTGACGACGAGGACCGGCGCGGTGGGCGGGAGGCGTCGGCGCGCAGCAGCAGGTCCACGCCGGGCTGCTGCCTGCACGCAGGGGCTCCTTGGCGGGAGAGGGGGGCGGGAGGTGACCGGCCCAGTGTGCGTGCCCGCCGGGGTGCCGCGCAGCCGGATTACGGGGCGTCGGGCGTCTCCGCGCGCCGCCGGCGGGCCGCCATCACGGCGTACACGAGCACGCCCGCGAACAGGAACAGCACGCCCTGGTAGACCGCCGCGTAACCGGCGCCCGCGACGAGCCACAGGGAGAAGGCCGCCGCGACCGACGCGATCACGCCGTCCCGGACCAGGCGCGCCCGGTCGACCTTCTCGCCCTGCCCGGAGACCAGGTGGAACAGCTGGGCGGCCGTGGCCAGCAGGTACGGCACGGTGGCGGTGAAGGTGGTGACGAGGACGAGGACCTCGAAGACCTTCGCCGAGCCGGACGTGTAGTTGTAGACGGTGAGCAGCGAGGCGAGGACCACGGTGCCGCCGACGCCGACGGTGGGCACCCCGCGCCGCCTGCGGGCGAAGGCGGCCGGGAAGAGGCCGTCCTTGGCCGCGGCGTACGGGGTCTGGGCGCTGAGCAGGGTCCAGCCGTTGAGGCAGCCGGTCATCGAGACCAGGGCGGCCAGCGCGACGGCCCAGCCGCCCCAGGCGCCGCCGAACATGGCGTTCACGGCGTCCGAGAAGGGCGCCGAGGAGGTGACCAGGCGGTCGTGGGCGACGGTGCCGAAGACGGAGAGGGTGCCCAGCAGGTAGACGAGGGCGGCGCCCGCGGTGCCGATGACGGTGGCCCGGCCGACGGTGCGGCGCGGATCCTTGACCTCGCCGGCGCTGACGGCGGCGGACTCCACGCCCAGGTAGGAGAAGAGCAGGATCGCGGCGGCGGCGGAGACCGCGCCGATGCCGCTGGAGCCGCTCGCGTTGAAGGGGCCGAGGTTGTCCGGGTCGAAGAAGAACAGCCCGCCGACCGCGACGAGCAGCAGCGGCGCGAACTTCAGCACGGTGGAGACGAGCTGGACGGCGCCGACCCAGCGGGTGCCGGCGAAGTTGGCGAGGGCGGGCAGCCACTGGATGACGAGGGCGGCCAGGCAGGCGGTCCAGCGGTGGTCGTTCACCGGGATCAGGACGTCGAGGTAGCCGACGGCGGCGACGGCGAGGGCCGCGTTGGACACCCACGTGGTGATCCAGTACGCCCACGCGGCGAGGAAGCCGGCGAAGTCGCCGAAGGCACCGCGGGCGTAGACGTAGGGGCCGCCGGTACGCGGGTCGCGGGCCGCGAGGCGGCCGAAGACCAGGGCGAGCGCGACGGCGCCGACGGTCAAAACGCCGAAGGCGAGCAGGCTGACGGTGCCGAACGGGGCGACGGAGGCCGGGAGCAGGAAGATGCCGCCGCCGATGATGTTGCCCATGACCAGGGCGGTGGCGACGGGGAGCCCGAAGCGACGGGCGTGCCGGGTGCTCTCGGACACGGGGGCCGCGGGGGTCTCCCGCGGTTCCGGAGCCGGTGGGGGGACGGTGCCGGTGACGTGCATGGGGTGGTGCGCCTCTCATGGAAGGGGGCCCGGGATCGCCGGACCCGCCCATGGTCCGCCACGGTCCCATACCGTTCCACATCAGGCGCTTTTGTCCTGTACGAACCCGTCCGTGACCGGAAAAGGTGCGCTTTCGACGACGTTCGGCCGTGGATCCTCCGCCTGCACCGGCACCTGGGGGCCGTTCGACTCGCGCAGCCAGTGGCGCAGCACCCGGTGGATCCGCTCGGCGCCGACGAGTTCCTCGCCCTGGCCGGCCGGCGCGGACAGCACGGTCGGGGAGAGCAGGAAGGCGTGCGACTGGGCGCCGCCGAGCCCGCCGTGGGAGCCGATCTGCTCCTCGAAGGCGAGGACCTCGCCGTCGGCCGGGTCGTGGAAGGAGTTGACCATGATGTCCGCGGTGTGCGGGAAGGAATGGGTGCGGCGTACGGCGTCTGCGGCGCCGGGGCCGAAGGGGGCGAGCGGGCCGGGGTCCTCGTCGAGCCGGTCCAGGGGCACCTCCGCGCCGCGGGCGCCGAGCACGACACCCCCGTGTTCCTCGCTGCGCACCAGCAGGAAGCCGATGCCGGGGTGGTTGGCGAGGGTGGGCAGCAGGGCGGGGTGCCGGGCGTCGATCTCCTCCCGGGTCATCCGGTGCGGGACGTCCGGGAAGGAGACCAGGCCCAGGTTGCCGGAGGCCAGCACGATCGGTTCGGAGCGGCGTCCGGTGGGGGTGTCGGCGGGCCGCTGCTGTTCGGCACCCTCCTCGACGGGGCGGTGCAGGGCGGCCCGTACGGTGTTGCGCGCCTCGGCGCCGCTGCGGGTGCGCCGGGCGCTGCGCGGCACCGGCAGTCCGCAGCCGGCCCGCACCAGGTCGGCGAGGGTCAGGCCGTAGCGGGCGCGGAAGGTCTCGCCGGGGCTCTGGCCGTGGTCGGAGAGGACCACGATCCGGTAGGAGCGGGGGGCGTGCTCGGCGACGTTCTCGATCAGGGCGAGGGCCCGGTCGAGCCGCTGGAGGACCTTGGCGGCGTCCCGGCTGCCCGGTCCGGAGTGGTGGGCGACCTCGTCGTAGGCCACCAGGTCGGCGTAGACGGAGGTGCGGCCGGCGAGCATGTCACCCATCACCGCGGCGACGACCACGTCGCGCTCGACGACGGTCGCGAAGGCGCGGACGAAGGGGTAGAGGCCGCCGCGGGAGACGCGCGGGCGGACCTTGTGGAGGCGGGCGCGGGTGGACTGGCTGATCTCCCGGCACACCTCGGCGACGAAGGACATCGCGGTGCGCACGGCGTTGGCCGGGTCGGAGAAGTAGGCGAAGTAGCCGGCCCGGGAGCGGGTCTCGCGGCTGCGGCGGCGGGCTGCTATGGACAGCACGAGGGCCTGTTCGTCGGCGCCGCCGCCGAACAGGTTGCCGCGGCTGGCGCCGTCGAGGCTGAGCAGGCCGCCGTCGCCGGTGCGCCTGACGGCGCGGTACTGGAGTTCGGCGGCGCTGGTCGGGCGGTTGCTGACCATGACCTCGCCGGTGTCCTTCTCGTACCAGCGGAACGCGGGGACGTCGTGGTTGCTGCCGTGCAGGATGCCGAGCTGGCTGGCGCCGGTCTGGCTGGACCAGTCGGTGCGCCAGGGGTCGAGCCGGTGGGTGGCGGAGGTGCCGTCGCGGCCGAGCCAGCGGGCGACGGTGGGCATGACGCCGCGGTCGACGGCGTCCCGCAGGACCTCGTGGCCGACGCCGTCCAGTTGCAGGAAGACGGTGCCGGGTCCGGCCGGGCAGGGCGGCCGGGATCTGCGGCGGCGGTCGGCGAGGCGGTAGAGGCGGCGCCGGTAGGCGTCGTCGTCGCGCACGGCCAGGGCGCCGCCGGTGGCGGAGGCGACGGCGGACATGACGGCGGCCACCACGACCGCCGTCTCGGGAGCGACGCCGCCGCGTCCGGCCGGGTTGACGTCGATCGCGAGGAACAGCAGCCCGCCGTTGAGGAAGAAGACCAGCAGGCCGAGGACCAGGGCCGGCACCAGGAGCAGCAGGCGGACCATGAGCGGCCAGACCAGGGCGGAGAGCAGACCGAAGGCGCCGGCGCCGACCGCGGCGGTCATGGCGATGTCGGTCGCGCTGTCGCCGTCGGGCGACTGGAGCCGGAAGTCCGGCAGGATCCCGGCGAGCACGAGCATGGTGAGGGTGGACACGGCCCACACCGCGACACTGCGCCCGATCTGGCTGGCGACCCGGCGCCAACGGCCTCCGCTCACGTCCCGCACACCTCACGTCCCCGGCCCGTCGTCCGTGCGGGCCTCCCCACCCTGCCACAACGCTCCGGAGTGCCCGTTTGTCCCCCCGGGTCCGGTTCACACCGGTGGTCAGCGGCCGTCGTACCCGGCCGTCGGCATCGACAGTCTGCGGTGCACGCACGCCTTCATCCGGGCGTCGTACGACGGTTCGGCGTGGCCCACGGTCTCCACGCGGGCGCCGCGCCGCGCGCACTCCGCGGTGAAGTCGTCGACGGAGGACAGCGCGCTCTCCAGCACCCGGCGGCTGGGCGCCACGAACAGGTCCTCCCCGGGGCGCACTCCGTCCCACAGGGCGTCGTGGTCGTGCCGCAGCCGGCGCACCAGCAGCTGCCGGGCGACGACGTAGCCGTGCTCGGCGGCCCAGCGGGCGCACATGGCGTGCTGGCTGCGGGAGTCGACCAGGAAGGGATCGTCGTCCAGCTGTTCCAGTGGCGTCAGACTCGCGATCGCCGTCACCCGCACCGGCCCCATGGTGTCCCCCTCGCCTCCCTTCACCTCCCGTTTTCGCCGCCGACCCTACTCCTGGACGTAGGCTTCGGGGAGTCGCGCGAAGGAGGCAAAGAGGTGCCGGTGGAGCTCACGTGGTGGGGTCACGCCACCTGCACGGTCGAGGACTCGGACGTCCGCGTGCTCACCGACCCCTTGTTCGTACGCCGGCTCGCCCACCTGCGCCGCAGGCGGGGCGCGGTGCCGCCGCCGGAGGCCTGGCGTGCGGACGTGGCGCTCGTGTCCCACCTGCACGCCGACCACCTGCACGTGCCGTCGCTCGCGCGGCTTGCGCCGGGCACGCGCCTGCTCGTGCCCCGGGGCGCACGACGGGCGGTGCCGGGGCTGCGCCGGCTCGGGCACCTGGAGCTGACCGAGGTGGCGCCGGGCGACCAGACGACCGTCGGCGACCTGCGGATACGGGCGGTGTCCGCGCGGCACGACGGGCGGCGGCTGCCGGTCGGACGACACCGCGCCCCCGCGCTCGGGTATGTCGTCGAGGGCGAGGCACGGACGTACTTCGCAGGGGACACCGCTCTGTTCGACGGCATGGAGAAGGAGGTCGGCCCCATCGACGCGGCGCTGCTGCCGGTGGGCGGCTGGGGCCCGTACCTGGGTGCGGAGCACCTGGACGCGGGGCGGGCGGCCGAGGCGCTGGCCCGGCTGGCGCCGCGCACTGCGGTGCCGGTGCACTACGGCACGTACTGGCCGATCGGGATGGACGCCGTGCGCCCCCACGAGTTCCACACGCCGGGCCAGGAGTTCGTGCGCCTGTCGGCGCTGCGCGCGCCGGGGGTGGCGGTGCACCGGCTGGGGCACGGCGAGAGTGTGCGGGTGGAGGTCGCGCGGTGAGCTGGCTGGGGACCGCGACGCTGAACATACCGGCGGAGCCGACGCAGCAGGCGCTCGGCTATCCGTCGCTGTTCCTGCTGGTGCTGATCGGGGCGCTGGTGCCGGTGGTGCCGACGGGCGCGCTGGTCAGTTCGGCGGCGGTGGTGGCGATGCACCAGCCGGTGCCGTTCGCCATGCTGACGGTCTTCGCGACGGCGTCGCTGGCCGCGTTCTGCGGGGACATGGCACTGTACTGGCTGGGCCGGCGCGGGGTCGGCTCGAAGAACGGCTCGCGCTGGCTGGAGGCGATCCGGTCCCGGGCGCCCGAGGACCGCCTGGAGCAGGCGCAGGAGAAGCTCGCCGAGCACGACGTGGGGGTGCTGGTGCTCTCCCGGCTGGTGCCGGCCGGCCGGATACCGGTGATGCTGGCCTGCCTGCTGGCGAAGTGGCCGCTGCGCCGCTTCGCCCGGGGCAATCTGCCCGCCTGTCTTGCCTGGGCGCTGACGTATCAGCTGATCGGCGTCCTCAGCGGCGCCCTGTTCAGCAAGCCGTGGGAGGGGGTGGCGGCGGCGATCGCCCTGACCGTGCTGGTCAGCGGGGCGCCGGGGCTGTGGCGACGGTTCCGGGGGCCGGCGAAGGCGTAGGCCGGCAGAGGTGGCCCGACGGCGCGGGCCGGGGACGTCATTCCAGCACCCGGGAGGCGCCGACCGGCAGGTCCCACAGTCGCTCTCGGGGCAGGCCGGCCTGCTGCCAGGCGGCGCGTACCCGGGTGAGGGGCTCCATCACCGGTTCCGCGGAGAGCACGAACGTCCCCCAGTGCATCGGTGCCATGTGGCGCGCGCCCACGTCCTGGGCGGCCCGTACCGCCTCCTCCGGGTCGCAGTGCACGTCGCTGAGCCACCAGCGGGGGTCGTAGGCGCCGATGGGGAGCAGGGCGAGGTCGATGCCGGGGTAGCGGCGGCCGATGCGACCGAACCAGTGCCCGTATCCCGTGTCGCCGGCGAAGTAGACGCGCCGGCCCTCGGGGTCGGTGAGCACCCAGCCGCCCCACAGGGTGCGGCAGGTGTCGGTGAGGCTGCGCTTGGACCAGTGGTGGGCCGGGACGAAGTCGAACCTGACCCCGTTCAGCTCGGTCGCCTCCCACCAGTCCAGCTCGGTGACGCGGGTGAAGCGGCGGCGGTGGAACCAGCGGCCGAGACCGGCGGGCACGAGCACGGGGGTGTCGCGCGGCAGCCTGCGCAGGGTGGGGGCGTCCAGGTGGTCGTAGTGGTTGTGGCTGATGACGACGGCGTCCACTCGGGGCAGGGCGCTCCAGGGGACGCCGACGGGGGTGATCCGCGCCGGGGTGCCGAGGATGCGACGGGACCAGACCGGGTCGGTGAGCACGGTGAGGCCGCCGATCCGCACCACCCAGCTGGCGTGTCCGGCCCAGGTGACGGCGACGGTGCGGGCGTCCACGCGCGGCAGCGGCCCGGGGGCGCAGGGCAGCCGCGGGACGTCTGCGAGTCCGGCGGGGCCGGGTCTCACCGCCCCCTCGCGGGCGAATCTGGCGAGGGCCTTCAGACCGGGCAGCGGTGCGGTCAGCCGGTCGTGGAAGGTCCGCGGCCACACCCGGTGCTCGGCCGGCGGCCGGGGTGCGGCGAGCGGCGGATGGGCGGGGGCCGCGTCGGTCTCCCCGGCGGACGAGGGGGTGTTCTCGGCGGACGAGGGGGTGCTCGTGGTCGACCGGGGCTGCTGCGTCATCGAGGGGGCTCCCATCGCTGAGCGTCGCGCAGACCGTCGAAGACCGTCTTCAGACCGGTCAACGCGCGTTGCACGTGTGGCAGTTCCAACGGGTCCGCCGACAGAAGGCGTTCCGCCCGCCGCTCGTCGGTGCCCGCGTCGAGCAGGGGGCCGGTGGCGATCCGGACGCGCAGGGCGGGCAGGTCGTCGCCGAAGCGGTGGCCGCCGGGGGCGGGGACGCCGAGCCGGGCGGTGAGGAAGTCCTCCAGTTCCTGGGCGTCGCCGACGCCCTCGGCGCCGAGCGCGTCGCGCAGCGGGCCGAGATCGGCGTAGAGGTGGCGGCCGGCCTGCGGGGGCCGGGCGGTGGCTCCGGCGGAGACGACGGCCGCGTGTACGGCGGCGGCCACGCGCGCGTGCAGGCGTACGGCCGCCGCGCGACGGGTGGTGACCGGTTCGGGTTCGTCGAGCGCGTACCCGGCCGCGGCGGCGACGGGGGCCGCGACGCGGGCGCCCAGCGCGGTGAGCACGTCGAGCACGCGCGCGTGCAGGCCGTTGCCGGCGGCGGACGCGGGGAAGCGGGCGACGGCGGCCGGCCAGGCGGGCGGGAGCAGCGCGCCGGCCAGGTCGGTGACGACGGTGACCCGCTCGGGCAGCATCTCGGCGGGGCTGAGGACGACGGTGGCGTGCGGGTCGTGCAGGGTGTCGCGCCAGGTCTCGTCGCTGACCAGGTGCAGTCCCTCGCCGGCGGCGGCCTCGACGGTCTCGTGCAGCAGCTCGGGCGGGGCGACGGTGCCGGTCGGGTCGTCGGCGACGGACAGCACGAGCAGGCGGGGGTCGCCGCCCTCGGCGCGGACCCGGCGCACGGTCTCCAGGAGGGCGTACGGGTCGGGTACGCCCCCGGACTCGGCCGGCGTCGGTACGTGGAAGACGGGCCGGCCCAGCAGGCGCGCGTACGGTGCCCACCAGGCGGCGCAGGGGCGGGGCACCAGGACGTCGCCGCCCAGCGCGGCGGTCAGCGCCAGCAGCAGGGCGCCCGCGCCAGGGGCGGCGGCGAGGTGTCCCGGGTCGGTGGTCAGACCGCGCCGGTCCCAGTAGCCGCTCGCGGCCTCCAGGAGGGCGGGGGCGCCGCCGGCCGGTTCGCCGTGCGGGCGGCCCGCGGCGGCGGCGAGCACGGCGGCCAGCTCGGGCAGCACCGGCAGCCCGTCCCCGGGAAAGTGCGGGCCGTAACGAACGGGCCCGTGCCCCACGGCGCCGGCCCGGCTCACGCCGGAAGGACTACCGGAACGACCCCCGGGGTCGTGCCCTGCGGATCCGCTGCCCGACCCGCCGTGTCCGCCGGCCGCCCCGCCGAAAGCCCCTGCCCCGACGCCACCCCGAAGCGCCGGGCCACCGCGCTGAAGGGAAGAGCCGCCGGGACCCGTCGCAAAGTCGCCGGGGCTGGCGGCCGAGCCACCATGCCCTCCGGCCGAAGCATCGGCCTCCGCTGCCGAGCCTTCGGACTCCCCGGCCGAACCGCCCACCCCTCCGGCCGAGCCGCTCGCCCTCGCGGCCGAACTCCCAAAGCCCGTCGCCGGGGCATCGGCACACACAGCGGAGCCACCGGCACCCGTGCGGGAACAACCAGCCCCCCGGTCCGGACCGCCGAATCCCTCGGCCGACCCGACCAAACCCTCGACCAAGCCGCTCGCCCCCGCGGCCGAACCCCCAAAGCCCGTCGCCGGGGCATCGGCACACACAGCGGAGCCACCGGCACCCGTGCGGGAACAACCAGCCCCCCGGTCCGGACCGCCGAATCCCTCGG
>NZ_JBFBJX010000004.1:0-95284 GCF_040686295.1 Streptomyces sp. NPDC085944 | reverse complement strand
TCGGCCGACCCGACCAAACCCTCGACCAAGCCGCCGGGACCCGTGACGGAGACTCCGGCACCCCTGTCCGAGTCGACCGGGCCCTCGCCCGAACCTCCGAACCCCGTGGCCGAGCCACCAACGCTCGCGACCGCGGCGCCGGACCGCGTGGCCGGGTCGTTCGTACCCGTGGCCGAGTCTTCGGGGTCCGTGCGCCGCATGCGTACCTCCGCGCGGTCCGTGCCGTCTGATCGTGTCGTGGCCAGTCTCCGTCGGGTCCGTTTCCGTCGGGCCCCATTGCTCGCTCGCGCTCGTTGATCCCCGTACCCAGCGTGCCGCCCCGCCATGGCTCCGACTTGCGGTCGCGTGTGTCACAGGTCGGCCGGGTCAGCGCTTCCCGGCCTCCCCGCGCAGGTGCAGCCGCAGCCGGTGTGCCGCCGCACCGGCCGCGCCCGCGATCAGGACACCCCCGGCGACCAGGGCGGGGACGGAGTCGCCGAAGGTGCCACCGGCGCCGGCCCGCACCCCGTGCTCCGCCGACGCGCCGCCACACGGCGTGCCCTGGGCGGCGGACTCACCGCCCGGGGCCGTGGGTTCGGGGCATGCGGGCTTGGCGGGGGCGCAGGGCGTGCCGTGCGCGGAGCTCCCCGCACGGGGAGCGGCGGCTTCCTGGCATCCCGGCTCGGTGGCGCCGGCCCCGGTACCGGCGCCGCTCTCCTCCGGCACCCTCATCGTCGCGCTCCACGGATCGCCGGCCTCGCCGCCCGAGGCGTCCGGGCAGGCGCCGTCGACGGTCCAGTCGCCGGCGGCCCCGGCCGGTTCCTCCGTCTCCGCCCAGTCCCCGGTCTCCGCCGCTTCCCCGGTACCCGCGGCGCCCTCCGGTGTCGCGGGCTCCTCCGGGTCCGCCGAGTCCGTTTCGGCGCGCTCGGCCGCGGCGTCCGCGGCGGCTATGCGCGCGGTGCCGCGGTAGGTCGGCCCGGACGCCGTGCCCCCGTCGTCCGCCACCTTGCGCAGCGCCACAGTGCCCTCCTCGAAGGCCGCCGAGGTGGCGTCGAGAGTCGCGGGCGCGGGCCCACCGGTCGGACCGCACGAGACCGAGACGGTGACCGTGTCGCCGGGAGCGGCGGCCGCCGGGCTGACCCGCGCGGCGGCCTGTCCGAAGGGCGACGGGACAGCCTCCCCGGCGGACGGCGGGGGTACGGCGGCCGAGTCGTCGGCGGACGGCGGGGCCACGGGTTCCCCGGCGTCGGCGGGAGGCGGTGGGACGCCCGGGTCGGCCGCACCGGTCCCCGTGCCGACGCCGAGGGCGGCACTGGCCAGGACGGCGACGGACAGGGCGCGGGCGGTGCGGCGCATGGGGCGGGCTCCTTCGAGCGACGGCTTGCGGGGCACTGCACTCGCGCCCCTCGGCCATCACAGCCCGACCGGCCCGGGGCCGCCCGTCACCGTGCGCCGTTCGCGCGAACGGAGCGTCCGGGCGGGTGAGCCCGAGGTTTCACGCCCCCTGCCCGGGTCCCGGTTCCCGCAGGACCTGCTCCCGCACCCGGTCGCAGCAGCGGCTGATCAGCCGGGAGACGTGCATCTGGGAGATGCCGAGCTGTTCGGCGATGCGGCTCTGGGTCATGTCGTCGAAGAAGCGCATGTAGAGGATGGCCCGCTCGCGCGGGGGCAGCGCGGCCAGCCGGCCCTTGACGGCCTCGCGGTCGACGACCGTGTCGAGCGCCGGGTCCGGGGCGCCGAGCGCGTCGCCCAGCGAGTAGCCGTCCTCGCTGCCCGGGAGTTCGGCGTCCAGGGACAGGGCCGTGAAGCTCTCCAGTGCCTCGAGGCCGGTGCGGACGTCCTCCTCGCTGAGGTCGGCGCGCTCGGCGATCTCGGTGACGGTGGGCCCGCGGCCCGAGATGGTCTGGGACAGGTCCTGGCGGGCGAAGCGCACCCGGTTGCGCAGTTCCTGGACCCGGCGCGGTACGTGCAGGGTCCACATGTGGTCGCGGAAGTGGCGCTTGATCTCGCCGGTGATGGTCGGCACGGCGTAGCTCTCGAAGGCGTTGCCGAGCTCGGGGTCGTACCGGTCGACGGCCTTGACGAGGCCGAGGGCCGCGACCTGGCGCAGGTCCTCGTGGCTCTCGCCGCGGCTGCGGAACCGTCCTGCCAGCCGTTCGGCCATGGGCAGCCATGCCTCGACGATCCGGTCGCGGACCGCGTCACGCTCGGGACCGTCGGGAAGGGTGGCGAGTCTGCGGAAGGCGTCGGCGGTGTCGGGGGCGTCGTCGTGCGGGTGCTTCACACTGGCGTGGATCGGCATGTGCGTCGCAACTCCCTCGGAGTGCGGGGTCCCGACGTCGTGCCGGACGGGGGTCCGGTCGGTGCGGCCCGCGAGAGAGGCGACCGTCATGCGGACGGCCTCCGGCGCGTGCTGCGGACGGCACCGGTGCGACGACGCGGCCCTGGGGTCGGGCGGTCACCGTGGGAGGACATCCGGCTCCGCTCGGACGCATCCGTGGCGGCGTCGCGCCGCTCCCACGGACGTGCCTCCTGTCCGAAGCACTGACCTTGCGCCTGCCCCCTGCCTCCCGCGGCAAACACCCGGCTTCTCAGCCCTTGCGCGGCTGCTTGAAGCGCAGCATGTTGCCGGCCGGGTCGCGGAAGGCGCAGTCGCGGACGCCGTAGGGCTGGTCGAGCGGCTCCTGGAGGACTTCGGCACCCGCGGCACGGATGTGCTCGAAGGTGGCGTCGACGTCGTCGGTGGTGAGGACGACGCCGGGCAGGTGGCCCTTGGCCAGGAGTTCGGCCATGGCCGCCTTGTCGGCGGCCGACGCGTTGGGGTCCGCGAGCGGGGGTTCGAGGACGATGTCCACGTCGGGCTGGGCCGGGGAACCGACGGTCACCCAGCGCATCCCTTCGAAACCGACGTCGCCCCGGACTTCCATGCCGAGCACGTCCCGATAGAAGGCGAGCGCCTTGTCGTGGTCGTCGACGGCTATGAAGCACTGCGAGAGGTTGATGTCCATGCACGTCACGCTAGGGGCGGTGGCGCGGGCGTCGCTTCTCCGTTCCTGACGGACCCGCCGCCCCGGACCGGCCGGGTGTACACCTTGGCGACGCAGGCCGGGACGTCGGCGCCGTCGGAGTGGTCGCGCTCCCGGTAGGTGCTCGGGCTTTCGCCGACCAGTTCGGTGAAGCGCGTGCTGAACGACCCCAGCGAGGTACAGCCGACCGCGAAGCAGACCTCGGTGACGCTCATGTCGCCGCGCCTCAGCAGCGCCATGGCGCGCTCGATGCGGCGCGTCATCAGGTAGCTGTACGGCGTCTCCCCGTAGGCGGCACGGAAGCTGCGGGAGAAGTGGCCCGCCGACATGAGGGCGACGCGGGCCAGCGCCGGCACGTCGAGCGGCTCGGCGTACTCGCGGTCCATCAGGTCGCGGGCCCGGCGCAGCCGGGCCAGGTCCTCAAGCGTCGTCACCCGACCACGATCCCACGACACCGGGCCCCACCGGTAGCGCGTTCCCGGCGCCGTGGGCCGCTGCCCGGGTCAGGCGCCGACGTAGGCGGCGAGGTGCTCGCCGGTCAGGGTGGAGCGGTCGGCGACCAGGTCGGCGGGGGTGCCCTCGAAGACGATCCGGCCGCCGTCGTGTCCGGCACCGGGTCCGAGGTCGATGATCCAGTCGGCGTGCGCCATGACGGCCTGGTGGTGCTCGATGACGACGACCGACTTGCCGGCGTCGACGAGGCGGTCGAGCAGACCGAGCAACTGCTCGACGTCGGCGAGGTGCAGTCCGGTGGTGGGCTCGTCGAGGACGTACACGCCGCCCTTCTCGCCCATGTGCGTGGCCAGCTTGAGCCGCTGCCGCTCGCCGCCGGAGAGCGTGGTGAGCGGCTGGCCGAGGGTGAGGTAGCCGAGGCCGACGTCGGAGAGCCGCTGGAGGATCTTGTGCGCGGCCGGGGTGCGCGCCTCCCCCGCGCCGAAGAACTCCTCGGCCTGGTCCACGGACATCGAGAGCACCTCGCTGATGTCCCGGCCGCCGAAGCGGTACTCCAGCACCGAGGGCTGGAACCGCTTGCCCTCGCAGTCCTCGCAGGGCGTGGCGACGCCGGCCATCATGGCCAGGTCGGTGTAGACGACACCGGCGCCGTTGCAGGTGGGGCAGGCACCCTCGGAGTTGGCGCTGAAGAGGGCCGGCTTCACTCCGTTGGCCTTGGCGAAGGCCTTGCGGATGGGGTCGAGCAGTCCGGTGTACGTCGCGGGGTTGCTGCGCCGCGAGCCCTTGATGGGGCTCTGGTCGACGGAGACGACGTCGGCGCCGGCCGGGACCGAGCCGTGGATCAGGGAGCTCTTGCCGGAGCCCGCCACGCCGGTGACCACGCAGAGTACGCCGAGCGGGACGTCGACGTCGACGTCCTGGAGGTTGTGCGTATTCGCGCCGCGGATCTCCAGGGCCCCGGTGGGCTTGCGGACCGACTCCTTGAGGGTGGCCCGGTCGTCGAGGTGGCGGCCGGTGACGGTGTCGGCACCGCGCAGCTCCTCCACGGTGCCCTCGAAGCAGACGGTGCCGCCCGCGGTGCCGGCACCGGGGCCGAGGTCGACGACGTGGTCGGCGATCGCTATGGTCTCCGGCTTGTGCTCGACGACGAGGACCGTGTTGCCCTTGTCGCGCAGGCGCAGCAGCAGGTCGTTCATCCGCTGGATGTCGTGCGGGTGCAGTCCGACGGTGGGCTCGTCGAAGACGTACGTGGTGTCGGTGAGGGAGGAGCCGAGGTGGCGGATCATCTTGACGCGCTGTGCCTCGCCGCCGGACAGGGTGCCCGCGGGCCGGTCGAGGGAGAGGTAGCCGAGGCCGATCTCCGTGAAGGAGTCGAGGGTGTCCCGCAGGGCGGTGAGCAGCGGGGCGACCGATGGCTCGTCGAGCTCGCGGACCCACTCCGCCAGGTCCCGGATCTCCATCGCGCAGGCGTCGGCGATGGAGATCTTCCCGATCCTCGACGAGCGGGCGCCCTCGCTGAGCCGGGTGCCCTCGCACTCGGGACAGGTGGTGAAGGTGACGGCCCGCTCCACGAAGGCCCTGATGTGCGGCTGCATCGCCTCCTTGTCCTTGGACAGGAACGACTTCTGGATCTTCGGGATGAGCCCTTCGTAGGTGAGGTTGACACCGTTGACCTTCACCTTGACCGGCTCGCCGTACAGGAAGTCCCGCAGTTCCTTGTCGGTGTACTCGCGGATCGGCTTGTCCGGGTCGACGAAGCCGGACTGGGCGTACACCTGCACGGTCCACTGGCTGTCCGACTTCCAGCCGGGGATGGTGAAGGCGCCCTCGGCGAGCGACTTGGAGTCGTCGTAGAGCTGGGTCAGGTCGATGTCGGAGACGGTGCCGCGGCCCTCGCAGTGCGTGCACATGCCGCCGGTGCGCCGGAAGGTCGCCTTCACCGCCTTCTTGTTGCCGCGCTCGACGGTGATCGCGCCGCTGGCCCGGACCGAGGCGGTGTTGAAGGAGTAGGCGCTGGGCGGGCCGATGTGCGGCTCGCCGAGGCGGCTGAAGAGGATGCGCAGCATCGCGTTGACGTCGGTCGCGGTGCCGACGGTGGAGCGCGGGTCGGCGCCCATCCGCTGCTGGTCCACGATGATCGCGGTGGTGAGGCCGTCCAGGACGTCCACCTCGGGCCGGGCGAGCGTGGGCATGAAGCCCTGCACGAACGCGCTGTAGGTCTCGTTGATCAGCCGCTGGGACTCGGCGGCGATGGTGTTGAAGACCAGCGAGCTCTTGCCCGAGCCGGAGACTCCGGTGAACACGGTCAACCGGCGCTTGGGCAGGTCGACGCTGACGTCCTTGAGGTTGTTCTCGCGGGCGCCGTGCACACGGATCAGGTCGTGGCTGTCGGCGACGTGCGATCCGGTCCCCTGCGGACCCGGCCTCCTGGCGCTGCTCATCGTGTCTCCATCTGTCGGGGGCTCGGTGAAGGGTGACGCCCTCAGTGCCTCGGTGGTCACACGCTAGAGGGGCCACGACGGCCCGCGCTTCTCGATTACTGATTCGTCTCCCGTCCGTGGATCCGCGCACCTGATCCGCGCACCGGCCCGGACGAAATCGGAAGGGACCCGTCCGGGTGAATCCGTGTCGGCCCGCGGTGTCCGGGTACGCGGTCCGCACCCCCTGAGAATGTGGAGGGAGACATGCAGCGAGGCAGCGACCGGATGAGCGTCCACCGCGACGACGAGATGAAGCACGAACTGCAGGGTCTGCTCAGGTCCGGGCACCCCACCCGCAGCGAGGAGTGGAACGACCCGGAGCCGGCCGCCGAGGACGATCCGGACGTCATGTACGGACCGGTGACACCGGGCCGCGGACCGACGTACCTGGAGGCGCTGCGGCTGGAGCTGGCCCGGAACCTGACCCGGGGCAGCTTCCCCGCGGGGCCGCGGGAAGTGACCCGCGCGCTGCGCCGCGGCAACGCGCCGGACGCCCTCGTCGAAGGGCTGGACCGGCTGCCGCACAAGGCACGCTACGACAACGTCCAGGAACTGGCGGTGGCCCTCACCGAGAGCGGCCGGTCCGGTCCGTCCGGTACCTGAAGGAAGGGAGTCCGAACTCCATGCGGATCGCATTTCTCACCGCGCCCGAGGGCGTGGAGCAGGTCGAACTGACCGAGCCGTGGAAGGCGGCGAAGGACGCGGGGCACGACCCCGTGCTGGTCTCCACGCAGTCCGGAGAGATCCAGGGCTTCAACCATCTCGACAAGGCGGACACCTTCCCGGTCGACGAGGTGGTCGGCGACACGTCCGCCGACTCCTTCGACGGCCTGGTGCTGCCCGGCGGGGTGGCCAACCCGGACTTCCTGCGGACTGACGAGAAGGCCGTGGCCTTCGTCAAGGACTTCTTCACGCAGGGCCGCCCGGTGGCCGCCATCTGTCACGCGCCGTGGACGCTCGTCGAGGCGGACGTCGTGCGCGGCCGCACCATGACCTCGTGGCCCAGTCTGCGGACCGACCTGCGCAACGCGGGCGCCACCTGGGTCGACGAACAGGTCAAGGTATGTGACGGGGGCAGCAACACCCTGATCACCAGCCGAAAGCCGGACGACCTCGAGGCGTTCTGCGAGACCTACCTGGCGGAGTTCGCCAAGGCGGCCGGCTGAGGCGGGCGCACGGCATCACGGACGGCGGGCCACCGGCGAAGATCGCGGTGGCCCGCCGTCGCGCTCAGCCACCGGGGGCGGCGGTCTGGCCGCCGCCGCGCTCGCGGGCGCCCTCACGGGTGCGGCCCGCGGCCACCGGGCGCCGGGGGTTGCGGCGCAGCCATTCGCCCTCGAGCCGGGCCATTCGGTCGTTGTGGGCCCGCAGCGCGTCGTTCGACCCGTACAGGAGGGTGTCGTGGCGCGTGCGGTGGATGGTCTCCAGCTCTTTCATCAGCTGCTGGTCGTCCAGGCGGCCCGGGTCCACTCCGGTCACGGTGTCGTCCCGCGTGTCGTGTTCGTTCATGCGACCCGGGTACCCGCCCCGGAGCACTACCACCCCCGAGCGGCACCCGGGAGGGCAGCCACATGGACCTCGCGTTTCTCCACCCCCTCTACGAACACCAGGGACCCTGGGCCTCCGTCTACGTCGATCTCTCCCGGAACGCGGAGGACACCGCCCACGAGCGCGAGCTGACGGCCGCCGCGGTGGCCCGGGAGCTGGCGGAGCAGGGCGCCGACGACGCCACCTGCCGGGCGGTGCGGGAGGCGGTGGACGAGCTGCGGCACGCCACCGATCCGCACGGGCGGGCCCTGTTCGCCCGCGCCGGCCAGGTGGTCCTCGACCCGCCGCTGGCCCGGCCCCCGTACGGCGGGACCACCGCCGACTGGGCCCCGCTGCCGCACGTCACGCCGCTGCTCGACCTGGCCGGCGAGGACCCGGTGTGCGTGGTGGCCTACATCGACCGCAAGGGTGCCGACTTCGAACTGCGCAGTGCGCTGGGCAGCTCCGACGCGGGCGGCGTGACCGGGCGGCAGTGGCCGGTGCACCGCACGAGCAGCGTGGACTGGTCGGAGCGCCACTTCCAGCTCCGGGTGGAGAACACCTGGGAGCACAACGCGGCGGAGATCGCGGACGCGCTCGCCGTGTGCCAGGAGGAGACGGGTGCCGACCTGCTGATCCTGGTGGGTGACGACCGGGAGCGGCGTTCCGTGCACGAGCGGCTGCCGAGCCGCCTGCAGGAACGCGTCGCCGAGGCTTCGCGCGGCGCCGGCAGCCGGCTGCTGGACGACGAGGTGGAGAGGCTGCGCGAGGACCACGTCCGCAGCCGTGCCCGGGAGGATCTGGACCGGTTCCTGGCCGCCAGGGCGCGGGACGACGAGGGCCGGTCCGGCGCGGCGGAGGGCGTGCCCGCGCTGGTCGAGGCCGCCAGGGAGCACCGCATCGACGAGCTGCTGATCATCCCGGACGCCCCCGACACCCACCGGGAGGTGTGGATCGGCGAGGACGCCGACCAGGTGGCGGTGCGCCGTACCGAGCTGAAGACGCTCGGCGAGCAGAACTCCTGGTCGGCCCGGGCGGACGACGCCCTGCTGCGCTCCGCGGTGATGACCGGCGCCCCGGCGATCTCGGTGACGCCGGTGCAGCCGCCGGAGACCGCGGAGAAGGCGCCGGTGGGCGGCCTGGGGGCGCTGCTGCGCTGGAAGTGACCCGGGCCGGCACCTCGACCGGGGTGGCTCAGCGCGCCCGCTCGACCCGCCGTTCGTCCCAGACCGGCTCCGGCGTCTCGCGCACGCGTCCGTCGCTGCCGAAGACCAGGTACCGGTCGAAGGAGCGGGCGAACCAGCGGTCGTGGGTTACCGCGAGGACCGTGCCCTCGAAGCCCTCCAGGCCCTCCTGGAGGGCTTCGGCCGACTCCAGGTCGAGGTTGTCGGTGGGCTCGTCCAGGAGCAGGGCGGTGACCCCCTGGAGTTCGAGCAGCAGGATCTGGAAGCGGGCCTGCTGGCCGCCGGAGAGCCGGTCGAAGGACTGCTCGGCCTGCTGGGTCAGCTCGTAGCGCCGCAGCCGGGACATGGCGGCGCCCCGGTCCTGGGAGTGCTCGGTCCACAGGATGTCCAGCAGGGTGCGGCCCAGCAGCTCGGGGTGGGCGTGGGTCTGCGCGAAGTGGCCGGGCAGCACGCGCGCCCCGAGTTTCCAGTTCCCGGTGTGCGCCACGTCGTCGCCCGCCAGCAGCCGCAGGAAGTGCGACTTGCCGGAGCCGTTGGAGCCGAGGACGGCGACCCGCTCGCCGTAGAAGACCTCCAGGTCGAAGGGTTTCATCAGCCCCGTGAGTTCCAGTTGCTCGCAGGTGACGGCGCGGACGCCGGTGCGGCCGCCCTTCAGGCGCATCCTGATGTCCTGCTCACGCGGCGGCTCGGGCGGCGGCCCGGCCTCCTCGAACTTGCGCAGCCTGGTCTGGGCCGCCCGGTAACGGGACGCCATGTCCGGGCTGTTCTCGGCGGCCTGCCGCAGCGTCAGGACGAGCCTCTTCAGCTGCGCGTGCTTCTCGTCCCAGCGGCGGCGCAGTTCCTCGAAGCGGGCGAAGCGTTCCCGGCGGGCCTCGTGGAAGGTGGCGAAGCCGCCGCCGTGCACCCAGGCGTCGGCGCCGGCGGGGCCGGGTTCGACGGAGACGATCTTCTGCGCGGCACGGGCGAGCAGTTCGCGGTCGTGGGAGACGAAGAGCACGGTCTTGCGGGTCTCGGCGAGCCGCTCCTCCAGCCAGCGCTTGCCGGGCACGTCGAGGTAGTTGTCCGGCTCGTCGAGCAGGAGCACCTCGTCGGTGCCGCGCAGCAGGGCCTCCAGGACCAGGCGCTTCTGCTCGCCGCCGGAGAGCGTGCTCACCTGCCGCCACTGGGCCTTCTCGTAGGGCACCCCGAGCGCGGCGGTGGTGCAGATGTCCCACAGGGTCTCGGCCTCGTACCCGCGGGCCTCGGCCCAGTCGGCGAGTGCCTGCGCGTACCCCAGCTGGGCGGCTTCGTCGTCGACCGTCATGATGGCGTGCTCGGCGGCGTCGACGGCGCGCGCGGCCTCGCGGATCCGGGGCTGCGCCACGGACACCAGCAGGTCGCGCACGGTCGTCTCGTCCCGTACGGAGCCGACGAACTGGCGCATGACACCGAGGCCGCCGGTGACGGTGACGGAACCGCCGTGCGGCTTCAGCTCGCCGGCCAGCAGGCGCAGCAGGGTGGTCTTGCCCGCCCCGTTGGGTCCGACGAGGGCCACGACGGCCCCCTCCCCCACCCGGAAGGAGACGTCGCCGAGCAGCGCCCTCCCGTCGGGGAGGTAGTACTCCAGGTGCGCGGCTTCGAGGTGACCCATGGGACCGGATTCTGCGGCTCCGGCCGGGCTCCGGGCAAACCGTTTTCGGCGGCGGGACGGGGACGCGCGGCACGTGGGAAGCGCCACGGCAGGAAATGCCGCCCGCAGGGTAGGTGGGAGCCATGAGTCCCGACGTAGATTTCACCGCCCCGACGCCCGGCCCGCACCCCCTGCGCACCGGTTTCCTGCGGCTGGACCAGCGGCTGTTCGAGGCCGTCGCCGCCCGTACCTGGCCCGGCGCGGACCCCCTGCTGCCCCGGTTGAGCCGCAGTGCCAACCACGGAGTGCTGTGGTTCGCGGCGGGCGCCGCGCTGGCCGCGACCCGCACCCCGAGGGCCCGGCGGGCCGCCGCCCGGGGCCTCGCCTCGCTGGGTCTGGCCTCGCTGACGATCAACACCCTCGGCAAGCGCTCGGTGCGCCGGTCCCGGCCGGTCCTCGACCCGGTCCCGCTGGTGCGGCAGTTGAAGCGGCAGCCGATCACGACGTCGTTCCCCTCCGGGCACGCCGCGTCGGCCGCCGCCTTCGCGACCGGCGTCGCGCTGGAGTCCCCGGCGTGGGGCGCGGCGGTGGCCCCGGTGGCGGCCGCGGTCGCCCTGTCCCGGGTCTACACCGGCGTCCACTTCCCGAGCGATGTCCTGGCCGGCGCGGCCCTCGGGGCCGGGGCCGCGTTCGCCGTGCGGGGGGTGGTGCCGACGCGAGCGCAGCACGTCCCGCCGGCCCGGCCGCGTGCCGAGGTGCCCGCGCTGCCCGGCGGCGAGGGGCTCGTCATGGTCGCCAACGTCGGCTCGGGCACCTCGGACCGGGTGCGGGCGCTGTGCGACGCGCTGCCCGACGCCGAGGTCGTGGAGTGCGAGCCGGGGGACGTCCGGGCCGAGCTGGAGAAGGCGGCCGGGCATGCCCGGGTGCTCGGTGTGTGCGGCGGCGACGGCACCGTGAACGCGGCGGCCGAGATCGCGCTCCGGCACGGGCTGCCCCTCGCGGTCCTGCCCGGCGGCACGCTCAACCACTTCGCCTACGACCTGGGCGTCGAGGACGTACGGGACCTGTGCGGGGCGCTGGAGCGGGGCGAGGGGGTGCGGGTGGACGTGGGCCGGTTCGCCTCCGGCGGGCGGCGCGGCGTCTTCCTGAACACCTTCAGCCTCGGTGTGTACCCGGAGCTGGTGAACGAGCGGGAGCGCTGGTCGCCGCGGATCGGCGGCTGGCCGGCCGGGGTGCTCGCGGCCGTGCGGGTGCTGCGCGCCGACCGGCACCCGCTGGAGGCCGAGGTGCGCGGCCGCAGGCGTCCGCTGTGGATGCTCTTCGCGGGCAACGGCACCTACCACCGCCGGGGGCTGGCCTCGGGGCGCCGGCTCGACCTGGCGGACGGCCAGTTGGACGTGCGGGTGGTGCACGGGGGCCGCCGGCCCGCCCTGCGGCTGCTGTCCGCGGCCCTCGCGGGACCGCTGACCCGCTCCCCCGCCCACGCCGCGGTGCAGGTGCCCCGGCTGCGCCTGTCGGGGGTCGCGCCGGGCACGCTGATGGCGTACGACGGCGAGCTGACCGAGACCGAGGGCGACCTGACGCTGGAGAAGCTGCCCGAGGCGCTCACGGTGTACCGGCCGCTGCCCGGCGGCGGGCTGCTTCCCTGACACACCGTCAGTCCATATATCAATACGGAGATCTCACCATGCGGCTGCCCGGCGTACCGTGAGCGCACTGTCGGGAGAGGGGATCCACCATGCCGAAGCCGCATGAGACCGCCGTCTACACACACGGGCACCACGAGTCCGTGCTCCGCTCGCACACCTGGCGCACCGCCGAGAACTCCGCCGCCTACCTGCTGGGATCGCTGCGGCCGCACATGCGGATCCTGGACATCGGCTGCGGGCCCGGCACCATCACCGCCGACCTGGCGGAACTGGTTCCGGACGGCCACGTCACCGGCGTGGACCGGGCTCCGGAGATCGTGGCGAAGGCCCGGGCCACGGCCGCCGGGCGCGGGCTGACCAACACCGACTTCGCGGTCGCCGACGTGCACGCGCTGGACTACCCGGACGACACCTTCTGCGTGGTCCACGCCCACCAGGTGCTCCAGCACGTGGGCGATCCGGTGCTGGCGCTGCGGGAGATGCAGAGGGTCGCGAAGCCGAACGGGATCGTCGCCGTCCGCGACTCCGACTACGGCGCCATGACCTGGTACCCCGCCTCCCCGGGCATGGACGACTGGCTGGACCTGTACCACCGGGTGGCGCGCGCCAACGGGGGAGAGCCCGACGCCGGACGCCGACTGAAGGCCTGGGCGCTGGAGGCGGGGCTCACCGACATCACGGCGACCTCGGCCACCTGGACCTTCGCCGCGCCCGAGGAGCGGGAGTGGTGGAGCGGCCTGTGGGCGGACCGCACCCTGGCGTCGGCATACGCGGAACGCGCCATCGAGGGCGGTCATGCGACGCCGGAGCAGCTGCGGGCCGTCTCGGCGGCCTGGCGGGAGTGGGGAAAGCGGCCGGAAAGCTGGTTCAGCGTCCTGCACGGAGAAATTCTGTGCCGAAAGGAGGCCTGACCGACGCCTGTCCGGTGAATTTCGGGAAACCAGTACGACAGGAGGTTATACATTATGGTTCCGCTTCTGCTCGTACTGCTTCTCGCGATCGTTCTTTTCGGTTTCGGGTTCGCGGTGAAGATTCTCTGGTGGATCGCTCTGGCGGTTCTGGTCCTGTGGCTGATCGGTTTCCTGGCCCGCGGGACGAAGACCGGTGGCGGCAGGGGCCGCTGGTACCGGTGGTGAACGACCGGTGACGCACGGCCGGTAACGAACGGCCGGTGACGAGGCTGCTGCCCCGGGAGTGAGGCTCACTCCCGGGGCAGCAGCGGTCCCAGCGGCCCGAGGTCCAGGTTCAGGTCCTCGGGCCGCAGTCCGTAGCGGTCGCGCAGTTCGGTCATGCGGTCGTCGAGGAGCATCAGGGTGAGCCCGATCCGCTCCTCCTGGTCCTCGCTCAGGTCACCCTCGTCGACGCGGCGCAGCGCCTGGCGTTCCATGAGCTGGCGCAGCAGCTCGACGACCGTCAGCACCAGTTTCATCAGGTCGCGCTCGACCGTGTCGGGGTCGAGGTCGAGGCGGCGCGCGCGGGGCTCGGCCGGTTCCGGATTCCCGGGGTGTTCGGCCATGTCAGTCCCCGAACGGTGAGGGGACGTTGCGGTTGACCGAGCTGATCAGCGCGTTCAGGTCGATGCGGACCAGGTCGACGTCCGCGATGCGCAGCGTGACGTCGCCGGTGATGACGACTCCGCCGGCCAGCAGCCGGTCGAGCAGGTCCACTAGGGCGATCTCACGGCGCTCCACGACGGTCATGATCCCTCCCCCGCGTTCTCTCCGGCGAAGGAATAGGCCGCCCAGGGCCCGGTGAGTTCCACACGGATTCCGGGCACGTCGTCCTTCGTCCGGTCGACCATTTCCACGAATTCCTCGGATGCGTCGCGGCGCACCAGATAGGCGGCGTTGAGGACGTTTCGCCCGGCCGCCCCGGAAAGGCGCGGATTCTGTGGTGCGTGCAGCCGCGCGTCGTCGGCCCGGCCGGACAGCGTCGCGTGCAGCCCCGTGGCGAACTCCTCGGCCCTGCTCCACAGGTCGTCGCTCGCCCGGGACTGCCGGCGCCGCTGCCGCAGGTAGTCCCGGCCCGAGACGGGCTTCGGCGCGGGCGGGGCCGACCGCCCGGCCCCCGCCTGCTCCGACTGCTCGGTCTTCTCCGTCTCGACGTACACCTTCACGCCCCACTCCACCCGCCCGTCCAGCCGGTCGAGCGTGCGCCGGAAGGCCGCCTCGCGCTCCTCCAGCATCACGCGTACGCCGCTGTCGTCCCGGAAGACGGTGGCCAGCCGGAGCGGCAACGGGGTGGTGACGGCGGTGAGAGCGTCGACGACCTGCTGGTGGGCGCGGGCGGTGGCGGTCAGCCAGTCCAGGTCCTCCAGGTGGGCGCGCAGCTCCTCCTCGCTGAAGTCGGCCTCGGGCACATGGCTGACGACGGCGACAAGGTCGCCGTGCGGCAGCAGCCGTGGTGGGTCGCCCGCGACCCCCGTGAGCTGGGTCTGCAGCGCCGCGTCGAAGGGACGGCAGACGGCGTAGACGTAGCGCAGTCCGGTCACGGCGCCTCCCTCGGGACCCGGCCCGGATCCAGCTCACGCAGGCGTTCACGCAGCGCCGCGTTCTCCCGGGTGAGCTCGTCGTGCCGGGCGCGCGAGGACAGGGCGGGATCGCTCTCCCACCAGTCGATGCCCATCTCCTTGGCCTTGTCCACGGAGGCGACGACGAGCCGCAGCTTGATGGTCAGCAGCTCGATGTCGAGCAGGTTGATCTTGATGTCGCCCGCGATCACGACTCCCTTGTCGAGCACCCGCTCCAGGATGTCGGCGAGGTTGGCGCTCTGTCCCTGGCCGTAGGGATCGGGCAGCCGACTGGGGGTGGTCATCGACGGCTCCCGCCCTCGGCGTCCTCGTACTCGTCACGGGACGCGTACTCGTCCTCCCCGGCTTCCTTGTCCGCCGGGGGCTCCTCGTACTCACCCTCCGGTTCGTCCTCGTACTCGGGGTCGCCCTCTTCCTCCGGCTCCTCCTCGTACCCGCCCTCGGGCTCTTCCTCGTACTCGCCCTCGTACTCGCCCTCGGGCTCCTCGTCGTACTCGGCCTCCGCCTCGCCCTCGGACTCCTGCTCCGGTTCCTGCTCCCGGTCCTGCTGCTCTTCCTCCTCCGCGACCGCGTCCTCGTGGCTGCGGACGACCTCGCCGTCGCGGATCTCGCCGCGCCAGCCGTCGTCGGCCTCGCCCTTGAAGGTGATGTGACGGACGTAGTTCTTCAGGTCGAGCCGGGCCCGGCGGCCCTGGGCGCGCCAGATGTTGCCGGTCTTCTCGAACAGGCCGCTCGGGTAGTACTCGATGACCAGGACCACACGGGTCAGGCTGGGAGCGAGCTCGTGGAAGCTGACGACGCCCTTGGTGGAGCCCTTGGCACCCTCGGACGTCCAGGAGATCCGGTCGTCGGGCACCTGCTCGGTGGTCGTCGCCTTCCAACTGCGGTTGGACCAGAAGACCTTCAGCTGCCAGTCGGAGGTCGTGTCGTCGGCACGGTTCGCGCTCTTGACGCCCTTGGAGAAGGTGCTGAAGTCCTGGTACTGGGTCCACTGGTCGTAGGCGGTGCGCAGCGGTACGCCGACGTCGACGTATTCGATGATGACGGTGGGCTTCTGGCCGCCGCCGCCCTTCTTCCCGCCCTTGCCGCCGGTGAGGTTCTCGAAGGCGCCGACCACGTTGTCCTTCACCTTGCCGGCGCCGACCTCGAGGGCGGCCCGCATCGGGCCCTTGCCCTCGGCGAGCTTGCGCCCGCCGTCGAGGGCGAGCTGGGCGAATCCGGGGCTGTTGCCCTCGGCGATGTCGTTGAGTTTGCCGGTGGTCTCGCCGAGCTTGGTGCCGAGGCCGGTCAGCAGCCGGGTGGCCTGGGCGGCGAGGTAGTCCTGCACCTCTGCCTTCAGGCGGTCGGCCGCCTCGCTCTGCGCGACGTCGGCCAGCGGGTTCTTCTTCGCGGCGTCTCCCGCCTTGGAGGCCGCGGATCCGAGGGTGTCGCTCATCGCTCACCACCGCCCTTCGACTGGCGGGCACCGGACGTCTTCTTGGCGGCCGCCTTCTTCGCGGGCTGGGCCCGCTTCGCCGCCGCCTTCCTCGCGGGCGCCTTGGGCGCGGCCTTCTTCGCGGGCGACTTCTTGGCCGTCTTCCGCGCTTCGGGCGGAGCCTTCCTCGTCGGCCGCTCACTCCGCGGCGCGCGCCGTTCCCCGCGCTCGTCGTGCTCGCGCTCATCGCGCTCGTCGTGCGCCTCGTACTCCGAGTCCTGCGACTCGTCCGAGTCGCGGGAGTGGTCGGATCCGACGCCTGGCGCCTGAGACGCCACGCCGGAGAGCTGGTCGCGCACCTCGGCGGTGCGCCCGTGCAGCCGGTCGGCCAGCGCGTCCAGCTGCCGCTCGACCATGGCGCCCGAGGCCGCCTTGCCCACGCCCCGCAGATCCGTGCGCAGCTGGTCCCCGATCTCCTTGAACTGGGGGTTGTTCTGCAGTTGTCCGGAGACCAGTTCGGCGATGCCCTTCGGGGTCAGGTTCATCTTCTTGCCGGCCACCATGGTGCCCACGGCGACCGCGAGTTTCAGCTTCTTGGTGCGTCCCAGCAGATAGCCCGCCCCTATCGCAAGGCCCAGTCCCGTTCGGTTCATGGTGCCGTCCCGTTGCCCAATCCCGCGCTCGTGCGCGTAGCGATCTCCAGCCGGTCCAGAAGCTCGTCCTCCTGTCGGTCGAACTCCTCCTCGGTGATCTCACCGGCCTCCAACTGCTCCTCCAGGCGGGCAAGCTCGGCTCGCACGGTCGCGGGGTCGTAGTAGATGCGCTCCGCCTCGCTCAGTACCTGTCTGATGGCCCAGCCGCTGCCGCGCACCGGCGCGAGCGGCAGCAGCAGGACTTCCGAGAGCAGCCCCATGTCGTCACCCCGCTCCGGCGTCCGCCCCGCCGGCCGCGGTGCCCGCGGGCTCGGCCGGGCCGGGCTCGACGAAGCTGTACGGCGGCAGCGGACCGTTCAGTCGGACCTCCACGTGCGGCATGTCGCCGCGGGCCCGCTCGACGGACTCCAGGAAGTCGTCGGCCGCCTCCCGCTTGACCAGGAACGAGACGTTGGCCAGCCAGCCGGTGGACTCGGGACCCACGCTCACGGCGTCGGCGGCCGGTTCCAGGGCGCGCTCCAGGGTGGTGGCGTCCTCGGCCTCCCTGGCCTTGACCGCCTCGGCGACCATCTCGCCGAGCCGGATCTTCGTCTCGTACGTTCCGCCGCCCGCCTGCCGGTTGGACTCCGCGAGGGCGCGGATCTCGGGGTTCTGGGCCATCACGTGATGCAGCACGGCCTCTTCGACGTGGGTGGCCTTGACGTTGTACTCGACCCGGCCGTCCAGCGCTCCGAGACGCTCCGCGTAGTGTTCGGCGCGCTCGGCGAGCACCCCGGTGACCGCCTTGTCGTCCGGGGCGACGCTGCCGAAGCGCATGGGCAGCACGCAGCCGTCCGCGCCGACCTCGCTGAGCACGTTCTGGTGGGCGAGCAGCTCCCTGCGCTTGGGGCGCAGCCCCTCGGGTGCGTCGCTGACGACGGCCGCCAGGTCGCCCTCCTTGAGGATCCGCACCTCGCGCGGCGGATCACCGACCCCGCCCGTGCCCTCGGGGAGCGAGGGATGCGTGGCGGCGGTGATGCCGTAGACGTACGTACTCACTCCTGCTCCTCCTTCCGGCGCGAGGGCGCGGCCTTGCGGGCGCGCGGTCGCGACGAGGTCTCGCGCTCGGAACCGCCCTCGTCACGGGCCTGCTTGAACGCGTCGGAGATGGTCTCGGCGGCACCGGACAGCGCCCCCTTGGACTTGCCACGGGCTCCGGACTCGGTCATCTCGCCGACCAGGTCGGGCAGTCCCGGGTCCTTGCGCGGCCCGGCCTCCAGGTCGAGCCGGTTGCACGCCTCGGCGAAGCGCAGATAGGTGTCCACGCTGGCGACGACGACACGGACGTCGATCTTCAAGATCTCGATGCCGACCAGGGAGACACGCACGAAGGCGTCGATGACGAGCCCCCGGTCCAGAACAAGCTCAAGCACGTCGTAGAGGCCGCTGCTGCCGCCTCCGCCGCCGGTCTGTTGTGCCGGTACGACAGTCATGCCTGCAGTTCCTCCATCTTGTCGGTGGTCTGGGTGGTGTGCGCGGGTACGGGCGGGCGCCGTGCGCCGGCCTAGCGGCTGCCACGGGCGTCGGCCCGGCCGCGCTCGTAGCGCCGTACACGCCGGTAGCCCGTGAGCTGCCCCTCGGCGTCCAGTTCCACCCGGTAGCTCGCCATCAGGCTCATGGTGTCGGGGACCCGCTCCAGCTCCAGGACCTCGATCTCCAGCGCCCAGCCCTCGTCCGTCTGCTCGAAGGACGACACGGACTCGGCGGTCACCCCGGTGAGCTCCGCCAGCTGGGCCCGCGCCTCGCGCAGAACCTCCATCGGCTTGGGACGGCGCGGCTCCTGTGGCGACTGTGACGCTTGAGCCTTCTGAGTCTTCTGCGATGTATGCGGCTTTCGTGAACTCTGTGGTGCGTTGTGCGAGTCGGATGTGCTGTTCGTGTTTGGCATGGCCACCTCCCCCTCCGTGTGGCCGCAGGTGTGTTCGCCAAACCTCGCCGAGTTGCGCGGCTCGCTCAGTCGTGCATGGCGTTCAGCCGCCGCCGGGCGGGGCCCAGGGCCCGGGCGTGGTCCGTGAGCCCGGCCCAGGGCCTGGTGCGGGCCTGTTCCACGGCGTCCGCGATGGTCCAGCGGCGGGCGTGCAGGCGGGGGTCGTCCAGTTGGTCCCAGGAGATGGGCGTGGCCACGGGGGCGCCGGGGCGGGCGCGCACGGTGAAGGGGGCGACCGCGGTCTGGGCGTAGGCATTGCGCTGGATGTCGAGGTAGAGGCGGTCGCCGCGGTCCTTCTTGCGGGCCGCGGTGGTGAGCCGGTCGGGGTGGGCCGCGGCCAGCACGTCGGCGACGGCCCGCGCGAAGTCGCGTACGCCGTCGAAGTCCTGGCGGCCGTCCAGCGGCACGACGACGTGCAGCCCCCGGGAGCCGGTGGTCATCGGCGCCGAGGGCAGCTTCAGCTCGTCGAGCAGCTCGCCCAGCAGCCCGGCCGCCGCCCGGGCCGCCTCGAAGTCGTCTCCGGCCGGATCGAGGTCGAAGACCATGCGGTCGGGCCGGCCGATCCGTCCGGTCCGGGACAGCCAGCGGTGCAGGGTGAGTGCGGCCTGGTCGGCGAGGTGGACGAGGGTGGCGGAGTCGTCGCAGACGGTGTGGCGGACCGTGCCGCCCTCCTTGCCGACCTCGACGCGTTCGATCCACTCCGGGTAGTGCTCCGGGGTGTTCTTCTGCATGAACCGCGGTCCGTCGATCCCGTCCGGATGCCGCTCCAGCATCAGGGGGCGGCCTCGCAGGTGGGGCAGCATGAACGGGGCGACCGCCCGGTGGTAGTCGACGAGATCGCCCTTGGTGTACTCCTTCGGGTCCTCGGCGCCGCCCGCACCGGCCGGGAACAGCACCTTGTCCGGCCGGTGGACCTCCACGGTGCGGCGCCCGGCCCGCACGGTCCGGGCGCCGTCACCGCCGCTGCCGTCGTTGCGGCCCCCGCGCCCGCTCACGGCACGATCGCCTGCTCCACGAGCATTCGCGCGGCCGCCTCGATGGACTCGGCGTCGATCCCCGCGGCGTGCAGCTCCTCCGCCGGGGTGGCGGAGCCCGGCATCGTCGTGACCGCGAGGCGCACCAGCCGGGGCACGGGCCGTCCGTCCGTGAACGCGTCCAGGACGGCGTCGCCGATGCCGCCCTCGCGGCGGTGGTCCTCCACGGTCACCAGGCAGCCGGTCTCCTCGGCGGCCGCGCGCAGCGTGGCCCGGTCGACGGGCTTGACGGAGTACAGGTCGATCACCCGGACCGGGATGCCGTCCGCTCCGAGGGCGTCGGCCGCCGCGAGCGCCTCGTGCAGGGTGACGCCGGCCGCGACGAGGGTGAGCCGGTCGGCGTCGGAGGAGCGCAGCACCTTGCTGCCGCCGACGGGGAACTCCTCGTCGGGTCCGTAGATCACCTTGCTCTCGCCGCGTGAGGTGCGCATGTACCGGATGCCCTCCAGGCCGGCCATCTCGGCGACGAGGCGCGCGGCCTGGTTGGCGTCGCACGGGTACAGCACGGTCGAGCCGTGGACGGCCCGCATCATCGCGAGGTCCTCCAGGCCCATCTGGCTGGGTCCGTCCTGGCCGATGGCGACGCCCGCGTGGGAGCCGACGAGGTTGATGCCGGAGCCGCTGATCGAGGCCATGCGCACGAAATCGTAGGCGCGGGTCAGGAAGGCGGCGAAGGTGGTGGCGAACGGCACCCAGCCGCGCGCCGCCATCCCCACGGCGGCGGCGACCATCTGCTGCTCGGCGATGTAGCACTCGAAGTAGCGCTCGGGGTGTTCCTTGGCGAAGAACTCGGCCCGGGTGGAGTCGCCGACCTCGCCGTCGAGGGCGACGACGTCACCGCGCGCGGTGCCCACGGCGGCCAGCGCCTCACCGAAGGCGTTGCGGGTGGCGATCTCGTCGCCCTTGTCGTAGCGGGGCAGCTCGGTCTGTCCGGTGCCCGTCGAGTGCAGGGCCCGGGCGTCCTCGGGCGCGTGCACCCGCACCGTGAGGTCACGGGCGCCGCCGAGTTCGGCGACGGCCTCCTCGGCCTCCGGCAGCGGCTTGCCGTGCTGGCCCTCGCGGTCCTCCACGGCCTTGACGCCCTTGCCCTTGAGGGTGCGGGCGATGATCGCGGTGGGCTGTCCCCTGGTGGACAGGGCCTCGCCGTAGGCGCGGTCGATGGCGTCGACGTCGTGGCCGTCGATCTCGATGGTGTGCCACTCGAAGGCCCGGAAGCGGCGCGCGTACGCGTCGAGGTCGTGGCCGTGCCGGGTGGGGCCGCGCTGGCCGAGCCGGTTGACGTCGACGATCACGGTGAGGTTGTCGAGGCGCTCGTGCCCGGCGTGCTCGGCGGCCTCCCACACGGATCCCTCGGCCATCTCACTGTCGCCGCACAGCACCCACACCCGGTAGTCGGTGTGGTCGAGGCGCTTGCCGGACAGCGCGATGCCGACGCCCACGGGCAGCCCCTGCCCGAGCGACCCGGTGGCCGTCTCGACCCACGGCAGCCGCTGCGGCGTGGGGTGCCCCTCCAGGCGGCTGCCCAGCTTGCGGAAGGTGAGCAGTTCCTCGTCGTCGATGGCGCCGGCCGCCTTGAAGGCGGAGTAGAGCAGGGGCGAGGCGTGTCCCTTGGAGAGCACGAAGCGGTCGTTGCCGGGGTGGGCGGGGCGCCCGAAGTCGTAGCGGAGGTGGTTGGCCAGCAGTACGGCCATCAGGTCCGCGGCGGACATCGACGACGTCGGGTGCCCGGACCCCGCGGCGGCAGACGCCCGTACGCTGTCCACGCGCAACTGCTGTCCGAGGTCGACGAGTTCACCGGTGTTCATGAGTCTCCTTCCGCGGTGCGGCCGTCGGTGCGCCTGACCGGGCCGGGGGCGATGTCGGGTCCCGGGAGCGGCTGGTTCGCCGGCGGTTCGGGACCGGGGTCGGTGGGCGGGCCCGCGGACCGGCTCGGTCCGGACGGGGCGGTGGGGCGTTTGCCGGCGGAGCCCGCACCGGCCGCACGCTGGTTCTTCCCCGGTCTGCCGGAGCCTCCCCGGGCGGGGCGCGGTCCGGCGGCTTCCACGGCGCGACGTGGCTTGCCGGACGCGCGGGGCGAGCCGGACGGCCCCTGCTTCTGCGTACGCCGCTCACCGTGCGGCTGGTTCTTCGCGGGCTCCCCGCCGGGCTGGTTCTTGGCGGGCTCGCTGCCGGGCTGTGCCTTGGCAGGCTCGCTGCCCGGTTGTGCCTTGGCGGGCTCGCCGCCGGGCTGGTTCTCGGCAGGCTGGCCGCCGGACTGACTCCTGGTGCCCTGGCCGCCGGGCTGGTCCCTGGCGGGCTCGCCGCCGGGCTGTGCCTTGGCGGGCTCGCCGCCGGGCTGGTTCTCGGCAGGCTGGCTACCAGACTGACTCCGGGCGCCCTCGCCGCCGGGCTGGCCCCTGGCCGGTTCGCCACCCCGCTGTGCCTTGGCGGGCTCGCCGCCGGGCTGGTTCCTGGCAGGCTGGCTGCCGGACTGACTCCGGGCGCCCTCGCCGCCGGGCTGGTTCCTGGCAGGCTGGCTGCCGGACTGACTCCGGGCGCCCTCGCCGCCGGGCTGGCTCCTGGCAGGCTCGCCACCCGGGCGGGAGCGCGCCGGCTCGCTGCCCGGATGGTTCTTCGCCGCCGCGTCCTTCGTCGTGCCGCCGGCCTGCTCGCCCGTCGGCTCGGTGTCCGACCGCTGCGTGTCGGGCGACGCGGGCCTCCGGTCCCCCTCCGGTCGCCCTGGCACCCGCGCGACCTCGGGCGACGACGACTCCAGCGGCACGGACCAGGACCGTACGAGGCCGAGCTGTACGGCCTGGCGGGGCAGCACCGCGTCGAGCAGCCAGTCCGCGGCGACCCGGACGCGGTTGCCCGGCATCGCCGCGAGATGGTAGCCGCGGGTGACCGCGCCCGCCGCCGGGCCGGACATCGGCACGCCGAGCGGATTGGCGGCGGCCTTCGCGCCGCCGAGGTCCACGACGAACCCCATGTCACGGTGGCGGTAGGCCCGCCGCTGCCCCCGGCCGAGCGACGCGACGACGTTGTGGGCGCAGACCTTGCCGTGCCGCCAGGCGTGCTGGGCGGTCATCGGCGTGTACTGGCCCGGCTGGTTGAGGTCGGGTACGGCGGCCACGTCACCGCAGGCGAACAGCTCGGGCCGGCCCGGCACCTGGAGGTGCGGGTCGACGAGCAGCCGACCGCGTTCCATGGGCAGGCCCAGGGACTCCACCAGCGGGTCGGGCCGCACGCCCACGCACCACACCAGCGTGCGGGTGTCGACGCTCGTGCCGTCGGTCAGCACCACCCCGTCGTGCGTGGCCTCCTTCACGGAGGTCCCCATCCGCACCTCGACACCGCGCTGCCGCAGGACCCGCTCGGCGGTGCGGGAGAGCCGTTCGTCCATCTCCGGCATGACCCGGGGCGCCACGTCGAGCAGCATCCAGCGCGGCCGCATGCCGGTGCGCATCGGGTGCTTGCGAACCTGTGCGTCGGTGTACATCGCGCCGTGCGCGGCGACCTCGGTGCCGGTGTAGCCCGCGCCTACCACGACGAACGTGCATCGCGCGGCGCACTCCGCCCGGTCGTCCGCCGCCGCGGCCAGCTCCACCTGCCGGGTCACGTGGTCGCGCAGGTAGAGCGCCTCCGGCAGCCCGCGGAAGCCGTGGGCGTGCTCGGCGACGCCGGGGATGGGAAGCAGCTTGTTGACGCTGCCCGCGGCGAGCACCAGCCGGTCGTAGGGCAGGGTGCCCCCCTCGCCCTCCGGGCCGGTGTAGTGAACGGTGTGCCCGTCGAGGTCGATGCCGTCGGCCGCACCGAGGACCAGCCGTACGTGCGGCAGCGTGCCCGACAGGGACACGCTGACCCGACGCGGTTCCAGGATGCCGGCGGCGACCTGGGGCAGCAGGGGCAGGTAGAGGAAGTAGTCGGTCGGGTTGAGCAGGGTGATGTCGGCCTGGTGCCGGGTGAGCCGGGACAGGGTGCGGGCCGTCCGGTACCCGGCGAAGCCGGCACCGACGATCACGATGCGGGGTCGGCTCACGGTTCGCCTCCGGGCTGTCGCGTACCTCGTGAGCCTTCCGCGTCCCCTTGACCAGGGCGCCCAAACGTCCCCGGCGCGGCCTCGCCCCACCGGCGAGGAGGCCGCCGTGCCGCCGGTTTCCGGCCCGGTGCCCGGGTACCCGGCCCCGGACCCACCCGCTCCCTGTCGGAGGCACCCCCTCATGCCCGAGTACGGCTACTTTCTCTCGTGCGAGCAGTACGGCCCCGCTGAGCTGATCGAGCAGGCCCGGATGGCCGAGCAGGCCGGTTTCCAGGCACTGTGGATCTCCGACCACTACCACCCGTGGAACGGCGAACAGGGCCAGAGTCCGTTCGTGTGGTCGGTGATCGGCGCGTTGTCCGACGCCGTGTCCCTGCCGATCGAGACGGCGGTGACCTGCCCGACCATGCGCATCCACCCGGCGGTGGTGGCGCAGGCCGCGGCGACCAGCGCGGTGATGACCGACGGCCGGTTCCGGCTGGGCGTCGGCACCGGCGAGGCGCTGAACGAGCACATCTTCGGCGACGCCTGGCCGGCCGCGCACGTACGCCTGGAGATGCTGGAGGAGGCCATTCTGATCATCCGCCGGCTGCTCACCGGCGAGGAGGTCAACCACCACGGCGCCCACTACACGGTGGAGAACGCCCGTCTGTACACGGTGCCGGACGAGCCGGTCCCGATCGACATCTCGGGCTTCGGCCCTGCGGCCACGAAGCTGGCGGCCCGGGTCGGCGACGGCTACATCACGATGATGCCGGACGCCTCGATGGTGGAGCAGTACCGCAAGGGCGGGGGCGGCGGCCACCTGGTCAGCGGCGGCACCAAGGTCTGCTACGACACCGACAAGGACGCGGCCGTGCGCACGGTGCACCGGCTGTGGGCCAACGAGCAGCTGCCCGGCGAGCTGGGCCAGGTGCTGCCCTCGCCGAAACACTTCGAGCAGGCGCAGACCCTGGTCACCGAGGACATGGTCCGCGACAACCGGGTGTGCGGCGCCGACGTGGACGAGCACGTGGCGGAGCTGAAGCAGTTCGCCGACGCCGGCTTCGACCGGGTCTACGTCAACCAGATCGGCCCGGATCTGCGCGGCTTCTTCGACCTGTACCGCACCAAGGTGCTGCCGCAGCTCCAGCAGAGCGCCTGACGCACGGCCCGTCGGGCACCTGACCGGCACGACACGGCACACCGCACGAGAAGGCGCCCCGCACGGAAAAGGCATCCGTGCGGGGCGCACCCCTGTCCGCGGCCGGTCAGCCGCGCTCGCGCCCGGCCTCGGGGTCGATGTCGTCCTGGCGCGGAGCCGCCGGTCCGGTGCCGCGCGGTGCGGGCGTGCCCGCGCCCGGGGCGCCGGTCGCCGCGCCCGCACCGCAGGGTGCGACGGGTGGCATCGGCGGGTACGGCACACCGCCGGGGCCGCTCGGGGGCCCGCCGGGCGCGCCGCCGCCGACGACGTGCTCGTGACCGGCGCCGTGGGCGGAGCCCGGTCCGGAGGCGTGCGGCCGGGCCGCGCCGCGCAGCAAGTACGCCACGACGCCCAGGAGAACGGCCGTGATCAACGCCGCGGCCCAGCCCGGCAGTACGACGGCGAGTGCCAGTCCCACGGCAAGCGCGACGGCGGCGCCCGCGTACAGGGCTGCCGTGCCGGACGCGGCGTACAGCGCGGCCTTGCGGCGCTGCCTGCGGGTCTGTTGGCGCAGTTCGTCCCGCACGGTCTCGCGTGCCACCTGCGCCAGCTCGTCGACCAGTTGCCTGTCCAGGTGTTCCAAGTGATCCATGCGGTCCATGTGTTGCGGGTACCCGCGGACCCGTCTTCCATGGCCGGACCGGCGGCGACCGGCCGGTGGACGCAACTAGGCTCCTCCGTATGGACATTCTGGGAGCCACACTGCGCATCTACGTCGACGACCTGGACAAGGCGATCCCCTTCTACGAGGGACTGGCCGGCGGCGAGGCCCTCCGTTTCGAACGCGGGGGGGTCCACGTCGCCGCGGTCGGCTGCTTCCTGCTGATGAGCGGGCCCGAGTCCCAACTCGAGGTGTTGCGCAAGGTGGCCGCGACCATCGCCGTGACGGACGTCGAGGAGACGCACCGCGTCCTCGGCTCACTGGGCGCGGACATCATCGCCGGCCCGGTCGCCACGCCCGCCGGCCGGAACCTGATCGCCCGGCACCCCGACGGGGCGATCTACGAGTACGTGGACCGGCAGCAGAAATAGACCCGCCGGTCCGGTTGGACCGGCGGGCGGGGCGTTGGGATCACTCCCGGTCCGGCCGCATCCGGAAGTCGTAGCGGGGCGGGAGCGGTGCGTCGTCGAGGCGGGCCCACAGCCGGCCTGTGCTCTCGGCGCCTTCCCTCAGATCGGCGACCTCGAAGCCCTCGTCGAAGACGGCGCGCGCCTCCTTACGCCGGCCCTCGGCGGCCAGCAGCTCCGCCTCGATGAGGCGGAAGCGGCCCCGGGCCCGCGTCGCCGGTTCCAGCCGCTTCCACACGGCCCGGGCGTCTGCGGTGCGCCCGGCCGCGAGCAGCGCCCCGATCGCCTCGCCGCCGAGCGCGGCGGCGACGGCCGTCCACCGTCCGTCCCCGCCCGCGTCCTGCGGCCCGGCCGGCCGGCGTGCGCAGAGGTCGGCGAAGGCCTCCGCGTAACGGTCGGCGGCGCGCTCGTGGTGGCCGTCCTCCCGGTCGGCCACGGCGAGGCAGCGCAGCAACGGCCAACGGTCGGCGGCGGTCCTCGGGCCCTGGGCGTTCCGGGGGCTCTGGGCGCTTTCGAGCCTCTGGAGGCTCTGGAGTCCGCGTTCCCAGCTGCGTACCGCCTGTGCGCGGTCGCCGCCGTGCCACTGGGCGACGCCGAGGTGGTACTCGGCCAGGGGCGTGGCGGCCGTCGTCTCCAGCATGTCCCGCCAGGGCCGGGCGACCAGCGTCCCGCCGGGCGGTTCGCGGTGCTCCGGCTCGGGCAGCGAACCGGCGCGCAGCAGGTGCAGCCAGGGCCGCTGCTGCTCGCCGAGGGTGTCCTCGTCGAAGGGCGTGCCGGGCAGTTTCCATCCGGCCCGCAGTACTTCGAGGGCGCCCCAGCCCGACCCGGTGGCCAGGCGCTCGCCGGGCTCGGCGTCGGCGTACAGCAGCCAGGCGTCGTAGGCACCGTCGACGTCGGCCCGCGGCAGGGCGGCCTCCAGCCGGTCCTCGGCCCCGCGCAGGACGGCGTGCCAGTCGCCCTCGGGCGAGGCGTCGAGCGGTCCGTAGGCCTCCAGCCAGGAGACCTCTTCCTCCGCCTCCAGCCTGACGTGTTCGAGCTGGGTGCGGACGAGCCCGGCCTGGATCTCGCAGTAGCCGCCGGTGCCGGGTTCGGTGAGCCACTCCTGCCAGCGCCGTCCGCCGGGCCCGGTGCCCCACACGAACAGCTTGCGGCCGCGCAGCACGTCGGTCGAGGTCTGCACCAGCCCGTGGCCGTGCTCGTCGAGGGCGGCGATCCAGCGGCGCCGGCCGTCCGGCACCTCGTAGAAGTAGTCTGCGGCGTAGGTGCTGTTCGGTGGGTACGTCCGGTCGATCCCGTCGTACTCCGGGACGGGGACCCGGCGCAGTCTGCGCTCGTAGCCGAAGTACCAGGCCTCGTCGGCGGGGGCGAGGACCCGGCGGTCCTCGGGGACGGCGATGTTGGACCACCAGTAGGTGGGCACCGGGTGCTCGTGCGGGTTGCGGATCCGGGCGCCGACGTAGAGGAAGTCCGAGCCGTCCGGCAGCCACAGGTCGACCTGGAAGGGCAGGTCGCGCAGCCGCTCCCACTCCCACAGACGCAGCATCTGCCCGCCGTCGGGTGCGGGGACAAGGGCAGCGTGCACGGGTGAGCAGGACAGCGTGGTGTGGCCGGTGGCGCCGATGTTCCACTCGATGCCGCCGGAGAACCAGGCACCGTTGAGGGCGAAGTTGGCGGGCTGGAGTACGGGGTTGACGTAGAGGAGTTCGCGGTCGGTCGGCTTGTGGCGCAGGGAGGCGATGCGGCCGCCGAGGGCCGGCAGGACGGTGACCCTCAGCCGGTCGTTCTCGATGACGAGGGCGTCCAGCCCGCTCGGTTCACGTCCGCGTCCGTAGCCGTCGCGGACCTGGGCGGGCAGCAGGCTGCGCAGTGGCGCGTAGTCCACCTGACGGGCCATGTCGCGGGGCAGGTCCGCCCGGTCCCGGTCGTCGATGCGGTGGACCTCGTCCAGGGGGCGCAGCGGCGGCAGGGGGTTGTCCGGGCCCAGCGGCGCGGCGGGCAGGGTCAGTACCTCGCGTCGGATCGTCGTCACGCTTCCCCATGGAAGCCGCTCATCGCCCCGGTGAACAGGGCCTCCGTCGGCCGGGCCGGGGCGATGTGGCTCACGTTTAATCCGCTGGGACGCGGTGGGGGCGGGGACGTAGGGTCGGGCGGTCGGCGCGCCCACGAAGGCCGGGGCCGGGACGAGGGAAGAGAGCAGCGCGTGAGTGAGCAGCACACCTACCGGGTGATCGTCCGGGGCACCTGGGACGGTCTGAACGAGGAGGCCCGGGCCCGGTTGCTCGCCGAGGCGGGCGAGCACGGGATGGCGAGCATGCGGTTCACCGAGGAGGGGTCGCTGTCGTACGAGCCCGCTCCGCTGAAGCACTTCTCGATGCGTTACGTGGTGGTGTCGGACGCGGCGGACGGCGAGGAGATGGCGGGGGCGATCGCAGAGGACCGGGCGGAGGGTGCGCTGCGCGGTCTCGGCTACGGGTTCCGCGACCTGCGGTGCACGGTGACGGACCTGGACACGATGAAGGTCAACCGGAAGTCACGGTCTCGGCGGTGATCGCCCAGCGCTGGTGGTCGCGCCAGGCGCCGTCGAGGTAGAGCATCCTCGGCGAGAAGCCCTCCAGGTGGAAGCCGCAGGAGCGGGCCAGTGCGATCGAGGCGGCGTTGCCCGGCTGGACGTTGATCTCCAGTCGGTGCAGCCGCATCGGCCCGAACGCGTACCGCACCACCAGGTCCAGCCCTTCGCGCATCAGCCCGCGGCCCGCCGCGTGTGCGAAGGCGCCGTAGCCGAGCGCGCCGCTGAGGAATCCCCCCTCGACGATGTTGTTGATGTTCACGAACCCGGCGATGGAGGCACCGGGCCCGTCCCCGGAGGCCGGGTCCTTCTCGCAGACCAGGAACCCCGCCTTGGTGCGGTCCTCGATCAGCCGGCCCGCGTAGGCCTCGTACGCCTGGGCGCTGTCCGGCGGGAAGAGCCAGGGGTGGTGCAGGTCCTTGCTCTCCCGGGCCCGGGCGGTGAACTCGGCACCGTCCTCGTAGGTGAAGTGCCGGATGCCCACGCGCGGGCCCTCGGCGAGGTGACGGGACGGGGTGTGCGGCATGGGGTCAGCCTACGACGGTCAGCGCAGCGCCGGCCGGTCCAGGGTCAAGGTGCCCGCGTCCGCGTCGAGTTCCGCCGGTATGCCGAACGGGACGGTCAGCGCGCCCACGCAGTGCCCGAAACCGAAGCCTTCGACGACGGGCACGCCGAGGCCGCCGAGCCGGTCGGCCAGCAGGGGCCGCAGCCGCTCGTAGGGGTCGCACTCCTCCCAGGAGCCGAGCAGCACGCCGGCGACCCCGTCGAGCCACCCGGCGCGCAGCAACTGCGTGAGGTAGCGGTCGACGCGGTAGGTCTCCTCCCCCACGTCCTCCAGGCACAGCAGCCCGCCGCGCGCGGAGGAACGGGCGTGCGAGGTGCCCAGTTCGGCGGCGAGCAGGGCGAGGCAGCCGCCCAGGGTGACGCCGCGGGCCCGGCCCGGCACCAGGAGTGTGCCGTCGGAGGGGATCACGCGGACCGTCTCCGGGGCGAACAGGGTGGCTCTCAGGTGCTCCTGTGCCCGCGCGTTCTTGATGAAGTCGGCCGCCGCCGTCATCGGTCCGTGCAGGGTGGCCAGGCCGAGGCGGGTGGCGAACGCCTCGTGCAGCACGGTGATGTCGCTGAAGCCGACGAGCACCTTCGGACCGGCCGCGCGCATCGCCGCCCAGTCGAGCAGGTCGACCATGCGCTGTGCGCCGTACCCGCCGCGGGCGCAGAGCACCGCGTCCACGGACGGGTCGCACCAGGCGGCCTGGAGGTCGGCTGCCCGGTCGGCGTCGGTGCCCGCGAGGTAGTCGAAGGTGCCGTGCCGGTTCAGGACGTGCGGGGCCACGACCGGGTCGAGGTCCCAGCCGCGGAGCACGTCCAGGCCCGCCTGGATCCGCTCCTCGGGCACGGGTCCGCTGGGTGCGACGACGGCCACCCTGGCTCCGGGAGCGAGCCGCGGCGGCCGGACCAGCTCTCTCACCCGGCTCATCGGGACAGCTCCAGGGTCGGGACGCCGGGCGGGGTCAGACCGAAGGTCTGGGCGTACAGCGAGAGTTCGGCCTCCAGGGCGCGCACCATGGTCTCCGCCCGGCGGAATCCGTGTCCCTCTCCCTCGAAGGTGAGGTAGGCGTGCGGCACTCCTCGCCCCGCCATCCGTGCCAGGAACCGCTCGCACTGCACGGGCGGGCAGATCACGTCGTCGAGCCCCTGGAGCAGCAGGAACGGGGCGGTGACGCTCTCGGCGTGCTCGGCGGGCGACCGCTCGGTGTAGCGGTCGGGGACCTCGGCGTACGGGCCGATCAGGCTCTCCAGGTACTGCGACTCGAAGTCGTGGGTCTCCCCGGTGCCCCAGCCGGTGAGGTCGAGGATCGGGTAGAGGATCGTGCCGCAGGCGTAGACGTCGGTGCCGGCCAGCGACGCGGCGGAGGTCCAGCCGCCCGCGCTGCCGCCGCGCACGGCGAGCCGCTCCGGGTCCGCGGTGCCTTCTTCGGCGAGGGCCAGGGCGACGGCCGCGCAGTCCTCGACGTCGACGACCCCCCACTGCTCGCGCAGCCGGTTGCGGTACTCCCGGCCGTGTCCGCTGGAGCCTCCGTAGTTGACCTCGGCGACGCCGATGCCCCGGGAGGTGAAGTAGGCGATCTCCAGGTCGAGAACGAGCGGGGCGCGGCTGGTGGGGCCGCCGTGCGCCCAGATGACGTACGGCGGAAGTTCGCCGTCCGGGGCCCGGCAGCCGGGGTTGTGCGGCGGGTAGAGGTGGGCGTGGATCTCGCGTCCGCCGGGGCCCTGGAAGGTGCGGATCCGCGGCTGCGGGTAGTAGGCGGGGTCGGTGGCGTCCTGGTGGGGCGCGCCGATCACGCGGGCGCGGCCGGTGCGGGCGTCCAGTTCGACGACCTCAAAGCCGCTGTGGGCGCTGGCGCCGACGCCGACGACCCGCTCGCCGTGCGCGGCGAGGGCGGGCGCGAACTCGGTCCAGGGGCCCGCCGCGTCGACGACCTCGCCGGTCTCGGGGTCGAGTATGCCGAGGACGGCGGCGCCGCGGCCGTGCAGGACCGCGATCAGGCCGCTGTCCAGGGGCGCGAACCAGCGCTGCCCGAACTTCCACAGCGGCCCGCCGAACTCCTCCTCACGGGCGCACAGGGGCTGCCCGTCGCGGTAGAGGTTCCACCAGCCGGTGCGGTCGGAGACATGGAGCAGGGTGCCGTCCGGTGCCCAGTCGGCCTGGGCGATCGACTCCTCGGGTCCGCCCGCGACGGTCCGGGCGTCCTGGAAGGTGCCCTCGGGGCCGACCGCCGCGACGATCAGCTCGGTGCCGTCCCAGGGCATGCGCGGGTGGTCCCAGGCGAGCCAGGCGGCGCGGCGCCCGTCGGGCGAGAGCCGGGGCCCGGTGACGAAGCGGTGCCGCTCGGGGGCGAGTTCGCGGACCGCGCCGCGGTCGTCGGCCGCCGAGCCGTCCAACGGCACCGCCACGGGCACGCGGCGCAGATCGGTGGGGCCCTCGCCGGTGAACTCCTCCAGGACGCACCACACTTCACCACGCTCGGGGTGCGGGTCCGGTTCGATCCAGCGCAGTCCGCCGCCCACCGTGGACAGCGGTGTCAGGGGGCGAGGTTCGTCGCCGCCCGGCGTGCAGGCGTACAGCCGCTGGTCGGCGAAGTTCACGAAAACCACGAAGGGGCCGGAGTCGGTCGTGACCGCGCCCCAGGGCCGGCCACCGTACTCGATGACGCGGCTGCGCACGTTCCACGGTGCGGGCAGGACCGGCTCCTCGGTGCCGTCGGCGTGCCGCCGCACCAGGGTGCGCCGTCCGCCCTCGGTGGGCCGGGGCGCGGTCCACCACACCTCGTCGCCGACGAAGGCGACGTCGTCGGGCCGTCCGTCGTGCGCGGCGGCGAGGGCCGCGTCGACGGGCGAGGGCCACGATCCGTACGAAAGAGTCGACACTGACTCCCCCACTTCTCCTCCAACAACTGCTCGTTCGTTCGGGCGCAGGGCCCCGGGGCTGTCTCTAGGCCGTGCGCAGGAAACGGTCCAGGACGCGGACTCCGAAGTGCAGCGCCTCGACGGGAACCCGTTCGTCCACGCCGTGGAAGAGGGCCTGGTAGTCGAAACCCTCGGGCAGCTTGAGCGGCGCGAAGCCGTAGCCGGTGATGCCGAGCCGCGAGAACTGCTTGGCGTCCGTTCCCCCGGACATGCAGTACGGCACGACGTGCCCCTCGGGTGCGAACTCCTGCACCGCCGCGCGCATCCGGGCGTAGGTCGGCGAGTCGACCGGTGCCTGGAGCGCCACCTCGCGGTGGGCGAACTCCCAGTCCACGTCCGGCCCGGTGAGCCGGTCCAGGGTGCCGCGGAACTCGTCCTCGCCCCCGTACAGGAACCGTCCGTCGACGTGGGCGACGGCTTCTCCCGGGATGACGTTGACCTTGTACCCGGCGTCCAGCATGGTCGGGTTGGCGCTGTTGCGGACGGTGGCCTCGACCAGCTTGGCGGCCGGGCCGAGCTTGTCCAGCAGCGCGTCGACGTCGCTCAGGTCGGTCTGGATGCCGTAGACCGCGGCGATCTCGCTCAGGGCGGCGCGCACGGTGGGGGTCAGACGCAGCGGCCACTCGTGTTCGCCGATGCGGGTGATCGCGGCGGCGAGCCGGGTGACCGCGTTCTCCCGGTTCACCTTCGAACCGTGACCGGCGCGTCCGCGGGCGGTGAGTCTGAGCCAGCCCGTGCCGCGCTCACCGGCGGCGATGGGGTAGAACTGCCGTCCGGCCCCGTCGTGGAAGGTGAACGCCCCGGACTCGCTCACGCCTTCGGTGCAGCCCTCGAACAGCGCGGCGTGGCGGTCGGCGAGGAAGCCGGAGCCGTCCTCGGCGCTGGCCTCCTCGTCCGCGGTGAACGCGATCACCACGTCCCGCCGGGGCCGCACTCCCTGCCGTGCCCAGTCGCGGACGACCGCGAGGATCATCGCGTCCATGTTCTTCATGTCGACCGCGCCGCGCCCCCACACCACGCCGTCGCGGATCTCCCCGGAGAAGGGGGGCACGCTCCAGTCGGCGGCCTCGGCCGGCACCACGTCCAGATGACCGTGGACCAGCAGCGCGTCGGCCGACGGGTCGGTGCCCTCGATACGGGCCACGACGTTGGTGCGGCCCTCGGTCCGCTCCAGGAGCGTGGGCTCGATCCCGGCCTCGGCGAGCCGCGCGGCGGCGTACTCGGCGGCCGGCCGCTCCCGGCAGTCGCCGCCGCCCCGGTTGGTGGTGTCGATGCGGATCAGTTCGGAGGTGAACCGGACCACCTCGTCCAGCGCCTGCCCGCCCGCTTCCGCGGCCGTGTCAGGGCCCGTGTGCTCAGCCATACTGCTCCTCCACCGCCGCCGAGACGATCGTGGTGACCGCCTTGAACGTCCGGATCGCCTCGAACATCGTGTCGTGGGTGTACGCCACCTTGCGCTCCCCGACCTGCGCCACCCCGGGCACGACGGTCGCGGCCGCCGCGAGGTGCTCGGCGTCGAACTCCAGGGCGAGGGTGAACGGCCCGCCGGTCACCGGATCGTGGCGCACCGCGAGCGTCGCCGCGTCCTTGGCCGCGGCCCGGATGTCGGCGGCGGTCCTGGCCGGCGTGCGGCAGACGGCCGCGTACCGCGACACGTGGTCCTTGACCGCGACCTTCCGCGCCTGCGGCGCGTACCCGAGCGCGTCCTCGCAGGCCACGTCGTCCCCGGTGACCAGCACCACCGGCACGCCGTACTCGGCGACCACGTGTGCGTTGAGCAGACCCTCGCTGGCGCGTATGTCGTTCAGCCAGACGCCGGTGAGCTGGTTGGCGAGGTAGGTGTGCGCGAGGACGCCCTCCATGCCGGCGCCCGCGTGGTACCCGACGAACGCGATGCCGTCCACGTCCCCGTGCTGGACGCCCTCCACCATGGACAGCGCCTTGTGCCGTCCGGTGAGCATCTCCGTGCGCTCGTCGAGCCGCTCCAGGAGCAGGTTGCGCATGGACCAGTGCGCCTCGTTGACCAGCACCTCGTCGGCGCCGCCGTCGAAGAAGCCCAGCACGGCCGCGTTCACGTCCGAGGTGAACATCGACCGGCACCGCTCCCACTGCGGCGTGCCCGGCAGCACGTCGGCCGGCCAGGTGACACCGGTGGCGCCTTCCATGTCGGCACTGATGAGGATCTTCATGGCTCGAAACCGTACGCGCTGCCCGGCCGCCTCGGCCAGGGCTGTGGACAACCACCGGTGGTCTAGACCGCCAAACTGACCTCGTACGGCCTACGAGCAGCACTTTCTCCGGAATCGGATCGGTCTTACAAACGCGAGGAACAACGCATCTCACGCAGGCCGGCCCGCCACCACCCACGTCGACGGCAGCTCGATGCGGGTGCCGTCCGGCGTGTACTCCGTCGTGAGCAAAGGGAGTTCGCCGCTCGCCAGGACGGTGAGGCCGGCCGCGCGGAGGTACTCGGGCACCGCCTCGTCGGGGACGGCGCCGGGGGTCAGCCCGTGGCGGAGGACGGGGGCGAGTTTGGCGGGCGGCCCGGCGGGGCCCCGGGCCAGGCCCATCAGGACGGTCTTGGCCGCCTGGGAGGGCTCCACCAGGAAGGCACGGCCGCGGTCGCCCAGGAGCGCGGCGAGGGCGTCGGCCAGGGGCTGACGGTCGTCGGCCTCGCACTGGTGCAGGACGCCGCGGACGTAGACGTTGGCGTCGCCCAGCTCCGCGTGCAGGGTCTCCGCCTCCACCTTGTCGGCGGCGTCCAGCCGCCGGTACGCGGCCGAGCCGGCCGGGTCCGCGCGGCGGGCGTGTTCGAGGGCCGCCTCGGAGAGGTCGGCGCCGACGACGTGCGGGAAGCGCTCGGCGAGGTAGCGGGTCTGGGTGCCGTTGCCGCAGCCCAGGTCGATCAGGGGCAGGCCCGCGTCGGTCAGGTGCGGCTCGAAGTGGGCCAGGTGGCGACCGGCGGTCAGGGCCGGTTCCGCGTCCCAGAACACCGCCCCGCGGTCCTCGGAGGCCTCGCTCCAGAAGCCCTCCCAGGCGTCCCGGTACCGACGCGTCACGCTCATGCCCGCTCCCCAGGTGCGACGACGTACAAGCCCGTCGACGACGGGTCCGTACGGTGTACCGCGCCCGGCGCACGGCCACAAGCGCCCGGCGCGTTCCTTCACCGGTCGTTCGCGCCGGGCGGATTCGGACCGCGGACGGGTCGGGTAGATTGCGGCGGTCGGCCGGGGACGGGGCGACAGGGGCGGCCGGGGGAACGGGGGAACGCGTGAGTGTCGGACGATACCGGGACATCGAGGTCGCGGACATGCCACCGGTGCTCGCAGGCGTCCTCGGGGTGCTCCTCCTGGGCCTGTTCTGCGGCCTCATCTGGTACCTGACCAGGCTCGACCACACGAAGCTCAGGGACCCCCGCGCGCGGGCCCGGGCCGAGCGGGGCAGGAAGAGCCGCCGTCGGCAACAGGAGCTGCGTGCCCGGCGCGAGTCCCTGCAACGCAGGGCGGCGCGGCGCCGCGACGACGCCTAGGACGTCGGCGCGGGGGCCTGACGGGGCCGACGGTGGCGGGCGGGCAGGGTCAGTTCGAACCACACGGTCTTGCCCGCGTTGGTGCGACTGGCGCCCCACTCGCGGGCCAGGGTGCTGACCACGCGCAGGCCGCGCCCGGTCTCGTCCTCGGGCCCCGCGCTCTTCAGGGCCGGCAGGTCGTGGTCGTCGTCGTCCACCTCGCACAGCAGCGTGTCGGCGCGCACCAGGCGCAGTTCGACGGGGCGGGCGTGCGCGTGGCGGACGGCGTTGGTGACGAGTTCGCTGACCATCAGCTCCGCCGGGGCGGCCAGGCCGGGCAGCCCCCAGTCGTGGAGCTGCTCGCAGACCGCCGCGCGGGCCCGGCCCACCTCGGCCGGGTCGCGGGCCAGGCGCCACTCGGCGACGGAGTCGGGTTCGATGCCGGTCAGCCTGGCCATCAGCAGTGCGACGTCGTCCTTGCGGCCGCCGCGGATGCCCAGGGCGCGGATGATGGTGTCGCAGGCGTCGTCCATGGACGCGGCCGGGTGCGCGGCGGACTCGCAGAGGGTGGCGAGGCCGACGCCGATGTCCTCGCCGCGCACCTCCACCAGGCCGTCGGTGCACATCACCAGCCGGTCGCCGGGCCCCACCGGCACGCGCACCGACTCGAAGGGCACCCCGCCGACGCCGATCGGCGCCCCCGTCGGCAGGTCGATCAGCTCGCTGGCGCCGTCCTCGGCGCGGACCAGGACGGGCGGGATGTGGCCGGCGTTGGCGAGGTGCAGTTCACCGGCGATGGGGTCGTACACGGCGTACAGGCAGGTCGCGAGGTGGGTGTCGCCGAGCCGCTGGGCGAGGTCGTCGAGGTGGCGCAGGAGCTGGGCGGGCGGCAGGTCGAGGCCGGCCATGGTCTGCACGGCGGTGCGCAGTTGCCCCATCATGGCGGCCGAGCCCAGGCCGTGCCCCATGACGTCGCCGACGACGAGGGCGGTGCGGGCGCCGGGCAGCTTGACCGAGTCGAACCAGTCGCCGCCGACCCGGCCGAGCAGCGTGCCCGGCAGATAGCGGGTGGCGATGTCGCAGCCGGCCATGCGCGCGGGGATGTGCGGCAGCATGCTGTCCTGGAGCGTCTCGGCGACGTTCTCCTGGTGGGTGTACATGCGCGCGTTGTCGAGGACCAGGCCCGCGCGGGCGGCGAGTTCGGCGCCGGTGACGCGGTCCATGTCGTTGAAGACGGGGCGCTCCGGGTGCCGGAGCAGGATCATGAAGCCGAGCACGACCCGGCGTGCCTTCAGGGGCACCAGCAGCATCGAGCGGCCCGTGATGAGCGGCCGGATGTCGCGCTTCTCGAACTGGGAGGCGATGGCGTGGCCCATCTCCTCGGTGATGCGGGGCACCAGGACCGGCTCTCCGCTGGTCATGCACTGGAAGAAGGGGGTGTGCGCCGGGAAGGGCATCGCCTCGCCGACGGGGACGACGTCGTCCCAGCGGCCGGGTTCGTCGGTGTGCTCCAGGGCGACCCGGTGCCACATCGTCGTCGTGTCGGGCACGCCGTCGGGGAAGCCCTCGCCGGCGACGACCTGTTCGCGCAGATAGGTGCCGGCGACGTCGGTGAAGCGGGGGACGACCGCCCGGCTGACCTCGACGATGGTCCGCGAGAGGTCCAGCGAGGTGCCGATCGCGCCGCTGACCTCGTTGAGGAACTCCAGGCGTTCGCGGACCGCCGCGTACTCCAGGTCCTCGGCCTCGTCCCGCAGTTCCTCGGGCACCGGTTCGCCCGCCGCCAGTGCTCGCGCGGCCCGCTCGCGGCGCGCCCGGCGCTCGGCACGCCGGGGCACACCCCAGTCGGGGGTGACGGGCACCCGGTCGCTCTGGCTGAACTCGAGAACGGGGTAGCCCAGTTCGAGCACCTGCGCGACGATGCGGGCGCTTTCGCCGACGCTCATGCTGGGCAGGATCTCGGGGAGGCGGCGGGCGAGTTCTTCGGCGCCGGGGAAGTCGGTGTGCAGGGCGAATCCGGGCGCGATCCGCTCGACCACGGTCGCCTCCGCACTGTCGTCGGCGCCCCCGCCGCCGTAGTCCCGGCGCAGCCCGTCCGCGTCGGCGGCCAGCACGAGCAGCCGCTCCGGACCGGGGCCCACCAGGGGGTATGCCCACCAGAGCACGTCGAGGCGGGCATCGGCAGGCACGGTCAGCCGGGCGCGGCCGGCCGCCGGGTAGGACAGCCGCCCGTCGAGGGAGGACTCCAGGCCGGGTCCGAGACCGTCGTGCTCCGGATGAGGGCCGTGGGCCGGGTCGCCGTCCCCGGTTCCGCTGACGTCCCCGAGGACGCCCGAGACGGGCAGCAGGTCGGGGGCGGGACGGCCGATCGCCTCTTCCTTGGGCAGGCCGAACAGCCGTCGTGCGCCTCGGCTCCAGTGGGAGACCAGCCCCTCGCGGTCCACCACGACGACGGCCAGGGGGACACGGCCCGTCACGGGATCGGCCGGCACGGTGCCGGGTCCGGCCGGGCGGCCGGGAGGTGCGTCCCGCTCGGTGCCATGGTCCATGGCGTCAGGCCCTCTCTGCCCACGGCTCCTCAAGATCTGTGTCGCCGTCACCACCGTACGGTGGCGGCCGGTGACCATGTGCGGCAACGGGGGAATTGGTGGCGCGCGAACACACCGGCGCGCCCGGGCGCCGGTGTGCCGGTCTCAGTCCTCGTGTCCGAGCTGCAGGTCACGCTCGGTGCGGCCACCGCCGGCCACCTGGAGCACGGTCGCGACGGGCGGGTATCCGGCGGCGATGACGGTGTACTCGCCGGACGACAGGTCGACGAACCGGAACGTGCCGTCGGGTCCGGTGGTCAGGGTGTCCACCACGTTGCCCGCCGCGTCGAGCAGCGTCACACGCGCGTCCTCCACGGCCCGTCCACCACTGGCCCGCACGGTGCCGCGCAGCACGGCCCCGCCGGCCAGTTCGACGTCCTGGCGGGTCTCCCGGGCGGCCTGGACGCTGACCGGCAGGGCGGCCGGGCGGAAGGCGGGGGCGCTGGCGGCGAGGGTGTACTCGCCCGCCACCAGCTCGGTGATGACGTAGCCGCCCTCGCGGCCGCTGCGGGTGGTGGCGACGACCTCGCCGTGCACGTTGGTGAGGGTGACGGCCGCGTCGCGCACGGGGCTGCCGTCGGCGGTCACGACGCTGCCGGCCAGGCGTCCGGCGCCGCCGAGGACCACGTCCAGTTCCACCGGGCGTTCGCCGACCGTCACGGAGACCGCCTGGGGCTGGTGGCCGCCGGCCGCGGCGATCAGGACGTACGCGCCGGACCCGGGCGTGGCCAGCGCGTACCGTCCGTCGTCGCCGCTGGCGCCCCGGCCGATCTGCTGCCCGCCGACGTCGATGAGGGTGAGCGCCGCGCGGGGCACGACGGTGCCGTCGGGGTGCTGCACCGTGCCGCAGACGGGGATGCCGCCGGCGTAGGGCGACCGGGCCGGCGGCACCTGGGCGGCGGGCTGTTCCCGCGGTGCGTGCTGTGCGTACTGCGGCTGCTGCGCGGTCTCCGGCTCGGTGACGGGGGCGTTGTGGGACACCAGAGGTTTCTCCTTGAGGAAGAGGGCGATGAGGAGCCCGAGGACGAGCACCGGCACCAGGTAGAGGAAGATCCGCGGCATGGCTTCGGCGTACGCACCGATGTAGGCGTCGCGCAGCGCCGGCGGCAGGGAGTGGACGAGCTGGGGGGTGATGGCCTCGGCGTCGGGCAGCCCGGCCCCCGCGTCGGCGGGGACCCGGTCGGCCAGGGCGTCGGTGAGCCGGCCGGCGAAGAGCGTGCCGAAGACGGCCGCGCCGACACTGCCGCCGATCTGCCGGAAGTAGTTGTTGGCGCTGGTGGCGGTGCCCAGGTCGGTGGGGCGCACGGAGTTCTGCACGGCGAGGACGAGGACGGGCATCACCATGCCGATGCCGGCGCCGAGGACGGCCATCCAGATGCTGTAGTGCAGCCGGGGCGTGTCGGTGTCGAGGCGGGAGAGCAGCCACATGCCGACGACGGACAGCGCACTGCCGAGGATCGGGTGGATCCGGTAGTGACCGGTACGGCTGATGAGCTGTCCGGAGATGATCGAGGCGCCGACGACGCCGCCCATCATCGGCAGCATCAGCAGACCGGACTCGGTGGCGCTGGCGCCGTCCACCATCTGCAGGAAGGTCGGCAGGTAGCTCGCGGCTCCGAACAGGGCGACGCCGACGACGAGGCCGACCAGGGCGGTGACGTTGAAGACCGAGTCCCGGAACAGGCGCAGCGGGATCAGCGGTTCGGGTGCGAAACGCTCGGCGACCAGGAAGAGCAGGGTGGACCCGACCGCTCCGGCGGCGAGACCGAGGATCGTCCTCGACCCCCACGCGTACTCGGTGCCGCCCCAGCTGGTGAGCAGCACCAGGCAGGTGGAGGCGGCGGCGAGCATCAGGGTGCCGAGGATGTCGAGGCGGGGCTTGACCCGCGGCCTGGGCAGCTTGAGGACGACGGCGACGACGGCCATGGTGACCAGGCCGAAGGGCACGTTGATGTAGAAGCACCAGCGCCAGGAGAGGTGGTCGGTGAAGTAGCCGCCGAGCAACGGACCCGCGACGGAGGCGAGTCCGAAGGCGGCGCCGATCAGGCCCATGAAGCGGCCGCGCTCGCGGGGCGGCACGATGTCCGCGATGATCGCCTGCACGCCGATCATCAGGCCGCCGGCGCCGACGCCCTGCACCGCGCGGAAGGCGATCAGCTGGTCCATGCTCTGTGCGCGTCCGGCGAGCGCGGAGCCGACGACGAAGACCAGGATGGCGAACTGGAAGACGCCCTTGCGCCCGAGGAGGTCGCCGAGCTTGCCGTAGATCGGCAGCCCGATGGTCGAGGTGAGCAGGTACGCGGTGATCGCCCAGGACATCCGGTCCAGGCCGTGCAGCTCGCCGACGATCTTCGGCAGGGCCGTGGCGACGATCATCTGCTCGAGGGCGGCGAGCAGCAGGGCCAGCATCAGCCCGACGAAGACCAGCCGCACCCGGCGCGGACTCAGCCCGGCGTCCGGCTCCCGGTCCTCCCGCTCCGGCTCCCGCCCCGTTCCGGCGGCGGGGGGCCCGGGTGGCGCCGGGGCCGCGACGACTGGTCCGTCCTCCACCGGATCCTGCACCAGAGTGATCCCGCCCACGTACCGCTCCCCTCGTCACACCTGCTCACATTTGCCGCCTGGGGCGACAACTGCGAACAAGTGCGACGAGTTACGGACGTGCGGCGGGTTCGCGCGGAGATCACTCGAACCGGTGAGGCACCCAACAGGCGCCCGCCGCCTGCCCTTTGGCTACTTCTCGACCTCGGCGGCGAGCTTGGCGAGCATGGCGTCGTAGATCCGGCCGAGGCCCTTGGGTGCGAACGTCTTCTCGAAGAAGCCGCCGACGCCGCCGGCGCCCTGCCAGGTGGTGACCACGACGACCCGTGACCTGCCCTCGCCCGCCGGGGTGACCCGCCAGGTGGTGACCATGGAGGAGTTGCGGTCCTTCTCGACCAGCTCGCCGTCGGTGGGCTCGGTGACCTCCAGCAGGCAGTCACGGATGCGCTTGCTGGTGGCCTGCAGCTTCCAGTGCACGAGGGTGCCCTCGCCGTCGCCGCCCTCGCGGACCTCGTACTCGCTGAAGTGCTCGGGGAGCAGCTTCTCGCGGGTGCCGCTGTAGTCGGCGAGGGTGTCGAACACCGTCTCCGCGTCCGCTGCGACGATCCGCTCCGTCGTCGCCTCGACCTGCGCCATCGGGTTCCTCCAGGGCCTGGTTCTCGGGTTCGGGGCAAGCCAACCACCCCGCCGCGCGGCCACCAAATCGGGGGGCGTGAAGCGGCCCCGCGCGACTCACCCGCACGATCAAGGGAACAAGTGTTCTATTGTGTCGCCCAGTGCTACCGAGGAGGCCGAAATGCGCTGGGAGAACCTCACGGACTCCGACCACGCCCGGGCCGCGGACACCGCGCTCTTCGGCGCGGACGCCGTCGTCACCCGCACGTTCGACACGCCCGAGTTCGCAGGCGTCACCTTCCACGAGGTACGCGCCCGCTCGATCCTCAACCGGGTGCCGGGGGCCTCGCGCATGCCGTTCGAGTGGACCGTGAACCCCTACCGGGGTTGCACGCACGCGTGCGTCTACTGTTTCGCGCGCAAGACGCACAGCTACCTGGACCTCGACACGGGGCTCGGCTTCGATTCCCAGATCGTCGTCAAGGTGAACGCACCCGAGCTGCTGCGCCGCCAGCTGGCCTCGCGGCGCTGGCAGGGCGAGCACGTCGCGATGGGCACCAACGTCGACTGCTACCAGCGCGCGGAGGGCCGCTACCGGCTGATGCCGGGCATCGTCGAGGCCCTCACCGACCGGGCGAACCCCTTCTCGATCCTGACCAAGGGCACGCTGATCCTGCGCGACCTGGACCTGCTGACCCGGGCGGCCCGGGTCACGGACGTGGGCATCTCGGTCTCGGTCGGCTTCACCGACGCGGAGCTGTGGCGCACCGTGGAGCCGGGCACCCCCGCTCCGGAGCGCCGGCTGGAGGTCGTCCGGGCCCTCGGCGAGCGCGGCATCGGCTGCGGGGTGCTGATGGCGCCGGTCATCCCCTTCCTCGGCGACGAGCCGGCCCAGCTGAGGGCGACCGTACGCGCCATCGCCGCCGCGGGCGCCACCTCGGTGACGCCCCTGGTGCTGCATCTGCGCCCGGGCGCCCGGGAGTGGTTCATGGCCTGGCTCGGCCGGCACCACCCGCACCTGGTCCGCCGCTACGAGCGGCTTTACGCGGACGGCGCCTACGCCCCGAAGTGGTACCAGCGCCGGATCACCCGCCAGGTGCACGATCTGGCCCGCGAGTACGGCATCGGCCCCACGCGCGCGGGAATGCCGAGCCGGATCGCCGAGCCGGAGCATGCCCGCCCCGCCGAGGCCACGCCCACCGAGCCGGTGCAGCTCTCGCTCATCTGACAGCCTTCTGGTACGCGCTCCGGTCGAAGAAGTCGGCCCCCGCCCAGGGTGAAAGGAATCCTCCATGACCTACGGCTGCATCGCTTCGATGAAGACCCGGCCCGGCTTCCGCGGCGAGGTGGTCTCCCTTCTCCTGAGCGCCGCCGACGGCCTGCGGGACGCCGGATGCGAGCTCTATCTCGTGGGCCTGTCCGACGAGGACGAGACGACCGTCTGGGTGACCGAGGTGTGGCGGACCCGGGCACATCACGACGCCTCGCTGGAACTGCCCGAGGCGAAGGACGCGATCGGCCGGGCCGTGCCGATGCTGACGGGAGAGTTCACCAAGCGGGAGATGTCGGTCGCGGGCGGGCTCGGGCTCTGACGGCACCGTGAGCCCACCCGGAGCGGCCGAGTAAGAGCATTGGAGGGCATCTTCCGACCCAATCGGGTCAAGTATGGACAGGTCTCGTTCTTCCGAAGGCGCTCCCCGGGACGATCCGGCGAGGACCGCGACCCGCGCGGACCGCAGCCCTCCCGTTCCGGGAGTTCTGGGAGTCCTGGGAGAACGCCATGAGACAACGCGCAGCCGTGCTGTGCGGCGCCGCCGTGATCGCCGCCGGGACCGTCACGGCCGTCCCCGCCGGGGCGAGCGCCCCGCGACCCGCGCAAGCCGCGCCCGCCGCGGGACCGCACTGGAAGAAGTGCGCCACGGAGGACTACCCCACGCTCCAGTGCGCGTCCCTGAAGGTGCCGCTCGACCACGCGCGTCCGAGCGGGAGGCAGATCACGCTGGCGTTGTCCCGCGTCCCGCACACCGCCGAGACGTACCAGGGACCCCTGCTGGTGAACCCCGGCGGCCCCGGCGGCAGCGGGCTGACGCTCGCCGGGTTCGTGGCCTCCTCGCTGCCCGCGAAGGTGGCCGCCCAGTACGACGTCATCGGCTTCGACCCGCGCGGGGTGGGCAGGAGCAGCCCGGCGCTGGACTGCCGGCCGGGGCACTTCGACCCGGTGCGCCCCGACTCGCTGCCGGACACGCCGGACGTCGAGCAGGCCAACCTCACGCGCGCGAAGTCCTTCGCCGACGCCTGCGGCGGCAAGTACGCGGACGTGCTGCCCCACATCGACACGGTCAGCGCCGCGCGGGACCTGGACGCGATCCGCGCGGCGCTCGGCTCCGAGCAGCTCAACTACTTCGGCTACTCGTACGGCACCTACCTCGGCGCCGTCTACGCCAAGCTCTACCCGGGCCGGGTACGGAGGCTGGTCCTGGACTCGGTCGTCGGTCCGGACGACGTCTGGTACGACGCCAACCTCAACCAGGACCTCGCCTTCAACGACCGCCACCGGGCGTTCCTGGCCTGGATCGCCGAGCACGACGCGGCGTACGGGCTGGGCACCGACCCCGAGCGGGTCGAGACCGCATGGTACGCCATGCGGGCGGCGCTGGCGAAGAAGCCGGCGGGCGGGAAGGTCGGCGCCTCCGAACTGGAGGACACCTACATGCCCGGCGGGTACTACAACGGCTACTGGCCCTACCTGGCCGAGGCGTTCGCCGCGTACGTCAACGACGAGGACACCGGCCCGCTGGTCGAGGTGTACGACAACTTCGGCGCCCTGGACGCCTCCGGGGACAACGGGTACAGCGTCTACACCGCCGTCGAGTGCCGCGACGCGAGCTGGCCGCGCGACTGGGACGAGTGGCGCGACGACAGCTGGGGCCTGTACGAGAAGGCGCCCTTCATGGTGTGGAACAACGCCTGGTACAACGCACCGTGCGCCTTCTGGCCCACGGAGTCCCGGGAGCCGGTGGACGTGGCCAACGACGAACTGCCCCCGGTACTGCTGTTCCAGGCGACGGGCGACGCGGCCACGCCGTACGAGGGCGGCGTCACCGCGCACCGTCTGCTGCGCGGCTCCGGCCTCGTCGTCGAGGAGGGCGGCGGGAACCACGGCATCACGCTGAGCGGGAACGACTGCCTGGACGAGCACCTGGCCGCCTACCTGACCGACGGCACCGTGCCGCGCGGCGACGGCGGCGTGGCGGACGCGGTGTGTCCGGCGCTGCCGGAGCCGAAGCCGCTGGAGTCCAAGGCGGCTTCGACGTCCTCGCGCGGTTCGACCCTGCACGGGCTGCTCGGCTTCCGCGGCTGACCCCCTGGGCAGCGTTGTCAGTGCCGTGGTCCACGATGGGCGTATGAGCGAACTGACGAGGATCCCCGCCCCGGAGGGTGTCGCGCCCGCCGCGCAGTACACCCATGTCGTCCTCGGCACCGGGCGGTTCGTGGCCGTCTCGGGGCAGCTCGCCCTGGACGAGGACGGCCAGGTGGTCGGCGAGGGCGACCCCGCGGCCCAGGCCCGCCAGGTGTTCGAGAACCTGCGCCGGTGCCTGGCCTCGGCCGGAGCGACCTTCGACGACGTCGTGAAGCTGACCTTCTTCGTCACGGACATGGCGCACATGGCGGCGATCCGGACGGCCCGCGCCGAGCACATACCGGACGACCGGCTGCCGGCCGCCTCGGCGGTGCAGGTGGGCGCGCTGGTGCGGCCGGAGTTTTTCATGGAGATCGAGGCGTTCGCGGTCGTGGCGCCGTGAGTCCGCGGCCGGTGCCGGTGCGGGTGCGGGAGATGGCCCTCGCGGACTGCGACCACGTGTCCCGGATTCGCGTCCGGGGTTGGCGGACCGCCTACCGGGGGCTGGTGCCGCAGCCGTACCTCGACGCGATGGACCCGGCCGCCGACGCCGAGCGGCGCCGGGCCATGTTCACCGGCGCCTCGGGGGACGTGGTGAACCTGGTCGCCGAGGACGACGCCGGCGAGGTCGTCGGCTGGGCCTGCACCGGCCGCTACCGGGACGGCGAGGCACGCACCGCGGACGCCGAGTTGTACGCGCTCTACGTCGACGCGGGACGGTTCGGCACGGGCATCGGGCAGGCCCTGATCCGGGAGGCGGTACGCCGGTGCGAGGCCGCCGGGCACGCGCGCATGCTCCTGTGGGTGCTCGAGGGCAACGCCCGCGCCAGGCGCTTCTACGAGCGGGCGGGATTCCGCCCCGACGGCGCCGAGGAGCCCTTCGTGGTGGAGGGGGTCGCGGTGCCGGAGGTGCGGTACGCGCGGCCGTTGAGCAGCTGACGGCACGTCACCGCCCCGACCGCGCCCGCGACCGGCCACGCCACGCACCCCAACCCCGCGCACGCCCCGCCGACGCCTCGCCCGCGGCCGGCCGGGCTCCGGGCGACCTCCGCGCCGTTCGGCCGTTCCGTACCGCTGTCCGCCCGCACCGGCCGGACGCGTTCACCGCCTGCCCGGGATGCGCGCCAGTGCCCGTACCGCTGCCTCGGCCAGTGCCGGGTGGGCGAGCGCGTCGTTCAGGACGGGGGCCGCACGGTCGTCGCCGAGGGTGCCGAGGCCGTCGACGCAGGCCAGCGCGACGCGCCGGTACGGGTCGTGCGGGCGCAGCCTCCGGCGCAACGTGGTGATCAGCGCGGGCACCGCCTCGGGGGCGCGCAGTTCCACCAGCAGCCGTACCGGGTGCAGGGCATAGGCGACCCGGAGTTCGTTGGTGGCGAGCGCGGCGGCCGCGCGGGCGGTGCGCGGGTCGCCGAGGCGGGCGAGGGCGTGGGCGGCCGAGGCGCAGCGCGGCGGGTCGCGGTGGTTCAGCAGCAGCACGAGTGATTCGAAGGCCCGCCGGTCCCCCGCGACGCCCAGCCGGAAGGCGGCCAGTTCCCGGGCCCACAGCGGGTGTCCCGGCTCGGTGAGCACCGCGGCCAGCTCGTCGTGGTCCCCGGTCGCCACCAGACGGTCGTACTCCGCCGTGGCGCCCGGAGCGCCGGATGCCGCCGACTCGGCCCGTAAGCGCTCCGTGAGCACACGCAACTCTTCGTCCATGACACCGAGGTTAGGCGCGTCACCCGATTCGTGGGACGTACATCACGAACACCGAGGGCTGGCGCGCTCGTTACCCGCGGGTTAACCTCAGACGAGCGGGTCATCCACCCGCAGCAACTCCTCACGGTGGTCTGGTGACGCAACCACCGGGAGAGCAGTCGGTCCGGTACCTCGGGTACCGCATCAGGACTCGGCCTCGGGACAGGGCCGGTCACAGGCCGCCGGGCGGGCGTGTGCGCGCCCTCCGCGACGGCACCGGGCGTGTGCGCCGTTCGAGCCCGGCAACACCCGCACCCCTTTCCTTCCTTTCCCACGCACCGGGTGCGCCGCGACGGCGCACCCGGGCGTGCTCCCGTCGTCACCCCTCATTCCTGGAGTCCCGCGATGGCCACTCCCCTGTCCGACACCCCTCTGTCCCCGCTCCGGACCGTCGCCGTGGTCGGCCTCGGCACCATGGGCACCGGTATCGCCGAGGTCCTGGCCGTGGCCGGCCGCGACGTCGTCGGCATCGACGTCAGCGAGGCGCAGGCCGTCAAGGCCGTCGCCGCGCTGGAGTCCTCCACCGCCCGTGCCGTCGAGCGCGGGCGCCTGACCGAGCGGGAGCGCGCCGCCGCCCTGGGCCGCGTCCGCACCTCCGCCGACCTGCGGGCGGCCGCCGACGCCGACCTGGTGATCGAGGTGGTCCCGGAGTCGTACGAGATCAAGCAGCGGGTCTTCCGGGAGCTGGACGGGATCGTGCGCCCGGAGGCGATCCTGGCGACCGGCACCAACGCGCTGTCCGTCACGCGGCTCGCCGCGGACTCGGCCCGCCCGGAGCGGATGCTCGGCCTGCACTTCTTCAACCCGGCGCCGGCCATGAAGCTGGTCGAGGTCGTCTCCTCGGTGCTGACCGCGCCCGCAGCCGTCACGGCCGTCACCGACCTCGCCCTCGCCCTCGGCAAGGAGCCGGTCGCGGTCGGGGACCGGCCCGGGTTCGTCGCGGACGGCCTGCTGTTCGGCTACCTCAACCAGGCCGCCGCGATGTACGAGGCGAACTACGCCTCGCGCGAGGACATCGACGCGGCGATGCGGCTCGGCTGCGGTCTGCCGATGGGGCCGCTGGCCCTGCTCGACCTGGTGGGCGTGGACACCGCGCGCACGGTCCTGGAGGCCATGTACGCCGCCTCCCACGACCGGCTGCACGCCCCCGCGCCGATCCTCAGGCAGCTCAGTGAGGCGGGCCTGACGGGGCGCAAGGCGGGCCGGGGCTTCTACACCTACGAGGCGCCCGGCAGCTCGGTCGTGGTGCCGGACACGCTGACCCCGGCGGAGGGCGGCACCGCGGTCGCCGGGCGGCCGGTGCGTGCGGTGGGCGTGGCCGGTTCGGGGACCATGGCGTCCGGCATCGCGGAGGTGTTCGCCAAGGCCGGGTACGAGGTGGTGCTGGCGGCCCGCAGCGCGGAGAAGGCGCAGACGGCTCGGGCCAGGATCGGGAAGTCCCTGTCCCGGTCGGTCGACAAGGGGCGCATGACCGCGGAGGCGGCCGCGCGGACGCTGGAGCTGATCACGCCGACGGGCACGTACGACGACTTCGCCGACGTCGATCTGGCCGTGGAGGCCGTCGCCGAGGACCTGGAGGTGAAGCGGCAGCTGTTCGCCGCGCTGGACAAGGTCTGCAAGCCCGGCGCGGTACTGGCCACCACCACGTCCTCGCTGCCGGTCGTCGCCTGCGCCCGGGCCACCTCGCGTCCGCAGGACGTGATCGGCATGCACTTCTTCAACCCTGCCCCGGCGATGAAGCTGGTCGAGGTGGTCCGCACGGTGCTGACCGCCGACGACGTGCACGCCACCGTCCACGAGGTCTGCGCCACGGTGCGCAAGCACGCCGTGGACTGCGGCGACCGGGCCGGTTTCATCGTGAACGCGCTGCTGTTCCCGTACCTCAACAACGCGGTCAAGATGGTGCAGGAGCACTACGCGACCCTCGACGACATCGACGCGGCGATGAAGCTGGGCGGCGGCTACCCGATGGGCCCCTTCGAGCTGCTCGACGTGGTGGGACTGGACGTTTCCCTGGCCATCGAGAAGGTCCTGCACCGCGAGTTCCGCGACCCCGGGCTGGCGCCGGCACCGCTGCTCGAGCATCTGGTGGCCGCGGGCTGCCTCGGCCGCAAGACGGGCCGCGGTTTCCGCGAGCATGCCCGCCGCTGAACGGCCGGGCGACTGGTACCGGCCCGAGGAGGACTGGGGCGGGCTGCTGGATCCGGCCGGGTCTCCCCCGCCCAGCGCGGGCGGGGGAATCCCCGGTCACACGCATGATTGCGCCCGCATGCAGTACGTTCGGGTCATGTCCCAGCCCGCCAAGTCCTCACGTACCTCAGCCACGTCCGACGCTCCCGAGAGCACGGCCGGCAGCCGGGCCGCCGCCCAGCGGCTCAAAATGCGCCGGGAACTGGCGGCGGCGGCCATGGAGCTGTTCGCGACCAAGGGGTACGAGGCGACCACCGTCGACGAGATCGCGGCCCAGGCCGGGGTCGCCCGCCGCACCTTCTTCCGTCACTTCCGCTCCAAGGAAGAGGCGATCTTCCCCGACCACGACGACACCCTGGTGCGCGCCGAGGCCGTCCTCAACGCGGCGCCCGCGCACGAGCATCCGCTCGACACGGTGTGCCGCGGCATCAAGGAAGTCATGAAGATGTACGCGGCCCGGCCGGAGATCTCGGTCGCCCGCTACAAGCTGACGCGCGAGGTGCCCACCCTGCGCGAGGCGGAGATCGCGTCGGTGGCCCGTTACGAGCGCCTGTTCACCCGCTATCTGCTCGGTCACTTCGACGAGCACGCGCACGACGACGACGCGGGCGACGACCCGCTGCTGGCGGAGGTCGCCGCGTCCGCCGTGGTCACCGCGCACAACCACGTGCTGCGGCGCTGGCTGCGCGCCGACGGGCAGGGCGACGTGGAGGCCGAGCTGGACCACGCCTTCGCGATCGTGCGCAGGACCTTCGGTACGGGCATCGGGGCGGGCCGCGGCACGGCCGCCGGCACACGGTCGGCGGCCGCCGGGGCGTCCTCGGCCTCCGTGCAGGGCGAGGTGCTCGTGACGGTGGCGCGCACCGACGCGCCGCTGCACGAGGTCATGCGCACGATCGAGCAGGCGCTCAAGGAGCACTGACCGCCCTTTCCGTACACTTCCGCGCTGTGACGACGGCCACCCACCGGGTGGCCGTTTTTGCATGTCGGTGCCCCTTTTCAGCCAGCGGCGGGAGAGGATTCGATCGATCATCGCTCATCTGTCGCGTAAAGATTTCATCTGAGAAGCGTTTCTGGCACTCAGTGCCTTGCGGGGTGACACGCGGTGTCATACGTTGAAGGTGTTCGGGCTGTCCCCGCACCTCATCCCCTGCGCGCCCGCACGCCTGCGTCACAGGCACACACCCTCACCTCAGCAGCACCGACGTACCCCTCAGCGCCCCTCCCTCAGGGCGCTCACCGCCGGAGGCAACACCGTGACCGTGAAGGACATCCTGGACGCGATCCAGTCGACCGACGCCACGAAGGCCGACATCGCCGCTCTGCCGCTCCCCGAGTCGTACCGCGCGATCACCGTGCACAAGGACGAGACGGAGATGTTCGCGGGCCTGGAGACTCGCGACAAGGACCCCCGCAAGTCGATCCACCTGGACGAGGTGCCGCTGCCCGAGCTGGGCCCGGGCGAGGCCCTGGTGGCCGTCATGGCCTCCTCCGTCAACTACAACTCGGTGTGGACCTCGATCTTCGAGCCGCTGTCCACCTTCGGGTTCCTGGAGCGCTACGGCCGCACCAACGACCTCGCCAAGCGCCACGACCTGCCGTACCACATCATCGGCTCCGACCTCGCGGGCGTCGTCCTGCGCACCGGCCCGGGCGTCAACGCCTGGCAGCCCGGCGACGAGGTCGTCGCGCACTGCCTGTCCGTCGAGCTGGAGTCCTCCGACGGGCACAACGACACGATGCTCGACCCCGAGCAGCGGATCTGGGGCTTCGAGACCAACTTCGGCGGCCTGGCGGAGATCGCGCTGGTCAAGTCCAACCAGCTGATGCCGAAGCCGGACCACCTCAGCTGGGAGGAGGCCGCCGCTCCCGGCCTGGTCAACTCCACCGCGTACCGCCAGCTGGTCTCCCGCAACGGCGCCGGCATGAAGCAGGGCGACAACGTCCTCATCTGGGGCGCCAGCGGCGGACTCGGCTCCTACGCCACCCAGTTCGCCCTCGCCGGCGGCGCCAATCCGATCTGTGTCGTCTCCAGCGACCAGAAGGCCGACATCTGCCGCTCGATGGGCGCCGAGGCGATCATCGACCGCAACGCCGAGGGCTACAGGTTCTGGAAGGACGAGCAGACCCAGGACCCGAAGGAGTGGAAGCGCTTCGGCAAGCGCATCCGCGAACTCACCGGCGGCGAGGACATCGACATCGTCTTCGAGCACCCCGGCCGCGAGACCTTCGGCGCCTCCGTCTTCGTCACCCGCAAGGGCGGCACCATCACCACCTGTGCCTCGACCTCGGGCTACATGCACGAGTACGACAACCGCTACCTGTGGATGTCCCTGAAGCGCATCATCGGCTCCCACTTCGCCAACTACCGCGAGGCCTGGGAGGCCAACCGTCTCATCGCCAAGGGCAGGATCCACCCCACGCTCTCCAAGGTGTACTCGCTGGAGGACACCGGCCAGGCCGCCCACGACGTCCACCGCAACGCCCACCAGGGCAAGGTCGGCGTGCTGTGCCTGGCCCCCGAGGAGGGCCTGGGCGTGCGCGACCACGAGAAGCGCGCGAAGCACCTCGACGCCATCAACCGCTTCCGGAACATCTGAGGGCGGCGGAGGCCACACATGACTGAGCGTCAGAAGGACCGGCCGTGGCTCATGCGCACCTACGCCGGTCACTCCACGGCCGAGGCGTCCAACGAGCTGTACCGGCGCAACCTCGCCAAGGGCCAGACGGGTCTGTCGGTCGCCTTCGACCTGCCGACCCAGACCGGGTACGACTCCGACCACGTCCTCGCCCGCGGCGAGGTCGGCCGGGTCGGCGTGCCGGTCGCGCACCTCGGTGACATGCGCCGGCTGTTCCAGGACATCCCGCTGGAGCAGATGAACACCTCGATGACCATCAACGCCACGGCCATGTGGTTGCTGGCGCTCTACCAGGTCGTCGCGGAGGAGCAGGGCGCGGACATCACCAAGCTCCAGGGCACGACCCAGAACGACATCGTCAAGGAGTACCTGTCCCGGGGGACGCACGTCTTCCCGCCGGGACCGTCCCTCCGTCTGACGACCGACATGATCGCGTACACGGTCTCCCATCTGCCCAAGTGGAACCCGATCAACATCTGCAGCTACCACCTGCAGGAGGCGGGCGCCACGCCGGTGCAGGAGATCGCGTACGCGATGTCCACCGCGATCGCCGTGCTCGACGCGGTGCGCGACGGCGGTCAGGTGCCGCAGGAGCGCATGGGCGACGTGGTCGGCCGCATCTCCTTCTTCGTGAACGCGGGCGTGCGGTTCGTCGAGGAGATGTGCAAGATGCGCGCCTTCGGGCGCATCTGGGACCGGATCACACGCGAGCGGTACGGCATCGAGAACCCCAAGCACCGCCGCTTCCGCTACGGCGTCCAGGTCAACTCCCTGGGCCTGACCGAGGCGCAGCCGGAGAACAACGTCCAGCGGATCGTGCTGGAGATGCTGGCGGTCACCCTCTCCAAGGATGCACGCGCGCGTGCCGTGCAGTTGCCGGCCTGGAACGAGGCGCTGGGCCTCCCCCGCCCCTGGGACCAGCAGTGGTCGCTGCGCATCCAGCAGGTGCTGGCGCACGAGAGCGACCTGCTGGAGTACGAGGACCTCTTCGAGGGCTCGAAGGTGGTCGAGGCGAAGGTCGACGAACTGGTCGAGGCGGCCTTCGCGGAGATCGACCGCATCCAGGAGATGGGCGGCGCGATGGCCGCCGTCGAGTCCGGCTACCTCAAGTCGCAGCTGGTCGCCTCGCACGCCGAGCGCCGGGCCCGGATCGAGTCCGGCGAGGAGAAGATCATCGGTGTCAACGCCTTCGAGGGCACCGAGCCCAACCCGCTGACCGCCGACCTGGACACCGCGATCCAGACGGTCGACCCGGCGGTGGAGGCCCGCGTCATCGCCTCGCTGCAGAACTGGCGCGACACGCGGTACCAGCCGCCCTTCAACCACCCGCGCCCCTGCAAGGCGCTGGAGAAGCTGAAGGAGGCCGCGCGCGGCACCGGCAACCTCATGGAGGCCACCCTGGAGTGCGCCCGCGCCGGCGCCACGACCGGCGAGTGGGCCGGGGCACTGCGCGAGGTGTTCGGCGAGTTCCGCGCACCGACCGGGGTGTCCTCGGCACCGGTCGCGGTCACCGCCGAGGAGGGTTCGGCGCTGTCGGAGGTGCGCCGCAGGGTGGAGCTGACGGCCATGGAGATGGGCGTCGGCAAGCTCCGCTTCCTGGTCGGCAAGCCCGGCCTGGACGGTCACTCCAACGGCGCCGAGCAGATCGCCGTGCGCGCCCGCGACGCCGGGTTCGAGGTGGTCTACCAGGGCATCCGGCTCACCCCGGAACAGATCGTGGACGCCGCCCTCGCGGAGGACGTGCACGCGGTGGGCCTGTCCATCCTGTCCGGCTCGCACGCGCAGCTGGTGCCGGACGTGCTCGAACGGCTCCGTGTGGCCGGTGCCACAGATATACCGGTGATCGCCGGTGGCATCATCCCGAACGGTGACGCCGAGGAACTGCGGGCCGCGGGAGTGGCCGCGGTCTTCACCCCGAAGGACTTCGACATCACCGGCATCATCGGCCGGATCGTCGACGAGATCCGGAACGCGAACAAGCTCGACCCCCTGGAGGTCCCCGCATGACCAGCCCCGCTCCCCAGGTCAACCGTCTGCGCCCCCGGCGCTCCTGCCTGGCGGTACCGGGTTCCAACCCGCGCTTCCTGGAGAAGGCCCAGGGCCTTTCGGCGGACCAGGTCTTCCTGGACCTGGAGGACGCCTGCGCGCCGCTCGCCAAGCCGGAGGCGCGGCACACCATCGTCAAGTTCCTCAACGAGGGCGACTGGACCGGCAAGACCCGCGTCGTGCGCGTCAACGACTGGACGACCGAGTGGACGTACCGCGACGTCGTGACGGTGGTGGAGGGCGCGGGCCCGAACCTGGACTGCATCATGCTGCCGAAGGTCCAGGACGCCCAGCAGGTCGTCGCGCTCGACCTCCTCCTCACCCAGATCGAGAAGACGATGGGCTTCGAGGTCGGCCGGATCGGCATCGAGGCGCAGATCGAGAACGCGCAGGGCCTGAACAACGTCAACGAGATCGCCCAGGCCAGCCCGCGCGTGGAGACCATCATCTTCGGCCCTGCCGACTTCATGGCATCCATCAACATGAAGTCCCTGGTCGTGGGCGAGCAGCCGCCCGGCTACCCGGCGGACGCCTATCACTTCATCCTGATGAAGATCCTGATGGCCGCCCGTGCCAACAATCTCCAGGCGATCGACGGCCCCTACCTGCAGATCCGCAACGTGGACGGCTACCGCGAGGTCGCCCAGCGCGCCGCCGCCCTCGGCTTCGACGGCAAGTGGGTCCTGCACCCGGGCCAGGTCGAGGCGTCCAACGAGATCTTCTCGCCCTCCCAGGAGGACTACGACCACGCCGAGCTGATCCTGGACGCGTACGACTACTACACCTCCGAGGCCGGCGGCAAGAAGGGCTCGGCGATGCTCGGCGACGAGATGATCGACGAGGCCAGCCGCAAGATGGCGCTGGTCGTCTCCGGCAAGGGGCGTGCGGCCGGCATGCGGCGCACCAGCAAGTTCGAGATCCCGGAGGGCTGAGCGCCATGCAGTTCGGACGCACCTACGAGGAGTTCGAGGTCGGGGCGACGTACAAGCACTGGCCGGGGAAGACGGTCACGGAGTACGACGACCACCTGTTCTGCCTGCTCACCATGAACCACCACCCGCTCCACATGGACACCAACTACGCCGAGAAGACGACGGACTTCGGCAAGAACGTGGTGGTCGGCAACTACATCTACTCGCTCCTGCTCGGCATGTCCGTCCCGGACATCTCCGGCAAGGCGATCGCCAACCTGGAGATCGAGTCGCTCAAGCACGTGGCGCCGACCTTCCACGGCGACACGCTCTACGGCCAGACGACGGTGCTCGACAAGTGGCCGTCGAAGTCGAAGAACGACCGCGGCATCGTGCACGTCGAGACCAAGGGCTACAAGCAGGACGGGACCCTGGTCTGCGTCTTCCGCCGCAAGGTGATGGTGCCGACCGAGACGTACACCAAGGAGCGCGGCGGCGAACAGCCCGGCCGGCCCGAGCTGAAGGAACAGGGGAAGTAGAGATGAGCCGCCTCGCCCAGACCCACGGCCTCACGGACGTCCAGCAGGAGATCCTCTCCACCGTCCGGGACTTCGTGGACAAGGAGATCCTCCCGGTCGCCACCGAGCTGGAGCACCGGGACGAGTACCCGCAGGACATCGTCGACGGGCTGAAGGAACTCGGCCTGTTCGGCCTGATGATCCCCGAGGAGTACGGGGGCCTGGGCGAGTCGCTCCTGACCTACGCCCTGTGCGTGGAGGAGATCGCCCGCGGCTGGATGTCGGTGTCCGGCATCATCAACACGCACTTCATCGTGGCGTACATGCTCAAGCAGCACGGCACGCAGGAGCAGAAGGACCATTTCCTGCCCCGCATGGCCGCCGGCGACATCCGGGGTGCCTTCTCGATGTCCGAGCCGGCGCTGGGCTCCGACGTGTCGGCGATCTCCTCGAAGGCGGTGAAGGACGGCGAGGAGTACGTCCTGAGCGGCCAGAAGATGTGGCTGACCAACGGCGGTACGTCGTCGCTGGTGGCCGTCCTGGTAAGGAGTGACGAGGGTCACCCCGAGGGGACCGCTCCCCACAAGTCCATGACGACCTTCCTGGTGGAGAAGGAGCCCGGCTTCGGCGAGGTCCGCCCGGGTCTCACCATCCCCGGCAAGATCGACAAGATGGGCTACAAGGGCGTCGACACCACCGAGCTCATCATGGACGGCCTGCGCATTCCGGCCAATCGGGTCCTCGGTGGCGTCACCGGCCGAGGTTTTTACCAAATGATGGACGGCGTCGAGGTGGGACGCGTGAATGTGGCGGCGCGTGGCTGCGGCGTCGCTCAGCGTGCCTTCGAGCTGGGTGTCCGGTATGCCCAGCAGCGTCACACTTTCGGCAAGCAGATCGCCCAGCACCAGGCCGTCCAGTTCAAACTCGCGGAGATGGCTACCAAGGTGGAGGCGGCCCATGCGATGATGGTCAACGCTGCACGCAAAAAGGACTCGGGCGAACGAAACGACCTGGAAGCGGGGATGGCCAAGTACCTCGCCTCCGAGTACTGCAAGGAGGTCGTGGAGGACGCCTTCCGGATCCACGGCGGGTACGGCTTCTCCAAGGAGTACGAGATCGAGCGCCTCTACCGCGAGGCGCCGATGCTGCTCATCGGTGAAGGCACCGCCGAGATCCAGAAAATGATCATCGGCCGCCGACTGCTCGAAGAGTATCGATTCCAGGGTTAGATGTCCGGATACGGGGTGTTTTCTTGGAGAAGAAGGTCACACCCCGTAGGCACTGTTCGGCCGCCGACTCGGCTTCCTGGCTTACCCAGTTGCGGCAGGAAGCCGCTACGATCGCCGGAAAGCCGCCGTCCCCCGTCAGAGCGCGGCATCATCCGCTACGAAGGTCATCCATGCCCCACAGCCAAACCTCTGCACCTCGCGACAGCCTCGCCGGCGTACGCCTCGCGCGCGGAGCCTCGCCGTGGCTTCTGCCGACCGTCGCCACCGCAGCCGTCAGCCTCCTGCGGGCCCGTCGTTCCGGCGCCGCCAAGGCCGTCGCCGTCCCCGCCACCGCGCTCGCGGCGGGGATGCTGTGGTTCTTCCGCGACCCCGAGCGCGAGATCACCCGCGGCCGGGTCATCTCGCCCGCCGACGGTGTGGTGCAGAGCATCATGCCGTGGAAGGACGGCCGCACCCGCGTCGCGATCTTCATGAGCCCGCTCAACGTCCACGTCAACCGCGCCCCGCTGGCGGGCACGGTGACCTCGGTCGAGCACGTGCCGGGCGGCTTCGTTCCCGCTTTCAACAAGGAGAGCGAGAACAACGAGCGCGTCGTGTGGCACTTCGACACCGAGCTCGGCGACATCGAGATGATCCAGATCGCCGGCGCGGTGGCCCGCCGCATCGTCCCGTACGTGCCGCAGGGCACCAAGGTCGAGCAGGGCGAGCGGGTCGGCCTGATCCGCTTCGGCTCGCGCGTCGACCTGTACCTGCCGGAAGGCGTCGAGGTGGATGTCGAGGTGGGTCAGAAGACGGTGGCTGGGGTGACTCGAATTGACCGTGATTGATCCACAGACCCAGGCCGGATGGGTGCCGGAGGCCGACGAGATGGACGACGAGGAGGAGATGCCGCTCTCGCTCCGTCTGTCGATAGCGGACACGCTCACCCTCGGCAACGCGACGTGCGGCTTCATGGCGGTGTACTTCACCACCACCGGCATCCTGATCCCGCACCTCATGGGCAGCGACGAGTCGGGCATGGCCCGGCACAGCGCTGCCACCGCGGTCATCCTGATGCTGTGCGCGGCGATCTTCGACCTGTTCGACGGTCTGGTCGCCCGCAAGCTGCGGTCCTCGCCGATGGGCGCGGAGCTGGACAACCTCTCCGACCTCATCAGCTTCGGTCTCGCACCGGCGTACTTCGTCCTCGTCTACGGCATGGTCGCGGACGACGCCTACCAGCGGGTGGCGGCGGTGGGGGCGATCGTGGTGCTGCTGGCGGTGGTCCTGCGGCTCGCGCGGTTCTCCTGCGTCACCGTCAAGGACGGCACGTTCCAGGGCATGCCGTCCCCGTTCGGGGCGCTGACGGTCGTGTCGATCGTGCTGCTCGAGCTGCCGTTCGTGGCGACGCTGCTGGCGATCCTGGGTACGGCCTGGCTGATGGTGAGCCGGGTCGAGTACCCGAAGCCGCGGGGGCGGCTCGCGGTGGCGATGCTGTCGTGGATCGTCCTGTCGATGGGGCTGCTGGCCGGCTGGGCCTTCGACGCGCCGAGCGGGCAGCTGCTGCTGCAGACGGGGTGCGCGTTGCAGTTGGTGATGGGGGCGGTGATTCCCCTGTTCGCCACGGCTCGCAGGGTGAACAATTTCCGTGACAATCGGCGGGAGGCGCGGGCTGCGCAATTGCCGTGACGGCGTCTTGAGGGCCCCGAACCTGGTTGGGTTCGGGGCCCTCCGCTTTTCGGGCGCCCGGCGTCGTCCCGTGCCCCTGGGGGCTCCGCCCCCAGCCCCCGGGCCCATGCCCACCCATCGCCCGACTCGGTGGGGAGAGAGGTGACGTTTCCAGCCCGTCCGGCGTTTGAGAACGAGGCCCGTTCAGGGCCGACAGCGGGGGCCCGGGGGCGACAGCCCCCGGGGTGGGGAACGGGAAGGGGCGGCGCGGGCGAGAGGCTCCCCTACGCGACGAAGTCCCGTGCGATGGACTCAGCCACCCGCTCCAGGATGGGCCCGGCATCGGCGATGCACTTCGCGACGTCCGGCTCCACATCCGTCAGCGGATACGCCCGCCGGATCCCCGCCCGCCCCAGCGTCTCCGCCGGCAGCGCAAGGCGTCCGCACACCGCGACGACCTCCTTGCCCGCGACCCTGGCCGCCGCGGCGACACCGGCCGGGGCCTTCCCGTGCAGGGTCTGCTCGTCCAGCGAGCCCTCCCCGGTGATCACCAGGTCCGCCCGCTCCAGCGCCGGCGCGAAGCCCAGCACGTCCAGCATCACCTCGATGCCCGGCCGGAACCGCGCCCCCAGCAGCATCGCGCCGAACCCGATGCCGCCCGCCGCGCCCGCGCCCGGCGAAGCGGCGTACTCGGCGGCACGCGCGCCCACGCCCTCCGTCCCCTCCAGCACCTTCGCGAGGTGCGCCAGGGCGGCGTCCAGGGCCGTCACGTCGTCCGGCGAGGCACCCTTCTGGGGTCCGTAGACCGCCGGGGCGCCCTTCGGGCCCGTCAGGGGGTTGTCCACGTCGCTGGCGAGCACCAGCTCCACGTCCGCCAGCCGCGGGTCGAGACCGGTCAGGTCGGCCGAGGCCAGAGCGGCGAGCCCGCCCCCGCCCGGCGCGACGGGCTCCCCGTCGGCGTCCAGGAACCGCGCGCCCAGTGCGGCCAGCATTCCGGCGCCGCCGTCCGTGGTGGCGCTGCCACCGACCCCGAACACGATCGTCCGCGCCCCCGCGTCCAGCGCGGCCCGCAGCACCTCGCCGGAGCCGTAGGTGGACGACGTCAGCGGCGCGAGGACGCCTTCGGGGAGCCGCTGGAGGCCGCTGGCCTCGGCCATCTCCACCACCGCGGTGCCCTCGCGCAGCGCGTAGGCCGCCGTCACCTCGTCGCCGAGGGGCCCGGCGACCCGCACCTCCCGGCGCTCGAACCCGGCCGCGACCGCGGCGGCCACCGTGCCGTCACCGCCGTCGGCGACGGGCAGCGCCTCGACCCGGACGTCCGGCACGACGCGGCGCAGTCCGGCCATGACGCGCTCGGCGACCTCGACGGCCGTCAGCGAGCCCTTGAACTTGTCCGCGGCGACGAGGACCCGGCGGGCCCCGTCCACAGCAGCGTCAGCCACCTTGATCTCCCCTTGCTCTCCGAGCCTTGCGCACGTCAAGGCAGTCGCGCCGCTGCGACCCTAACCGGAGGACACCCGTGCCGTCATGCCCTGCCCACACCGTGGAACCGGCCGTGCACCCGCCCCGCGGCTCCCCCGGGGCCGGGTGCGGGCTCGTTACTCTTCCGCAATGACGACTCCTGACTACGCCACCTACATCGCCGGTCTGCCCCGCGTCCTGGCCGCGGCCGCCACGGTCTTCCGGGACGCCGCGGGGTGCGTGCTGATCGTCGAGCCCAACTACCGCCAGGGATGGGCGCTGCCCGGTGGGACGATCGAGTCCGAGGACGGGGAGACCCCGCGGCAGGGCGCGTGGCGGGAGACCCTGGAGGAGATCGGGCTCGACGTGCGGATCGGTCGGCTGCTCGCGGTGGACTGGTCGAACGGGCCGGGCAGGCCGCCGATCGTGGCGTACCTGTACGACGGCGGAGTCCTGTCGGAGGACGACCTCAAGGCGATCCGGCTGCAGGAGGAGGAGCTGCTGTCCTGGCGGCTGGTGGCCCGCGAAGAACTCGGCGACCACCTGCTCGGTTCCCTGCACGGCCGGGTGCTGACCGCACTGGACGTGCTGGCGGACGGCTCCGGCACGGCCGAGCTGGTCAACGGCGTCCGCGTCGACCGATAACCGTTCGCCCACCGCCCGCCGGCGTCCTACCCTCGAGCGCATGACCGGCAAGCCCCTCGTCGCCATCCTCAGCGGTGCCGGCGTCTCGACCGACTCCGGCATCCCCGACTACCGCGGCCCGAACGGGCTGTGGCGGCGCGACCCGGAGGCGGAGAAGCTCGTCACCTACGACTACTACATGGGCGATCCGGAGATCAGGCGGCGCTCCTGGCGGATGCGGCGCGACACCGCGGCGCTGCACGCCGAGCCGAACGCGGCGCACCGCGCGGTGGCCGAGCTGGAGCGGCGCGGGGTGCCGGTCCGGGTGATCACCCAGAACGTGGACGGCCTGCACCAGGTCGCCGGGGTCTCCGCCCGCAAGGTCCTCGAACTGCACGGCACCGCGCGCGCCTATGTGTGCACGGGCTGCCGGGTCCGGGGGCCGATGGCGGACGCCTTGGCCCGGATCGACGCCGGTGAGGACGACCCGCCGTGCCTGGAGTGCGGCTCCATCCTGAAGTCGGCGACCGTGATGTTCGGCGAACGCCTCGACCCGGTCGTGCTGGGCGAGGCGGCCGCCATCAGCAAGGCGTGCCAGGTCTTCGTCGCCGTCGGCACCAGCCTGCGGGTGGAGCCCGCCGCCGCACTGGCCGGCGTGGCCGTCGAGCACGGGGCCCGGCTGATCGTCGTCAACGCCGAGCCGACGCCGTACGACGCGCTGGCCGACGAGGTCGTCCGGGAGCCGATCGGCACCGCCCTGCCCGGGCTGCTGCGCGGCCTGGGCTGAGCGGGCGCCGGTCGGGCGGGTCGGCCGGTCGGAACAGAGCGTCCGTCAGAACAACGAGTCCGCGAGGCGGTCGACCTGGTCGATGTCCGAGGCCCAGCAGTACAGCACGACCTCGTCGGCGCCGATGCCGCGGAAGGCCTCGACGGCCGCGCGGATGTCCCGTGCGGTGGTGAGCAGCCCCTTGGTCATGTACTCGGCGCGCCCGGTGAAGGCGTAGTAGTCGCGGAGGTTGCGCCGGGCCCGCTCGACCGTGGCGTCGGGGCCGAGGGCGACGCTCGCCTGGGCGACCAGGTACGGCCGGCCCGGGCGGTCGTACTTCCGCCAGACCGCCTCGACCCGGCGGAACAGGCCGGACATGTGCGCGGCGGGCAGCGCCGCGCCGAGGAAGCCGTCGCCGAAGCGGCCGACCCGTTCCAGTGCGGCCGGGGCGAAGCCGCCGAACAGCACCGGGGGTCCGCCGGGCGTCGCGGGTCGGGGCCCGATGGGGCCGACGTCCCGGGCGTAGGGCTCGCCCGCCCAGGTCCGGCGCAGGAGGGTCATCTGCTCGTCGAGGCGGCGGCCCCGGCGGTGGAGGTCGGTGCCGGCGGCGAGGCAGTCGTCGGCGCGACCGCCGACCCCGATGCCGAGCGTGAAACGGCCGCCCGACAGCCGGTCGAGGGTCGCGGTCTGCTTGGCGAGCAGCGCGGTGTTGTGGACGGGGGCGATCAGCACCTCGGTCTGCAGGCGGATGCGGGAGGTGGCGCCCGCGAGCGTCGCGAGGGTGATCAGGGGTTCGGGGTTGTCGAAGACGAGCCGGTCGAGCAGGCCGAGCGTGCTGAAGGGGAGCGCGTCGGCGCGCCGTGCCCAGATCGGCAGCAGGGCGGGATCGTCGACGGGAAGGCCGAGGCCGATGTGCGGGCGGTGCGTGGGATGCATGGGAGCAGTCCTCCGGAGGGCATGACGGATCAGGGCGCCGCCCCTCCGTGGCTCCGGGCTGCTGTGCGCGGGCCTGCTCCCCGTCTGCGGCATCGTTCTGGAGAGCGTGGTCTTCGAAGTCCGGCGAGCGTAGCGGGCGCCGCGGCGCCCGGACAACGCGTTTACGCCCGGCCGGAACGGCTAGAACAACGCCTCCGGTCCCCTCTCGCCCCGTTCGAAGTCCAGCAGGCGCCGCTTGCGCTCCAGGCCTCCGCCGTAACCGGTGAGGCCGCCGCTCGCGCCGATGACACGGTGGCAGGGGACGACGATGCCGATGGGGTTGCGGCCGTTGGCGAGGCCCACCGCGCGGGAGGCGGCCGGGTTGCCGAGGGCGGCGGCGAGGTCGCCGTAGGTGCGGGTCTCGCCGTAGGGGATCTTCTGGAGCTGGGCCCAGACGGTGCGCTGGAAGGCGGTGCCGTTCAGGCGCAGGTCGAGGGTGAAGTCCTTCAGCTCGCCGGTGAAGTAGGCCTCCAGTTGTTCCTCGGTCTCGGCGAAGGGGCGTGCGTCGCGGGCGCCGAAGGTCTCCTCCGGCGGGCGGTGGCGCTGGTCGGTCATGTACAGGCCGCACAGGGTGCCGTCCTCGGCGACGAGGGTGAGCGCGCCGTAGGGGCTGTCGATCACGGTGTGCTGTTTCACGGGGTTCACGCGGGCTCCTCGAACTCCTCGAACGGCTCCAACGGGTTCATACGGGCAGGAAGTTGATCGGGTGGTCGTCGGTGGCCCACAGGTACTGGACGGCGTACGCCCGCCAGGGCCGCCAGGCCGCCGCGCGGGCGGTGAGCGCGGCCGGGGTGGAGGGCAGGCCCAGTTCCCCGGCGGCGCGGCGGATGCCGAGGTCGGTGGGGAGGAAGGCGTCGGGGTCGCCGAGGGCGCGCATGGCGATGACGTCGGCGGTCCAGGGGCCGAAGCCGGGCAGGTCGAGGAGGCGGGCGCGGGTCTCGGCCCAGTCGGACTCGACGCCCAGGTTGAGCGAGCCGTCGGCCAGGTGGGCGACCAGGGTGGTGAAGGTGGTGCGGCGGGTGCGCGGCATGGCCAGGGTCTCGGGGTCCACGGCCGCCAGGGCCCCGGTGGACGGGAAGAGGTGGGTCAGGCCACCCTCGGGGTCGTCCACCGGATCGCCGTGCGCGGTGACCAGGCGGGCGGCGTGGGTGCGGGCGGCGGCGGTGGAGACCTGCTGGCCGAGCACGGCCCGTACGGCGAACTCCGCCTCGTCCACCGTGCGGGGCACCCGTCGGCCGGGCGCCTTGTCGACGAGCGGTGCGAGCAGCGGGTCGGCGCGCAGCCGGTCGTCGACGGCCACCGGGTCGGCGTCCAGGTCGAGCAGGCGCCGGCAGCGGCTGATGGCGACGGTCAGGTCGCGCGGGTCGCCGAGGGTGAGGCGGCAGGCGATGTGGTCGGGGTGCGGGGTGAGGGACACGATGCCGTGACCGTACGGGAGGCGCAGGGTGCGCCGGTACGCGCCGTCCCGCCACTCCTCGACGCCGGGTACGGCGGTGGCGGCGAGGTGACCGAAGAGGTTGTCGGGGTTGAGCGGGGCGCGGAAGGGGAGGCGGAGGGACAGGGTGCCGGGGGTGGTGCGGGCGAGGCGGTTCCCGGGGGCGCGGGTGCGCAGTTCGCTCGGGGAGAGGGCGTAGACCTCGCGGACCGTGTCGTTGAAGGTGCGGATGGAGGCGAAGCCGGCCGCGAAGGCGACGTCCGCCATGGGCAGCGGGGTGGTCTCGATCAGCAGCCGGGCGGTGTGGGCGCGCTGCGCGCGGGCGAGGGCGAGGGGCCCCGCGCCCAGTTCGGCGAGGAGCTGGCGCTCGATCTGCCGGGTGCTGTAGCCGAGGCGGGCGGCGAGGCCGGGCACGCCCTCGCGGTCCACTACGCCGTCGGCGATCAGGCGCATGGCGCGGGCCGTCAGGTCGGCGCGCAGGTTCCACTCGGGCGAGCCGGGGCTGGTGTCCGGGCGGCAGCGTTTGCACGCCCGGAACCCTGCCTGCTGGCAGGCCGCCGCGCTCGGGTAGAAGGTCATGTTGGCGGGCTTGGGCGGCACCACCGGACAGCTGGGCCGGCAGTAGATGCGGGTCGTCAGGACGGCCGTGAAGAACCAGCCGTCGAAGCGCGCGTCCTTCGACTGCACGGCGCGCACGCAGCGCTCGGTGTCGGTGTGCATTCCCGTCTGCATGTGTCCAGGATGACCCCCGGGACGGAGGCGGGCTGGCGGGAATCCGACATAGACGTGCCCCGTGCTGGGCGTTCGCGGATCACCCGGATCGCTCCGCGCGCCACGCCGACTCGCGCAGCAGCCGCAGGCCGTTCAGGCCGACCAGCACGGTGGAGCCCTCGTGGCCGGCGACGCCGAGTGGCAGCGGGAGGTGCCCGATCAGGTCCCACAGGACGAGGACGGTGATGAAGACACCGGCGACGGCCAGGTTCTGGACGACCAGCCGGCGTGCGCGCCGGGAGAGCCGTACGACGGCGGGGACGGCGGTCAGCTCGTCGCGCACGACGACCGCGTCGGCGGTCTCCAGGGCCAGGTCGGAGCCGGCCCCGCCCATGGCGATGCCGGCGTGCGCGGCGGCCAGCGCGGGGGCGTCGTTGACGCCGTCGCCGACGAAGAGCACCTTGCGGCCGGCCCGCTGCCGCTCCCGTACGGCCTCGACCTTGTCCTCGGGCAGCAGTCCGGCACGGACGTCGGTGATGCCGGTCGCCCCGGCCACGCGGGCGGCGGCGGCCGTGTGGTCGCCGGTCAGCAGGGTGGGGGCGGTGCCGGTGAGGCCGGTGAGGGCGGCGGTGGCCGGGGCCGCGTCGGTGCGGAGGCGGTCGGTGAGCGCGAGGGTGCCCAGGAGGGTGCCGCCGCGGGTGACGCGGACGGTGGTCTCGGCGCCCGCAGCGCCCTCGGGGGGATCCGCACGGCCGACGTGCACCGTGCGGCCGTCGACCACGGCCGTCACTCCGCGGCCGGGAGCCGCCGTGAAGTCCTCGGCGGGCGCGATCCGCAGCCCCCGGGCACGGGCGGCGGCCACGATCGCGCGGGCCAGCGGGTGTTCGCTGGGGTGCTCGGCCGCGGCGGCGAGGGCGAGGAGGGCGTCCTCGTCCACGCCGGAGCCGGCCAGGGGGTGCACGGCGGTCACCTCGGGCGTGCCCTCGGTGAGGGTGCCGGTCTTGTCGAGGGCGGCGGTGTCGATCTCGCCGAGGCGTTCCATGGCGACCGCCGACTTGACCAGGACGCCGTGCCGGCCGGCGTTGGCGATGGCGGAGAGCAGCGGCGGCATCGTGGCGAGGACGACGGCGCACGGCGATGCGACGATCATGAAGGTCATGGCGCGCAGCAGGGCGTCGGTGAGATCGGCGCCGAAGACGAGGGGGATGCCGAAGACGGCGAGGGTGGCGACGACCACGCCGACCGAGTAGCGCTGCTCGATCTTCTCGATGAACAGCTGGGTCGGCGCCTTGGTGCGGGACGCCTCCTCGACCAGGGTGACGATCCGGGCGATGACCGAGTCGGCCGGGTCGCGTCCGACGCGGACGCGCAGGGCGCCGGTGCCGTTGAGGGTGCCGGCGAAGACGTCGTCGCCGGGGCCTTTGAGGACGGGCAGGGACTCGCCGGTGATGGTGGCCTGGTCGACCTCTCCGGTGCCGTCGACGACCGTGCCGTCCGCGCCGATCCGCTCCCCCGGCCGGACCAGGACCAGGTCGCCGACGGCGAGGCCGGCGGTCGGAACGGTCTCCTCGCTGCCGTCGCGCACGCGGGTCGCGGTGGTGGGCGCGAGGTCGAGCAGGCCGCGCACGGAGTCGGCGGTGCGGGCGGTGGCCAGGGCCTCCAGGGCGCCGGAGCCGGCGAAGATGACGATGAGCAGGGCGCCGTCGAGGACCTGGCCGATGGCGGCCGCACCGAGCGCCGCGACGATCATCAGCAGGTCGACGTCGAGGGTCTTGTCGCGCAGCGCCCGCAGCCCTTCGAGCGCGGGCTCCCAGCCGCCGGCGGCATAGGCGACCGCGTACAGCGGGCCGTACGTCCAGGCGGGTGCGCCGCCGAGGTCGAGGGGCAGGGCCAGGAGGAAGGCGACGAGGGACACGAGCGCCCAGCGGGCCTCGGGCAGGGCGAGGACGCGGGTGCGGCGGCGGGGCGGCGCGGGGGCTGAGGGCGCGGCCTCGGGAGCGGGGGCGAGGGTGGTGGACACGCGGCACACCATACAGGAACACATGAAGAATCGTTCATTCATTCATCTGTTCATGTGTCTCCGGAAGGATCGCGCCCGGGTGCGTAGGATGACCGCATGGGTCACGGAGCCGCCACCACCACGCAGAACGCCGCCGAGCGGGTGCGCCTGGACGCGGACAACGTCGCGAAGGTGGCCACGACCCTCCAGGCCCTGTCCACCCCGTCCCGGCTGCTGATCCTCGCCCGGCTGCGCGAAGGTCCGCTGCCCGCCACCGAGTTGGCGGCGGAGGTCGGCATGGAGCAGTCGGCCTGTTCGCACCAGCTGCGGCTGCTGCGCAACCTGGGCCTGGTGGTCGGCGAGCGCAAGGGCCGTTCGGTGGTGTACGCCCTGCACGACGACCACGTCGCCGAGCTGCTCGACCAGGCCGTGTACCACGTGGAGCACCTGCGGCTGGGGATCAGCGACGCGGGGCGGTGAGCAGCCTCCGCATGGTCTCTGCCGCGCGGACGGCGGCGTCCGCGCAGCAGTTGTTGAACAGCACGTGCAGTTCGTCCGACAGGCCGGCCGCGCGCCGCAGACCGGGCACTCGGGCGGCGAGTTCGCTCACGTCGTAGGCGTACCGGAAGCGGTCCTCCTTGGGACCCTGCCCCCACGCGCGGCTGCGGCCGTGGAACCGGACGACGGCGAGGGCGGGGCGGGTGACCGGTGTGACGGGCGGCAGGGAGCCGGGCAGGCCCTGGGCCATGTCGGTGCCGACCGCCGAGGCGCCCAGAGCCGAGAGCAGGGCGTGGGTGGTCTCCGTCTGCTCCGGTTCCCACCAGCCCGGATGCCGGAACTCCACCGCGACCGGCCAGCCCCGCGCGCGCCGCAGGCACGCGTCGAGGGCCGCCTCCGCCCAGGCGCCGGGCGCGCACCACGGCGGGAACTGGAACAGCACGGCGCCGAGCCGCCCGGCCTCGCGCAGCGGGACGATCGCGTCGGCGAACCTCCCCCACACCTCGTCCAGCAGCCCGTCACTCGCCTGTCCGCGCCCGAGCCGTCCCCGCCCGGCCCCCCGCAGGTCGGCGGGGAGCGCCGCCGCGCGGGTGGGGTGGCCGGTGAGCAGGGAGAAGGCCTTGACGTCGAAGCGGAAGCCCTCCGGTGTCCGCTGCACCCACAGCTCGCTGTTGCGCCGGCTCGGCAACGCGTAGTAGCCGGCGTCCACTTCGACGACGGGCAGCCGCGACGCGTAGTGCCGCAGCCGCCCCTCGGCGTCCCGGTGCCCGCGCGGATACCAGCCGCTGGCGAGGAGTTGCCGGTCCGTCCACGAACACGCACCGACCAGAATGTCACCCATGGGAGCCCGTGTACCCCGGGCTCCCGGTCCTGATCGGGCGTTACTCGGTCGCCGTCGGCCGCCGCGAGGCGCGTGTCGCGTCACGGACGTCGGTGAGCGGGCGCAGGCGGTAGGTGTACGCGTAGTCCCGGTCGGCGAAGAGCTTGAACTCGTCGTGGGTGTGCGCGCCCCAGCTGTTGTCGCCACCGACACCCATCTGACGGTGGCTCAGGCGCAGTACCACCTCGTTCCTCGGGGTGAGCTGGTAGTCGTGCCGCACGCCGGCCGACAGGTCCTCCGGGGTGAAGTACGAGGCGTTGGCCTCCAGCAGGGGTTCGCCGCAGGCGAGCAGGCCCACGCCGTGCCGGTCGGTGAGGGCGATCCAGCGGACGTCGGTCTTGTTGCCGTTCTCCTGGGGACGGATGTACGGGGTCCACTGCTCGGCGACGGTCCCGGAGTACAGGCCGACGTCCGTTCCGTCGTTGCGGTCCCAGTGGTTCTCCTCGGGGCCGCGGCCGTACCAGTGCACGCGGTCCAGGCGGCGCGGCAGGAAGAGCATGGTGCCGACCTCGGGAATGTACGGCAGGTTCGCCGCGCCCGGGTGCAGGGTGTTGTCGACCTGGATCTCGCCGTTGCCGAACACCGTGTAGGTGGTGCTGTAGGCGGACTCCACCGAGGTGGGCAGGGTGCCGGTGACCTTGATCTCGACGGCCCGGTCGCCGAGCGCGCGCACGGCGACGTCGGTGACCTCGCGGCGGGCTCCGGCGTCGCGCCAGGTCTGGTTGCGGGTGTGCTGGCCGTTGCCCTTGTCGTTGTCGGTGGGCGCGCGCCAGAAGTTGGGCACGGGTCCGGAGGTGATCAGGGCGCGGCCCTTCGCCTCGTAGGAGGTGAGGGTGCCGGTGGCCTTGTCGACGGTGACCGAGAAGTCCTTGCCGGTGATCCTCACGTCTTTGTCGCGGTCCTGGTGGCGCAGGGCCGGGACGCTTTCCAGGCGTGCCGGGGTGGGGGCGGGGGAGTCGGTCTCGAGGGGGAGCTGCTGCCGGGCCACCTCGAAGCCCGCCTTCGCCCAGGGGGTGTCCTCCTTGGTGGTGAAGGAGAGCTGCAGGAAGTACTCGGTGCCCGGGTCCGGGTCGTGGGGCAGGCGTACGGGGACGGTGATGTCCTTCTCCGAACGCGGTGCCACGTCCAGTTGGTCGCGGGTCAGCCTTCCGCGCCGTACGACCTTTCCGTCGGCGACCAGTTCCCAGCGGCCGTTGAACTCGCGGAGGTGGGTGAAGAGGTACTCGTTGACGAGGGTGACCGCGCCGGGGCCGCCGCCCGGGGTGTTGGACGCGTTGACGGCCTGGTGGACACGCTTGACCTCGGCGGCCTTGCCGGTGTGGCGGCGGTCGGCGGTGACGATGCCGTTCGCGACGAAGTTGCCGTCGTTGGGGTTGTCGCCCCAGTCGCCGCCGTAGGCGGGGAACGTCTTGTCCTCGGGCCGCTTCCGCTCGCTCTTCACGGTGGCGGCGTCGAACCAGAACCGCACACCGTCGTCACCGGGGCCGCGGCTCTCGGAGGCCAGCTCGCCGGCGCCGAGGGCGCGGGCGTAGACGCGGGCGCGGCGGATGGTGCCGCTGAACTCCCGTACCTGGTTGTCGGCGTCGGAGGCGAGCGCGAGGGGCGCGGTGTTGCTGCTGGGGCGCCGGTCGGTGGTGCGGGTGGCCCGTACCGTGCCGTCGACGTAGAGGGTCAGGGTCCCGGCGTCCGCGTCGAAGACGCCCGCGAGGTGGTGCTCGCGGCCGGTCCAGTCGTCCGGCACGGTCCAGTTCGCGGTGATCCACTGACCTGCTGAGTGGATGAAGAACTCCAGGGTCCGGCCGTTCTGCTTCAGCGCGTACTGGGTGTCGCCCTTGGCGATGATCGGCTGGTGGTAGCCCGTCACCTGCGGGGTGACCCAGGCCTCCAGGGTCAGGGAGCCGGTGAGGTCGAGGCTGTCGTCGCGGGCGAAGACGGTGCTGCCGGACAGGCCCTTGTCGCGGTCGAGGGTGCCGCGGGTGGCGAGGATCTCGCCACGCAGCCCGGCGGGTCCGGCCTCGGTGAGCAGGGTGCGGGCGGGGACGGGCGTGTACAGGGACTGGTCCACGAAGTCCCAGATCCAGCCGCCCTGGAGGACGTCGTACCGGCGGACGATGTCCCAGTACTTCTTGAAGTTGCCGGTCGAGTTCCCCATCGAGTGGGCGTACTCGATCATGACGTACGGCCGGGTGTCGGAGGTGTCCTTCGCGCGCTGCTCGACGCGCTGCGGACTGTCGTACATCTCCGAGCGGATGTCGCTGATGCCGGGGCGGTCGTCACCCTCGTACTGGATGACGCGGGTGTCGTCGTAGGAGCGGATCCAGTCGTGCATGGCGGTGAAGGTGGAGCCGCCGCCCGCCTCGTTGCCCAGCGACCAGATGACCACCGAGGCGTGGTTCTTGTCGCGGTGCACCATGTTCTGGGCGCGGGCGACGCAGGCGGCGGTCCAGTCCGGGTGGTCGCCGGGATACTCGCCGCGGATGCCGTGGGTCTCCAGGTTGGTCTCGTCGACGAGGTAGAGGCCGTACTCGTCGGCGAGTTCGAGCCAGTACGGGTTGTTGGGATAGTGCGAGGTGCGGACGCTGTTCATGTTCATCCGCTTGATGATCTTGATGTCCTCGACCATGTCCTCGCGGGTGAGCGCGGTGCCGCGGGAGGGGTGCATCTCGTGGCGGTTGGTGCCGCGGATGGACACCGGCTCGCCGTTGATCCGCATCAGCCCGTCCTTGAGCGCGAACTCGCGGAAACCGACCCGGTGCGACAGGGTCTCGGTCACCTTCCCGGCGGGGTCGCGCAGGCGCAGGACGGCCGTGTAGAGGTTGGGGTGTTCGGCGGACCAGAGCCGGGGCTTCGGCACGGCCTTGGCGGCCCGGACGGTGACGTCCTCGCCGGCACGGGCCCCGCCCAGGTCGACGGGCTGCTGCAGCGGCCGGGACCAGACGGCGTGGCCGCGCGCGTCGTAGAGCTGGGTCTCGACGGTGTAGCGGCCGGTGCCGCCCTCGCCGTACGCCCGCACGCTCGCCGTGACGGCCAGTTCGGCGCCGGTGTAGGCGGCGTCGAGCGGGGTGTCCAGCTTGAAGTCGCGCAGGTGCACGGCCGGGGTGGAGTAGAGGTGGACCGAGCGGAAGATGCCGCTCACCCGGATCATGTCCTGGTCCTCCATCCAGTCGCCGTCGGAGTAGCGGTAGACCTCGACGGCGATCTGGTTGGTGCCGGGCTTGAGGTGGTCGGTGACGTCGTACTCGGAGGGGGTGTAGGAGTCCTCGTCGTAGCCGACCAGTTCGCCGTTGATCCACACGTAGTGCGCGGACTTGACGCCCTCGAAGTGGAGGAAGGTGCGGCGGCCCTCCCAGTCGCGGGGGACGGTGAAGGTGCGCCGGTACTGGCCGACCGGGTTGTAGCGGGTCGGCGCGGCGGGCGGCTGCGGCTCCTCGCCCAGGCCGTTGGGACCCCAGTACGGGTAGGTGATGTTCAGGTAGATGGGGAAGTCGTGGCCGTGCAGCTGCCACACGGAGGGGACCGGGATGGTCTCCCAGTCGCCGTCGTCCACGTCGGTGCGGTGGAAGTCGGCGTCCCGGTCCTCGGGGCGGTCGGCGTAGGCGAACTTCCAGGTGCCGTCCAGGCTCAGCCGGTAGGGCGAGCGGGCCCGGTCTCCGGCGAGCGCCTGCTCGACGTCCTCGTACGGGGTGAGCGTGGCGTGCGGCGGCTCGGTGCCGAGCCGGAAGACGCCGAAGTCGTTCCACTCCGGGGGTCCGTCGGCCGCCGCTCTCCGTCCGGCGGCGTGTGCGGCGACGGGCGACGCGGAGAGGGCGAGCGCGCCGAGGACGGCGGCCCCGCCCTCCAGGAGACGGCGGCGGCTGACGACCGGGCGGGGCGGTCGGGCCGGGAACGGGGCGGGGGACGCGGGAGAGTGCGGCATGACCGTGGCCTTCCGTGGGCTTCGGGGGCGGCTCAACACACGGTGCTTCGAATGCAGTTGAGGGTGGGGCGGTGCTCAACTACCGGTGACGCGGTGACTACTGGATCAGGCTCACCCTAGAACTCGAACAGAACCGAATCAATTATCCCGTCGGAGTTTGTTTGTTCCTGATGGACGGTCGCACCTCCGGGGCGACCGGTCACGGGACGTGGACCCTCGGGGCACTCAGGTCTGCCCCGAGGCCCCCTGACCCGGAATCGATCACCACGTAACGTCCTTGCGTGAACTTGTGGACTTCCCTGGAGCCCGCGTCCGCCACCGTCGACCCCGGCAGCAGTACGCGCGTACGGCTGCGGGTGCGCAACACCGGTGACGTGGTGGACGAGTACCGGTTCGAGCCGGTGGGGGACGTGGCCCCCTGGACGACGGTCGAGCCGCCGACCCTGCGCCTGTACCCGGGCACGACCGGCACCGTGGAGCTGACCTTCGCTCCGCCGCGTACGCCGGATGCGGCGGCGGGACCGAACCCGTACGCGGTGCGGATCACGCCGACCGAGCACCCGGACGCGGTGACGGTGCCGGAGGGGAACCTCACGATCACGGCGTTCACCGAGGTGCGGGCCGAGTTGGTGCCGCCGACGGTGAAGGGGCGGTTCCGGGGCCGGCCCAGGCTGGCGGTGGACAACCTCGGCAATACGAAGGTGACCGCCTCGGTCGCGGGCAGCGACACCGGCGACCACCTCGCCTACGAGATCCGGCCCTCGAACGTCCAGATCGAGCCGGGGCGTGCGGCGTTCGTGGAAACCACGCTGAAGCCCAAGCAGGTCATCTGGTTCGGGTCGAAGGAGGAACGGCCCTACAAGCTGGCGGTACGCCGCTCCGGCGTCGATCCCACCGACGTCGAGGGCACCTACGTCCAGCGCGGCTTCCTGCCCCGCTGGCTGGCCACCTTCGTCGGCATCTTCGTGGCGCTGGCGCTCGCGTTCGTGATGATCTGGATCGCGTACAAGCCGCAGGTGCGCACCAGCGCCACCGAACAGGCCCAGCAGGCGGGCGCCGCGCTCGCCCCCAGCCCCAGCGCCAGCCCCCAGACGCTCCCCAGCACCGCCGAGTCCGCGCCAGCCGAGCAGCCGAAGGTGCAGGAACCGACCGCGGAGGAGCCAAGGGACGACGGCGGCGGGGGTGGAGGCGGGGAGGAGAAGGCGCCGGCGCCCCAGAAGTCCGAGAAGGAGACCTCCGGCGGGGGCGGCGAGGAGAAGCCGGACACCGAGGCCCCGGAGCCCGTCGCCCCCGGCACGACCATCTACGGCCACGCCTCGAACCGTTGCATCGAGGTGGCGGGTCACAAGTGGCGGGACGGTGCGCCGCTGCAGATCGCGGACTGCACCGGCAAGGCCTGGCAGAAGTGGGACTTCCGGCCCGACGGCACGATCCGGTCGCTCGGCCTGTGCATGGACGCGACGTGGGGCGGTACGGCCAACGGCACGGTGGTCCAGGTGGCGGTGTGCAGTGGCAACCCGGCCCAGCAGTTCATCCTGGCCGGGCCCAAGGACCTGGTCAACGTGCAGGCCAACAAGTGCGTGGACGTGGTCGACGAGAAGACCGGCAACGGCGCCGGGCTTCAGCTCTGGGAGTGCAACGGCCGGGACAACCAGAAGTGGAGCACCCGCTGACCCCGGCCGGGGCAGCAGGTCAGCTCTTCGGCGTGGAGGCCACACAGGCCCACTCGACGGTGCGGTCGCACCAGCGGTCCAGCAGGACGCGGTCGTGGCCGACGGCCAGCAGCCCCGCTCCCGTGCCGGCCCGGTAGGCCTCCACCACCCGGACCAGGGCGGCCGTGGTCGAGGCGTCCAGCATCGCGGTCATCTCGTCGCACACCAGCCAGCGCGGGCGCAGCACCAGCGCCCGGGCGAGGCACGCGCGTTGCAGCTGGCCGTCGCTGACCTCGTGCGGGCGTCTGCTCAGCAGGTCGGTGGTCAGCCCCACGGTGGCGGCCAGTTCGGCGACCCGGTCGGCGGCCTGCGCCCGCCGGCCGGTGGCACGCAGCGGCTCGGCGACGAGGCCGGCGAGTGTCAGCCGGGGGTCCGCGGAGAGGCGGGCCTGCTGGAAGACGACACCGAAGGCGGTGCGCAGGGCACGCGGGGCGCCGTGCCGCCAGCGCCGTACGGGGGTGCCGTCGAGGACCAGTGCGCCGGCGTCGGGCCGGTGCAGCAGAGCCGCGACGCGGGCGAGGGTGGACTTGCCGCAGCCGCTGGGACCGAGCAGCCCGACGGCCTCCCCCGGTGCCACGGACAGGGAGACGTCCCGGAACACGGGCGCCTTCCTGTCGTATCCGGCGGTGACGGTGCGCAGTTCAAGCACGGTCGGCCGCCTCCGTCAGTGCGGCGTGCGGGTGGTGGCAGGCGACCTCGCCGCGCAGTGGGGGCAGGGTGGCGCAGGCGCCGCTCGCCCGGTCGCAGCGGGCGGCGAAGGCGCAGCCGTCGGGCAGGGCGCCGAGTTCGGGCGGCAGGCCGGGGACGGGGACGAAGGCGCGGTCGGGCAGCGCGTCGAGCAGGCCGCGGCTGTAGGGGTGGCGGGGGCCGGAGGTGCCGAAGAAGGCGGTGGCGTCGGAGAGTTCGACGACACGGCCGGCGTACATGACGGCGACGCGGTCGGCGATGCGCTCGGCGGCGGCCAGGTCGTGGGTGATCATCAGCAGGGCACGGCCACCCCCCTTGTCGAGATGTCGTCTCAGTTCGTCGACCGTGTGGTCCACCAGGTCCCGGTCGAGCCCGGTGGTCGGCTCGTCGGCGAGCAGCAGCGGAGCGTCGCCGACGAGGGCGAGGGCGGTGGCGGCACGCTGGGCGAGGCCGCCGGAGAGTTCGTGCGGATGGCGATCGAGGTGGTCCACGGGGAACGCGGCGCGTTCGGCGGCGGCCTCGGCGGCCTCGCGCAGGGCGGTGCGGCCGCGGACCCCGGTGAGTTCCGCGACCGTCTCCGCCAGCTGTGAGCGGATGGTGCGGACCGGGGTGAGGTGGGCGGCCGGGCTCTGCGGGACGAGGCCGATCAGCCGGCCCCGTACGGTGCGGGCGAAGGTCCGTTCGTCGGCGGCGAGCAGGTCGAGGTCGCCGAGGAGGGCACGGCCCGCGGTCTGCGCGTTGCCGGGCAGCAGCCCGAGCAGGGCGGAGGCGAGGACGGACTTGCCGCAGCCGCTCTCGCCGATCAGGGCCAGGCACTGGCCGGCCGCCACGTCGAAGCGTGCGTCGGTCACGGCGGCGACGCGGCGCCCGTCCGGCATGCGGAAGCGCACCGACAGACCGCGCACCGACAGCACGGGCGGCGCCGACGGCGCGGGGGGCACCGACGGCACGGGGGGCACCGACGGCACGGGGGCTCGCCCGGTCACAGCATCAGCTCCGATCGGCTGCGGGGGTTGATCCGCTCCCGCCAGGCGCCCGCGAGTCCGGCGACGGCGAGGGTCGGCACGATGATGAAGAGGCCGGGGAAGAGCGTGGGCCACCACTGCCCGGCCAGCAGCGAACCCCGGGCCTCCTGGATGAGGTTGCCGAGGCTCGCGGTGTGGGTGGGCAGGCCGAGACCGAGGAAGGACAGCGCCGACTCGTGCCACATGGCATGCGGCACCATGAGTACGGCGGCCGGCGCGGCCTGCGGCAGCACGCCGGGCAGCAGGTGCCGTACCGTCACCCGCCACCGGGACGCGCCGCCGGAGACGGCCGCGTCGATGTGGGCACGGGCGCGCACGGACAGCACCTCGGCGCGGACGATGCGCGCGGTGGACAGCCAGTGGGTGAGCGCGACGGAGGCCACCACGGGCCAGACGCCCGGCCGGAACATGGCGACGATGAAGATGCCCATCAGCAGGTGCGGCACGGAGGACAGGGCGTCGACGACCCGCATGACTCCCCGGTCGACCCAGCCGCCGAGCGCACCGGCCGTGGCGCCCACGGCGGTGCCCACGACCGTCGCCGTCAGCGCGGCCGCCACGCCGACGAGCAGGGAGACGCGCAGGCCGTAGACGCAGCGCAGCAGCAGGTCGCGGCCGACGTCGTCGGTGCCGAAGGGGTGTGCCAAGCCGGGGGCCCGGAGCTTGGCGGCCAGGTCGACGGCCTGCTGGTCGAGTTGCACCAGCGGCGGCACGAGCAGCACGGCGAGCACGGTGACGGTCAGCAGCGCGGCGGAGGTGCGCAGGCGCAGGGTGCGGGTGGAGCGGCGGTCGCCGCTCCGGGAGCGCCACACGGTGCCGGTCTTCTCGGCGGCGACGTCAGCCATGGACATCACATCTCACTGAGCTTCACCCTCGGGTCGAAGAGTCCGTAGAGCAGGTCGGCCAGCAGGTTGCCGGCGAGTACGGCGGCGGTGGCGAGCGTGGTCAGGGCGGCGAGCAGCGGGAAGTCGACGGCGGTGGCCGCCTCGACGGTGGCGGCGGCGATGCCCGGCCAGCTGAAGACGCTCTCCACCAGCAGGGCGCCGGTGATGAGTTCGGGCACGCGGGAGCCGATCAGGGTGAGCACGGGCAGCAGTCCGGAGCGCAGGGCGTGCCCGAGCAGCACCGTGCTCTCTTGCAGACCGCGGGCCCGTGCGCCGCGCACCGGGTCCTCCGCGAGCGCATCGGCGACGCCCTGACGCACGTAGAGCGTGAACCAGGGCAGTTGGGAGACGGCGAGCACTCCGGCGGGCAGCACGATGTGGCCCGCGACCTGCCCCGGGGTGACCTGTTCGCCGGCGGTGTCGGTGAGACCGCCGGCGGGCAGCAGGTCCCACTGGAGGGCGAACAGCCACACGGCGAGCAGCGCGATCCAGAAGACCGGCGCCGCCTCCAGGGTGTACGCGAGGGAGGTGATGGCCCGGTCGGGCATCGAGCCGGGGCGCCGGGCGGCCAGCACGCCGAGGAGCGTGCCGAGGGTGACCGCGGCGGCGAAGGCGACGGCACACAACAGGGCGGACCAGACGAGGCGTTCGCCGATGACCTGGGTCACGGGCTGCCGCAGCACGCTGGAGTGGCCGAGGTCGCCGGTGAGGGCGTCGGTCAGCCAGTGCCACCAGCGGACGACGAAGGACTGGTCCACGCCGAGGTTCTCGCGCAGCCGGTCCAGGGTCTCCTGGTCGGCGCCGAGCGCGGCGCTGCCGGCGTACGCCTTGACGGGGTCGAAGGGTGAGGCGGCGGCGATCGCGAACACGCCGAAGGTGACGACGAGGACGACGGGCAGGGCGAACAGCGCCCGCCGCCCCGCGAGTCGTGCCATGGCGCCCCAGGGCAGCCGCCGGAGGGTTCCGGTCACTTCCTGGGCTGCCAGTCCTCGATGTTCCACCAGGGCCCGCTGGCGAAGCCGTGCTCGTGGGGCTCCAGTTGGGTGCTCAGCCCGTCCCAGCGGTCGGCGAGGACGTAGAGGTGGTCGATGTGGGTGAGGAAGGTGTAGCCGGGGTCGTCGACGAGGGCCCGCTGGATCCTGTCGTAGGCGGCCGCGCGCTTCTCCGGGTCCTGGCTGCGGCGCCCGGTGTCGAGCGCCTCGTCGACGGCCGGGTTGTCGTAGTGGGCCATGTTGTTGAAGCCGTCGCCGGCGAGGGTGGAGTGCAGCAGGGTGTAGAGGCCGAAGTCGGGGTCGCCGACGCTGCCGAGGCCCGCGAGGACCGCGTCGGTCGTCATCCGCGGTTCGATGACCTCCCAGGTGGCGCCCTCGACCTTCACCTCGATGCCGGCCTTCTTGGCGTCGGAGGCGTAGGCGAGCGCGTGGTCCTGGCGGACCTTGTCGCCGGAGGGGTAGTACAGGGTGAACGAAGCGCTCTGTCCGTCCTTGGCGCGGACGCCGCCGGAGCCGGGCTTCCAGCCGGCCTCGTCCAGGATGCGCTTCGCCTTCGCGAGGTCGTGCGGACGCTCGATGCCGCGCTCGTACCAGGGGTCCTCGACGGGCAGCGGTCCGTACGCCGGCCGACCCGCGCCGTCGAGGATCTTGTCGGCCATGGCCTGCCGGTCCACGGCGGCGTCCAGGGCCCGGCGGACCGCGCGGTCGCCGGTGACCTTGCCCGAGGTGGGCAGGGTGACGGCCCGGAAGTCGTAGGACCTGGCCCGGTAGGTGCGCCGACCGTCGTCCTTGTCGAAGGTGGCGGCGAGGTTGGGGGGCAGGACGGCGCCGTCGAGGTCGCCGGAGCGCAGCCGGGTGGCGCGCACGTTGTCGTCGGGGACGATGGCCATGGTGAACGACTTCACCGCGGGCCGGCCGCCCCAGTAGTGCGGGTTGGCCTTGAAGGAGAGCTTCTCGCCCTTGCTCCAGTCGGTGAGCACGTAGGGTCCGGTGCCGACCGGCTCGGTGTTGAAGTCGCCGGTGTTGGGGTCCTGTCCGCCCGCGACGTGCTCGGGGACGATGGGCAGGACGGTGCGGGCGGCGAAGGGCGCGTACGGGTACTTGAGCGTGAAGACGACGGTGTCGTCCCCGCTCGCGCGGACGGCTTCGATCGCGTCGAGTTCGCTGCGGGCGGTGTTGTTGGTCTTCTCGTCGATGACGGTGCGGTACGTGTAGACCACGTCCTTCGCGGTCAGTGGTTCGCCGTCGCTGAACCTCACGCCGTCACGCAGGGTGTACGTGTACGTCCGGCCGCCGTCGGTGATCTTCGGCAGCGCGGTGGCGAGCGCGGGCTTCAGTTCCAGGTCGGTGTCGCGGGCGAGCAGCCCGTCGAAGATCTTGGAGTTGCCGTCCTTGCCGTAGCCCAGGAGCGGGCTGAGGGTGTCCGGTTCCGAGGCCACTGCGATCACGACGGACTCGGCGGCCCCGGCGTCGTCGTCCTTCCCTCCGTCCGAGGGTGCGGAGCAGGCGGCCGCGCCGGCGGCGAACAACACCGCGGCGGCGGCGCTTCGTACCGGAAGGCTCCGATCGGTCCGACGGGTCCAACGGGTCCGACGGGCTGTCATGTCTCCCCCACGCTTGTTGTCGGCGTGTGGCTATTGCACATCAGTCGCAATAAAGCGTCAAGCCAGGTGGGAGAGCATGCCGCGGCGACGGCTCGCGGACTCAATGACGGCGTGCGGTGTCACGTCGGCCGGCCGGCGGCCGACGGCGTGCGCGCGGTGGTCAGCCCAGCCGCGCCGCGAACGCCTCGTAGGCGCGGTCGTCGAAGAGGACGAAGCGGACCTCCGTGACCGACGTCTCGGTGGTCCTGACCGTCTCGACGGCGATGCGGGCGGCGTCGTCCATCGGCCAGTGGTAGACGCCGGTGGAGATGGCGGGGAAGGCCACCGTGCGGGCGCCCAACTCGTCCGCGGTGCGCAGCGATTCGCGGTAGCAGGAGGCGAGGAGGTCCGAGCGGTCCTCGGCGGCGCTGTGCACCGGGCCGACCGTGTGGATCACCCAGCGCGCGTCCAGGTCGCCCGCGGTGGTGGCGACCGCGCGTCCGGTCGGCAGGCCCTTGCCGAGGTGGCCGGCGCGGAGCCTGCGGCACTCCGCGAGGATCGCCGGGCCGCCGCGCCGGTGGACGGCGCCGTCGACGCCGCCTCCGCCGAGGAGGGAGGAGTTGGCGGCGTTGACGATCGCGTCGGCGTGTTCGCGGGTGATGTCGCCCTGGACGAGGGTGATGGTGGGCATACGGGTCCTCGCTCGGCCGTGGGTGTCCGGGTCAGGTCTGGCGGAGTCTGCGCCAGACGGCCTTCGCCGCGTTGTGGCCCGACATGCCGTGCACGCCGGGGCCGGGAGGCGTGGCCGACGAGCAGATGAAGACGGCCGGGTGCGCAGTCGCGTACGGGAAGAGGGAGAGCTTGGGGCGGAGGAGGAGTTGCAGGCCGTTGACCGCGCCGGAGGCGATGTCGCCGCCGACGTAGTTGGCGTTGCGGGCGGCGATCTCTGGCGGGCCGGCGGTGGCGCGGGCGAGGACGCGGTCGCGGAAGCCGGGGGCGAAGCGCTCCAGTTGGCGCTCGATCGCGTCGGTGAGGTCGCCGGTCCAGCCGTTGGGGACGTGGCCGTACGCCCAGAAGACGTGCCGGCCGGCCGGGGCGCGGGTGGGGTCTACGACGCTGGGCTGCACGGTGATGAGGAACGGCCGCTCGGACGCGCGGTCGGTTCCGGAGGCCGCGTCCAGGGCGGCGCCGATCTCCGCGCTGTCGGCGCCGATCTGGACGGTGCCCGCGCCGCGGGGCTCCTCGGCCGTCCACGGGACGGGGCCGTCCAGCGCGTAGTCGATCTTGAAGACGCCGGGGCCGTACCGGTAGTTCGCGTAGTGGTGGCCGAGACCCGCGATCCGGGCCAGGGCCGTGGGCGAGGTGTCGAAGACGTACGCCCGCGCGGGCGGCAGGTCGTCGAGGCGCTTGACCTCGTAGTCGGTGTGGACGGTGCCGCCGAGGTCGCGCAGGTACCCGGCGAGGGCGTCGGAGATCGCCTGGGAGCCGCCACGGGCCACGGGCCAGCCCCGGGCGTGCGCGGCGAGCGCGAAGACCAGGCCTATGGCGCCGGTGGCGAAGCCGCCGAGCGGGGCCATGACGTGCGCGACGAGCCCGGCGAACAGGGTCTTGGCCTTCTCGTCGCGGAAGCGGCGCATCAGCCAGGTCGACGGGGGCAGGCCGGCCAGTCCGAACCTGGCGAGGGTGACGGGGTCGCGGGGCAGCGCGGTCAGCGGCAGGGACATGAAGTCCCGGGCGAGCGTGTCCCACCTGGGCAGGAAGCGCTCGACGAGCCTGCGGTAGGTGCCCGCGTCGCGCGGTCCGAAGGAGGCGGCGGTCTCGGCCACCGACCGGGACAGGACGGCGGCCGAGCCGTCGGGGAAGGGGTGCGCCATGGGCAGCGCGGGGTGCAGCCACTCGAGGCCGTATCGCTCCAGGGGGAGGCCGCGGAAGGCCGGGGAACTGATGCCGAGCGGGTGCGCGGCCGAGCACGGGTCGTGCCGGAAGCCGGGCAGGGTCAGCTCCTCGGTGCGCGCCCCGCCGCCGACGGTGCCCCGGGCCTCGAAGACGGCGACCGAGAAGCCGCGCCGGGCGAGCTCCACGGCAGCCGTCAGTCCGTTCGGCCCCGCACCCACTACGACCGCATCGAGCATCGACGGCACCTTCGGACCCCTTCGTCAGCCGATGGCCACTGGGGATCAGGATATGCCCGGGATCCGGCGGCGCGCGGTCGCGGTGCCCCGCCCGCGGCGGCCGTCGGGCATCACGCCCCGCCCGACAGCAGCGCCGCCACCCGGCGTGCCGTGGCCGCGTCGCGGGCGGCCGTGAACGGCAGGTCGTTGCCCCCGGTGATGCGGAAGGGTTCGCCCGTGCGGGTCAGGTGGGCGCCGCCCGCCTCCTCGACCAGGAGGAGACCGGCCGCGTGGTCCCAGGCCGCCTCCCAGGAGAAGGCGGTGGCGTCGGCTTCGCCCCGGGCGACCGCCAGGTACTCCAGGCCCGCCGAACCGCAGGGGCGGGGGGCCACGCCCGGGGTGCGCAGGGCGAGCAGGGCTCGCTTCTGCTCGTCCGTCGTGTAGTCCGGGTGGGAGGTGGCGACCCGCAGCTCGCGGCCGGGCTCGGGCGGTCCCGCGTACAGCCGCTCACCGTCCAGGAAGGCGCCCCGTCCGCGGACGGCCGTCGCCAGCCGGTCGTCGACCGGGGCGTAGGTCCAGGAGGCGTGCACGACGCCGTGCCGGGCGAGCGCCACCAGCGTGCAGAAGCCCTCCTCGCCGCGCACGAACTGCCGGGTCCCGTCGACCGGGTCGATGATCCACACCGGGGCTTCGCCGCGTATCGCCTCGTACGACGCGGGGTTCGCGTGCACGGCCTCCTCGCCGACCACCACCGAGCCCGGCAGCAGGCCGGCCAGGACCTCCGTCAGGCAGACCTCGGCCCGGCGGTCGGCGTCCGTGACCAGGTCGTGCGGGCCGGTCTTCTGGTCGACCTCGTCTGCCGCGAGCCGGCGCCAGCGCGGCATGATCTCCTGGGCGGCAGCCTTGCGCACGGCCGCCTCGACCTCGTCGGTGTGCCGGGAGAGAAACTCGTCGATGGTTTCGTTGTTCTCGATCATGACTCCATGAGAGCACGCGCCACTGACAATCCTCACCCGGGTGGTGTACTCCGGGTGGAATCGGCACGAACATCGCCTGCACGGGCACATGTGCCGGTCGCCCCGGTGCCGGTCACCCGGGCGCGTGTGCCGGTCAGCGGCCCACCGCGTATCCCTGCATGCCGCGCGGGTTCGCCGCCGCCGACAGCACGCCCGTCTCCGGGTCCCGCGCGACGGCGCACAGCCGGCCCTCCGACCACGCCTCCCCCACCGTCACGTCGTGCCCGCGCCGTCTCAGCTCCTCGACCACCTGCGCAGGCATCCGGGACTCCACGGTGACGGAACCCGCCCGCATGCCGCGCGGGAAGAAGGAGCCGGGGAAGCCGTCGTTGTGCCAGTTCGGGGCGTCGATCGCACCCTGGAGGTCGAGTCCGCCGCGCACCCGCGGGCGCAGCGCGACGGCGAGGAAGAAGTGCGTCTGCCACTGGTCCTGCTGGTCGCCGCCGGGGGTGCCGAAGGCCATGACCGGCACCCCGTCGCGCAGGGCGACGGACGGGGTGAGCGTGGTGCGGGGGCGGCGGCCCGGCGTGAGCGAGTTGGGCAGGCCCTCCTCCAGCCAGGTCATCTGGAGCCGGGTGCCGAGCGGGAAGCCGAGCTCGGGCACGACGGGGTTGGACTGGAGCCAGCCGCCGCTGGGCGTGGCCGAGACCATGTTGCCCCAGCGGTCCACGATGTCGAGGTGGCAGGTGTCGCCGCGGGTGCCCCCGTCGGCCGCCACGTCCGGCTCCCCCGGCACCGGGGACGTCGGGCTCTTGGCGACCGTCGGCTCGCCCACCCCCAGGGCGTCGAGGCCCTCCCCCTCCACGGCCGCGACGAGGGCGTGCGCGCTGAGCCGCGGGGTGCGCCCGCCGGGAGCGCCGGGCCGCAGTTCGAAGGACGCCTTGTCGCCCACGAGTCGGCGCCGCTCAGCGTTGTACTCCGGCGACAGCAGGTCGTCCAGCGGCACCCGGTCCGCGCCGTCCGCGTCGCCGTACCAGGCCTCCCGGTCGGCCATGGCGAGTTTGCAGCCCTCGACCAGCAGGTGGACGTAGTCGGCGGAGCCGTGGGCGGGGAGTTCGGGCGGGAGCAGCGCCAACTGCTGGAGCAGGACGGGTCCCTGGCTCCACGGGCCGGCCTTGCACAAGGTCCAGCCGTTCCAGTCGTAGGTCGCCGGTGCTTCGTAGTGGGCCGACCAGCCGGCGAGGTCGGCCGCGGTCAGGGTGCCGGTGTGGCGTTCGCCGCTGGTGTCCAGGGTGGGCCGCCCGGCCTGCCGTACGAGCGCCTCGGCTATGAATCCGGAGCGCCAGACCTCCCGGGCCGCGTCGATCTCCGCCTCCCGGTCCGCCGCTCCCGCCGTCTCGGCGAGCAACCGCTGCCAGGTGGCGGCGAGGGCGGGGTTGCGCAGCAACTCGCCGGGGCGGGGCGGGTGGCCGTCCGACAGGTAGATCTCGGCGGAGGAGGTCCACTCCGTCTCGAACAGCTGCCGGACGGTCTGCACGGTCTCCGCGACCCGTTCCACGGGCGCGTGCCCGTGCTCGGCGTAGCCGATGGCGTACTTGAGCACGTCGGCCAGTGACTTGGTGCCGTGGTCGCGCAGCAGGAGCAGCCAGGCGTCGAAAGCACCGGGCACGGCGGCGGCGAGCGGCCCGGTGCCGGGGACGAGGTCGAGTCCGAGCCCCTTGTAGTGCGCGACCGTCGCTCCGGCGGGCGCCACGCCCTGCCCGCACAGCACCCGCACCTCGCCGTCCGCCGGAGCGAGCAGGATCGGCACCTCTCCGGCGGGCCCGTTGAGGTGCGGCTCGACGACGTGCAGCACGAAGGCTCCGGCCACGGCGGCGTCGTAGGCGTTGCCTCCGTCCTCCAGCACCGCCATGGCCGACTGCGAGGCCAGCCAGTGGGTCGAGGACACCATGCCGAAAGTGCCGCTCAGGGTGGGGCGAGTTGTGAACTGCATGCCTGACCTCGGTGTTCGGGTACGTCGACGGGCCTGTGCGGCAGCGGAACGCCCCCGCGGGGAGGGTCCGGGGAGCACTGGCGCGGACCCCTCCCCTCCACGCAGCCCAGTCTCCACCGCCGCCCCGGGCCGGGCTGTCGGCCTCGGTCGCTGTCGCTGTCGCTGTCGCTGTCGCTGTCGCTGTCGCTGTCGCTGTCGCTGTCGCTGTCGCTGTCGCTGTCGCAGGCAGCGTAGATCCGCGCCGCCGACCGACGCCACCCTCCCCATCAGGTCGAACGCCTTCTCAGGCCGACGGCGGAACCCGTCCCGCCCGGCTCGTCAGGTCCGTGGGACCAGGTGGTCGCCGGCGATGCCGGACTTCTCCGGGCGGTAGTAGTCCCTGATGGCGTCGGCCCAGGTGGACACCCGCACGCGGTCCTCCCCGTCCGGGCCGAAGGCCTCGAAGAGGGCCTCGATGTTGGGCCGTGCGAAGCCGATCGCGATCATCAGCGCGACGAACTCGGGGCGGGCGACGAAGCCGTCGCCGTCCGGGTCGCCCATCGCCGCGAGCGCTTCGGCGAACTCGTCCACGGCCGCGTCGAACCGCTGCGGGTTGAGGACGACGGAGGTGAACTCCTCGGGGCTGACCCGGCCGTCGCCGTTGGCGTCCAGCTCGGTCAGGAGCGTGTCACCGTAGCGGCGGAAGGCACCGGCCATCCTTTCCTTGACGGCTTCCTGGGCGGTCGGTACCGCGGCCACCACGCGGTTGCCCATCAAGTCGAAGTCGGCGCGCTCCAGGTAGCCGTTGCCATCGGCGTCGAAGAGGGAGAAGACCAGCTCGATGCGGTCGGTCGCCTCGGTGGTGGGCACCATGGTGCACCCTGCCTTTCTTGGTGGGGCCTTGCCGTCGGAATGCGCCGGGGAGCTGCCCCCGGCGGCCGACCCCACTATCCAGTCGTCCCGGCCGCGCCGGCAGGGAACAACGGCTCTTCACACACGAACGGGGGGAAACAGTGGATCCATGCATGAAACGGGCCGGGCCCCTCACGCCGACCGCGCCCGGTCGGCGAACACCCAACGGTTGCCGCCCAGGGCGTCGTTCTCCTCGGGCAGCGGGCCGCGTCCGTGCAGGCGGGTGAAGTCGAAGGGAGTCTGCACCGACGCGGTCCAGCCCCTGCCCGTCAGCCGGGCCGCGGAGTCGGGCCGCGGCTCCCGGCTGAACAGGCCGAGCAGGTCGATGCCGAGTTCCCGGCGCGTGCACGTGTACAGCGGACTGTCGCGGTACGCCATCAGGTCCTTCTCGAGCTTGACCTCGTACGCCAGGGTGCTGCCGGGCGCACTCAGCCGGTCGACCGTGTCGACGAGCGCGGTCTCGGCGGCGCGTGGCAGGTAGAACAGCAGGCCCTCGACCAGCCACACGGTGGGGATCGTGGGGTCGAAGCCGGCGGCCGTCAGCGCGCCGGCCCAGTCGGCGCGCAGGTCGGTCCCGACCGGCACGCGCGCCGCCCGGGGCCGGGCCGACAGGGCGTCGAGGACCTTGTGCTTGAACGCGAGGACTCCGTACCTGTCGATCTCGTAGACCGCGCAGCCGGGGGGCCAGTCGAGCCGGAAGGCCCGCGTGTCCAGCCCGGCTCCCAGCAGCACCGCCTGACGGATGCCGGCGGACCGGACCGACCGGAGCAGGAAGTCGTCGAGAACCCGGGTGCGCAGGCCGAAGTAGCGGGCGAAGCGTCCCCAGAGCGGGCTCGTGTCCCCGTCCGGGGCCTGCTCCGGGCGGACCGGCCAGTGCGCGGATGCCTCGGCGCCCAGCACGAAGTGCTCCGCGAATCTGTCCCGGGCGAGGCTGTCGGGGCGGTGGGTCTCGATCGCCCGGGCCGCGGCGACCAGGAGGGCGGTCAGCCCCACTCCTCCCTCCACGCCGTCCGCAGTGGTGCTGAGCGATGCCGTGTCGGCCATGCCTTCTCCCTGGTGGGATCGTGTGGGTCGGACGTCCGTCGGAGGCGCCGGCCGGGGTGGGCGGCGGTGGGCGGCGTGTTCAGTGCCGCCGGCCGTCCGGGACCAGGACGGGTTTGACGACGCGCCCCGTCTCGCAGTCGTGTTCGGCCTCGTTGATGTCGGCGAGCGGGTAGGTGCGGATCAGCTCGTCGAAGGGGAAGCGCCCGGCCTGCCAGAGCGCGATGAGGCGGGGGATCAGCACTCCGGGGACGGCGTCGCCCTCGCAGATGTGGGAGATCGTGCGCCCCCGGTCCAGTGTCCCCACCCCGAGCGGCAAGGTGTCGTGGAGGCGTGCCACGAGGCCGAGCCGGCCGGTCGGACGCAGCGACCGGAGCGCCTCGTTGATCGGCCCGGCGGCGCCCGTGGTGTCCAGCGCGTAGGCCGCTCCACCGCCGGTCAGCCGCAGAAGGCGGTCGGACAGGCCGGTCGGAGTGGCCGGGACCGGGAGGGCGTGGAACCGTTCGGCGAGGGCCAGCCGCCCGGGATGCCGGTCCACCGCCACGGTCACCGCGCCGGCGGCGTGAGCCGCCATCACCGCGGCCAGGCCCACCGCGCCCGCGCCGAGGACGACGAGGGTGTCGCCGGGGCCGGCACCGAAGGAGTTGAGGACCGCACCGGCGCCGGTGAGGAAGCCGCAACCGAGCGGTCCGAGCAGTTCCAGGGGCAGCGCGGGATCGACCCGGACGGCGTTGCGGGCCGGGACCAGCGTGTACTCGGCGAACGAGGACTGGCCGAACCAGCGGGGGGCCAGGGGCGTCCCGCTCGCGTCGGCGAAGCGTGCGGCACGCTCCTCGCGCCCGCCGAACAGGTTCAACGAGGCGAAGGAGTCACAGTAGGCGGGGGCCGCGCCCAGGCAGTTGCGGCAGTGCCCGCAGGAGTCGAAGCTCAGCACCACAGGGTCGCCGGGGCTCAGGCCGGTGCCCGTGCCTCCCGTCTCCACCACGACTCCGGCCCCCTCGTGACCGAGGACCGCCGGCAGGGGTGAGCGGCCGGCCGAGCGCCGCACCCCCAGGTCGGTCCGGCACATCCCGCAGCCCGCGATCCGGACCAGGACCTCCCCGTCGGCCGGTCCGTCCGCCAGCACCACTTCTTCGACGGTGAACGGGCCCTCGTACGCCCGCAGTACGGCCGCGCCGAACCTCACTTCACGCCTCCTGAGGGCGGTGCACGACGAACGGTCTGAGGTTTCCGTAGAGCCCCCACGGTCCGCCCGCGACGCCGACACCGCTGTCCTTGGCACCCGCGAAGGGTTGAGCGAGGGAGAGTTCGGCGTGGTGGTTGATCCAGGCCGTTCCGCACTCCAGGCGGTCGGCGACGGCCGCGGCCCGGTCGAGGTCGGTGCCCCACACCGAGCCGCCCAGTCCGAAGCCGGTGTCGTTGGCCGCCCGGACAGCTTCGTCGAGGCTGTCGTACGGCAGGACCGGAAGGACCGGGCCGAACTGTTCCTCGGTCACCACCGGGCTGTCGGCCGGTACGTCGGCCAGGATCGTCGGGGCGAAGAAGTACCCCGGCCGGTCCAGGCGGTGTCCACCGGCCACGGCCCGGCCGCCGTCGGCCAGGGCGCGGGCCGTGTGGTGCTCGACGCGGGCGAGTTGCGGGGCGTTGTTGACCGGCCCGATGCGGGAGGCCGGGTCGAGTCCGGATCCGACGGCGGTCGTGTCCGCGCGGTGGGCGAGGGCCTCCACCACCCGGGCGTAGAGCCGGGCGGGGGCGTAGACGCGTTTGACCGCCATGCAGACCTGGCCGCAGTTGCGGAACGCCGCCCAGAACAGCCGGTCCGCGATCTCCTCCACGTCGACGTCGTCGAGCAGGACGGCTGCGTCATTGCCTCCCAGTTCCAAGGTGACGCGGGCGAGTGTGGCCGCCGCGCCCGCGGCGACGGCCCGTCCCGTGGCCGCCGACCCGGTGAAGCTCACGTGGCGGATCCCCGGGTGCGACGCGAGACGGGCGCCGAGGGGTTCCCTTCCGGTGACGATCGTCAGCACGCCCTCGGGCAGGGCAGCGGCGAGTACGGACCCCAGCATCCGGGTGGCGAGGGGGGTGAACGGTGAGGGTTTGAGCACCATCGTGTTGCCCGCGGCGAGCGCCGGTGCGAACTTCGCCGACGCCAGCTGCAGGGGGAAGTTCCACGGGACGATGGCGGCGACGGGCCCGATCGGCCGCCACCGCAGTCGGCTGTGCACGGGGCGGCCGTCCGTGATCGGTTGCGTCCCGGTGTTCAGTTCGGCGAAGTAGCGCAGCCGGGCGGCCGTGCGGGCCACCTCCGCGTGCGACTCGGTCAGCGGTTTGCCCTGTTCGCGGGTGAGGAGCGGGGCGAGAGCGGCGGCGGCCGCGTCGACGGCGTCCGCCGCCGCGAGCAGCGCCGTTCTGCGGGCGGCCGGGTCGGCCCGCCAGTCGTGCCAGGCCGCGTGGGCCCGGTCGACGGCCGCGTCCAGCTCCTCCGGTCGCCGGTCGGGAGCCTCGTCGAACGCTTCGCCGGTCGCCGGGTCGACGACGGTGAGGCACCCGCCCCGGTCTCCACGAGTGCGGGGCGAACGTCCGGTTGCCAAGGTCATGATCAGCTCTGTGCCGCGGTGGCGGCCGTGTGCTCGCGGACGTGCCGGTCCATCTCCGCCCGGAAGGCCGCCACCAGGTGCGGCTGGATGCGGCCCGCGTTGCGGTCCCCTCCCTCGCAGACCGCTCCGCGCACTCCGACGATGTCCGTCTCGATGCGGGCCAGTTCGCCCAGGTCGGCGCTCCTGACGCTGCCCGCCAGCGCGGCGAGGAGGCCGGCGTCGTGGGCACGCCGTACGAACTCGGCGCACACGTCGGGCGGAACGTGGTCGAACAGCCGCGTCCCGTCCTTGATCGCGGTGTCGAGCATGGCGGCGTCGGAACCCGAACGGCGCGCGATGTCGGGCAGCGCGAGCGGGTTGACACAGCCGATGCGGTGGGCGTCGGCGTATCCCGAGGCGACGACGAAGGCGTCCGGCCGGTGGTCCTTCACCGCACGGACGACCCCGCGCATGACCTCGACGGCCTGCTCGGGCGTGCCGCATCCGTAGAGACCGACCTTGATGTAGGTGGCCCCGGACACGGCGGCGCCGAGTGCCGCCTGGGCCACCGTGCCGGGCTTGTACGGCACGTCTCCCACGGTGGCGGAGACCGGCTTGTCCGCCGGGACCGCCGCGCGGATCTCCCGGATGACCCAAGGGTAGTTGGCTCCGAGCGAGCCCTCGTCGGGCTTCTTGACGTCGACGATGTCCAGGTGCTCGGCCGCCTTCGCGCAGTCGAGGGCCTCGTCGACACCGTCCGGAGAGATGAGCAGCAACAAGGTTGAGTCCTTTCCCCCGCACACCCGTCCGCTCATGAAGCGGATACGCGGATTCGCCTGGCTCACACGCGGTCCGCACATCATTTCCCGGGGCGTCACGTCCCGGCAGGGCGCGCGGAGTGACACACGGATCACAGCCACCAGGCGCCCGCGCCCCGCACAACGCGCCGCCCGCGCCGGACCGCGTGCGTGCGGCACGGACGCGCGGGCCCTGTACGAACTCCGTTTCCCCGTTGTATGACTTCTCCCTATGTGATGGCGGAGGCGTTCACCTCGGAGCGCTTGCTCCGATTGCCGTCTGACAACGTTGTCCATCAGGGAGGGTCCGTGCTCGTCATGCCCGACAGATCCAAGAGACCGCCGAGACGGCCGGCCCGGCCACGGGCCCTGCGGTCCACGGTCGCCGCGGTGCTCGCCGGGGCGCTCGGCCTCGCCGCGCTGGCGGGCGGCGGCACCGCCGCGGCCGTGCCCGGCCCCACCGCGTCGACCGCCGAGAGAGCGCCGACCGCCGGGACCGACTACACGAAGCTCGTCGACCCGTTCCTGTCCACCGCCGGCGACGACGGCAACGACCTCCCCGGCGCCCAGGCCCCGCACGGCCTGGCCAAGGTCAACCCGATGACGGCCCCGGGCCGCAGCCACTCGGGGTACGACTACGAGGAGGACCACATCGCCGGGTTCACCGCCACGAACCTGGACGGCGTGGGCGGTTCGGGCGGCGGCGGCGACCTGCTGGTCGTCCCGACCTCGCGGCAGTACGACAGCCGCCCGGCCACGAGCACCTACGCGCACCCCTACAGCCACGACGACGAGTCCGCGACGCCCGGCTCCTACCGGGTGGGGCTCGGCTCCCCCGCCGGGACCATCGACGCCGAGATGGCCGCGACGACCCGTACGGCGCTCGAACGGTACGGCTTCCCCGACGGAGCGCGGCCCCAGCTCGTCCTGGACCTCGCCAACAACTTCACCAGCCGCACCCGTTCGACCCTGGAAGCGACGAAGCTGAAGGACGGGACCACCGCGATCAGCGGGCTGGTCGCGGGGTCGTTCAACGGCGCCTCGTACCGCCTGTACTACTACGCGACCACGAACGTCCCCGTGGCCTCGCTGCGCACCTGGGACGACGACGGCGCGCTGGACGACGCGACCGCGCGGGACGGCAGGGACACCGGTGCCGTCCTCGGATTCGACCCGGCCGACGGCGACGACGTCGAACTGCGTGTCACGCTGTCGCCGATCAGCGCCGAACAGGCCGCGACCGACCAGCACAACGAGGTCGCGGGCCGCGGCTTCGCGGAAGTGCGCGCGCAGACGAAGGCGGACTGGAACCGCACGCTCGGCGCCGTCGCGGTGAAGGCCTCGAAGAAGGCCGACCCGGACTCGACGCTGACCAAGCTGTTCTACACGCACCTCTACCGCATGTACGCGCTGCCGGTGAACGCCACCAGCACCAGCGGCACGTACCGCGGCGTCGACGGGGCGGTGCACCGGGCGAACGGCTTCACGTACTACGACGGCTGGTCCACCTGGGACGACTTCCGCAAGTACTCCGTCGAGGCGTACATCGACCCGGCGACCTACCGGGACATGGTGCAGTCCGCGGTCGTCCTGTTCGCCGACGCGCACGCCTCGGGCAAGAGCCCGGGCAGCCTCACCCACTCGGTGCCGACCGTGCGCTGGGAGCGCTCGGCGGTGGTGATCGCGGACGCGCTGTCGAAGGGGTTCAAGGACTTCGACCGCCTCGACGAGGCGTACCCGGCGCTGAAGTCGTACACCGGCTACTACACCGGAACCCAGCTGCGGCAGGGGTACATCGCCGGCGACCCCGGTACGACGGTGCAGCGCGGCTACGACCAGTGGGCGCTGTCCGTGATCGCGGACGCGCTCGGTGCGGACGCGGACGCGAAGAAGCTGCGCGAGCAGGCGACCATGGCGATCGACAACCTGGTCAAGCCCGGCGCCTGGACCGCGGCCGACGGCACCGAGGTCGGTCTGCTCACGCCGCGCGACGGCGAGGGCGACTGGCAGAAGGCCGACTACGAGAAGTTCGAGGAGGCGAAGCTCTACCAGGGCACCCTGTGGCAGTACCACTGGTACGACGCCTACGACATGGCCGGCCTCCTGGAGGCCATGGGCGGCGAGAAGGCCGGCCGGGCGGCGATCCGCCACATGTTCGGCGAGGACTCGGACGCCGACGACGGCTCGACCATGCTGCACTCCAACGCGAACGAGATCGACCTCCAGGCCCCTTACCTCTTCAACTACGTCGGTGAGCCGAGCCTGACCCAGAAGTGGGTGCGCGCCATCTACACCGGCGAGACCTGGAACCGGTACATCGCGACCGGTTCGACGGGCGAAGCCCCCAGCTCGGGCGGCGAGTTCCGGCCGCCGGTGAAGACCAGGGTCTACGAACCGGCCCCGGACGGCTTCCTGCCGACCATGGACAACGACGCCGGCACCATGTCGACGATGTTCGTCGCCGCGGCCCTCGGGCTCTTCCCGGTGACCGCGGGGTCCAGTCAGTTCCAGATCGGCAGTCCTTTCTTCGACTCGACGACGATCCGCTACGAGAGCGGCGCCGAGTTCACCGTCGAGGCCGACGGGGTCTCGCCGAGCGACTACTACGTGCAGCGCGCGACGCTCAACGGCAAGCGGTTTACGAACACATGGCTCGACTACGCGCAGATCGTCGCCGGCGGCACCCTGACGTTCGACATGGGCTCCGAGCCGTCGTCCTGGGGCTCCCGCACCGAGCCCGCGTACTCGCTGAGCGGCGACACGGGCGACGACGGTGACGACTCCGGACCCGGCAGGGGTACGACCGTCGTCTCCGCCCGCCCCGAGACCGTCGACACCGCCGCCGACGGCACCGTCGAGAACGGCATCGAGCTTCGGCTGAACGGCCGGGCGTCGTTCGCCGCGCGCAAGGGCACCAGTCTCACCCGGAGCGGCGCGGCGAGCGTCACCGGCCTTCCGGACGGGGTCGAGGCGGACCTCCGGGTCACCGGCCGGCGCACGGCGTCCCTGAAGCTCACCGGCACCACGAGGACCGACGCGCGGCTCGGCCTCGTCTTCGCCGACCGGGCCTTCCCGCGCGGCACACCGGCCTCGACGGTCACCGGCACCGGCGTGTCCGTGACCGACCCGCTGGTGGTCTCGGCGGCGGCGGTGCACCGGGGGAGCCTCGCCGCCCTCGCCGACGAGGCGTCCCTGGTGCGCGAGGGCAACTACTCCGACGGTTCCTACGGGATCTTCCGGGCGGCGCTGGAACGCGCGCGGACCGTCCTCGCGGACCCCGCCTCGCCGACCGGCACGCTCATGGCGGCCCACGACGCGCTGCGGTCCGCGACCGACGCGCTCACCCTGGACGAGGGCGGTTACGCCGTCCTCCAGGCCGAGGACCCGGACCGGATGGAGGGCCCGAGCCTGGTGAAGGAGGCCTACCACTCGGACGGCGACCTCGGCGGCGTCACCGAGGGCTCCTGGGAGCAGTACACCGGCCTCGACTTCGGCGGGGTCGCCCCGCGCAGCGTCTCCGTGCGCTACGCCAACGCGCAGGCACCGACCGCGGACCCGAGCAGCGTGGCCCTTCACGCCGGGGACGCCGACGGCCCGGTCGTCGCCACCGTCTCCCTGCCGGGGACCGGCGGCTGGCAGTACTACACGACCGTCCAGGCGGCCGTCACCGACCCGGACGCCCTGCTGGACGCGTCGAGCGCGACGTTCGTGTTCCACGCCCCGTCGGGACAGCGGTGGGTGTCGAACTTCGACTGGTACCGGTTCTCGCCCGAGGAGGCCCCGTCGTCCTCCCCGGTCACCACGCTCGCCACGCTCACCGCGGCCGACGCCACCGGGACCGGCGACGGTTCGCTCCCGTTGAAGCTCTCGAACGGCGTCTTCGAGAACGTGACGAACGGCGCCTGGGCCGAGTGGCGGGACACCGGCCTCGGTGACGGCGCCGACACCGTCGCCGTCGGCTACGACAAGCCCCGCTCCCGCGCGGCCTCGGACTCGCGCATCGAACTGCGCCTGGGCGCCGAGGACGGCCCGCCGGCGGTCGAGATCCCCCTCGACTACACCGGCTCGGGCTGGGGCACCGTGGCCACCACGAGCGTACGGCTCGACCCGGACGTCTTCGACGGCACCCGGGACGTGTTCGCCGTCTTCGTCTCCAGCACCCAGACCGACGCGCAGCCGTACGTGGCCAACATCCACTCGCTCACCTTCACCCGGCAGGCGGACGCCCCGGTGGTCTTCGACGCCACGGCGTTCACGGACAGCAGCGGGGGCGGGCTCAAGAGCGAGCCGGCCACCTGGGACGACGCGGGCTCGGCCACCAGCCTCGGCGGCACCTACGACGGCGCCTGGCTCGACTACGGAGCCGTCGACTTCGGCGACTCCCCCAAGAACACGCTCACGCTCACCTACGTCAACAACTCCGCCCGCTGCGGCACCGGTTCCGCCGTCCAGCTCTACCTGGACTCCTTCGACGCGGACAGCCCCGGCACGCCGTACGCGGCCGTTCCCCTGCCGGTCACCGGCAACTCGTGGTCGTCGGGAGGGACGACCAGCCTGACCCTGCCGAAGCCGGTCACCGGCACGCACGCCGTGCACCTGCGGCTGACCACGAACGCGGACTCCGCGCACCCGTACGTCGCCAACCTCGGCCGGATCACCTTCGGCCACGTCGAGCCGCCCGCGGAGACGGACCTGTCCGCCCTGCGGAAGGCTGTCGAGCGGTACGAGGGGCTGTCCGAGGACGCGGACCGGTACGGCACGATCGACTTCGCGGTGTTCCGCCGCGAACTCGCCGCCGCCCGCGCCCTCCTGGACGCCGGGGACGCGACGCAGCCGGAGGTCGACCTGCGGACCCGGGCCCTCACCCTGGCCGCGAACCAGCTGGTGCCCCTCCCCCGGCTGAAGCTGGAGAACCTGGTCGCCACCGCGTCCGCCCTCGCCGACGAGCGGTACACGGAGGCCTCGTGGCGTGCGTTCACCACGGCGCTCACCGCGGCGAAGGCGGCGCTGGCCGACGACTCGGCCACGGACCGCGCCCTCGGCGAACGGTACGCGGCCCTCGACCGCGCCCAGACCGCGCTCACCACGAAGCGCAGGACGGTGCCCGCCGCACCCGCCGCGGTGTCCGCGACCTCGTCCGGCACCAGTGTGAGGGTCATCTGGGCCGCGCCCGGGGACGACGGGGGCTCGCCGGTCACCGGCTACGAGATCACGCTCGGCGACGGCCACCGGGTCGAGATCGCGGATCCGGACAGCCGGAGCACGGTGTTCACCCGGCTGAAGGACGGCACGTCGTACACGGCGCGGGTCCGCGCGGTGAACGCCCTGGGCGACTCCCCCTGGAGCGCCTCGACGCAGCCCGCCGTCACGGGCGACAACACGCCCCAGACGCCGGTCGTCACGGGCGTGGTCACCGACGGCGAGCGGGTCCGGGTGAGCTGGCGGTCCGCCGGGGACGGCGGCTTCCCGGTCGTCGGCTACACGGTGGCGCTCGACGACGGGACGACCGTGCACGTGTCCGGCACCGCGGACACCGCACTGCTCACCACGACGGGCCGGGCGAAGACCCACACCGCCACCGTCACCGCGGTGACCCCGGCCGGCAGCTCCGACGCCCCCGGCACGGCGACCGCGACCACGGCCGCCGCCGCCCCGGACCCCGCGGACTACGAGCCTTCCCCTTTCCCGGACGACGTGCTCGACGCCGCCTACGCGTCGGACTCGTGGCCCGCGACCGACGACGGGAGCGACTACTTCAACCGGCTCCTCGGCGGCTTCGACGACCTGGACTCCGGCACCCTCGGCGCCAACGAGAAGTGGACCGGAGGCACTTCGCTCACGGCCGAGAACGACACGATCACCGTCGCCGTCAACAACGCGGCGACGCGGGAGCGGGTCGACCGGGCCGAGGTGGACGCGTCCCACAGCGCCACCGTCACGATGGCCGACGGCCTCGGCTCCCGGCTCGGCCCGCTGTACAGCCAGGCCCTGGAGGAAGGGCGACTGCCCAAGACCAGCGCACTGTTCTCCCGCGTCACCGAGAACCTCGACACCCACGACGCGGCGAAGAACCACTACCAGTACCTGCGCCCTTACGTGCGGCTCGGCTTCGCCGGGGACGGCGGCGCGATCTACGAGTCGCAGGACAGCTCGTACAGCGGACTCGCCGGCCAGGGCTCGTACCCGAGCGGCCACACCTACGGCGGTTACGAGGCCGGGACGATCCTCGCCACGCTGCTGCCCGACCTGGCGCCGTCGATCCTCGCCCGCACCTCGGAGTACGGGGACAACCGCGTCGTCCTCGGGTTCCACTACCCGCTCGACGTCATGGGCGGCCGCATCACCGCGCAGGCCACGGTGGCGCACCGCTGGGCGGACCCCGCCTTCGCGGAGCTGCTGCGGCAGGCCCACACCGAGATCGAGAACGTGCTGCTCGCGCGGTGCGAGGAGGAGGGATACGGCGACACCCTCACGGCCTGTGCGGGCGACCGGTACGCCGGGCTGAGCACCGGACAGGCCGTGGACCTGTACACGCGGCGCCTGACGTACGGGTTCTCCCGGACCGGCGAGGCCGGGCAGACCCTCGACGCACCGGCCGACGCGGCGGCGCTGCTGGTCACGGCCTTCCCGGACCTCACCGCCGGGCAGCGCACCCAGGTCCTGGAGCAGACCGCCACGGACTCCGGGTACCCGCTCGACCTCAGCGCGTCCGGCGGGCCGGGCTGGCAGCGGATCAACCTCGCGGCGGCGATGGCGGCGGACGTGGTGGTGAACGCCGACGGGTCGGTCACGGTGACCGACTTCCCGGACGCCACGAAGGCCAGTGTGGCCGACGCCTCCGCGATCACCGTGGGGGGCGTCGCGCTCGACGGGTTCGACCCGGACGTGAGCACGTACGTCGTGGACTGGCCGGGGCACGGGAGGATCCCGGCCGTCGGGGCGGTGGCCGCCGAGTCGGGGGCCACAGTGAAGGTCACCGACGGCAGTGACACGGTCTCGTCGTCCCGCTCCCGTCTGACCACCCGCACGATCACGGTGACCTCTGCCAACGGTGAGTACACCCGGACGTACACGGTCGGCGTCCGGCGGACGACGGACCACCGCCCCCACTGGTGGACCGCGTCCGACGGTCGGGGTGCCGCGGGCGGCGACGGCGGCGGCGGCGCGGGCGCCGGCGGCCTGTGGTCGCCGGCCCGGGAGTGGGAGGTGACGCGGGGCACGCCCCGGGCGCAGGGGGTGAGATGACGGTGCCGGGCTCCCGCTGACCGCTCCCCCGGTACTGGCGCCGCCGTGCGGGCCCGGCCGCACGGCGGCGGCCGTAGCGGGGGGGGGGGGGTGGGGTGCGGGGGGGGGGGAAATGGGTGGCGGGTACCCAGGGGGGGTGGGGCGGGGGGAGGCGGA